>NZ_JAUHJM010000015.1:0-159059 GCF_032381235.1 Bradyrhizobium sp. SZCCHNR1053
CTTGAACGGCCGATTCGTCATGCCCCCAAATCTTACCGTGAACACTGAGTTCTTGCCCAGCCTCGTCGGGCAAATCACCTGCACATTTCCGCGCGTCCCTGCTGCCGCATGAGGGGCGTTTCGCGACCGTCACGGATCGTTGGCAGTGGGATGCGATGGGCGTGTGTCGACGCAGCGTGAGCTTCTTGCGCGGACGAACGGCGAGGCACGCACGGTCAAGTCGCGCGGTCCTGATATCCCGACGCTGATATCAACTCATGTCGAAGCCTTCGCTTCGCGTGGGGATGGTGGCCAACAAGCCCGGCGCACCAGGGAGAACGCGAAGCAGCCGTTAAAACCAATCGCGCAGGGAGGGCCGGATGATCCGGCGCGTACCTGTGGTTCCTGCCGCCAGCATTTTCCTTCGCTGGCGGGCCATGGGTGCGGTCGGCACCCGGCTCTCCCTGCGCCCTCATGATTGAAGGGGGCGAGACGATCAGCACAGCTCGGGCGCAAAGCGCGCCGCGAGGCTGATAGGTCTTGCCCTAAACGAGAAAGACCACGGCGGTCATGGTGATCACTCAACACGAAGGCGGTGCCCACCCTCCCCTGGAGGGGGAGGGTCGCCTCACGGAGAGCGAAGCGAAACGTGAGGCGGGATGGGGTGATCTCTCCTCTGGCGCTGGCGTGCGTGGAGAGATCACCCCACCCCGCTCGCCCGCTTCGCGTGCGATCGACCCTCCCCCTCCAGGGGAGGGTGGAGGCTCGCAGCCGGCAGCGGCGGCTACATCACGGGCGTTGAAAGGAGGATTATCGGCTGGCTCGGGGACGAGCGTGTCGCTGATGTCCCGAAGACATCAGCTAAATCGATGCCACCCAATCAGATCCGGAGGCGCATCAGCGCCGTCGTCTGTCACAGAGTTCTGTGCGGGGGAGGTCACCACCAAAATGGTGCCCAGGAAAGGACTCGAACCTTCACGGCCGTTAAGCCACTGGCACCTGAAGCCAGCGCGTCTACCAATTCCGCCACCTGGGCATGGGGGCGCTGTGTACGGATCGAACGGGCGCTTGTCAAACCGCTGAACGCCCAAGATGACAATTTTTCTGAAGCCATGCGCAAAAACACGGCTCCCTTTTCCGCAGTGCGGACGATGGGCTATACAGCGGCCCAGGATGGCGGGCCGCGGGGTGCGAATCGCCGCTGACAGCTATCTCGTCCGGGGCGGACCGACCGCCCGGCAATCCCAGGACTCATTCCATGGCATCGAATCTGGACACATTGGTTACCGTCTTCGGCGGCTCCGGCTTCGTCGGACGCAACGTGGTCCGGGCGCTGGCCAAGCGCGACTATCGCATCCGCGTCGCGGTGCGCCGGCCGGAGCTCGCCGGCCACCTGCAGCCGCTTGGCCGGGTCGGCCAGATCCACGCCGTGCAGGCCAATCTGCGCTATCCCGACTCGGTCGCATCAGCGCTGCGTGACAGCCATGTCGCGATCAACCTCGTCGGCGTCCTGACCGAGAGCGGCGCGCAGACCTTCGAGGCCGTGCAGGCCGAGGGTGCCGCCACCGTCGCCAAGGCGGCCGCCGCCGCTGGCGCCCGCATGGTGCACGTCTCGGCGATCGGCGCCGACGCGGAGTCGGCCTCGAGCTATGCCCGCGCCAAGGCGGCCGGCGAGGCCGCCGTGCTGGCCGCGGTGCCCGAGGCCGTGATCATGCGTCCCTCGGTCGTGTTCGGCCCCGAGGACCAGTTCACCAACCGCTTTGCGGCGCTCGCGCGGATTTCGCCGTTCCTGCCGCTGATCGGCGGCGGCGAGACGAAGATGCAGCCCGTCTATGTCGGCGACGTCGCCACTGCGGTAGCCGATGCGGTCGACGGCAAGGCGCAGCCGGGCGCGACCTACGAGCTCGGCGGGCCCGAGGTGCTGAGCTTCCGGGAAATCCTGAAAATCATCCTCGACATCACCGATCGCGACCGCGCGCTGCTGCCGCTGCCGTTCGGGCTCGCCAAACTGCAGGCCGCAATCCTGCAGTTCGCGCCGGGGCCGCTGAAGCTGACGCCGGACCAGGTCGAGCTCTTGCGCCACGACAACGTGGTGTCGGAGGCGGCAAAGGCGGCCGGGCTGACCTTGCAGGGCCTCGGCATCACGCCTGACTCGCTCGAGGCGGTCGCCCCGCAATATCTCTGGCGCTTCCGTCCGTCCGGGCAGTTCCAGCGCAAGAACGCGTGAGGGTATCTGTAGGGTGGGCAAAGCGAAGCGTGCCCACCACCTTGCTTTGGCATGCTCGGTGAGAACGGTGGGCACGGCGCTGCGCGCCTTTGCCCACCCTACGCGATAACTACTTCCCCAGCGCCAGCGCGATCAGGCCCAGCGTGCCGACGATCACGCGCCACCAGGCAAACAGCACGAAGCCGTGGCGGGTGACGTAACCGAGGAAGGCCTTCACCACGATCATGGCGGTGATGAAGGAGACGACGAAGCCGATCGCGATGAGGCCGAGGTGATCGGACGTCATCTCGGCGCGGCTCTTGTAGAAGTCGTAGACGAAGGCGCCGACCATGGTCGGGATCGCCAGGAAGAAGGAGAACTCCGCGGCCGAGCGCTTGTCGCCGCCGAGCAGCATCGCCGCCACGATGGTGGCGCCGGAGCGCGACACGCCGGGGATCATCGCGAGGCACTGCGCGACGCCGATCCACAGATACATCATGAGCGGATAGCGCGTGGCGTCGTGCTCCCGCGGCTTGAGATCGATCTGATCGACCCACAGCAGGATGGCGCCGCCGACGATCAGCGAGAAGCACACGACCCAGGGATCGAACAGGAGCGCCTTGATGTACTTGCCGGCGATGAGGCCGATGATGACGGCGGGCAGGAAGGCGATCAGCACGCCGATGATGAATCGGCGGTCGTCAGCGTTCGACATCGCGCCGATGGCGACGCGCGACAGCTTGAAGAAGTACAGCGCGACGATGGCGAGGATGGCGCCGAGCTGGATCAGGATCGCAAAACTCTTCCAGAACCCCTCGTCGCCGAGCCCGAAGAAGCGTTCCGCCAGCAACAGATGGCCGGTCGAGGATACGGGAAGAAACTCGGTGACGCCCTCGATTATGCCGAGAAGCACCGCCCGCAGCGTATCTGACATCATTGATCGGATCCTGGATTGCCGGCAAAACGCGGCCCTTCTCGCCTATTCGGCTCCCGCCCGCAATTGCAAAAAGCGCTCGAACCGGCCACATCCGATGAATGAACCGGCGTGTGATCGGCCATGCGAATCAGAACGAGGCAATGCCGGACAGCGGATCGGGCGCGCTGATCGCTGTTCCCGAAAGCGCCGTTTCCCGCATGACCGCCCGTCGCCCTACTGCTTACACTTTCGCCGACCATGCGCTAATGGTCCGATTCGCGAGCGCACCCGCGCGCCGGTATCGGGACGAGGCGTCGGTGCGAACCGATGGTTGATTGTTCGTTAAGCGCCGTAGCCGCGGAATCGTCGAAAGGCTCCATGTACACGCTCTACCACCATCCCTTCTGCCCGCATTCACGCTTCGTCCGGCTGGTGCTCGGCGAATACGGGCTCGATCTGCGCCTGGTGGAGGAACGCGCCTGGGAGCGCCGCGAGGCGTTCCTCGTGCTCAATCCCGCGGCCACGACGCCGGTGCTGTCGGTCGAAGGCCTGCCGCCGGTGCCCGGTGTCGGCGTGATCGCCGAATTCATCGACGAGACCTGCGGGCCCGAGATGGGCGATCGCCGGCTGATGCCGGCGTCGGCGGCCGAGCGCGTCGAGGTGCGCCGGCTGATGGACTGGTTCAACACCAAGTTCTTCGAGGAGGCCTCGAACCTGCTGGTCACCGAGCGCATCTACAAGCGCTTCATGAGCGAGGAGGATGGCGGCGGGCCGCCATCGACCGACGTGATTCGCGCCGCCAAGACCAATGTGCGCTATCATCTCGCCTATATCGGCTGGCTGGCGCAGCGGCGCAATTTCCTGGCGGGCGACCGGCTGACCTATGCCGACCTGGCCGCCGCCGCGCATCTGTCGGCGATCGACTATCTGGGCGACGTGCCATGGATCGAGGACGACGCGGCGAAGGCATGGTACGCGCGGGTGAAGTCGCGGCCGTCGTTCCGGCCGCTGCTCTCCGACTGGCTGGCGGGCGTGCCGGCGTCGCGGACCTATGTGGACCTGGACTTCTGAGCGCCGATAGGCCCACGCCGGAGACGTTGAAGGCGGCGCTGGCCGCCGAGGCGCAACGGCTGGGCTTCGATGCCATCGGCATCACCGCCCCAGTCGTGAGCGCCGAGCGGGCCGCCGCGTTCGAACGCTTCCTCGCCGCCGGCCAGCACGGCGACATGGACTGGCTGGCGCGCGAGCCGTCCCGCCGCACTGATCCCACCACGTTGTGGTCGGAGGTCCGCAGCGTGGTCATGCTCGGCGTCAATTACGGCCCCGACGAGGATCCGCGCGCGGTCCTATCCCAGCGCGGCAACGCTGCGATTTCGGTCTATGCCCGCGGCGACGACTATCACGACGTCATCAAGAAGAACCTCAAGATGCTCGCCCGCTGGCTGGTCGCGCAATCCGGCGGCGACGTGAAGGTGTTCGTCGACACCGCGGCCGTCATGGAGAAGCCGCTGGCCGAAGCGGCCGGGCTCGGCTGGCAGGGCAAGCACACCAACCTGGTGTCACGCGGCTTCGGCTCCTGGCTGTTCCTCGGCGCCATCTACACCACGCTCGACCTGCCCGCCGATACGCCGGAGCGCGATCATTGCGGCTCGTGCCGGGCCTGCCTCGACAGCTGCCCAACCGCGGCGTTTCCGGGACCTTACAGCCTCGACGCACGGCGCTGCATTTCGTATCTGACGATCGAGAACAAGGGGCCGATCCCGCGCGAGTTCCGCAAGGCGCTGGGCAACCGCATCTACGGCTGCGACGACTGCCTCGCTGCCTGTCCATGGAACAAGTTCGCGCAAGCGGGGCGCGAGGCGAAGCTGGCAGCCCGCGAATCGCTGCGGTCCCCCGATCTCGCCGAGCTGGCTGCGCTCGACGACGCCGCGTTTCGCGCACTGTTCACGAAATCGCCGATCAAGCGCGTCGGCCGCGACCGCTTCCTGCGCAACGTGCTGATCGCGATCGGCAACTCCGGCGATGCGGCGCTGACGCCGGCCGCCGAACGGCTTGCCGCCGATCCGAGTCCACTGGTGCGCGGCGCCGCCGCCTGGGCGCTCGCGCGGCTGCTCGACGACGCCGCCTTCGCGCGACGTGCGGAGGCGGCGCTGACGTCAGAGACCGACGAGAGCGTCCGCGCGGAATGGCAAGCCCGATGCTGAAGCGGGCCGCCTCAGCCCATCTCACCGACCGCGGCCAGCATACGCGCGATGTCCTGCGGACGCGACAGCCGGTGGTCGCCGTCCTGGATCATGGTCAGCACCACGTCTTCGGCCGGCAGGCGGTGGGTCAGTGCGAACGCGTGCTGCCAGGGGACGTCCGGGTCCTGCGCGCCCTGCAGGATGCGCACCGGGCAGCCGACCTTGATGGCACCGCCGAGCAGGAGATGATTGCGCCCGTCCTCGATCAGCGCCCTGGTGATGGGATAGGGCTCGCCATACTCCGACGGACGCATCCAGACGCCCTTGGACTCGATCTCGGTCCGGACCGCCGGCGGGAAGCCCTTCCACATCAGCTCCTCGGTGAAATCGGGCGCCGGGGCGATCAGGACCAGGCCAGCCAGCGTCGCCTCCGCCGGGTCCTTGAGCAGCTCGCGCGCCAGCAGCAGCGCCATCCAGCCGCCCATCGAGGAACCGATCACGACCTGCGGTCCGCGGCAGATTTGCCGGAACACCGCGACGCTCTCCTCGAGCCAGCGGCCGATGGTGCCGTCGACGAAGCGGCCGCCGGATTCACCGTGACCGGAATAGTCGAAACGGACGCAGGCGCGGCCGCGCTCGGCGGCCCAGACGTCGAGCGCCAGCGCCTTGGTGCCTTTCATGTCGGAATTGAAGCCACCGAGCCAGAACAGCCCGGGCGGGCGGCCTGGCCGCGCCCGCACCGCGATCCGGCGCGACGATTCGCCCGCGCCGACGGTGACGAAGACGGGCGTATCGGCATTTTCTACAGCAGGGTTCATGGATCGTTACTCGATTTCGGGGGCTGTGTGGGCGAACCAGCCGGTCGCGTCAATCCGCTCGACCGGGCGCTGCCGCTTGCGAAAGGGCCCCGCGCACTCTATGTCCGCGAGCGGAGCCACGAGGCCTCGAAAGTGCGGTTTTGATCGCCATTCTTGGCCATGTGGTCCCTTTGGGGGAATGCACGGCCGCGCCGAAGTCCTGCGCGTGCGACGCAAGAGCCATGACGGCCGGATGTTAATTCGACGCACGGGACGCCAGCTGTCTTGCCCGCGAGGGCATCTTCCTTCAAAATAGTCGCCTTCTTCCACAACCTTGGAGAACTACCCATTCGCCGCCCCAATCGAGCCCCGCCCGCTGCCGTCAAAGACGGGCCGCGCACAAATGATGAGATTCGCAATGCGCAGATCCAGCTGATCGATTCAGAAGGTACCAACCGCGGCACTGTCGAGACCGTGGTTGCGATCAAGATGGCCGCTGATGCCGGCATGGATCTGGTCGAGATTTCGCCGAACAACAATCCTCCCGTCTGTAAGATCATGGACTACGGGAAGTACAAGTATTCGGCGCAGAAGAAGGCCGCCGAGGCCCGCAAGAAGCAGAAGGTCGTCGAGATCAAGGAGATCAAGCTCCGCCCGATGATCGATGATCACGACTACGACGTGAAGATGCGGGCGATGCAGCGCTTCTTCGAAGAGGGCGACAAGGTCAAGATCACACTGCGCTATCGCGGCCGCGAAATGGCGCACCAGGAGATCGGCACCAAGTTGCTCGACAAGGTCAAGTCCGACGTCGCGGCTTTCGCCAAGGTCGAGCAGGACGCGCGGTTCGAGGGACGCCAGGTGGTCATGGTTCTGGCCCCGCGCTAGTCGCCAGCCACCGACGCACCAAACCGAGCCCGCCACACGTCTGGCGGGCTTTTCTCTTGAGGCCCCCGTCAGAACCGCTCTTTGCGGGCGCGGATCAGGACCTGCCACCGCCCGCTGCAGCTGCCGGAGGAGCCTTTGCGGCTCCACCGAACGGAGCCGGCCGGTGCCGGTGGCCGAGGGCCGCCCTGGGATACCTGTACCCGCGGCTCGCATGTCGGCTGACCATGTCGGCTGACCATGGCTCGGACGAGCCGATTCGGCGGTTCAGCGTTGCCAAGAGCCACCGTCTCTGGCATAAGCGCGGCCTTCGTCGCCCGGCTGATCAAGGGCTGCCGTGGCGATGTCCCTGTGCGGGTGGATCCTTGTTTGGACCCAATACCTGAGCACAACCAACGCTCTAACGAGCATTTTCGCCTGATGGCGCCGCTTTAGCGGGCGGCTTGCCGTTGGCATGAAGGAGAGCCAAATGCCCAAGCTGAAGACCAAATCCGGCGCCAAAAAGCGCTTCAAGGTGACTGCCACCGGCAAAGTGATGCACGCCCAGCGCGGCAAGCGCCACGGCATGATCAAGCGGACGAAGAAGCAGATCCGGCAGCTGCGCGGCACCCGCGTGCTGTTCAAGACCGACGGCGACAACGTCAAGAAGTACTTCTTGCCGAACGCCTGACCGGCCTCTCGCTTCCGAAACCCTGGCCGCCTCCAAGCCGCGGCTGATCGTCATCTCTGAATCCAAGGATACCCGGCATGTCTCGCGTCAAACGCGGTGTGACCGCCCACGCCAAGCACAAGAAAGTCTTCAAGGCCGCCAAGGGCTATTACGGCCGCCGCAAGAACACGATCCGCACCGCCAAGCAGGCCGTCGAGAAGGCCGGCCAGTATGCGTTCCGCGATCGCAAGCGCAAGAAGCGCACCTTCCGCGCGCTCTGGATCCAGCGCCTGAACGCCGCTGTGCGTCCGTTCGAGCTGACCTACAGCCGATTTATCGACGGCCTGTCCAAGTCCGGCATCACCGTCGACCGCAAGGTGCTGTCGGATCTCGCGATCAACGAGCCCGCCGCGTTCCAGGCGATCGTTGAGAAGGCCAAGGCGGCGCTCGCCGCCTGATCGCCCTTCCTCATCGCGAGGACTGCAAAGCGGCCGACGATCTCGGCCGCTTTTTGCTGTTCGGCGACATCGATCCTTTCGCTTGACCCCTGTCGCCCGCGCGGCGACAACCCAGCCGCCTTTGTCCCGCGGAGATTTTGACCGTGTCCGACCTCGCCTCGCTCGAGACCTCGATCCTCGACCAGATCGCCACCGCCGGCGATGAAGCCGCGCTGGAAGCCGTGCGCGTCGCCGCCCTCGGCAAGAAGGGCTCGATCTCGGCGCTGCTGGCCACCCTCGGCAAGATGTCGCCGGACGAGCGCAAAACGCAGGGTGCTGCGATCAACCTTGCCAAGGACAAGGTCACGCAGGCGCTCACCGCGCGCCGCGAGGTGCTCAGGGCCGCTGCGCTGGACGCGCGGCTCGCGGCCGAGACCATCGACGTCACCCTGCCGCTGCAGGATTCGCCGGCCGAGACCGGCCGCATCCATCCGCTCAGCCAGGTGATGGACGAATTGACCACGATTTTCGCCGACATGGGCTTCTCGATCGCGGAGGGCCCCGATGTCGAGACCGACGACTACAACTTCACCAAGCTGAACTTCCCGGAAGGCCATCCGGCGCGGGAGATGCACGACACGTTCTTCTTCAATCCGAAGCCGGACGGCTCGCGCATGCTGCTGCGGACCCACACCTCGCCGGTGCAGGTGCGGACCATGCTGAGCCAGAAGCCGCCGATCCGCGTGATCTGCCCGGGCCGCACCTACCGCATCGATTCGGACGCGACCCACACGCCGCAATTCCACCAGGTCGAAGGCCTCGTCATCGACAAGGGCTCGCATCTCGGCCACCTCAAATGGATCCTGCACGAGTTCTGCAAGGCGTTCTTCGAGGTCGACCACATCAACATGAAATTCCGGCCGTCGTTCTTCCCGTTCACCGAGCCGTCGCTCGAGGTCGATATCCAGTGCCGCCGCGACAAGGGCGAGATCCGCTTCGGCGAAGGCGAGGACTGGCTGGAGATTCTCGGCTGCGGCATGGTGCATCCGAACGTGCTGCGCGCCTGTGGCATCGATCCCGACGAGTACCAGGGCTTCGCCTGGGGCATGGGCATCGACCGCATCGCGATGCTGAAATACGGCATGAGCGATCTGCGCCAGCTGTTCGAAGGCGACGTCCGCTGGCTGTCGCACTACGGCTTCAAGCCGCTGGATGTGCCGACGCTCGCGGGGGGATTGAGCGCGTGAGCGTTGCCGGCCTCGCTGTCTCCGCTCGGGCGGTAGGACTCCCTCTCCCGCTTGCGGGGGAGAGCTGGATCCCCCGCGCGCGCGCTTCGACAACCACCGGTTTCTCCGTTCCCTCCCCCCTTGTGGGGGAGGGTCAGGGAGGGGGGTAGCCCCGGATGCCGCACGCAGTTGTCAGCGAGCGCCATCGCCGCCGGGCGAAGCAACTTCGCCAGGCGATGACGCGCGCCGAGACACTGCTCTGGCGCTACATCAAGGCGAACCGGATCGATGGCGCCAGCTTTCGCCGCCAAGTCCCGTTTCGTAACTACATTGCTGACTTCGTCTGCTTCTCGGCAAAGCTTGTCATCGAACTCGACGGGGAATCGCATGATTTCGCCGAACGGCAGGCAAGAGACGCCCAACGCGACGCGTTCTTCGCAGCCGAAGGCTTTGAAGTCCACCGCTTCACCAACGAGCAGGTGACTTCGAACTTGGAAGGCGTCGTTGAAGCCAGCCGTCAGGCTCTCGCCGTCCGCGCCCGTGGCTTACCCCCCTCCCCAACCCTCCCCCACAAGGGGGGAGGGAGCGGAGAGAGCTGTGCAAGCGGCCAAGACGGCACATACGAAGCCAACACACACGATACAAACACCAGCAAGATCCGAGGCATGCAGCCATGAAATTCACCTTGTCCTGGCTGAAGGACCATCTCGACACAGACGAGTCGGTCGAGACGCTCGCCAACAAGCTCACGATGATCGGCCTCGAGGTCGAGCATCTCGAGGACAAAGCGAAGCTGCTCGCGCCCTATCGAATCGCGCGCGTCGTTTCCGCCGAGCAGCACCCGAACGCCGACCGCTTACGCGTCTGCATGGTCGACACCGGTGACGGTGGCGCGCCGGTGCAGGTGGTGTGCGGCGCGCCGAACGCGCGCGCGGGCCTTGTGTCGGTGTTCTCGCCGCCCGGCACCTACATCCCCGGCAAGAACATCACGCTCTCGGTCGGCACGATCCGCGGCGTCGAGAGCCGTGGCATGCTGTGCTCGGCGGCCGAGCTGCAGATTTCCGACGATCACGACGGCATCATGGAGCTGCCGGCGGATGCGCCGATCGGCACTCCTTACGCGGAGTGGGCCGGCCTCGGCGATCCCATGTTCGAGATCAACCTGACGCCGAACCGCCAAGATTGCACCGGCGTGCACGGCATCGCCCGCGACCTCGCCGCCGCCGACATGGGCAAGCTGAAGGACCCCGGCATCAAGCCGGCGAAGGGCGAGCTCCCCTGCCCGGTGAAGGTCACGGTCGAGGACGAGAAGCTTTGTCCGGGCTTCGCGCTGCGACTGGTGCGCGGCGTCAAGAACGGCCCGTCGCCGAAGTGGCTGCAGCAGCGCCTGACATCGATCGGCCTGCGCCCGATCAACGCGCTGGTCGACATCACCAACTACATGACCTTCGACCGCGCGCGTCCGCTGCACGTGTTCGACGCCAAGAAGGTGAGGGGCAATCTGGTCGTCCGCCGCGCGCGTGACGGCGAGACCTTGCTCGCGCTCGACGGCCGGACCTACACGCTCGACCATTCGATGTGCGTCATCGCCGACGATTCCGGCGTCGAATCGCTCGCCGGCATCATGGGCGGCGAAGCCTCCGGCTGCGACGAAGGCACCACCGACGTGCTGATCGAATCGGCGCTGTGGAACGAGATCAACATCGCCCAGACCGGCCGCAAGCTCGGCATCAATTCCGACGCGCGCTACCGCTTCGAGCGCGGCGTCGATCCGGCCTTCATGGTGCCGGGCCTGGAGATGGCGACCAGGCTCGTGCTCGAGCTGTGCGGCGGCACGCCGTCGGAGACCGTCGTCGTCGGCAATCCGTTTGGTGATGACCGTATCATCGATTTCCCACTGACCGAGGTGAAGCGGCTGGCGGGCATCGAGGTGCCGCTGACCGAGATGCGGCGAATCCTGACGCATCTCGGCTTCGTGGTCGCCGGCAACGGCCCGGTGGTGAAGGTCGCGGTGCCCTCCTGGCGCAGCGACGTGCATGGCAAGGCTGATATCGTCGAGGAGGTCGTGCGCATCGTTGGCGTCGACAAGGTGCCGATGACGCCGTTCGAGCGCGGCGATGCCCCGCGAAAGCCGGTGTTGACGCCGATCCAGCTGCGCACCCGGCGCGCCAAGCGCGCGCTGGCTGCGCGCGGCATGGTCGAGGCCGTGACCTGGTCGTTCATCTCCAAGCCGGCGGCCGAATTGTTCGGCGGCGGCAAGGCCGAGCTCGCGCTTGCCAATCCGATCGCCGCCGATCTATCGGACATGCGCCCGAGCCTCTTGCCGGGCCTGATCGCGACGGTGCAGGCCAATGCCGATCGCGGCTTCGGCGATGCGGCGATCTTCGAGGTCGGGCAGGTCTTCAAGGACGATGGCCCCGCGGATCAGTTCGTGGCCGCGAGTGGTATTCGCCTTGGCATCGCGTCGTCGAAGGGACTCGGCCGGCATTGGACCGGATCGCAGGCGGCCAGCGCCTATGACGCGAAGGCCGATGCGCTCGCCGTACTCGCGGCGGCTGGCGCGCCGATGGCGTCGCTGCAGATCGTCGCCGGCGGCCCCGCCTGGATGCATCCCGGCCGTTCCGGCACGATCCAGATGGGACCGCAGAACGTGCTCGGCCATTTCGGCGAGCTGCATCCGCGCGCGCTGGAGGCGCTGAAGGCCGACGGACCTCTGGTCGCTTTCGAGGTCACCCTCGATCGCATCCCAGCCGCGAAGGCGAAACCGACGCGGGCCAAGCCCGTGCTGGAGCTCTCGGCATTCCAGCCGGTGTCGCGCGACTTTGCCTTCATCGTCGACCGCAAGGTCAAGGCCGGCGACATCGTGCGCGCCGCGCAGGGCGTCGACAAGAAGCTGATCACCGATGTCACCGTGTTCGACGTCTACGAGGGCAAGGGCATCGAGGACGGCAGGAAGTCGGTGGCGATCGCGGTGACCCTGCAGCCGCGCGACAAGACGATGACCGACGAGGAGATCGACGCCGTGGCAGCGAAGATCACCGCGGACGTCGCCAAGAAGACCGGCGGCACGTTGCGCGGATGAGCCTGTCAGGGCTCATTCCCGCCGATCTCAGCCTGTACGCGACGGTCGCGGTGGCGATCGTCGCCTTCATCGCAGCGACCGCGCGCGGCTTCTCCGGCTTTGGCGCGGCGCTGATCTTCATGCCGCTGGCGAGCAGCTTTGCGACGCCGCGGCTCGTCGCGCCCCTGCTGCTGGTGATCGATTTCGTGTCGATGGCCCCGACGGTGCCCGCAGCCTGGCGTGAGGCCGACCGCGGAGCCACCGCGGTGATCGTCGCCGGCGCATTGGTGGGCGTGCCGCTCGGCACCTGGTTTCTCACCCGGCTTGATCCGGTGACCGTGCGCTGGATCATCACTGGCTTCGTCGTCGTGCTGCTCGCATTGCTGATCTCCGGCTGGCGCTATCGCGGCAAGGACTACGCCGCGCTCTCGGTTGCGGTCGGCGCCGTCTCGGGATTCTGCAGCGGCGTGGCCCAGACCGGTGGGCCGCCGATCGTCGGCTACTGGCTCGGACGCCCGATCCCGCCGAAGATCGCGCGGGCGAATATCGTCCTGTTCTTCGGCGCGTCGGATTGCTTCGCCATGGTCAGCTACGCGGCCAGCGGCCTGATCACCTGGGATTCGCTCAGGCTCTCGCTGCTGATCGGCCCGGTCTATGCGCTCGGCGTGGCGCTGGGCGCATCGCTGTTCGGCCGCGCCAGCGAGCACGTGTTCCGCGTCATTTGCTACGCGCTGATCGCGATCGCCGTGATCGCCGGCCTGCCGGCCCTCGACGGCGTGCTCGGCCGCGGTTAACCTATCTGCAGGGATGCAGACAGCGAGGACGCGCCGTGATCGATCGTCGAACGATGCTCAAGCTCGCGTTGGCAACAGCCGGCACTGTTGCGATGCCCCCGGTGTTCGCGCAAGGCACGAAGACCGGCACGCGGATCGTCTTCCTCGGCACCAAAGGCGGCCCGCGCGTCGGCATCGGCGCCTCCAATCCGGCCAACCTCGTCGTCGTCAACGGCACGCCGTTTGTGATCGACTGCGGCATGGGCGTCAGTCGCCAGCTCGTCAATGCCGGCGTTCCGATCCCGTCGGTGAAGTACATCCTGATCAGCCATCACCACTCCGATCACAATCTCGAATACGGCAATCTGTTCTACAACGCCTGGGCCGCAGGATTGTCGACGCCGATCCAGTCGTTCGGACCCAAGGGCCTGGAGGCGATGACCAGGAGCTTCTGGGAAACTAACAAGTTCGACGTCGACACCCGCATCGCGGACGAAGGCCGGCCAGATCCGCGGCCACTCCTGGTCGCGAAGGATATCGACACGGACGGCGTCGTGCTGAAGACGGCGGACGTGACGGTGACCGCGTTCCGCACGCCACATCCGCCGATCACCGACAACTTCGCGTACAAGTTCGAGACGCCCGACGGCACGATCGTGTTCTCGAGCGACACGGCCTATAACCCGAAGCTTGCAGAGTTTGCCAAGGGCGCCGACGTGCTCGTGCATGAATGCCTCTATGTGCCCGCGGTCGATCGGCTGGTCGCCAAGACGAAGAACGGCTCGACGCTGAAGAAGCACCTGCTCGAAAGCCATACGACGACCGAAGACGTCGGACGCATCGCCGCGGCAGCAGATGTGAAAGTGCTGGTGCTCAGCCACTTCGTTCCCGGCGACGATCCCGAGGTGACCGACGACGACTGGACCCGCGACGTGAGGAAGAACTACTCGGGCCGTATCATCGTCGCCAAGGACCTGTTGGAGCTGAAGCTGCCGGTGTAGCTCGCGCAGGCTGGGCAAAGCTGCCGGAAGGCGGCAGCGTGCCCACCGTCGATCGGCGAACTCATCAGCTTGATGGTGGGCACGGCGCCCCTACGATCTCGAACATGGAGAGAGCACGGCTGCGCCTTTGCCCCCACCCTACAGGCACCGCGATCCAATCCGGCTCAATCCTCCGGCGACGCCGACCGCACCTTGCCGCGACGGCGCGGCCGTTGCCGTTCGTTCGCCCGTTCCGGCTCGGGATCCTTCAACGCGCCGATCCGGCGCAGCGCGGCTTCGGCGGCGCGCTCGCCGGAGTCCCAGGCGCCGTCGACCGTGCCCCACAGCGTTTCGTGCGTCGCCTCTCCCGCCAGGAACAGCGGACCGAGGGGTTCACCGAGGATCTTGCGGGCGCCCTGGCTGCCGGGCGTGGCCGCCGACATCGCGCCGAGCACGCCCGGCACCTGGTTCCAGCGCGTGGCTGCGGACGACTTCACCGCTGCGGCGGCTTCACTTCCAAACAGCTTGCCGATCCACTCCCTGGCGAAATCGGACATCGCCGCCTCGCCCTGCGCTGATAGTTCGCGGCCGAAGGCGCCGGCAACATCGACGGTACAAAGCGACGACCCACCGATATTGGCGAGCAGCAGACCCGTGCGGTTGGAATTGCTCTGCTCGATGATGACCTCGTCCCGAGACAGGCCGAGCGGATTGCCCGCAAGCATCAGCGCAATGTGATCGTAGCTGCCGAGGCTGAGCTTGGCGGCGGCGTCGAGCTGCCGCTTCGGCAGCTCGGGCGCGAACTTGATGGCGCCTGACGTCAGCACGTTGGTGGACACCGTGAGGATGACGGCGCGCGTCGCGATTCGCCCCGCCGGCGTCTCCACCGCGACCTCTCGGTTGGTCCACACGACGCGCGTTGCCGGAGTCGACAGCGATGACGGCAGCGATTCGCCGAGCTTGGCGAGGAACGTGCCCAGCCCCTGCCGACAGGCCAGCGGCGCGCTGCGATCCTGTGCGCGCGCCTTGTCCATCGCGGAGAGATCGGCGAGATCCTTTCCGGTCGCGCTGGCGCCGAGCACGAACGCGGTGGTGCTGGTCCAGTCGCCCAGATCTTTCGGCAGCGCCGCGGCGCAGGAGGTATCGAGCTTGCCGCGTGCCGCCTCGTCGACGGCGCGATTGGCGCGCACCAGCCCGGCCAGGAACTGCTCAGTCTCGCCGGGCCGCGCATTGCGCCGACCGACACGGATCTTCTGCCCGACGGGAGCTGCGACGAGATCGAGTCCGACACCGCGCACGAGCCTGCTGATCGGATTGCTGTCGGCGTTGAGCAGCCAGCGGGCGCCGCGATCGAACGGCACGCCGAAGGTGGCGACATCCGTGCTGCAACGGCCGCCGAGCCGCGGCGAGGCCTCCAGCACCACGACCTTGCGGTTGGCGGCAACGATCCGGCGAGCCGCAGCGATTCCCGCCGCACCCGCCCCGATCACGACAATGTCAGCCTCGCGCGGAACAGCCGGCTGCGCGGCGCGGCCTGAGATGGGCAGCGCGGCCAGCGCCGCGGAAGCGGAGAGGAAGCCGCGGCGCGTGAAGTTCATGACATGGTTTCCGAAAGCTTTGAACGAAACGAATGGCCACCGAATTTGCCGCATCTACCGCGTTGCGGCAACCAGGATGGTAAACGTGATTCCGTGCAGAACTCGACTATGAACCAAATTGCAACCGCAATCGACCATCATGGAAGAAGGGAAAAGCCGGCGATCGGCCAAGGTCCCCGGGGAGCGTTATGGGTATCGTGCTCGACCAGATCGGCAAGCTGATTGCCGCCTATCTCCAGAAGGAGATCCCCGGCTATGAGCCGTTCACGCCGAGCGATCCGGACTACCTGCGCAAGGACGTCCAGCCCGGCGACGTGCTGTTGGTCGAAGGCAACAGCCGCATCTCCGGCATCATCAAATACCTCACGCAATCGACCTGGTCGCACGCCGCACTCTATGTCGGACCGATCGACGGTGCCGTCGAGCCCGACGGAGAGCCGCACGTGCTGGTCGAGGCCTATGTCGGCGACGGCGTAATCTCGGCGCCGCTGTCGAAGTACTTCGCCTATCACACCCGCGTTTGCCGTCCGGTCGGCCTGACGTATGAGGACCGGCACACGGTGTGCCGCTACGCCATCAATCGCATCGGCTTCGGCTACGACACCAAGAACATCATCGACCTGATGCGCTATCTGATCCCGATGCCGATTCCGCAACGCTGGCGGCGGCGCATGATCGCGCTGGGCTCGGGCGATCCGACCAAGATGATCTGCTCGGCGCTGATCGCGCAGGCGTTCGACGCCGTGCGCTATCCGATCCTGCCGAAGATCACGCGGGCCCCCTCACGGCGCGCCAAGCGCGAGATCCTGCACATCCGCGATTCATCGCTGTACATGCCGCGCGACTTCGACATCTCGCCCTATTTCGAGATCGTCAAGCCGACCATCGTCAACGGGTTCGACTACACGACTCTCCACTGGGCCGACAAGCAGAAGCCGCTCGCGGAGGTAGCGGGCGAATTCGCCGTGTTTCCAGGCTCTGCCACAGCGCCGCCGCTCGTTCCTGAAGCGGCTGACGAAGAAGCGGCGCAGCCGGTTCCGGCTGCGGAAATGACGATCGAGGAAGTCAGCGAGCGGCTCGTCGTCAACGCGCACGACCTCGTCGCCGAGCCGGTGCGGCAGGTCGCGCCGCGCACGGCTGCCCGGGGGCGCAAGGTCGCGGTTTGATCGTCGTCCATCCTGCTCAGCGATCCGACCGGCCGATCACGTCCATCAGCTCCGCGATCTTCTGCCGCTGATCGGCCTTGTCGCCGGAGGCGATCGCATGCTCGACGCAATGCGCGACGTGGTCGCGCAGAATCTCCTCCTCGACCCGGCGCAGCGCCGCCCGCACAGCGGAGATCTGGGTCACGATGTCGATGCAGTAGCGGTTGTCCTCGACCATCTTCGACAGGCCCCTGACCTGCCCTTCGATCCGGCTCAAACGTTTCTGACAGGATGTCTTGATGTCCTCGCGCATGGAGCATATATACCCCTACAGGGTATAGGTTTCAAGAGGCTTGGCGATGTCGGAAACCAAACACGAGCATGGCGGCGCGGGGGGATGCGGCTGTGGATCGCACGAGCGCGCGGTGGAAACCGGACACAAACAAGCATCCGCGGACAACTGTTGCAGCGATCGTGCCGGCGCGGCGCCTGACAGCGATTCGGGGGCCTGCTGCGGCGGCTCGGACCACGCTGCGCCTGAACCAGCGAAGGTGACGGATCCGGTCTGCGGCATGTCGGTCGATCCCGCGACCTCAAAGCATCGCCTCGAGCATCAGGGACAGACCTTCCATTTCTGCTCCGCGGGCTGCCGCACCAAGTTCGCCGCCGATCCCGCCAAGTATCTCGCAGCCGCCACTGCACCGGCAGCCGCGGGGTCGTGCTGTGGCGGTGATGAGCACCATGCGCATCAGCACGACCAGGCAAAGGTCATCGACCCCGTCTGCGGCATGAGCGTCGATCCCGCGACCTCGAAGCATCGCTTCGAGCACGAGGGTCACACCTTCCATTTCTGCTCGGCCGGCTGCCGCACCAAGTTCGCGGCTGATCCCGACAAATATCGCGGCGAACGCGAGTCGCCGCCCGCGATGCCTGCAGGCACGATCTACACCTGCCCGATGCATCCCGAGATCCGGCAGGTGGGCCCGGGCACCTGCCCCATCTGCGGCATGGCGCTGGAGCCCGACGTCATCAGCCTCGACGACGCGCCCAATCCCGAGCTCGCCGACATGACACGGCGATTCTGGATCGGCACCTTGCTCGCCGCTCCCGTCGTCGTACTCGAGATGGGCGGCCACCTCGTCGGCGGCCATGGCTTTATCGATCCGATGTTGTCGAACTGGATCCAGCTCGCGTTGGCGACACCAGTCGTGCTGTGGGCCGGCTGGCCGTTCTTCGTCCGCGGCTGGCAATCGGTCCAGACGCGCAATCTCAACATGTTCACCTTGATCGCGATGGGCACGGGCGTCGCCTATGTCTACAGCGTGATCGCGACCCTGGCGCCGCAGACGTTTCCGCCGGCGTTCCGCGGCCATGGCGGCGCGGTCGCGGTGTATTTCGAGGCGGCCGCCGTGATCACCGTTCTCGTCCTGCTCGGCCAGGTGCTGGAGCTGCGCGCACGCGACGCGACGTCGGGCGCGATCAAGGCTCTGCTGCAGCTGGCGCCGAAGACGGCGCGGCGGCTCGATGCCGACGGCAACGATCATGAGGTGGAGATCGCCGCGCTCGCGGTCGGCGATCGCCTGCGCGTGCGTCCCGGCGAGAAGGTGCCGGTCGACGGCATCATTCTCGAAGGCCGCTCCTCGCTCGACGAATCGCTGGTGACGGGCGAGTCGATGCCCGTGACCAAGGCCGAAAGCGAGCGCGTCATCGCCGGCACCTTGAACCAGACCGGCAGCTTCGTGATGCGCGCCGACAAGGTCGGCCGCGAGACCCTGTTGTCGCAGATCGTGCAGATGGTCGCCGACGCGCAACGCTCGCGCGCGCCGATCCAGCGCCTCGCCGACCAGGTCGCGGGCTGGTTCGTGCCGATGGTGATCGCTGCTGCCATTGCCGCCTTCGTCGCGTGGTACGCGTTCGGTCCCGAGCCACGCTTCGCCTTCGGCCTCGTCGCCGCCGTGAGCGTGCTGATCATCGCCTGTCCCTGCGCACTCGGTCTCGCAACGCCGATGTCGATCATGGTCGGCGTCGGTCGCGGCGCCCAGGCGGGCGTGCTGATCAAGAGCGCCGAGGCGCTGGAGCGGATGGAGAAGGTCGATACGCTGGTCGTCGACAAGACCGGCACCCTGACCGAAGGCAAGCCGAAGGTGACGGCGATCGTCACCGCTGATGGTTTCGACGAGACCGAGGCGCTGCGGCTCGCGGCAAGCGTGGAGCGCGCCAGCGAACATCCGCTCGCCGCGGCCGTCGTCCGTCATGCCACCGAGCGCAACATCAAGCTCGCCGACGTCAAGGGCTTCGACGCGCCGACCGGCAAGGGCGCCCGCGGCGAGGTCGAAGGCAAAGCCATCGTGCTCGGCACCGCCACCTACCTGGCCTCGCTCGGCATCATCACCGATACGCTGGGCGTCGAGAGCAAGCGGCTGCGCAGCGAAGGCGCCACCGTGATCACGATGGCCGTTGACGGCAAGCCGGCAGCGCTGTTTGCGATCGCCGATCCGGTCAAGGCCTCGACGCCGGAGGCACTGAAGGCGCTCGCGGCCGACGGCGTCAAGGTGATCATGCTGACCGGCGACAACCGCACCACGGCCACCGCGGTCGCGCGCAAGATCGGCATCACCGAGGTCGAGGCCGAGGTGCTGCCGGAGCAGAAGAGCGCGGTGGTCGCGCGTCTGCGCGCCAGCGGCAAGATCGTCGCGATGGCCGGCGACGGCGTCAACGACGCGCCGGCGCTCGCCGCGGCCGACGTCGGCATCGCGATGGGCACCGGCACCGACGTCGCCATGGAGAGCGCCGGCATCACGCTGTTGCGGGGCGACCTCGGCGGTATCGCGCGGGCGCGAAAGCTGTCGGCGGCGACGATGCGCAACATCCGCCAGAACCTGTTCTTCGCGTTCATCTACAACGCCGCCGGCATCCCGATCGCCGCGGGCGTCCTCTATCCCCTGTTCGGCATCCTGCTGTCGCCGATCATCGCCGCCGCCGCGATGTCGCTGTCGTCGGTCAGCGTGGTCGGCAACGCGCTGCGACTGCGGGCGACCGAACTTTGATACGATGCCGGCGGACTTGCCGAAGCCCGCCGGCATGTCTACCTCTGCCGCGGGCTTTGCAGCGAGGGACCCCGCCATGATCGACGCCGCCATCAAGGCGATTTCGCAGATTTTGTCGCCGCCGATGCGCTCGATCCTGTGGCGCGCGATCGGGCTGGCGCTGGTGCTGGTCACGGTGCTCGCGATCGGGCTGCAGCGACTCTTGACCTGGCTCGCGACTGCCGGCGAGGGCTGGGCCGAGGCCATGCTCGGGCCGAACTCGCACGGCACGCTCGAGGTGCTCACCTGGATCATCTCGATCGCCGCCGGCTTCGGCGTCGTGTTCGGCGGCATCATGCTGATGCCGGCGATCACCTCGGTGATCGCGAGCCTGTTCGTCGACGACGTCGCGGACCTCGTCGAGCGCGAGCATTATCCGGCCGAGCGCCCCGGCGTCGCCCTGCCCTTCGGCGTCGCCATCATCGAGGGCCTCAAGGCCGCCGGTCTCACCATCCTGGTCTATCTGGTCGCCCTGCCCTTCGTGTTCCTGGCGGGCGCCGGCTTCGTGATCTTCTTCCTCGCCACGGCCTGGCTGCTCGGCCGCGAATATTTCGAGCTGGCCGCGATGCGCTTCCGGCCGCCGGCGGAGGCCAAGGCGATGCGGCGCGACAATGCGGTGACCGTGTTCACCGCGGGGCTGATCATCGCGGCCTTCGTCACCATCCCGATCGTGAACCTGGCGACGCCGCTGTTCGGCATGGCCTTCATGGTCCACCTGCACAAGCGCCTATCCGGACCGCGGCCCGAACTGATCGAGCCGTCGCCGGAGCGCCGGCTGCGCAGCCTCTAGCGCCATCATCCGCGGCGACAGGCTCGCCGCCTTGCTGCGGGCGAAGGGGATCAGCAGGAAGCCGAGCAGCGCGACACCGGCGAGCAGCGACCAGGCCTCGTTGACGCACAGCGCCAGCGAGGCCTTCTCGACCAGCGGCCGGACATAGGCGATCGCCTGCTCCTCCGAAACGCCGCGCGGCCGGTTGCGCAGCAGCTCCGGCGCGAGCCCGATCGCCTTGGCCGCCGCGGTATCGCCGGCCAGCAGGCGGTCGCGAAACGCCTGGGCATGCATGGCGACGCGGCCATAGATGATGGTGTCGATCAGCGCGATGCCGATGGCGCCGCCGAGATTGCGCATCAGGTTGAACAGCCCGCTGGCATCGGCGACCTCGGCCTGCGGCAGGTCACCGAGCGCGATCCGCGTCGGCGGCAGCAGGCAGAACATGATGCCGACGCCGCGCACCACCTGCGGCCAGAACATCTCCTGATAGTCCGCAGTCGGCGGCTGGAACGCGCTCGCTGCCAGACCGAAGCCGAACAGCACGAAGCCGAACGCCGTCAGGAGACGCGCGTCGACCTTGCCGTCCAGCGCCGTCACCAGCGGAGCGGCGATCAGTTGCGCTACGCCGGTGACCAGCATGATCTTGCCGATCTCGAACGCGTCGTGGCCGCGCACGAAGGCGAGGAACACTGGCATCAGATAGACCGAGCCGAACAGCCCGATGCCCAGACAGAAGCTCGACAGGCAGCCGAGCGTGAACGACCGCCGCTGAAAGCTGCCGAGCCGCAGGATCGGATGCGGCGAGGCCAGCAGGCGCTGGATCAGCAAAGTGAGGCATGACGCGCTCAGCACCAGGAACGCAATGCAGTTCGACGACAGCCAGCCGCCCTTCGGGGCCTCCTTCAGCCCGAGCTCGAGGCTGGCCAGGGACACCGCGAGCAGCAACAGCGCAAACAGGTCGAGCTTGTCGAGCTCCGCGAGATCCATGCGCTGCTTCGGCAGCAGGCTTGGCGTCATCAACGCGGCGATGATGCCGGGCACGATGTTGATCAGGAACAGCCAGGGCCACGACCAGGTGTTGGTGATGAAGCCGCCGACGACCGGGCCGATGGTCGGTGCGAGCACCGCGACCACGCCGCCGATCGTCGTCGCGACCGCGTGCAGGCGCGGTGGAAACAGCAGGAACACGGCGGAGAACACGACGGGGATCAGGAGACCACCGAAGAAGCCCTGCAGCACGCGGAACGCCAGCAGCGTATGAAAATCGCCGCTGAACGCGCAGCCGAGCGAGGCGGCGGTGAAGATGCCGACGGCGCCGACGAACAGCCAGCGCAACGTGAACACGCGCGTGAGCAGCCCGGTGAGCGGAATGGCGATGATCTCGGCGATCAGATACGCCGTCTGGATCCAGCTCATCGCGTCCGGCGTGATGCCGAGCGCCTCCTGGATGGTCGGCAGCGACGTCGCCACCACCTGGATGTCCAGGATCGCCATGAACATGCCGACGCACATCAGGATGAAGCCGAGCCAGGTGGCGAGGCTCGGACGATCCTGCGGCGCGGCCGATGCGCTCATGCGGTCTGGCCGCCGCCGATGCCGGTGAGTGCTTCCGATTCGGCGCGGATGCGGATGAACAGCACCGCCGCATTCAGGCCTGAGAAGATCAACGCGATCAGCGGCAGATGCAGCGCCAGCGGCAGCAGCGCGATCTCGGCTGCGACCACCAGATAGTTCGGATGCGAGATGTAGCGATAGGGACCATCGGTCACCAGCGGCGCACCGGGCAGGATGATGATGCGCGTCGTCCAGCGCGGGCCGAGCGTCGCCAGCACCCACCAGCGCAGACCCTGCAGCAGCACGAAGCCCGACAGCAGCCACGGGTCGACATCCTGGTCGGCACCGAGCAGCCACAGCGACACCAGCCAGGCCGCATGCATCGAGATCATCAGCGGATAATGATCCGCCCCGACCTCGACCGCGCCCATGGCGCGCAGGCGCTTGGTGTTGTGGCGGGCGAGCACGAGCTCGCCGAGCCGTTGCATGGTGACGAGGGCGAGGACGAAGGCGGCGAAGGTCATGCGGCGTGCCTCAATGAAACGCAGCTTGCGGTGAAACCAGGTCCGAGCGCTGTGAGCACCGAGCGCGGCGGCAAGCCCCGGGCGCGGGCGCGCTCCAGCACGAACAGCACCGTCGGCGCGGACATGTTGCCGTAGTCGGCGATGATCTCGCGCTCATGATCCAGCGTGCCCTGGCCGAGCGACAGCGCGCGCTCCAGCGCCGTTATCACCTTGGCGCCGCCGGGATGGCAGACGAAGCGGTCGACGTCGGCAGGCGCGAGCTTCATCCGGTCCAGGATCTCGTTGACGGCCGGGCCCATGTTCTCGGTGACGAAGTCCGGAATGGTGCGCTGGAAGATCACGCCGAAGCCTTCGGGATCGACGCTCCAGCCCATGATATCGAGCGTATCCGGCCACAGCTTCTCGCCGGTCGCCTCGACCCTGATAGCGCCGCCATCGCCGGCGCGCAGGATCGCCGCTGCGGCACCATCGCCGAACAGGCTCAGCGCGACGATGTTGGCTTTCGTCAACTCATCATGGCGCACGGCCAGCGTGCACAATTCGAAGGTCACCAACAGCACATTGGTGCCGGGCCGGGCCTGCGCCAGCCGCGCGGCGATCGACAGGCCCGAGACGCCGCCGGCGCAGCCAAGCCCGAACACCGGCACGCGCGATACGTCCGCGCGAAAGCCCAGTCGCCCGGCGACGCGCGCTTCCAGCGTCGGCGTCGCGATGCCCGTCGAGCTCACGGTGACGATGGTGTCGATGTCGGCGGCTGCGAGATCGGCCTGCGCCAGGGCCTTGTTGGTCGCATCGATAAACAGCGCCTCGGCGCCTTCGAGATAGGCCTCGGTGCGCTCAGGCCAGCCGCGGCGCTCCATGTACCATTCGATCGGCTTGACGCCGTAGCGCTGGCGGATGCCGGTGTTGGCGAACAGGCTCGCCATCGTGTCGAACTGCGGAAAGCGCGGCGACAGCACCACGCGTGCGGCCTCCATCACCTCGTTCTGGCGGAACTGATGCGGTGGCACCGAGGTCGCGAGCGACACGAGTGCGGCGGTATGGTCCATGCGGCTGATCCTTCAACGTCCCGGCGCAGAAAGGTCCGAGAACGCGGGAATCGTCACGCGCCACTCACATCGCCCCGGATTATGGGTGTCATCTTATGTCCAATGCGGGCGGCGATGTGGCCCGGCCATGGTGAGACGGCGTCGCGCCGTGACACAATAGTGACTGTCAAACGCGTTCTCAGGCGAAACCGTTCGTCACGCACAACGTATCAGGCGGTCTTCTCGGGCCAGCGGCAGAGGTCCTTGATCAGGCACAGCTCGCAGCGCGGCTTGCGCGCCAGGCACGTGTAGCGGCCGTGCAGGATCAGCCAGTGATGCGCGTGCAGCATGAACTCGGCCGGGATCACCTTCTCTAACCCGAGCTCGACCTCCAGCGGCGTCTTGCCAGGGGCCAAGCCGGTGCGGTTGCCGACGCGGAACACATGGGTGTCGACCGCCATCGTGTGCTCGCCGAACGCCATGTTGAGCACGACGTTCGCGGTCTTGCGGCCGGCGCCGGGCAGCGATTCCAGTTCAGCGCGCGTGCGCGGCACCTCGCCGCCGAATTCGCTGATCAGCTTCTGCGACAGCGCGATCACGTTCCTGGCCTTGGTGCGGTAGAGGCCGACGGTCTTGATGGTGTCGCGGAGCTTGTCCTCGCCGAGCGCGATCATCTTTTGCGGCGTGTCGGCGACGGCGAACAGCGGCCGCGTCGCCTTGTTGACGCCGGCGTCGGTCGCCTGCGCCGACAGCACCACGGCGACCAGCAGGGTGTAGGGGTTGAGGTGCTCGAGCTCGCCCTTCGGCTCCGGATTGGCCTGTGCGAAGCGGCTGAAGGCCTCGCGGATCTCGGCCGGGGTCCAGGGCCTGGCCGCGCTCAACGCTTTCTTGACCGACCGGGCAGGGCTCTTCGGCTTGGCCGTCGGGGCCTTCTTGGCGGACCGTTTCGAGGCGGCCTTAGGGGCTGACTTGGGAGCTGCCTTGGGAGCGGCCTTGGGAGCGGCCTTCTTCAAGGGGCTGCGAACCGGCGCCGGCTTGGCGCGTTGGGGGCGGGTGATTTTGGCCATGATCCGGGTATACTGAGGCCCCATGATGCCAGGCAACGCTTTTGCGTATCAGGAGACCGGCACCGACGCCGCTGATCCCGAGCTGTTCGCGGCCCGGCTGACGCCGCATCGCTCGCTCAGCCGCACCGGGTTTCTGGTGCTGATGGTCGTGGTCTGCGCCATCAGCTTCATCGGCGGCCTCGCCTCGCTGCTGATGGGCGCCTGGCCCGTGCTGGGCTTCTTCGGCCTGGATGCGCTGGCGATCTACTGGGCCTTCAAGGTCAACTTCCGCCGCGCCAACGCCTATGAGGACGTCTCGATCACCCTGACCGAGCTGCGCCTGCGCCGCGTCAGCCACAAGGGCCACGTCATGGAATGGCGCTTCAACCCGCTCTGGGTGCGGCTCGACCAGGAAACCCACGAGGAGTTCGGCATCGAGCGCCTCTACCTCGTCGCCCGCGGCCAGCGCGTGGCGATCGCGAGCTTCCTGGGCCCGGAGGAAAAGGCCAGCTTCGCCAAGGCGCTGACGGCGGGGTTGCAGGCCGCGAAACGCGGGCCGGTGTATAATCCGCTGTAGGGCGTTATCTCGGCCAGCACTCCCCTGGGGAACGAGGAGCAACCCCGCGGCCGTCCTTGGGTCTCGCACCGTGAGGCCACAGCACGGGCCTCGCCCTTCGAGACGCGCCCGCCTTCGGCGGGCTCCTCAGGGTGAGGAGAGACAGGGCACGAGGATCGTCATGACCGAAGGCGCGTATCTCTACATCGTGCTCTGCGCCGACGGACGCCTGTACGTCGGAACCACGAGGACATCGCTGGAGCTGAGGGTCGCCCAGCATAATGACGGGACCTTCGGCGGGTACACGTTGACCCGGCGTCCCGTCAAACTGCTCTACTCGCAGTGGTTCGAGCGGATCACGGATGCCATCGAAAGCGAACGCCGCCTGAAGAAATGGAGTCGCGCCAAGAAAGAGGCCTTGATCCGCGGCGATCTCGATGCGCTGCAGGCTCTCTCAGCGCGCAGAACGGCTTTCGGGGGGAAGACCTTCGCCCGCAAAGAGACCCCAAGGCGATAAGATGAAGCAGTGGTCCATTCCCTCGCCATGAACACGCTGTCGGCGTGTTCGTGGTTTTGCGTGCAGCGGCCGTTTGCGGCGCTTGACCCTCATGGTGAGGAGCGCCGCCCAAGCGGCGCGTCTCGAACCATGAGGCCCGAAAACGATCAGCCCAGCCGATCACATTCGCCATAGCCCCCCGATCAGAAATCGGGTGGAGTACCCGCCCCGGCCGCCCTACATCCAAGCCCATGATGACCCTCGCCATTCACGATTCCGCCCTGGCCAAGCCGGGCCCGCAACAGACGGCGGCGCTGCGCGACTACGACGCGGTGCGCCGCGCGATCGCCTTCATCTCGGAACACTGGCGCCGGCAGCCGACCATCGAGGACATGGCCGACGCCGCCAGCCTGACGCCCGACGAGCTGCATCATTTGTTCCGGCGCTGGGCCGGACTGACGCCGAAGGCGTTCATGCAGGCGCTGACGCTCGACCACGCCAAGGGCCTGCTGAAGGGCTCGGCCAGCGTGCTCGACGCCGCACTCGACTCGGGGCTCTCGGGCCCCGGCCGCCTGCACGACCTGTTCGTCACCCATGAGGCGATGTCGCCCGGCGAATGGAAGACCGGCGGCGCCGGCACCACGCTTCGTTACGGCTTCCACCCCTGCCCGTTCGGCATGGCCTTGGTGATGGCCACCCCGCGCGGCCTCGCCGGCCTCGCCTTCGCCGATCCCGGCCAGGAGGCCTCCGCGCTCGCCGACATGAAGAGCCGCTGGCCCCGCGCCACCTATATCGAAGACGTCCCCGGCACCGCCGGCCTCGCCCAGCGCATCTTCGACAAGACCCTGTGGCGGCCCGACCAGCCCTTGCGCGTCGTCCTGATCGGCACCGACTTCGAGGTCCGCGTCTGGGAAACCCTGCTCAAGATCCCCATGGGCCGCGCCGTCTGCTACTCCGACATCGCGACGCGACTGGAGTCCCCGAAGGCCTCGCGCGCCGTGGGCGCCGCGGTCGGCAAGAACCCGATCTCGTTCGTCGTGCCGTGCCATCGCGCGCTCGGCAAGAGCGGAGCGCTGACGGGCTATCACTGGGGGCTGACACGCAAGCAGGCGATGCTTGGGTGGGAGGCTGGGCAGGTGGGGATGGGGTAGTCCTCCTGCGTCACATCCACCGTCATTCCGGGGCACACGCCGCGTCCACCGTAGCTCGAAGAGCGAAGGCGGACGTACGAGCCCCGGAATCTGACGTCAGAAGACGCGGCGGCCACCGGCGTCAGGTCCGACGTAATGCAAGCCAGATGGCTAGCAGGACGAGAAACGCGGCGAACGACCAACCGTTCTGGACAGTCGACAGGGCGGTTAACCAAGGGGCGAGTTGCATCTAGTAACCTCATCGGTTGGTGAGGCTGTCCATTGATACGACGTCGGCCCTACTCGCAACGCACCCTGACGGAAAGGCCGAGCGAACGCGGCGAAAGTAATCGGGGCGGTCAAACACGGACTGGCATGGCGACAACTTCGGATAAAAATAATCCTATTGCGCTTTTACAGAATTTATGATTATCTCCGCCCATCCCGCCTCGACGAGAGGGGCGTTGCGCGCGATCGTCACGACACGCGAGGCGGGGAGCGATGGCCGCGATCTGCCGCAGCGTGTCTTCGGACGCGCCGACGAACGGCTGGCTGCGGACGTGAAGTCGCAGGGTCCTGATACCCCGATGCTGGTATCAAGCCGCGAGGGCGCCAGAGCGCGCCGCGTGGTGATGGTGGCCAACAAGCCCGGCGCACCAGGGAGACTGCGTATAAGCGTGAAGACCGTCGCGCGGGGAATGCCGGTTGTTCCGGCTGGACCTGTGGTGACTGCCGCCTGCTTTTTTTCTGCAGGCGGGCCATGGGTGCGGCCAGCATCCGGCATTCCCCGCGCCCTCTCGATGTTCGGAGGGACATGGTTGAAGCAGGACTCGGGCGAGATGCGCCGCGAGATCGTGGAGCCGTGGGCGGGGCTGTTTGAGATGTGAATCGGGGAGAAAGATCGGCGTGCCGGTGATCGCACTGGCCGATTCCCTCCGCATCGTCGCGGGCCTCATGGTTCGAGACGCGTCGCAAGGGCGACGCTCCTCACCATGAGGGGCGGCTTCGCAGTCGGAGCTGCGAATTGACGATGAGCAGCGTGCTCATGGAAGGGTCGAGCTCCGGAGCAACGCCCCTCACCCTGAGGAGCCCGCCGCAGGCGGGCGTCTCGAAGGGCGAGGCCCGGACCTTGGCCTCATGGTTCTCAAGGCGATGCGGGAGCATCGGAGACGGAACGCTTTGGGCGCGCGATCAGCCCGCCAGATCCAGCTTCGACTCCACCGTGGAGTCCGCATTCAGCCGGTAGATGATCGGCACGCCCGTCGCCAGTTCGCGCTTCAGAATGCCCTCCGGCGTGAGCTTTTCCAGCACCATGATCAGGGCGCGGAGCGAGTTGCCGTGGGCGGCGACCAGGGTGCGCTGGCCGCGGAGGACGCCGGGGAGAATTTCTTGCACGTAGTAGGGCAGCGCGCGGGCCAGCGTATCCTTGAGGCTTTCGCCGCCGGGCGGGGGGACGTCGTAGGAGCGGCGCCAGACGTGGACCTGCTCCTCGCCCCATTTGGCGCGGGCGTCGTCCTTGTTGAGGCCGGAGAGGTCGCCATAGTCGCGCTCATTGAGCGCGAGGTTTTTGCTGGTCGGCAGGCCGGTCTGGCCGAGCTCGGTCAGGATCAGATCGAGCGTGTGCTGGGCGCGCGTCAGCACCGAGGTGAAGGCGACGTCGAAGACCAGTCCCTGCGCCTTCAGCTTGCGCCCGGCCTCCTTGGCCTCGGCCACGCCCTGCTCGGTCAGGTCCGGATCCTTCCAGCCGGTGAACAGGTTCTTCAGATTCCACTCGCTCTGGCCGTGGCGCACCAGCACCAGGAGACGTTCGCTCATCAGTTCGCTTCCATCGACGTTGAACTAGAAAAGGTCCTTGAGGCCGAGCACGTCGTCCATCGTGTAGTAGCCCGGCGGCTTGCCATGCGCCCACAGCGCCGCCTTCAGCGCGCCATGGGCGAAGATCATGCGGTCCTCGGCCTGATGCGACAGCACCAGCCGCTCCGAAGGCCCGGCGAAGATGACGCTGTGATCGCCCGCCGCCGTGCCGCCGCGCAGCGAGGCGAAGCCGATGTCGCCGCTGCGGCGCTCGCCGGTGATGCCGTCGCGGCCGCGGGCGGAATGCTCATCGAGCGCGATGCCACGGCCCTCGGCGGCGGCGCGGCCGAGCATCAGCGCGGTGCCCGAGGGCGCGTCGACCTTGTGCTTGTGATGCATCTCGAGGATCTCGATGTCGAAGCCGGCGTCGAGCGACTTCGCCACCTGCTTCACCAGCGCCGCCAGCAGGTTGACGCCGAGGCTCATATTGCCGGACTGCACGACGACGGCGCGCTTGGTGACGCTCTTGATGACGGCGTCGTCGGACGCAGACAGGCCGGTGGTGCCGACGACGTGGATCATGCCGCGCTCGGCGGCGATCGCGACGTTGGCGATGGTCGCGGCCGGGACGGTGAAATCGAGGATGCCGTCGGCCTCGGCGGACATGGTCCAGAGGTCGCCCGACAGTGTGATGCCGTTGGCGGGCAGGCCGGCGAGAACGCCGGCGTCCTTGCCGATCAGCTCCGAGCCCGGAGCTTCGAGCGCGCCCGCCAGCACGGCGCCGTCGGTCTCGGCGATCGCGCGCACCAGGGCGCGGCCCATGCGGCCGCCGGCTCCGGCAACGATCAAGCGCATCTTTGACATGTCAACTCCTCCGCCCCTTCAAGGGCTATAGCCGGGGCTGATAGCGGCGGCAACCGAGGCCGGCGGGCAGCCGGGCCGCACTCAGGGCTGCGGTCCGTCATAGCCCTCGATGATCACCAGGTCGCCTTGCGAATGCGGCGCGCGCATCGCCACCAGCCGCTGGTATTCGGCAGAATTGTAACATGCCAGCGCGGTGGCGTAGTCCTTGAACTCGATCACGACGTTGCGGGAGCGCGAGGTGCCTTCCTTGGTCTCGTACTGGCCGCCACGGACCAGGAATTTGGCGCCGTACTGGTGGAACACGGCGCCGTTCTGCGCGACGTAGTCCTTGTAGCCGTCCATGTTGTGCACGTCGATCCGCGCGATCCAATAGGCCTTGGGCATCCCTGTCGTCTCCTTGCTCTCGGTCGCCTTGCTCAGGTTCGGTTGGTCTTGCCGACCAGCGCGACGGCGCTGGCGATGTCGGCGACAATGCTCTCGGCGGCCGCTGCCGGATCGGCGGCGGCGGTGACCGGGCGGCCGACGACGAGGCGGTCGGCGCCGCCGGCGATCGCCAGCGCCGGGGTCATGATGCGCTTCTGGTCGCCAACGTCCGATCCCGCCGGCCGGATCCCGGGGGTGACGAGCTGCATGTCGGGGCCGACCAGCGGCCGGACCAGCTCGGTCTCCTCGGGCGACAGGATCAGGCCGTGGATGCCGATCTCGTTGGCCTGCACGGCCCGCCGGGCGACGAGCTCCCTGACGCCCATGGCGTAGCCGGCGGCGGCGAGGTCGGCATCGTCATAGGAGGTCATGACGGTGACGGCGAGCAGCTCGAGGCTGGAGCCGGCGGCGCCGGCGAGCGCGGCCTTCATGCTCTGGGAGAAGCCGTGCACGGTGAGGAAGCGGGCGCCGAGCCTGGCGATCTGGCGGGTGGCGCGCTCGACGGTGGTCGGGATGTCGTGCAGCTTGAGGTCCATGAACACGTGCTTGCCCTCGGCCGCAAGCCGTTCGGCGAGGCCGAGGCCGCCGGCATAGGTCAGCTCCATGCCGATCTTGTAGAATGTCACGGCGTCGCCGAGCCTGATGATCATGGCTTCGGCATCCGCCACGCTCGGCAAATCGAGCGCCACGATCAGGCGGTCGCGGGGAGCAATCTCGGTCGGCATGTCACCTCACATCGTATGTTGCGCGACAACGATCAGCTCCCGCACCAGGGCGTCGAGCGCCGTGATGTCGGCGGGCAGTTTGAGCCGGTCCATGTCGTTGTAGGCCTTGTCGGCGCAGGCCAGCGCAAGCTGGCCCGGGATCACCGTCGCGTTGCAGGCAGTCAGCATCAGCCGCAACGCCGAGAGTGCACGCACGCCGCCGAAGCGGTTCTCGGAGGCGGCGGCGATCGCAAACGGCCGGCTGCGGAACACCGCGCCGCGGCTGCCCGGCGGCTCGTCGACGCGCGAGATCCAGGTGATGGCGTTGCTCAACAGCGGCGGCACCGAGGCGTTGTATTCCGGCGTCACCAGCAGCACGGCATGATGAACGCCGATCATGCGCGTCAGATTCACGGCGTGAAGTGGAATGCCCGATTGGGCCTCGAGATCGGCGTCGTAGATCGGCAGCGGAAAGTCGGCGAGCGAGATGCGTGTGACGTCGGCGCCGGCCTGCACGAACTGATAGGCGGCTGCCGCGGCGAGCTTCGCGTTGTGCGAGCCGACCCGCGTCGAACCGGGGATGATGAGGATCTTCAGCGCGGACATCGTGAGGTCGGTCAACGACCCGCCACGAAGGATCGCGGCCGCCGGTCAGGGCTTGCGATACACCCAGACGCGCGCCGGCGGAAGGTTCATCCAGATGCGCTCGGACGCCTGCGTGGTGACGCCGGGCAGCGACTTCGGAATCGGCGGCACGACGGAATAGGTGAACTGCACGAACGGCGCATTCGGCGACATCGCCGCGAACGCATCGCGGATCAGCTTCATGCGGGTCAGCATCGGCTTGGTCACGAGCGGCAGGCCGGAGACGACGGCGGAGGCCGGGGCGCCCAGCACGTTCCAGAGCGTGTCGCGAAGGCGATAGGCGTCGCCCTGGACCACCTTGGCCTGCGGGTAGCGATCGCGCAGCAGGGCGCAGAAACTCGGATTGTACTCGACCAGCACCAGCCGCTTCTGATCGATCCCATGTTCGACCAGCGCATTGGTGATCGCGCCGGTGCCCGGTCCGAGCTCGATGACGGGGCCTGTCCCGTGCGGATCGACGTACTGCGCCATCGTGCGGGCCAGCAGCCGACTCGACGGCATGACGGCGCCCATGTGCAGCGGCTTTTCGATCCATGAGCGGAGGAAGCGCACTTCGTCGTCCAGACGGAGAGGCTTTTTCGACGCACGCACGGACGTTTGCAAGGGCATCTCAGTACCAGACGGGACCGTCTTCACGGCGATGTCAGAAAAGAGTCACAAAGACGTATAGGGCGCAGGCGGGGCGGTCAAGCCGAACCGTAACGTACGATTAAGGCTGGCGGGTCCGCGCTCTTACAGTTGCATTCGATAATTTTTTGCATGTGCAAAGCAGCAAATTGGCTCGACACATGAATCCCGAAGTCATTCGGCGAAACCACCCGGCCGTGCTTGCTTGAACTCACGGCTCAGCTCGCCGCCTTGCCGAAGAAATCCTTGACCTTGGTGAAGAAGCCAGCCGCCTCGGGCTGGGTCGCTCCCGAGGACAGCTTCTCGAACTCGGCCAGCAGCTCTTGCTGCTTCTTGGTCAGGTTCTGCGGCGTCTCGACCACGATCTGGACATACATGTCGCCGGTCTGGCGCGAGCGCAGCACCGGCATGCCCTTGGCCGCGATCCGAAACCGGCGCCCGGACTGCGCGCCGGCGGGAATCTTCACCTTGGTCTTGCCCTTGTCGATCGTCGGCACCTCGAACTCGCCGCCAAGCGCCGCCGTCACCATCGAGATCGGCACCCGACAATGCAGGTCGGCGCCGTCGCGCTGGAAGAACTCGTGCTGGGTCAGCGACAGGAAGATGTAGAGATCGCCGGGCGGTCCGCCGCGCAACCCCGCCTCGCCCTCGCCGGCAAGACGAATGCGGGTGCCGTCCTCGACGCCCTGGGGAATGTTGACGGACAGCGTGCGGTCACGGGTGACGCGTCCGGAGCCGGAGCAGGACGGACAGGGGTCCTCGATCATCTGGCCGCGGCCGTGACAGCCGGGGCAGGTCCGCTCCAGGGTGAAGAAGCCCTGCGCCTGCCGCACGCGGCCGGCGCCGCCGCACATCGAGCAGGTCTTCGGCTTGGTGCCGGCCTTGGCGCCGGTGCCGGAGCAGGATTCGCAGGTCACCGAGACCGGAATCTCGATCTGCGCCGTCTTGCCCTGGAACGCCTCTTCCAAGGTGATTTCCATGTTGTAGCGCAGATCGGCGCCGCGCTCGCGCCCGGTGCCGCCGCGTCGCTGCCCGGCCATGCCGAACAGGTCCTCGAAGATGTCAGAGAACGAGGAGGCAAAGCCGGCGCCGAAGCCGTGCGCGCCGCCCATGCCGCCCTGCTCGAAGGCGGCGTGGCCATAGCGGTCGTAGGCGGCGCGCTTGTCGGCGTCGCGCAGCACCTCGTAGGCCTCGTTGATTTCCTTGAATTTCACTTCGCTGGAGGCATCGCCCGGATTCTTGTCCGGATGCCACTTCATGGCCAGCTTGCGGAAGGCGGCCTTGAGCTTGGTCTCGTCGGCGTCGCGCTCGACTTCCAGGGTCTCGTAGTAGCAGCGCTTGGTGGACATCAATCAAACCCGCCCGAACTTCGCCCAATAGGAACGGCTGGCGCGATCGCCGCGCGCGTTCCGGTCAATGAAAATGACCCCCATCCAACGAGCCGCAAAGTGCGCTCTTTGGCATGGGGGTCATGGTCACTACCTCTGCCTCAGTTAAGCAGATTTCTTCTTGTCGTCGTCGACCTCGGTGAACTCCGCGTCGACCACGTCATCCTTGGCGGCGTCGCGGGCCGCATCGGTCTCGGCCTGCTGCTTGTACATGGCCTCGCCGAGCTTCATCGACGCCTGGGCCAGCGTGTTGGTCTTGGCCTTGATCGCCTCGGCATCGTCGCCCTTCAGCGCTTCCTTGAGATCGCTGACGGCATCCTCGATGGCGCGGCGCTCGGTGTCGGCGACCTTCGAGCCATGCTCGGCCAGCGCCTTCTCGGTGGAGTGCACCAGCGCGTCCGCATGGTTCTTGGCGTCGACCGCCTCGCGGCGCTTCTTGTCCGCCGCGGCATTGGCCTCGGCGTCCTTGACCATCTTGTCGATGTCGGCTTCCGACAGACCACCCGAGGCCTGGATGCGGATCTGCTGCTCCTTGCCGGTGGCCTTGTCCTTGGCCGAGACGTTGACGATGCCGTTCGCGTCGATGTCGAACGTCACCTCGATCTGCGGCATGCCGCGCGGGGCCGGCGGAATGCCCATCAGGTCGAACTGACCGAGCATCTTGTTGTCGGCCGCCATCTCGCGCTCACCCTGGAAGACCCGGATGGTGACCGCGTTCTGATTGTCCTCGGCGGTCGAGAACACCTGGCTCTTCTTGGTCGGGATCGTGGTGTTGCGGTCGATGATGCGGGTGAACACGCCGCCCAAGGTTTCGATGCCGAGGGACAGCGGCGTCACGTCGAGCAGCAGCACGTCCTTGACGTCGCCCTGCAGCACGCCGGCCTGAATCGCCGCACCGATCGCCACCACCTCGTCGGGGTTGACGCCCTTGTGCGGCTCCTTGCCGAAGAACTGCTTCACCATCTCCTGGATCTTCGGCATGCGGGTCATGCCGCCGACCAGCACCACTTCGCCGATCTCGCCGGCGGTCAGGCCGGCATCCTTCAGCGCCTTGCGGCACGGCTCGATGGTCTTCTCGACGAGGTCGGCCACCAGCGCCTCGAACTTGGCGCGGGTCAGCTTCATCGTCAGATGCTTCGGACCGGACTGGTCCGCGGTGATGAAGGGCAGGTTGATCTCGGTCTGCGTGGTCGACGACAGCTCGATCTTGGCCTTCTCGGCAGCTTCCTTGAGGCGCTGCAGGGCCAGCTTGTCGTTGCGCAGGTTGATGCCCTGCTCCTTCTGGAATTCGTCGGCGAGGTAGCTGACCAGACGCATGTCGAAGTCTTCACCGCCGAGGAAGGTGTCGCCGTTGGTCGACTTCACCTCGAACACGCCGTCGCCGATCTCCAGGATCGAGACGTCGAAGGTGCCGCCGCCGAGGTCGTACACGGCGATGGTGCCGGCCTTCGTCTTGTCGAGGCCGTAGGCGAGCGCAGCCGCGGTCGGCTCGTTGATGATGCGCAGAACCTCGAGGCCCGCGATCTTGCCCGCGTCCTTGGTGGCCTGGCGCTGGGCGTCGTTGAAGTAGGCGGGGACGGTGATGACGGCCTGGTCGACCTTCTGACCGAGATGGGCTTCCGCGGTCTCCTTCATCTTCTGCAGGATGAAGGCGGAGACCTGCGAGGGCGAATAGGTCTTGCCGTCGGCCTCGACCCAGGCGTCGCCGTTGCCGGCTTTGACGATCTTGTAGGGGACGAGCTTCTTGTCCTTCTCGACCATCGGGTCGTCGTAGCGGCGGCCGATCAGTCGCTTGACCGCGAAGAAGGTGCGCTCGGGGTTGGTCACGGCCTGGCGCTTGGCCGGCTGGCCGACCAGGCGTTCGCCATCGTCACTGAACGCGACGATCGACGGCGTCGTGCGCATGCCCTCGGCGTTCTCGATGACTTTCGACGATTTGCCGTCCATGACGGCCACGCACGAATTCGTGGTGCCGAGATCGATCCCGATGACCTTTCCCATGGTCTCATATTCCTTCTTTTTGCGGCAGGTTGGGTGGGGCCCTGACGGCGCCCCCATCCAAAACCCCCTCAGATCAAATGCTCGCGATATTGCGACGATGAGCGTCATATAGGAGGGGGGGACTGGCCCGCAAGGACCGGACCAGGGGTTCGACCCAACGAAAATCACGGCCGTCGCCGAACGACCTCATGGAGACATCAGAGCGGCCCATCGGAATTGGCGGCGACGCGAAACGGCGGCTCGGACCGGAGGCGACTGCGCGAATCCACCTGCCGGCACGTCGAATGGCCCCGTGCGAAATAGGAGGTGCGGTCGCGGGCAAGTGCGACAAATCCGGTACCGCTGATCTGCCCCAATGACCGAAATGCGTTGTTAACCCACGGGCCCTAGCCTGCCGCACTCCTGGGACGGGAATGAGGCATGGTCATCGACTCCGATTGGAGCTTTCCGCAGCGCGCGCGCGAAGCCGGCCAAGCCACGTTCCCGGGACTGCTGATCTGCGCCATCGTGGTTGCAGCGGCGTGGCTGCGGTACGTCCTTCCCCTCAATGTCGATGTCAGCTGGTGGCTCCTCGTCGGCGAGCGCATGCTCGATGGACAGCGGCTCTACGTCGACATCCTCGAGACCAACCCGCCGATGGCTGGGTCGGTCTATCTGCTGGCCGTCGCGCTGGCGCGTGCGATCCATCTCAGGCCCGAGCTGGCGACGAATATCCTGATCTTCGTGCTGACCGCGGCATCCCTGACGCTGGTATGGCTGGTGCTGCGGACATCGGCCCTGCGCCGTCGCCTCGCCGACGGCAGGCTGGCGGCGTGGACGACCGCCCTGCTTCTGATCGCGCCGATGTATGATTTCGGCCAGCGGGAACATCTGGCCCTGATCACGATATTGCCGGCGATCGCGGTGTACATCCTGCGCGCCAGGCGCGAGCGGGTGGCCCCGGCGGCCATGCTCATCGCCGGGCTCAGTGCCGGCCTCACGATGAGCTTCAAGCCTTATTTCGCCTTCAGCGTCGGCTTCTGCATACTCGCCGCCGCGGCTCAGGCGCGCGACTGGCGCGTGCTGTTCGCGCTGGAGAACTGGATCGCCGCGGCCCTGGTGCTGATCAACGCGGCGTGCATCTACCTGTTCTTTCCCGAATATTTCACGGTCATCTATCCGCTGGTCCGCGACGTCTATCTGCTTCTGAAGGCGCCCGTGCCGACCATCCTCGTGACCCTGCCGATGGGCCTGTGGCTGGCTGCAGCAGTCATCATCCTCATTCTTCAGCGCGCGCAGCACGAGCGCGACGCCGCATCGTTCACCACATTGGCCGCATCACTCGGGTTCCTGGTGTCATTCGTCGCGCAGCAAAAGGGCTGGGGCTACCATGCCTATCCGATGGTGGCGCTGGCGCTGCTTGCCGCCGGCCTTGCCGTGTCGGCGATCGACGCCAGCCGCGACGCGCGACGCTGGCCGCGTGTCGCCACCGCTCTCGCCGGCGCCGTTCTCTTCGTGCAGACCTGCTTCTGGTTCAATGGTAGTGTCGACGTCCAGCAGATCGAAGCCCAGGTGGCCCGGCTCGGGCCGCGCCCGAGCATGCTGGTGCTCAGCGCGGCGGCGGTCATCGGGCACCCCATGGTGCGGACCCTTGATGGCACCTGGATCTCGCGCCAGGAGGCGTTCTGGGTCCGGGAAATCGTTCGCCGGTCGCAACAAGACGGAACCATCGATTCACAAACTGCGCAGAGGCTCGCGCCCTATGTGGAACGTGAACGCGCCGGGATCATCGCCGACTTCCGGAGGCAACCGCCCGACGTCGTCCTGATCGACAATCAGAACAGCGACTGGGGCGACTGGGCGCGTTCCGACCCCGAGATCAGGGCTCTGCTCGCGCCCTATGTGCTGGTGCAGACCGTCGATGGCGTCGAAATCCTGAAGCGCGGCTAGCACGGCACCGTCATCAGCCCGCCTTTCGAGGCGAAATGACCTGGGAAATGCGACCCGCAGGGCGCGCTGATCGCCGCAGGCGATCAAAACCGCGCGCCCGGCCTGTTGCAGGGGGCGCAAAGCCGCTAAAAGCGTGCCGCCGAAGACCACGCTGGCGAGGACCCCCGACCGCCTCGGCGCGAGGCCTCGGTCAACGAGGCAATGTTTGATGATGATCGTTCGATTCTTCGCCGCGGCTACCCTGCTGATGTCGCTGCTGCACTCCGCCATGGCCGCCGAAGCCATATTTCCGCCCGGCGTCCGCATCGGGCTCGCGCCGCTGGTGGGGCTCGCCAAGGCCAAGACGTTTTCCGGCTTCGAAACCGAGGACCAGAGCGTCAAGGTGCTGCTGACCGAACTGCCGGCGGCCGCCTATGGCGAGGTGAAGAATGCGTTTACCGCCAATCCCGCCGGGACCGGCAGCGTCAAGCCGGAGAGCATCGAGACCGCCGCCGGCACCGCCTACTACACGGTTGAGAACGGTCGGGATGGCGCCACGCCGGTGCGGCGCTACTCGATGATCCTGCCCGGCAACGGCTTCTCCGGCTACGTGGCCGTGCAGATCCCGGAGACCGCGAGCCGGATCTACACCGACGATGCCGTGCGTCAGATGTTCGCCTCCGCCGTCGTCCGCAAGGACGTTCCCGTCGACGAGCAGCTCGCGATGATGCCGTTCAAGGTGACCGAGCTCTCCGGGTTCAAGACCATCCGCACGCTCGGGCCGGGTGCCTTGATCCTGGCCGACGGCGAAGAGGACAAGGGCTTCGAAGCCGCGCCCTTCGTGGTGATCGGGCTCGTGGCCGGGGTGGCCCCGGAGGCGGGCGACCGCGCGCGTGTCGCCCAGCAGGCGGCCACCACCATTCCGGGCGTCCGCGAAGCGCGCATCACGATGTCCGAGCCGATCCGCATCGACGGCCAGCCGGCCTACGAGACCCGGCTCGAAGCCACCAGCGGCAAGGACAATACGCCGGTGACCGTGGTGCAATGGCTGCGCTTCGGCGGGCCGAATACGCTGCGGATCATCGGCAGCGCGCCGCGCGATCAGTGGTCGGTAGCCTTCCCGCGCTTCCGCGCCGTCCGCGACGGCATCCAGCCGAGAGGCTAAGCCCAACTCGGTATCCGGACGCCGCGGTCTCATCGGCGCGCGGTCCACTTGCCGCGACACGAACTACAAACTCGCGCCGACAAACAAGAAGCCACGGGCATCACGCCCGTGGCTTCTTCGTTGGACTGACAGGACGGCAGGAGAACGCCTGCCTGTGCTCGCCGTCACGCGGCGCTGTTCGACTGATCGTTGCTCGGCGCGGGCGCCGCCTTCGCACCACCCTTGGACACGCCGACCAGCGCGGGACGCAGGATGCGCTCGCCGATCATGAAGCCGGCCTGCACGACCTGCACCACGGTGCCCGACGGCACCGACGAATCCGGGACCTCGTACATCGCCTGCTGGAAGTTGGGGTCGAACTTCTGTCCCGTCGGATCGAACTTCTTGACGCCGTTCTTCTCCAGCGTGTTGAGCAGCGAGCGCTCGGTCAGCTCGACGCCTTCGATCAACGACTTGAGGCCTGCATCGGCATTGGCGCGTGTCTCGGCCGGCACGGCATCGAGCGCGCGCTGCAGATTGTCGGCGATGTCGAGCACGTCGCGCGCGAAGCCGGTGATGCCGTACATGCGTGCATCGGCGACTTCACGGGCCGTCCGCTTGCGCAGGTTCTCCATCTCCGCCAGCGTGCGCAGCATCTTGTCGCGCGCGTCGGCCGCCTCCTTGGCAAGGGCCTCGGCCGAGCCGGTCTCAGGATCGTCGGGCATGATGTAGGGCTTGGAGACGACGGGGTCGCTGGCCTGCGCCGGGTTTTCCGGATCATTCTTATGCAGGTCGGGATCGGTCATGGACAGACTCGCAAGTTCGGCTGACGGGTTTTGGGGGTATGGGGCGGGATATCGTGCTTTGGGCGTCGAAAATCAAGCGCAGCCTGACCATCGCGCCCGGAGGCGCTGTCCGCGGGTTAACCATGCCACGCGTCAGCCACCCAGCAGCCGGCTGACCAGACGCGCGGCATAATCGACCGTCGGGATCACCCGGGCATAGTTGAGCCGGGTCGGACCGATGACACCGAGCACGCCGACGATGCGACCCGTGGCGTCGGAATAGGGCGACACGATCGTCGACGAGCCCGACAGCGAGAACAGCTTGTTCTCCGAGCCGATGAAGATGCGGACACCTTCCGCGCTCTCTGCCCGTCCAAGCAGATCGACGACGCCGCGCTTGGTCTCGAGATCGTCGAACAGCCGCCGCACGCGCTCGAGATCTTCGAGCGCATGCAGGTCCTCGAGCAGGTTGGCGTGGCCGCGCACGATGAGCTGCCGCTCGTCGCTGTCCCCTCCGGACCAGCTCGCGACACCGGCGGCGATCACCTTCTGCGTCAGCAGGTCGAGCTCGGCGCGATCATGCGCCAGCGCCGTCTCGAGCTCGAGCCGTGCTTCCGCCAGCGTCCGGCCTCTGATGCGGGCATTGAGGAAATTCGACGCCTCGGTCAGCGCCGAGGACGGCACGCCCGGCGGCAGAACCAGAACCCGGTTCTCGACCTGCCCGTCCTCGCCCACCAGCACGACCAGCGCACGCTCGGGCTCGAGCCGCACGAACTCGATGTGCTTCAGCCGAGTGTTGGATTTTGCGGTCAGCACCACGGCAGCGGCACGGGTCAGACCCGACAGCCGGGTCAGCGCCTCGTCCAGAGCGGCCTCGACCGATTGCGCCCGCCCGACCGCGGCGAGCTGGCTCTGGATCGATTGCTGCTCAGCCTCGGTCATGTCGCCGACCTGCATCAGGGCGTCCACGAAGAAACGCAGGCCGGCCTCGGTCGGCAGCCGGCCGGCCGAGGTGTGCGGCGCGTAGATCAGGCCGAGCTGCTCGAGATCGGCCATGACGTTGCGCACCGAGGCCGGCGACAGCGGAACCGCGATCAGCCGCGAAATGTTGCGCGAGCCGACCGGCTCGCCGGTCGCCAGATAACTTTCGACGATCTGCCGGAAGATCTCGCGCGAGCGCTCGTTGAGCTGCGCCAGACCGGCCGGCGGTGTCATCAGGTTGATCGGATCGTGGTGGGCCACCAGATGCTCTCCTCGCAGCTGCCTATAATGTGTCCATGCGGCGGCTCGGTGGCAAGCCGGTCGTCGCGCGCTCTCGGGCGCGACGAGGCCATGATAAACCCTTGATAAGCCCTTGCCGCTGCCGGTCGCGGCTCCTACAAGGCCGGTCAAAGTCGGTCTTTCGCGCGCTTTCACGGAGAGAATCATGCGGCCGAGCCGCCGTGCACCGGATGAACTGCGGGCCGTGAGCCTGGAACGCGGCGTCGTCAAATACGCCGAGGGCTCCTGCCTGGTGAAGTTCGGCGACACCCATGTGCTGGTCACCGCCACGCTGGAAGACCGGCTGCCGCCCTGGCTCAAGGGCCAGGGGCGCGGCTGGATCACGGCCGAATACGGCATGCTGCCGCGCGCCACGCTGGAACGGACCCGGCGCGAGGCCTCCGCCGGCAAGCAGACCGGTCGCACCGTCGAGATCCAGCGTCTGATCGGCCGCTCGCTGCGCACCGCGATCGACCTGGAAGCGCTCGGCGAGCGCCAGATCACGGTCGATTGCGACGTGCTGCAGGCCGACGGCGGCACGCGCACGGCGTCGATCACCGGCGCCTGGGTGGCGCTGGCCGACTGCATCAAGTGGATGAAGTCGCGCAACATGATCAAGACCGAGGTGCTGCGCACCAACGTCGCCGCGATCTCCTGCGGCATCTACAACGGCACGCCGGTGCTGGATCTCGACTACGCCGAGGATTCCGAGGCGGAGACCGACGCCAATTTCGTCATGACCGGCGACGGCCGCATCATCGAGGTGCAGGGCACGGCGGAGAAGACGCCGTTCACCGAGGCCGAGCTCCTGGCGCTGATGGCACTGGCCCGCAAGGGCGTGGCGCGACTGGTCGACCTGCAGAAGATGGCGGTCGCGTGAGTAGCGGTCATCGCAAGCTCACCGGGCGCCTCGTCATCGCGACCCACAATCCCGGCAAGCTTGCCGAGATGCGCGAGCTGCTCGCTCCCCATGGCGTCGAGGCGGTGTCGGCCGGCGATCTCGGCCTGGACGAGCCGGACGAGACCGGCGAGACCTTCCAGGCCAACGCCCGCATCAAGGCGGTCGCCGCGGCCAAGGCCGCGCGCCTTCCTGCCTTTGCCGACGATTCCGGCATCGTGGTTCATGCGCTCGATGGGGCGCCCGGGATCTATTCGGCGCGCTGGGCCGGACCGGACAAGGATTTCACCGGCGCGATGACGCGCATCGAGCGCCTGCTGCAGGAGCGGGACGCGAGGAGTGCCGACAAGCGCACCGCGCATTTCGTCTCGGCGCTGTGCGTGGCGTGGCCGGACGGTCATGTCGAGGAGGTCGAGGCGCGGGTCGACGGCACCCTGGTCTGGCCGCCGCGCGGCACGGCCGGCTTCGGCTACGACCCGATGTTCCTGCCCGAGGGGCACGACCGGACCTTCGGCGAGATGACCAGCATCGAGAAGCATGGCCTGCCGCCGCTCGGGCTCGGCCTGTCGCACCGGGCGCGCGCCTTCGTGAAGCTCGCGGAGATCTGCCTTGACCAGCGCTGACAGCGAAGCGTTCGGCGTCTATGTGCACTGGCCGTTCTGCCTGTCGAAATGTCCGTATTGCGACTTCAACAGCCATGTCCGGCATGCCGCCATCGATCAGGACCGCTTCGCCCGCGCCTTTGCGCAGGAGATCGCGACCACGGCCGCCCGCATCGGGCCGCGCACCGTCACGTCGATTTTTCTCGGCGGCGGCACGCCGTCGCTGATGCAGCCGCAGACGGTCGGCGCCATTCTCGACGCGATCGGCAAGCACTGGCACGTCGCTGGCAATGTCGAGGTGTCGCTCGAAGCCAATCCGACCAGCGTCGAGGCGACACGCTTTGCCGGCTATCGCGCCGCCGGCGTCAACCGGGTCTCGCTCGGCGTCCAGGCGATGGACGATGCGTCGCTCAAGATGCTGGGACGCCTGCACACCGCCGAGGAGGCGATGAAGGCGGTGGCCATCGCGCGCAATGCGTTCGAGCGTTATTCGTTCGATCTGATCTACGCCCGGCCCGACCAGACGCCGGCGATGTGGACCGAGGAGCTGACGCGCGCGATCGGTGAGGCGGCTGAGCACCTGTCGCTGTATCAACTGACGATCGAGGAAGGCACGCCGTTCTTCGGCCTGCACGCCGCAGGCAAGCTGAAGACGCCGGATGAAGGCCTGGCCCGGACCTTATACGACGTCACGCAGGAGATCTGTGGCCGTCACGGACTGCCGGCCTATGAGATCTCCAATCATGCCCGCCCGGGCGCGGAGTGCCGGCACAATCTGATCTATTGGCGCGGCCACGAATATGCCGGCATCGGCCCCGGCGCCCATGGTCGTCTCGACATCGGCGGCATCAGGCATGCGACCGCGACCGACAAGCGGCCGGAGGCCTGGCTGATGCGGGTGGAGTCCAACGGTCATGGTGTGATGACCGACGACGAGCTCAACCGCGAGGAGCGCGCCGACGAATTCCTGCTGATGGGGCTGCGTTTGGCCGAAGGCATCGACCCCAGGCGGTATGCCGCGATCTCCGGCCGTGCGCTCGATCCGCGCCGCATCGCGCTGCTGCGCGAGGAGGGCGCCATCGCGGTCGATCCGGATGGACGGCTGCGCGTGACTCAGGATGGCTTTCCGGTGCTCGACGCGGTCGTCGCCGATCTCGCCGCCTGAAGGATGCTGCGACTCACGTCGCGCTGAAGCTCTTCGGCGCGCCGGCGACCGTTTGTCCGCCACCCGAACCGACGCGCATCACGGCAAGCCCGCGCTCATTGGTGCCGTCGCTGCGGAACCGGAACAGCCCATCGATGCCGGCAAAGCCCGATGCATTGGTCAGGACATCGGGCGCGAAGCGCTGGTTGCCCTGGGTGCGCGCCAACGCGGCCACGAGCGCCACCGCGTCGTAGGCGAGGGTTGCCGTGCGCACGGGATCGCCACCGAACCGCGTCCGGTAGCGACCGGCGAAGGCGCGGAAGCCGGAGGGATCCGGCGCAGCATAGAGGCCACCCTGCAGGCTGGCGCTGGCATAAACGCGCGGATTGTCCCACAGCCCCGTGCCGAGCAACTGAATGTTGCGCAGATTGGCGCCGGCAGCGGTCAGCGCATCGGCCGTCGCCGCGACCGATTCGCCGTCGTCGGCAAGCAGCAGCGCATCGGCACCGCCGAGCGCCTGCGCCACCGTGCGCGCAGGCCCGGCGCGGTCGCTGGAATATTTCTCGAACGCAACGATGCGTCCGCCGCGGCGGCTGACCGCGGTCTTGAACGCACCCTCGACGACGGTTCCATAGGCATTGTCGGGCAGCAGCGCCGCGAACGAGCGTTTGCCGACGCTGGCGGAATATTCGACGATGCGGCTGGCGTCGGACTCCGGCAGGAAGCTGAGCAGATAGACGCCGCGCCCCGCCACGCTCGAATCGGTCGAGAAGGCGATGACCGAGATGTTGCGCGCGCGCGCCACCTGGGCGGTCGCCGGTACCGAGCCCGCGAACAGCGGACCGAGAATGATCTCGGCGCCTTCGTCGCAGGCCTGTTGCGCGCCCTGCTGCGCCCCTTGCGGGCTGCCGGCGTCGTCCTTGATCAGGAGCTGGATGTTGGGGTTCTGAAACTCGGCGAGCGCCATCTCGGCCGCGTTCTTCATCGATTGCGCAGCCACGCCGGCATTGCCCGACGCCGACAGCGGCAGAATCAGCCCGACCTTGACCTGGCCGTTACCGGCAACCGCCGGCTGCTGCGGCGGTCCCGCCGGCGCCGTCGGCTGCTCGAACGGATTGAAGCCCTGCTGGACGTTGGAGCACGCCGACAGCAGCGGCGCGCCGACGATCAGGCCCAGCGCCGTTCGCCGGGCGACCCCATGGGGTCCCGGACCGAGAGAGTTGGGATGACGCGGGCCCACCATGGCATCTCTTCGTTCGGCCAAGACCGGCCAGAAGTTCCCCAAACGCACGTCCGCCAAGCCGTGCGGATTCACTCATATTGTCGACGAATAGTTAAGCAAAACAAAAGGCTGTCACCGCCACAGAGCCGATCAATTCGACGTTTTGCACGGCCTATCCCCCGCTCGTACACATCCCCATTGACGTGCAGTTTCGGACTTGAAGATTCGATGAACGGCCACGCGCCCATGCCGATCGGAACTTCAAAATTGCTGCGCGGCTGTTCCCCTGTGGCAATCCCGCGGCATGCCCTTTAAATTACCTCGATGGGCGCGAAGGCAATCCCCAAGACGTCGCTAGACGACGGCAAATCTTCCACCACGTCGACCTACCTGGTGGCGGGTCAAATCGTCGTGGCGCCCAAGGCACGGCCTGGATTGCATCTGGTGGCAACGCCGATCGGCAATCTCGGCGACATCACGCTGCGTGCACTGGAAACCCTGGCCGGCGCCGACATCATCTTCTGCGAGGACACGCGAATCACGCGGCGCCTGACGGAGCGCTACGGCCTGGGCGCGGAACTCGCAGCCTATCATGAGCACAATGCCGAAGCGGTCAGGCCGCGGATCCTGCAACGTCTGGCCAGAGGGGCAGCCATCGCGCTGGTGTCGGACGCCGGCACGCCGCTGATCTCCGATCCCGGCTACAAGCTGGTGCGCGAGGCCTGTGAGGCCGGACACGCCGTCACCGCGCTGCCGGGACCTTCCGCCGTGCTCGCGGCGCTGAGCGTGGCGGCGTTGCCGACCGACCGCTTCTTCTTCGAGGGATTCCTGCCGGCCAAGCAGCAGGCGCGGCGCACGCGGCTGTCCGAGCTCGCGCGGATCGAGGCGACGCTGGTTCTGTTCGAGGCGGGCAGCCGGGTGCAGGAGACGCTGGCCGATCTCGCCGATGCCATGGCTGGGCGTCAGGCCGCGATCTGCCGCGAGCTCACCAAGCTGCACGAAGAGGTGCTGCGCGGAGCAATCGGCGATCTCGCTGCACGGGCCGGCGATCTCGAAACGCGCGGCGAATTCGTGCTGGTGATCGGTCCACCGCCGCGCGATGCCGAGGTGCTGACCCAGGACGCGCTGGACGCCGTGCTCAGGGATCTGTTGCAGCGATCGAGCGTCAAGGACGCCGTGATGCATGCCGTCGAGCTGTCGCGCCGGCCGCGACGCGAGGTGTATGCGCGCGCGCTCGAGCTCTCGAAGGGCGCGCGGTCGGGGGAGGCCGATGGCGAAGACTGAGCGTGCCTCCCCAGACAAGCCGGCGAAGACGGCGGCACCCGAGCGCGTCGCCGCCTTCCGCACCGGATTGTCGGCGGAAGCCCGTGCCGCAGCGCTGCTGATCGCCAAGGGCTACCGCATCCTCGCCAGACGCTTCCGCACGCCCCATGGCGAGATCGACATCATAGTGCGCAAGCGCAGCCTGGTCGCCTTCGTCGAGGTCAAGGCGCGCGCCTCGCTCGACGATGCGGCCTATGCCGTGACGCCTCGCCAGCAGCAGCGCATCATCGATGCCGCCCAGGCCTGGCTGATGGCTCATCCGGACCATGCCGAATTCGAGCTGCGCTTCGATGCGATTCTGGTTGCGCCGCGCAGCCTGCCGCGCCATCTGATGGCGGCCTTCGACGCCAGCACCTGACATGAACTGACTGCAGAGAGCAGGGACCTGCCCATGAAACTGAATGTCGCCGTCCAGATGGATCCGATCGCGCGCATCAACATCCGCGGCGACTCGACCTTTGCGATGCTGCTCGAAGCACAGCGGCGCGGACATGGCCTGTGCTACTACACGCCGGACAAGCTGTCGCTGCGCGGCGAGGAGCTGTACGCGCCGGTGCAGGCGCTGACCGTGCGCGACCAGGTCGGCGACCACTTCACGCTCGGCGAGCCCAAGCCGACGGCGCTGACCTCGTTCGACGTCGTGCTGCTGCGCCAGGATCCGCCGTTCGATCTCGCCTACATCACCTCGACGCATTTCCTCGAGCGCATCCATCCGAAGACGCTGGTGGTCAATGATCCCGCGAGCGTGCGCAACGCGCCGGAAAAGCTGTTCGTGATGAATTTTCCGCAGCTGATGCCGCCGACCCTGATCTCGCGCGACCTCGACGAGATCAACGCCTTCCGCGATCAGCACGGCGCTGTCGTGATGAAGCCGCTGCATGGCCATGGCGGCGCGGCGGTGTTCCGGGTGATGCCGCAGGACATGAATTTCGGCTCGCTGTTCGACATGTTCTCGGTGACCTTCAGGGAGCCCTGGGTGATCCAGCGCTTCCTCCCCGAGGTGAAGCATGGCGACAAGCGCATCATCCTGGTCGACGGCGAGTTCGCCGGCGCCGTGAACCGCGTGCCGGCGGCGGACGATCTGCGCTCCAACATGGTGCGCGGCGGCGCCGCGCAGGCCACCGATCTCAGCGCCCGCGAGCGCGAGATCTGCGACACGCTGGGTCCGGAATTGCGCGCGCGCGGCCTGCTGCTGGTCGGCATCGACGTCATCGATGGCAACCTCACCGAGATCAACGTGACGTCGCCGACCGGCATCCGCGCGATCTCGCGGCTCGGGGGCCCCGACATCGCCGCCCGCGTATGGGACGTCATCGAGAGCAAGCGGCGCTGATCAGGCACCGTCCCACATGGCTGGGGATAAGGCCAGCCAACGCGGTCATTCCGATGCGTCAGAAGCGGAGCGGAATCGCCGACATCGACGCATTTCATGATATGACGCGGGTCTCATGCGTCTCGTCCTGACCACCTGGAACATCAATTCGGTGCGCCTGCGCATCGACCTCGTCGCCAAGCTCATCAAGCAGGTCAGGCCCGATGTGCTGTGCCTGCAGGAGACCAAGTGCATCGACGACGCCTTCCCGCTGAAGCGTTTCAAGCGGCTCGGCTATGAGCACGTCGCGCTGAACGGGCAGAAGGGCTATCACGGCGTCGCCGTGATCTCGAAATGGCCGTTCGAGGAGACCAACGTCCGCACCTTCTGCGACAAGGTGGATTCGCGCCACATCACGGTGGCGTTCGGCGAGAAGGCGCAGCTCGCGCAGCCGCTGGTGCTGCACAATTTCTACGTGCCCGCAGGCGGCGACATTCCCGACCCCGCGCTCAACCCGAAATTCGAGCACAAGCTGCAATTCCTCGACGAGATGAAGGCGTGCGAGCCGCTGCATCCGCGCGGCGACGACCGGCACATCCTGGTCGGCGATCTCAACGTCGCGCCGCATGAACACGATGTCTGGTCGCACAAACAGCTCCTGAAGGTGGTGTCGCACACGCCGGTCGAATGCGAGAAGCTGTTGGCGGCGCAGGCCCATGGCGAATGGGTCGACGTCGCCCGCGAGCGCATCCCGATGTCGGAGAAGGTCTACACCTGGTGGAGCTACCGTGCCGCCGACTGGACCGTCGGTGATCGCGGCCGAAGGCTCGACCACATCTGGGTGTCACGCGCACTGAAGGACCGGGTCAGCGACTTCAGTATCCTGCGCGACGCCCGCAGCTGGGAGCGGCCGTCGGATCATGTGCCGGTCACGGTGACGCTGGACGTGTCGTAGCGAAAGCGAAGCTGACCCGCCCGGACAAGAAGATCACGACGTCAGCTTGGTCCCGGCCGCCATGATGTCATTGGCGATTCGGCTGGCGCGGTGGGCGAACTCGTCGCGCAGCCGTCGCGCAGCCATGGCGTCGCTCTCGAGCACACGCTGAAACAGGCTGCGCGAAATCCGCACCACGGTCGAATATTCCAGGGCCGTCGCGGTCGCCGGGCGCCGCATCTCGACCAGCAGCGCCAGCTCGCCGATCAGCATGGTCGGCGTGGCGACGATCTCGGCACCGACCTCGTCGCTGATGCGCAATGACCCACGCTGGACGACATAGCCGCAATCGGCGGTGTCACCTTCGCGGAACAGGGTCTCGCCGCTCTGGATGTTACGCTGCTCGGAGCCGATGGCGATCATGCGAAGCGAGTCGCTTCCCAGCAGGCGCAATGTTGGGACGCGCTCCAATAGCGCAATATCGTCTTCGATCGACATCAAGGGCCCGGGGAAGGCGGAATGGAACCAATATCATAAATGGCGAAACCGCCATCCCCGAACCTATCACGGTACCAACTTGTAGCCACCGGCCTCCGTCACCAGAATCTCTGGATTCGCGGCATCTTTCTCGATCTTCTGCCGCAGACGGTAAATGTGCGTTTCCAGCGTGTGGGTGGTGACGCCAGAATTGTAGCCCCAGACCTCCTGGAGCAGGGTCTCGCGGGACACCGGCTGCTGGCCGGCGCGATACAGGAAGCGCAGGATCGCCGTTTCCTTCTCCGTCAGACGGACCTTGCGGGCGTTGGCGCCCGTCAGCATCTTCGAGCCCGGCCGGAAGCTGTAGGGGCCGACCGAGAACACCGCGTCCTCGCTGGCCTCGTGCTGGCGAAGCTGGGCGCGGATGCGGGCCAGCAGCACGGCGAAGCGGAAGGGCTTGGCGACATAGTCGTTGGCGCCGGATTCGAGCCCGAGAATCGTATCGGAATCGGTATCGTGCCCGGTCAGCATGATGATCGGCGCCTTGAAGCCGCCCTTGCGCAGGGACCGCACCACTTCGCGGCCATCGGTGTCGGGCAGGCCAACGTCCATCAGAACCAGGTCGGGTGAATTGGCCTTTGCGGCGGTGGCGCCTTTGGCGCCGGTATCGACGGCCTGGGCTTCGAACTCGTCATGCAGCGAGAGCTGCTCCATCAGGGCATCGCGCAGATCGGTGTCGTCATCCACGATCAGGATCTTGCGGGCATTGGCCATTGTACAATCCTCTAGGTGGCGCCGGCGGGATCGGATGGGTGGCGCCGTCAAACGGTGGGCAAACAGGCTCATCAGCCCTGTTCCGTCTTGAAGTAGGGGGCTGTTACCGATTCACAAGCGCCCGGGACTCTACTCCAGAATTGAGCAGGGATTGAGATGATTGTCCTGTTCGACCCTCGCGGCGGACCATTTGCCGACATTAAGGCAATTACCGGGCAATCCATGGCAATGAAAAGGCACGTTGTTTCATGTCGTTATCGAAGGTAAAGCTTGGCATGCCAGCATCGCGGATCTCGATTCGCACCAAAGCCGGGTCGCGGCAGCGCGGCTGGCTCCAGGTCTGGGGCCAGGTCATCCCGGTGGCGCTCGGCCGCGGCGGCATCCTGGCCAACAAGCGCGAAGGCGATGGTGGTACGCCACGAGGCGTGTTCCGGCCGCGGCGGCTGTGGTGGCGGGCCGACCGTCACCCCCGCCCACACACGGTCCTGCCGGTTCGGCCGATCGGTCCGGAGGATGCCTGGTGCGAGGACCCGGCCGACCGGCATTACAACCAGGCGATCCGGCTGCGCGGCGACCGGCCCGGAGACCGGCTGGCGCGCCAGGACCATCTGTACGATTTCATCATCGAGATCGACCACAACACGCGGCCGCGGATCGCGGGCCGCGGCAGTGCCGTGTTCCTGCATCTGGCGCGACCGAACTTCCGCCCGACCGCAGGCTGCGTGGCCATGACCCGCCCGGCGATGCTGCGTCTGTTGCAAAGGATCGGCCCGCGCACCAGGATCGTCATCCAATAACAAGAGAAGGGGAGGACGGCATGCGCGCACCGGATGAGCCAGCCAGCGCCGCGGGCCTTCTGCGTCAGCATTGGAACGAAGGCCGGAAGCTCGCAGCGCTGCCGCCGGAGCTGCGTCCAAGGGACCGCGCCGAGGGCTATGCCATCCAGGCCGAGCTCGAGCGCCACTCGCCCAAGCCACTATTCGGCTGGAAAATTGCGGCGACCAGCGAGGCCGGCCAGCGCCATATCAATGTCGCCGGTCCGATGGCCGGGCGGATCCTGGCCGAGACGGTGTTGCCGGCGGGTGGCACCGCAGCGATGGCCGGTAACGCGATGCGGGTCGCGGAGCCGGAGTTCGCGTTCCGCCTGGGAGCGGACCTGCTGCCGCGGCCGACACCCTATGATGTCGCAGAGGTGCTGGCCGCGGTCGACACGCTGCATCCCGCGATCGAGATCCCGGATTCGCGGTTCGCCGACTTCGTCAGCGCCGGCGAGGCGCAACTGATCGCCGACAATGCCTGCGCGCATCTGTTCGTGCTGGGCGAGGCCACCACCGCCGACTGGCGCAGCCGCGACCTGATCGCGGAGCGGCCGCGCATCGCGCTGCGTGGCGAGACCTTCATCGGCCACGGCCGCAACGTGCTTGGTGATCCGCTGATAGCGCTGGCCTGGCTGGTCAACGAGCTCAGCGCGCTTGGCGTGCCCGCGCGGGCAGGGCAGGTGGTCACGACCGGCACCTGTCATGCGCCGCTGCCGATCGGCAGCGGGGACCACATGGAGGCCGATTTCGGCGATCTGGGGCAGGTATCGGTGCGGTTCGAGTAGGGGCCGGCCGTGATTGCGCCCCCCTTCAGCGATGCCCGAAGATCGCCGAGCCAACACGGACATGCGTGGCGCCGAACTGGATGGCGGTGGCGAAGTCGGCGCTCATGCCCATCGACAGATGCGCAAGGCCATTGCGGGCGGCGATCTTGGCGGTCAGCGCGAAATGCGGACCGGGCGCATCCTCTACCGGCGGAATGCACATCAGCCCTGAAATCGCGAGCCCGTAGTCCTTGCGGCAGGCGGCGATGAAGGCGTCGGCGTCGCCGGGTGCGATTCCCGCCTTCTGCGGTTCCTCGCCGGTATTGATCTGGACGAATAGCTGCGGATGCCGGCCCTGGGCGGAAATCTCCTTGGCGAGCGCCGCGCACAGGCTTGGCCGGTCCACCGAATGGATGGCCTCGAACAGCGCCACCGCCTCCTTGGCCTTGTTGGATTGTAGCGGCCCGATCAGGTGCAGTGCGAGTCCCGGATGCGCGGCCATCAGTGGCGGCCACTTGGCTTTGGCTTCCTGAACGCGATTTTCACCGAACACGCGCTGTCCGGCCGCGATCACCGGCTCGATTGCCTCGGCATCGAAGGTCTTCGACACGGCGATCAGCGTGACCGAGGCGCGATCGCGCTCGGCATCGCGGCAGGCGCGCAGAATCTCCTGCTCGACGGCGGCGAGCGCAGACGGCGAGGACGGGGATGAGGCGTTCAATTCAGGCACGATGGCGTCCGTCGGTCGTTAGATTTGCGGGTTTGGCTGCAATTTTACAGAGTTCGAGAAAGGGTTCTTGAGCCCTTCTCCTTACCCTGCACGGTCGGGGTAGGGGAAAGAAATGCCAAGCATCCGCTTCAATCGCAATAGAGTGAAGCTGAACCGGCTGATGGGGATCCGCGCCCGACTGGCGCTGCTCGCCCTGATCCTGGTGGCGCCGCTGATGCTGGAACGCGCGCGCTCCCTGGAAAGCGCCAGGACAAGGCAGATCGCGCTCGCATCGGAGGAATTCTTCGGCCTCGCCCGGCAAAGCGCCGACATGCAGCGCGAGGTCATCATGTCGGTCGAGACGGTGCTGAAGTCGACCGCCTATGTCCGGGCGTCGAGCACCGGCGTGAGCCGCAGTTGCGACATGATGCGCGCCAGCCTGCCGGCGACCCTGCCCTGGATCCGCACCCTGATGATCGCCGGCCGCGACGGCCGCATCCAGTGCTCGACCAACAACCAATATGTCGGGCTCGATTTCAGCGACCGGCCGTATTTCCGTGGCGCCCAGGAATCACGCGATTTCGTGTTCAGCGACTACCTGCTGTCGAAACCGTCGCACGTGCCGATCGTCATGGCCGCCTATCCGGTCGGCGCCATCACCGGCGAGCCGGACGCGGTGATGCTGGCGAGCGTGAACCTGGAATGGATGTCCAAGATCATGAACAATCTTGGCGGCCGCCCCGGCATCACGGCGGTGCTGGTCGACAGCGAAGGAACCGTGCTGGCAGCGCCCGTCGACCGCACCGAGCTGATCGGCCGGCCGCTCGACAGCGTGCCGTTGTTGTCGGCCGTTGCCGAGACCGCGCTGAGTTCGGGGAAGCCGACCGAGACGATGGGCTTCACGGCGGCGGATGGATCCAAGCGCGCGATCACCTTCACCCGGATCGCCGACACCGGATCGCGGCTGATCGTCAGCATCGATGAGACCCGCGTCACCGCCGCCATCGACCGCGAGATCCGCAACGCCTATCTGCAGGCCGGCCTCGTGTGCCTGATCGTGCTGCTCGGCGCGCTGATCGCCGCCGAGAAGCTGATCGTGAAGCCCGTCAGCATGCTCGCCGCGACCGCCAAGCGCTTCGGCCATGGCCACTGGTCGGCGCGCGTCACCACCAAGCATCTGCCGTCGGAGTTCGTGCCGCTGGCAAAGTCCTTCAATGCGATGGCCGCCAAGCTTGGCCAGCGCGAGCGCGAGCTGGTCGCCGCGAATGACCGGCTGACGGTGATGGCGTCGATCGACATGCTCTCAGGCCTCGCCAACCGCCGCGGCTTCCAGAACCGCATCGACGTCGAATGGAGCCGCGCGCAGCAGGCCGGCACCGAGCTGTCGCTGCTGATGATCGATGTCGACCACTTCAAGCTCTACAACGACACCTATGGTCACCCCGAGGGTGACGCCTGCCTGTCACGTCTCGGCGAGACGCTGTCGCAGATCGCCGGCGCGATGACGGCTTTCGCCGGCCGCTATGGCGGTGAGGAGTTCTGCCTGTTGTTGCCGGGCATGGGTGCCAGAGAGGCGCTCGCGATCGGCGAGCAGGTGCGCGCCGCGGTGCTGGAGCTCGAGCTGCCGCATGCGACCTCGGCGCATCAATGCGTCACCGTGAGCGTCGGCGTCGCCTCGACGCGGCCGAACGAATCGCTGATGCCCTCCGACCTGATCGAAGCCGCCGACGCCGCGCTCTATGCGGCCAAGCATCGCGGCCGCAACACGGTGGTTGCACATGGCTTCGCGGATTTCGCTGACGACAGGAGCGGCGTGGTGTGCGCCGGATAGGGCGCTGCGGCCGCGGCCCGCAATCAGCCGACCGCGAGCTTGCGGTCGAGCTCGAGCTCGGTGACGACGCGGTTGCGACCGAGCTTCTTGGCGAGATACAGCGCGCGGTCGCAACGGTCGATGAGATCAGCCATCGATTCGCCGAACTGGAACTGGCCGACGCCGATCGACACCGTGATCTGCGGCAACACCTCGCCGGTCGAGCGACGCGTGAACTGACAGTCGGCGATGGTGCGTCGGATCCGCTCCGCGATGACAGTGCAACCTTCGAGGTCGGTCTGCGGCAGCACCGCGATCAGTTCCTCGCCGCCATAGCGCGCCGGAAGATCGTTGTCGCGGACGCGCTCGCGCAAGGCTTTGGCGACAAGGCGAAGCACCTGATCGCCGACGCCATGGCCGTAATTGTCGTTGAACTTCTTGAAGTGGTCGACGTCGATCAGGAGAATGCTGAGCGGCTCGTCGCGCTCCATCGCCTCGATCTGCGCGTGGCGGAAGAACTCTTCGAGCGCGCGGCGGTTCGGCAATCCGGTCAGCGTGTCGGTGCGCGCGCGCTGCTCGGACTTGTTGAGCGAGTCCCTGATGGTGTCGAGCTCGCGTGACTTTTCGGCAAAGCTCACTTCGAGTTTCGCAGCACGCGCGGTCGCCTGGGCGAGCTCGCTGACCAGGTTCTCGATCAGGATCTTCGGATCGACGCCCTGCTCGCTGCGTTCGGCAACGCCATCGATCGCCGCCATGTGCGTGCGGTTGTCGGCGATCGCGGCGGTCAGATAACTTTTGGCGGAGTCCATCACGCCATGCAACTGCTGCGAGACTTTGTGGACGACGGCCGCTTCCGTACCCTGCTGGCCGATGTACGTGTCGAACAGCGCCTGGTTGGTGGTCTTGTCGAACTTGCGCTTGTTGCTGACCAGGATGTCGACGGCGCGCTTGAGGTCCGACGCCGAGCCCAGGGAGTACTTGAACCACAGATGGAAGTTGTTAGGCGTCGGTGGCACGCGCTGTTGAGCCATGGATTTCATGGCCTTTTCCGCGACCGTCGTCGCGTACTCGAAGTCAAGCTCGTCGAACGTAGCGCCGGACACGATGTGGAGTGACCCCAGATGCGGGCGGATGCCTGGATGTATGCACTCAGTCTCCCATTCAAGTCTTAACCGTGCCTCAATCGGACCTTCGACACTGCCGGCAGAGCCCGCAAAAAAACTCACGATTACCGTCGCTTAGCAGATGCCCAAAATGGTATCATCATCTGTCGCCCCATTGACCGGGCTGCCGCTTTTGTGGCCTAGTCCGCCGTCTTCAAACGACGCGAATCCTCGAAAATTATAAGCGATTCCATGACATCCGAACGCTACAACGCCCGTGAAGCCGAGCCGCGCTGGCAGCGCCAGTGGGACGAGAAGGCGATCTTCGCCACGAAGAACGACGATCCGCGTCCGAAATACTACGTGCTCGAGATGTTTCCCTATCCGTCGGGACGCATCCATATCGGCCACGTCCGTAATTATACGCTCGGCGACGTGCTGGCCCGCTTCATGCGCGCCAAGGGTTTCAACGTCCTGCACCCGATGGGCTGGGATGCGTTCGGCCTGCCGGCGGAGAACGCCGCGATCGAGCGCAAGGTGGCGCCGAAGGCGTGGACCTACGACAACATCGCCGCGATGAAGAAGCAGCTGCGCTCGATCGGGCTGTCGCTCGACTGGGCGCGCGAGTTCGCGACCTGCGATCCGTCCTACTACAAGCACCAGCAGAAGATGTTCCTCGACTTCATGCAGGCGGGGCTGGTCGAGCGCGAGAAGCGCAAGGTGAACTGGGATCCGGTCGACATGACCGTGCTCGCCAACGAACAGGTCATCGACGGTCGCGGCTGGCGCTCCGGTGCGGTGGTCGAACAGCGTGAGATGAACCAGTGGGTGTTCAAGATCACGAAGTACTCGCAGGAGCTGCTGGACGCGCTCGATGGTCTCGACCGCTGGCCCGACAAGGTGCGGCTGATGCAGCGCAACTGGATCGGCCGCTCGGAAGGCCTGCTGATCCGTTTTGCGCTGGATCCGGCGACGACGCCGGCCGGCGAGACCGAATTGAAGATCTTCACGACCCGGCCGGACACGCTGTTCGGCGCCAAGTTCATGGCGATCTCGGCCGACCACCCGCTGGCCCAGGCCGCGGCGGCGAGGAACCCGGAGCTCGCCGCGTTCATCGCCGAGATCAAGCGGATCGGCACCGCGCAGGAGGCGATCGACACCGCGGAGAAGCAGGGCTTCGACACCGGCATCCGCGCCGTGCACCCGTTCGATCCGAGCTGGACCTTGCCGGTCTATGTCGCCAATTTCGTGCTGATGGAGTACGGCACCGGCGCCATCTTCGGCTGCCCGGCGCATGACCAGCGCGACCTCGACTTCGTCAACAAATACGGCCTCGGCAATGTCCCGGTGGTCTGCCCCGAGGGCCAGGACCCAGCGAGCTTCGTCATCACCGACACCGCGTTCGACGGCGACGGCCGCCTGATCAATTCGCGCTTCCTCGACGGCATGACGATCGCGCAAGCCAAGGACGAGGTCGCCAGGCGGCTCGAGAGCGAGCCGCGCGGCGGCGCGCCGGTCGGCGAGCGCCAGGTCAATTTCCGCCTGCGCGACTGGGGCATCTCGCGCCAGCGCTATTGGGGCTGCCCGATCCCGGTGATCCACTGCCCCAAATGCGATGTCGTGCCGGTGCCGGCGCAGGACCTGCCGGTCGTGCTGCCTGATGACGTCACCTTCGACAAGCCCGGCAACGCACTCGACCACCATCCGAGCTGGAGGCACGTCACCTGCCCGACATGCGGGGCCAAGGCGACCCGCGAAACCGACACGATGGACACCTTCGTCGATTCGTCCTGGTACTTCGCGCGCTTCACCGATCCGTGGAACGAGACCTCGCCGACGACACCTGCGGTCGCCAACCGGATGATGCCGGTGGATCAGTATATCGGCGGCGTCGAGCACGCGATCCTGCATCTGCTCTACAGCCGATTCTTCACCCGCGCGATGAAGGCCACCGGCCACGTCGCCATGGACGAGCCGTTCGCCGGCATGTTCACGCAGGGCATGGTGGTCCACGAGACTTACCAGAAGGCCGATGGCACCTACGTCAATCCCGCCGAGGTCAAGATCGAGGTCGGCGGCAACGGCCGCCGCGCGGTGCTGGCCGCCACCGGCGAGGACATCACGATCGGCCCGATCGAGAAGATGTCGAAGTCGAAGAAGAACACCGTCGATCCCGACGACATCATCGAGAGCTACGGCGCCGACGTCGCGCGCTGGTTCATGCTGTCGGACTCACCGCCGGATCGCGACGTGATCTGGAGCGACGAACGGGTGCAGGGCGCGGCCCGCTTCGTCCAGCGGCTGTGGCGGCTGGTCAACGAATCGGTCGCAGCAAGCCAGGAGGCCCCCTCCTCCCGTCCCTCCGACTTCGGCGCAGACGCGCTGGCGCTGCGCAAGGCCGCGCATGGCGCTCTCGACAAGGTGACCGGCGGCATCGAGCGGCTGCATTTCAACGTCTGCCTGGCGCACATCCGCGAATTCGCCAACGCGCTGGCCGAGGTGCTGGGCCGGCCGGCGACTCCGGCGCCGGACCTGGCCTGGGCGATTCGCGAGGCCGCCGGCATCCTAGTGCAGCTGATCTCGCCGATGATGCCGCATCTGGCCGAGGAATGCTGGCAGGTGCTGGGCCAGACTGGCCTGATCTCGGAGGCCTCCTGGCCGCAAATCGAACGCGATTTGCTGGTTGAGGACAGCATGACCCTGGTCGTCCAGGTCAACGGCAAGAAGCGCGGAGAAGTCACAGTCGCCAGCAACGCGCAGAATCCGGAAATTGAGTCTGCCGTTTTGGCCCTCGATGCAGTAAAACTAGCACTGGACGGCAAGGCCGTTCGCAAGGTGATCATTGTTCCCAAGAGGATCGTGAATGTCGTCGGCTAGGTTTCGGATCGCTGCACGCCTCGTTGCCGTGGCCGCCTTGGCCGGGCTGACGGCCGGCTGCTTCCAGCCGATGTACGCGGAGCACGCCGACGGCACCCCTGCCCTGCGCGACAAGCTGATGGGCATCGAGCTGCCGCCGGTCGACAAGCCGAACGCCTCCCCCGAGGCGCGCATTGGCGTCGGTATCCGCAACGCACTGGCATTCAAGCTCTACGGCACCGCGACCGGCACGGCCCCGACCCACAAGCTGGTGCTGCGATTGCAGACCAGCCGGTCCTCGCTGATCGTCTCGCAGACGACCGGCCTGCCGACCACCGAGAATGTCGGCGTCGACGTGCAGTACAATCTGGTCGAGCTGGCGACCAACAAGTCGGTCATGACCGGTACGACCTTCGCGCGTACCTCCTACGACATCCCCGGCTCGTACCAGCGCTTCGCCCGCCAGCGCGCCTTCCGTGATGCCGAGGATCGCGCCTCCGAGGAAGTCGCCGAGAAGATCAAGACGCGGCTCGCGGCCTATTTCACCGCCGGCACCTGACGCACGGCTGACATCGCCGTGGTCGCGTTGCGCGGACGAGACATCGATGCCTTCCTGGCCAAACCGGACGCCGCCCGGCCGCTGATCCTGTTGTACGGCCCGGATACGGGCCTGGTCCGCGAGCGTGCTGAGGCCCTTATCGCGTCGGCCGTCGACAATCCCGATGATCCCTTCTCCGTGGTCAGGCTCGACGGTGACGAGCTCTCCGCGGAACCGTCGCGCCTCGTCGACGAAGCCATGACGGTGCCGCTGTTCGGCGGCCGGCGGGCCATCCGGGTGCGCGCCGGCTCGCGCAATTTCGCCAGCGGCGTCGAGACGCTCAGCGAGATGAATGTACGGGACTGCCGCATCGTCATCGAGGCCGGCGACATCCGCCCCGATTCGCCACTGCGCAAGATTTGCGAGAAGGCCAAAACGGCGGTCGCGATCGGCTGCTACCCGGACACCGAGCGCGATCTCGCCAAGCTGATCGACGACGAATTGCGCATCGCCGCCCTGCGCATCGCGCCCGACGCTCGCGCCTCGCTGATGGCCCTGCTGGGCGGCGACCGCCAGGCCTCGCGCAACGAGCTGCGCAAGCTGACCTTGTTCGCCCATGGCGAGGGCGAGGTGACGCTCGACCATGTGATGGCGGTCGTCGCCGACGCCTCGGAGATGAAGCTCGACCCGATCGTCGACGGCGCCTTCGGCGGCAAGCCCGAAATGGTCGAGACCGAGTTCGGCAAGGCCATGATCGCCGGCACCTATCCCGGTGTCATCATCTCCGCTGCGCAGCGACATGCGGCATGGCTGCACAAGTCGGCCCTTGCCGTCGCATCCGGCACGCCCGTGTCGGCCATTCTCGAAGGCGGTTTTCCGCGGCTGCATTTCTCACGAAAGCCGAGCGCCGAGACGGCGCTGCGTAATTTCTCTCCGGCGCGGCTGCTGCCGATCATCGACCAGCTCGCCACCGCCGCCCTCGACATGCGCAAGCAGCCGGGCCTCGCCGCAGCCATCGCGCAGCGAACGCTGCTGTCGATCGCGGTGAACGCGCGGCGCAAGGGATGAGTGGGCCCGAGGCCTTGCTCCAATCTCCGACGTCATTCCGGGGCGACGCGCGCCAGCGCGGCGAGCCCGGAATCCATCGGGCCAAGCGATCTGCCGAGAGATGGATTCCGGGTTCGTGCTGCGCACTCCCCGGAATGACGGAGGAGAGTTTCGAGATCACCAGAGGCAACCGTGACCAGGAAGCACTGGTCGTACCCGTCGCCTAATGAGTAACTCGTCGTGCCCGGGCTTGACCCGGGCACCCATCCTCTTGGAGCGAGTACCCTTAAAAGATGGATGGCCGGGTCAAGCCCGGCCATGACGATGTGGTGAGGACGTCACAACAAAGCTGACGGGAGTTCGTAGGAAGTATCTCGACAACGGAACAGCAATTACGACCTAACGGCCTAACCCTGCTCCAGCCGCCGCATCACCTCGTCGAGCTGCTCGAGGCTGCGGTAGGTGATCTGCACCGTACCGCCGGGGTCGCGGTGGCTGATCGACACCGAAAGGCCGAGTGCATCGCCGACGCGCTTCTCCAGCGCGATGGTGTCGGCGTCCTTCTTCTCCGCCGGCGCACTGCCCCCAGAGCTGCGTGGCTTCTGCGGCTTGCGTTCCGGCACGCCCTCCTCGTGCGCGAGCGCCTCGGTCTGGCGGACGTTCAATCCTTCCGCGATGATCTTCTTCGCCGCCGACATCGGATCCGGCAGGTTGATCAGCGCACGCGCATGACCGGCCGAGATCTGTCCCGTCGCGATGAAGCCCTGCACCTCGGCCGGCAGTTTGGTCAGCCGCATCATGTTGGCGACGTGGCTGCGGCTCTTGCCGACGATCTTGGCGATGTCTTCCTGGTTGCGTTTGAACTCGTTGGCGAGCGCGTGATAGCCCTGCGCCTCCTCCATCGGATTGAGATCCTCGCGCTGCACGTTCTCGATGATCGCGAGCTCCAGGGCATCGCTGTCGCTGACATCGACCGGAACGATCGGCACCTCGTGCAGGCCGGCGGCCTGCGAGGCGCGCCAGCGCCGCTCGCCGGCGATGATCTCGTAGCGGTCGTGCTGGCCCTTCACCGGACGCACCACGATCGGCTGGATCACGCCATGCTGCTTGATCGAGGCCGAGAGCTCGGCGAGCTCGCCGTCGGAAAACGTCTTGCGCGGATTGCGCGGGTTGGGCTTCAGAAACTCGATGGGCACCTTGCGCTGGTTGCGCGGCCGCTCCGGCGGCGCCCCCGCCTCGCGCCCGACGTCACCGATCAGACTTGCGAGACCCCGGCCCAATCGCGATCGCGACTCGTCGGCCATCGCCTTCTCCTTTGGATTCACGTCACGCTCCGCTTGCGTCTGCTGCCGATCGGTCCCGTCGGCACAATGAACGAGGGAGCGGATTCATTTCGAAACCCGCCGTCGTCCTCGAATGAGATCCGGGCGACGAGGTCCCCCGGAGCAGAGGCAAAGTCAGTTCGTGCGCAGGTCACGCTCGCGCTGAATGACTTCGGTCGCGAGCTTGAGATAGGCCTCGCTGCCGACGCACTTCAAGTCGTAGACCAGCACCGGCTTGCCGTAGGACGGCGCTTCCGAGATGCGCACGTTGCGCGGGATCATCGTGTTGTAGACCTTCGATCCCATGAACTGGCGGACGTCGGCGACGACCTGGTTCGACAGGTTGTTGCGCGAGTCGAACATCGTCAGCACGATGCCGTGGATCGAGAGGTTCGGGTTCAGGGTCGAGCGCACCTGCTCCACGGTCTGCAGCAGCTGCGACAGACCTTCGAGCGCGAAGAACTCGCACTGCAGCGGCACCAGGATCGCGTCGGACGCGGCCATTGCATTGACCGTCAGCAGGTTCAGCGACGGCGGACAATCGACCAGCACGTAGGTGTAGTCGTTCTCCGGCGAGACGTTGTTGTTGAGGCCGGCGATCGCATCGCGCAGACGGAAGGCGCGGTTGGCGGTGGAACCGAGCTCGAGCTCGAGACCCGACAAGTCCATCGTCGAGGAGGCGATGTGCAGCCGCGGCACGGCCGTCGCAACGATGGCGTCGCGCAGCGAGGCCTCGCCGATCAGCACGTCATAGGTCGAGCAGTTACGGCTGCCGCGGTCGATGCCGAGCCCGGTCGAGGCGTTGCCCTGCGGATCGAGGTCGACGATCAGCACCCGCTCGCCGATCGCTGCCAGCGCCGTGCCGAGGTTGATCGCGGTCGTGGTCTTGCCGACCCCGCCCTTCTGATTGGCGAGCGCCAGGATGCGCGGATGCCCCTCCGGGTGCGGGGCTCTATCTTCTTGATAAATCTGATCAATTACGGCCATGCGCGATCGCCATTGGTTGTCGTCTTGACGGAATTCAGCTCTGTCGCTCGATGCAATCGATTGCGACGATCCAGCCCTGCCCGCCCGTCCGGCTGGAGTGAAGTTTCGACTCAATTTTCCAATACTTAGTAGATTCGGTCAATTCCGCTTCTACATCTTGACCCTTGAGAAACAGCGCTTTCGCGCCTTTTTTCACCAAGGGCTCCGCAAAGCCGATGAGCTGATGTAGCGGAGCCAGCGCGCGTGCGGTCACGCAATCGACTCGCCCGCTCCACTTCTCCACGATATCCCCGATCTCTGACAAATGCACGATCCCCGGAGCGCCGGTGACACGAATTGCTTCGCGCAGGAACGCTGCCTTCTTGGCGTTGCGCTCGACCAAGTGAATCTGTGCACCCGGCCGATCGGCCAAAGCGCAGGCAAGTACGACGCCGGGAAAGCCGCCGCCGCTGCCCAGATCAACCCAGATCCTGGCGTCGGGCGCGAGATCGAGAAGCTGCAACGAGTCGGCGATGTGGCGCGTCCAGAGATGGGGCAAGGTCGACGGCGCGACCAGATTGGTCTTCACCTGCCATTCCAACAGCAGCGCGACATAGCGATCGAGGCGATGCTCCGTTTCACGTGAAACGGGAGTCAGCGCGAGCGCTGCCGCCTTGTCCGATTCGATCATCTTGGATGCCACCGCTGGCGATGCCTGTTTCACGTGAAACGCCTCAGCCGGTGGCCTTGCTGCGACGCGCTTCCCGACGGAGATAGGCCGCAAGGATCCCGAGCGCCGCCGGCGTCATGCCATCGATCCGGCCCGCCTGTCCGATCGTCCACGGCTTGGCTGCAGTCAGCTTCGCCCGCGCCTCATTCGAAAGACCCGGGACAAGCGCATAATCGACCCCACCGAGCACCAAGCCCTCATCGCGCCGGAAGGCATCCACGTCCTCGCTCTGGCGGCGGACATAGACATCATATTTGGCATCGATCTCCAGATGGACGGCGATGGCGGGATCGATCGCACCGAGCTCCGGCCAGATCGCTCCCACCCCGGAGAAGCCGATCTCCGGATAGGCCATCAGATCGAAGGCCGAGCGGCGCTGGCCATCCTTGTTGAGCGTGAGGCCATGCTTCGCCGCCTCGTTGGGCGTGATCGTCAGCGACCTCGCCATCGAACGGGCAGCCTCCAACGCATCCATCTTGGTTCGATGGAAACGCGCGCGATCATTGCCGACACAGCCGAGCGCGATGCCCTTGTCGGTCAGCCGCTGGTCCGCATTGTCCGCCCGGAGGGTTAGCCGATACTCCGCGCGCGAGGTGAACATGCGGTAGGGCTCGGTGATCCCGCGCGTCACGAGGTCATCAATCATCACGCCGAGATAGCCGTCGGCACGATCGAACACGATCGACTCGCCGCCGCCCGCCGCGAGCGCCGCATTGAGCCCGGCTACCAGACCCTGGGCGGCAGCCTCTTCGTAGCCGGTCGTGCCGTTGATCTGACCCGCCAGGAACAGGCCCCTCATCCGCTTGGTCTGGAGCGTTGGCTCCAGCTCGCGTGGATCGACGTGGTCGTACTCGATCGCATAGCCCGGTCGGATCATCCGGACGCGCTCGAGGCCCGGGATGGTCGGCAGCAGCGCGAGCTGGACCTCCTCAGGCAACGAGGTCGAGATACCGTTCGGGTAGACGGTGGTGTCGTCGAGCCCTTCCGGCTCCAGGAAGATCTGGTGACCGTCGCGATCACCGAAGCGGACGATCTTGTCCTCAACCGACGGACAGTAGCGCGGCCCGGTCGACTTGATCTGCCCGGAGTACATCGGCGAGCGATGGACGTTGGCGCGGATCACCTCATGGGTCGCGGTCGTCGTTCGGGTAATCCCACACTGGATCTGCGGGGTGGTGATCCTGTCGGTCAGGACGGAGAACGGCTCCGGCGGATCGTCGCCGGGCTGCATCTCGACCGCTGTCCAGTCGATCGTCGATCCATCCAGACGCGGCGGCGTGCCGGTCTTGAGCCGCCCGAGCCGAAATCCGATGGCTTCGAGAGACCGGGACAGCCCCAGCGCCGGCGCTTCGCCGACCCGGCCGGCCGGCCAGGTCCTCTCACCCAGGTGGATCAGACCACGCAGGAACGTGCCGGTCGTGATGACGACAGCGCCACAGATGAAGGTCCGACCATCAGCCAGCCGCAACCCCGCTACACGCTCGCCGGCAACGATCAGTTCGTCCGCCTCGCCTTCAATGACGGCGAGGTTCGCGGTCTCCCGGATCGCCGACTGCATCGCTGCAGCGTAGAGCTTGCGGTCGGCCTGGGCGCGTGGACCTCGAACGGCCGGCCCCTTCCGACGATTCAGAACCCGAAACTGGATACCGCCGGCATCGGCGACGCGACCCATCAGCCCATCGAGAGCATCAACCTCGCGAACCAGATGTCCCTTCCCCAGCCCACCTATGGCCGGATTGCAGGACATGGCGCCGATGGTCGCGAACTGATGCGTGATCAGGGCGGTTCGGGCACCCATGCGCGCCGCGCCCGCCGCAGCTTCACAGCCAGCGTGGCCGCCACCGATGACGATGACGTCGTAGGATGTCAGATGCTCGCTCATGAGGCTTATCTAGCGCGTGCGGACAACGCTCGGAAGACGTTTCACGTGAAACATTCGCCACCGTCGGGCAGGGAGATGTTTCACGTGAAACAGCATCGGTGCCATCTGGGACTTGTTTCACGTGAAACGTCCAACGAGGGCTCTACCCCTGTTTCACGTGAAACGATTGACGATCAGTTAACCAAGCAACATTTCATTAAGCATATCTGCGTCCGGCGAGGCTCTTGACGCTGCTACTTTCCGATACAGAACTCGCGGAAGATCACGTCCAGCACATCCTCGACATCGACCCGCCCCAACAGACGCCCAAGCGCCTGGGCGGCGATCCGCAGCTCCTCCGCGGCAAGCTCCTCACCGAGATCAACAGCCGTAACGCTCCGACGAAGCGCCGCCACGGTCTCATTGAGCGGGGCTCGTTGCCGCTCCCGGGTGATCAGGCCATTCTCGGTCGATCCGAAGAAGTCACGGGCAAAGCCTATCAGAGCCTCCAACAGGCCGGCCACCCCTGCTCCGGTTCTGGCCGAGATCGCAAAGACCGGAGCATCTCCCTGCACCGTCGCCGTGGCTGTCTCCTGCGGTCTCGGCAGATCGATCTTGTTCCGGACCAGCCAGACAGGCACCCCGCTTCGACGCTCTGCCTCCGGCTGACTATCCTCGGACAGCCACAGCACGAGATCGGCTTGCGCAGCCCGATCCCGGGCTCGGCGCACCCCCTCCTGCTCCACGGGGTCGTCCGTCTCCCGGATCCCAGCGGTGTCGATCACCGTGACGGGATAGCCCTGGAGATCGAGCTGGATCTCGATGACGTCGCGCGTGGTGCCGGCATGAGGCGAGACGATCGCCACCTCACGTCGGGCCAGCAGGTTCATCAATGTCGACTTGCCGGCGTTTGGAGGTCCGGCGATGACGACAGTCAGGCCATCGCGCAGCCGCTCGGCCCGACCCTGCGCCGACAACACGGCCTCGATCTCCGCCAGTAGCTGCTCAATCCGCGATAGCGCCGACGCCATCAGCTCGGTTGGCACGTCGCCTTCATCGGCAAAATCGATCCCGGCCTCGATCAGCGCCGTAGCTTCGATGATCTGCTCACGCCAGCCCCGCGCCTTGTCACCAAGCAGGCCCTTGAGCTGCCGCAACGCCTGGCGCCGCTGCCGATCCGTGTCGGCATGAATGAGATCGTCGAGCCCCTCGGCTTCGGTCAGATCGATCTTGCCATTCTCGAACGCGCGCCGCGTGAACTCGCCCGGTTCGGCAGGGCGCATCTGCGGCATCGTCGACAGCACCGAGAACATTGTCGCCACGACGGCTCGACTGCCGTGCACATGCAGCTCGGCAACATCTTCGCCGGTGGCACTGGCCGGGCCGGGAAACCACAGCACGACGGCATCGTCGATCGGTTCGCTATTGCCATCGCGCAGCAAGGCGCGCGTCGCCATCCTCGGTAGCGGCAGTTTCCCCGCCAGCATCTGAAGGGCGATGCCGGCGTGAGGCCCGGAGAGTCTGACGATCGCAATCGCACTCGGCAGGCGTCCGGAGGACAGCGCGAAGATGGTCTGGTCGTGAGGATGCATGATCCTCAGTTGGGCCCACCGGCAGCGAAAGACAATCGGTTTGCAGCGGCATGCTTTACGCCGGCGAACCATGGCGGGCGGATAAGCATCGAGGACTTCACGCCGGGCGCAGCGACAAACAGGTCAAACAAAAAGGGCGCTCCAAAGAGCGCCCTTTCCAAATCGAGACCGTGGCGCGATCAGGTGTTCATGGATTCGAAGAACTCGGCATTGCTCTTGGTGCTGCGGAGCTTGTCGAGCAGGAAGTCGATCGCGTCCATCGTGCCCATCGGATTGAGGATGCGGCGGAGCACGTACATCTTCTTGAGGTTCTGCGGCTCGGTGATGAGCTCTTCCTTGCGGGTGCCTGAGCGGGCGATGTCGATCGCCGGGAAGGTCCGCTTGTCCGCGACCTTGCGGTCAAGGATGAGCTCGGAGTTGCCGGTGCCCTTGAACTCTTCGAAGATGACCTCGTCCATGCGGCTGCCGGTATCGACCAGAGCGGTCGCGATGATGGTCAGCGAGCCGCCTTCCTCGATGTTGCGGGCGGCGCCGAAGAAGCGCTTCGGCCGCTGCAACGCGTTGGCGTCCACACCGCCGGTCAGCACCTTGCCGGATGACGGCACGACGGTGTTGTAGGCGCGGCCGAGACGGGTGATCGAGTCCAGCAGAATGACGACGTCGCGGCCGTGCTCGACCAGGCGCTTGGCCTTCTCGATCACCATCTCCGCGACCTGCACGTGACGTGCGGCCGGTTCGTCGAAGGTCGAGGACACGACCTCGCCCTTCACCGAGCGCTGCATGTCCGTGACTTCTTCCGGACGCTCGTCGATCAGCAGCACGATCAGGTAGCACTCGGGGTGATTGGCCGTGATCGAGTGCGCGATGTTCTGCATCAGCACCGTCTTGCCGGTGCGCGGCGGCGCGACGATCAGCGCGCGCTGGCCCTTGCCGATTGGCGCGACGATGTCGATCACGCGTGGCGACAGATCCTTGCGGGTCGGATCCTCGAGCTCGAGCCGGAAGCGCTCATCCGGAAACAGCGGCGTGAGATTGTCGAAATTGACCTTGTGCTTGGACTTCTCGGGATCCTCGAAGTTCAGCGTGTTGACCTTGAGCAGCGCGAAATAACGCTCGCCCTCTTTCGGGCTGCGGATGTGGCCTTCGATGGTGTCACCGGTGCGCAGCCCGAAGCGGCGGATCTGCGAGGGCGAGACGTAGATGTCATCGGGACCCGGCAGGTAGTTGGCATCGGGCGAGCGGAGGAAGCCGAAGCCATCGGAGAGCACCTCGACGACGCCCTCGCCGATGATGTCGATTTCCTGGATCGCAAGCTGTTTGAGGATGGCGAACATCAGCTCCTGCTTGCGCATCGTGCTGGCGTTCTCGACCCCGTTTTCCTCCGCGAAGGAGACGAGCTCGGCCGGCGTCTTTGACTTGAGGTCCTGTAGTTTGATTTCCCGCATTGGGGTGGTCCTGTGGAAGCGACTTGGGAGGGATGCGAGGTGGCTGTGGGAAGGCGGACGAAAATGAGGTCCGCAGGTCTGAGCAAGGTTGGCGCCGATGAGGCACCAGACCTGATGCGGCGGCCGGTCAAGCCGGAACGCAACCACATCCGCCTGCGTGGGGTGGGATATCTACAATATAGAAAATCGCGCCGGCGTCTGCAAGGCGTCTGCAGCGCAGCGGTATTCCGAGGGAAACGGTCAGAACGGCTTGACGATCACGAGAATCACGATGCCTATCATTAGTACCGTTGGTACCTCATTGATGTAGCGGTAGAATTTCTGGCTGCGGGTGTTCTTGTCGGCGCCGAATTCCCTGACCCAGCGGGTAAACAGTCCGTGGACTCCGGACATGATCAGCACCAGCAGAAATTTGGCATGAAACCAACCGCTGGTATACCAGTGGCCGGCCCAGACCAGATAGAGCCCGGCAAGCCACGTCACGGTCATCGCCGGATTGATGATCGCCTTGAGCAGGCGCCGCTCCATGACCTTGAACGTCTCGGACTGCTTCGAGCCGATCTCGGCGTCGCAATGATAGACGAACAGCCGCGGCAGATACAGCATGCCGGCCATCCACGCGATGACGGCGATGACGTGCAGGGCCTTGATCCACTCATACATCGGAGACGCGTGATCCTCTCGGCTGGTGATCAGCTTGCGTGCCGAGACATATCCGCTCGCTCAGTCCCCTCCAAACCAAATAATTTTAGAATCTTAAGGTTTGAGTCTAGGTAGCGGTGGATTGGACTCATGCAATGTCATCCGCAGTGTGCTCGCAGCTTGTTCACATCCCTCAACATGTGAGCTGCACGCGCCGGATCGCCGCAGAGTTCAATGTGATTCAAACGCTTGCCGAAATCCTTCGACAGCTTATCCAGAGACAAACCGACCTCGTCCCGATATCATCGCGCTGCTGCCTGGCGCCGTCCCGGACGGCGACCATGTGCAGAACTATCGGGGTTATACAAAGGGAGCGGTCCGAGGCCGCTTTTTGGTCCCATCCTTCACAGGGATTCACAGATCGTTAAGGATTTGATGCCCACCACCGGCAATTACTTTCACCTGCATCTGGTTTCCGATTCGACGGGCGAAACCTTGATCACGGTCGCGCGAGCGGTCGCCGCGCAGTACACCAACGTGACCCCCGTCGAGCACGTGTACCCGCTGGTTCGCAGCCAGAAGCAGCTCGACCGTGTGCTCGACGAGATCGAGGAAGCCCCCGGCATCGTGCTGTTCACCCTGCTCGAGAAGGACCTGGTCAGCCGGCTCGAAGGCAAGTGCCAGCAGATCAACATCCCGAGCCTGTCGATCATCGGTCCGGTGATGCAGCTGTTTGAGGCCTATCTCGGCGCATCGACCGCCGGCCGCGTCGGTGCGCAGCATGTGCTCAATGCCGAATATTTCGCCCGCATCGATGCGCTGAACTACACGATGCTCCACGATGACGGGCAGATGGTCGACGGCCTCGAAGACGCCGAAGTGGTGCTGGTGGGCGTCAGCCGGACGTCGAAGACTCCGACCTCGATCTATCTCGCCAACCGCGGCGTGCGCACAGCCAACGTGCCGCTGGTCCCGGGCATTCCGATCCCGCATCAGCTCGAGACATTGAAGAAGCCGCTGGTCGTCAGCCTGCATGCGACCCCGGAGCGGCTGATCCAGGTACGGCAGAATCGCCTGCTCAGCATGGGTGCGGAATCCGGCAATGAGAATTATGTCGACAAGCAGTCGGTGACGGACGAGGTCGCCTATGCACGCAAGCTGAGTGCGAAGTTCAACTGGGTCATGCTCGACGTGACGCGGCGCTCGATCGAGGAGACGGCCGCCGCGATCCTGAAACTCTATACCGACCGGCAGCGGCAGCGGCTTCCGGACTAGTGAGCGGATCAATGTCCATCTGGTGCAGTGACGAGCCTCTCATTCTGGCATCGCAAAGCCGCGTGCGGCGGATGCTGCTCGCGAACGCAGGCCTCGCGTGCGAGGCCCTTCCGGCCGATATCGACGAACGCGCGGTGCAGGCCGAAGCCGGCCTGGTGGCGCCCTACGAGATCGCGTTACACCTTGCCAACGCAAAGGCCGCTGCGGTCTCGGCAAGCAGGCCCAATTCATATGTGGTGGGCGCGGATCAGACGCTCGCATTGGGTGAGCGCATGTTCAACAAGCCAGCCGGCCGCCAGCATGCCATGCAGCAACTGTTGGCGCTGGGCGGGCGCACCCATGCGCTGCACTCGGCCATTGCCGTGGTCCGCAACGGTGAGGTGCTGTTCTCGCACGTCGCAATTGCCTGGATGACGATGCGCGCCCTCACCGAAACCGAGATCGCAGCCTATCTCGATGTCGCCGGCGAAGCCGTCACATCCAGCGTCGGCGCCTATCAGCTGGAAGGGCTCGGTGTGCACCTGTTCGACCGGATCGACGGCGATCACTTCACCATACTCGGCCTGCCGCTGTTGCCGCTGCTCGCCTATTTTCGCGAAGCGAAGCTGCTCAGGATCTGATGCCGACCGCAGCCACGCGTAAGGGGGAGTGACCGCGGATGAGAGTGCTGGGTCTGACCGGCTCGATGGGCATGGGCAAGTCGACGACCGCAAAGCTGTTCGCGGAAGCCGGCGTGCCGGTCTACGACGCCGACGCGACCGTTCATAAGGTCTATGAAGGCGAAGCCGCGCCAGCGATCGAAGCCGAATTTCCTGGGACCACGGTGGACGGCAAGGTGGATCGGGCCAGGCTCTCGGCCAAGGTCGTCGGCGATCCCGACGCGATCCGCCGGCTCGAAGCGATCGTGCATCCGATGCTGCGCTCCTACCACCAGAAGTTTCTCGACGACGCCGAGCAGTCCGGCGTGCCGGTTGCGGTCGTCGATGTCCCCTTGCTGTTCGAGACCGGCGGCGACAAGCGCGTCGATGCCGTGGTGGTGGTGTCGACGTCGCCCGAGATCCAGCGCCAACGCATCCTGGCGCGCGGCACGATGACGGAAGAAGCGCTCGATGCGCTGCTCGCACGGCAGATGCCGGATGCCGAGAAGCGCAAGCGCGCCGATTTCGTCGTGGATACCTCTCACGGGCTCGATCCGGTGCGGGCACGCATCCGCGACATCCTGGCGGAGGTCGTTAGAATGCCGCAGCGCCGGGGCTGATTCGCGAACGCCGGCGGCGCGGAATTCGACGGATCAGATCAGATGCGTGAGATCGTTCTCGACACCGAAACCACCGGCCTCGACGCCCTGCGCGGCGACCGCCTGGTCGAGATCGGCTGTGTCGAGATCATCAACCGCATGCCCACCGGCCAAGTCTACCACCGCTACATCAATCCCGAACGCGACATGCCGGCGGAGGCGTTCGCGGTTCACGGACTGTCGAGCGAGTTCCTGGCGGACAAGCCGCTGTTTCACGAGATCGTGGAGGAGTTCCTGGAATTCATCGGCGATGCCCCGCTGGTGATCCACAACGCCTCGTTCGACATCGGCTTCATCAATGCCGAGCTCGACCGGGTCAAGCGCGCGGCCATTCCCAGGGATCGTCTGGTCGATACGCTGCTGCTCGCACGTCGCAAGCATCCTGGCGTGTCGAACCGCCTCGACGACCTCTGCTCACGCTATGCGATCGACAACTCACGCCGCACCAAGCACGGCGCGTTGCTCGACGCCGAACTGCTGGCGGAGGTCTATGTCGATCTCGTCGGGGCGCGGCAGTCGCAGCTGATCCTGACCCAGGACAGCCAGGAGATCCGCATCGGGGGGGCCGGCGATACGCCGCGCCGTCAGCGCGAGCAGCCGCTTCTGCCACGTGTCACGGATGCGGAGCGAGAGGCGCATCGGGCCTTCATCGCCACCCTCGGCGACAAGCCGATCTGGATGGAGTTTCTCGCCGGCACGTGATCCGCCTGATCGGCAGCGGATCACGCCCTGCAAACATCAATCGTAAAGCTGAACCAGATCAGCTCGACAGCACTTGGCCGCCCTGGGCCGCTGCTTGGCGCTCCATGTTCTGGCGGTACAGGCCAACGAAATCGACCGGGTCCAGCATCAGCGGCGGGAAGCCGCCGTCGCGCACCGAGTTGGCGACGATCTCGCGGGCGAACGGGAACAAGAGGCGCGGGCATTCGATCAGCAGCATCGGCGACAGGTTCTCGCGCGGAATGTTGACCAGCCGGAACACGCCGCCATAGACCAGCTCGAAGCTGAACATCACCTGGCTGCCGCTCTCGGCCTTGCCCTCGATCGTCAGCGTCACCTCGTATTCCGTGTCATTCAGCGCATTGGCGCCGACATTGATCTGGATATTGATCTGCGGCGGCTGGCCCTGCGGTGCCAGGGACTGCGGCGCGTTCGGATTCTCGAACGAGAGATCCTTGATGTATTGGGCCAGCACGTTCAGTTGAGGAGGAGCAGCCGCCTCGGGAGTGGCGCCGTTACCGTTGGTCATCGCAGTGTTCTCCAGGCAAAAAGGGCGGGTCGTTGCGGCGCGTGGCTACCATAGGGCCGGCTTGTTCCACAAGGACGAGCCACGGACGCCGCAAAAGGCCGAGGCAAAGGATTGATCCGGCCGGTATGCCTCTATTTGTCGCATCAGCCACCGGGCGGAACCAGCGACCGGCCTACCCCGTTCCAATCAGGGGTCGATCGGATTTCCCCTTGAGAAGGAAAAGGGTTAGGATCGCTACGCCACAATGTGCCATTGGCCGGGCCCAATTCGATGACTACATCCGGGTCGACCGAGGGATTCACGGGTCTTTACCTGGATCCTGTAGAACGGGTGTCCGGTGGCCGGGCTCCGCGTTCGGCTCGACAGGTCAGAAAGCGAACACGACGTGGACATTTATACCATCATCTTCCTGGCGTTGGCGGTCTTCATCTTCGTGCGCCTGCGCGCCGTGCTCGGGCAGCGCACCGGAAGCGAGCGCACGCCGTTCGATCACGCCGCCAGAAACGCGGTCCAGGGTGCGCCGGACAACCACGTCATGCCGGTTCCCAACAAGCCCGTCGACCCCTCGGCTTCGGTCCCCGGCGGCGAGATGCCGGCGGCGGGCGATCGCTGGCGCGGCCTGGCCGAGCCGGGCACGCCGCTCGCGCGTGGCCTCGACGCGATCGTCGCCGATGACTCATCGTTCGATCCGCGCCATTTCCTGACCGGTGCGCGCAGCGCCTACGAGATGATCGTGCTGGCGTTTGCCAATGGTGATCGCCGCGCGTTGCGCGACCTGCTGTCGTCCGAGGTCTATGAGAGCTTCGACTCCGTCATCAAGGAGCGTGAGAAGCAGGAGCAGAAGACCGAAACCCGCTTCGTCTCCATCGATACCGCCGAGCTGGTCGGTGCCGAGCTGCGCGACCGCACCGCGCAGGTCACGGTCCGCTTCGTCTCGCAGATGATCTCGGTGACACGCGACAAGATGGGCAACATCGTCGACGGCAATCCGGACAAGGTGGCCGACATCACCGACATCTGGACTTTCGCCCGCGACACCGGCTCGCGCGATCCGAACTGGAAGCTGGTCGGCACTGGCAGCCATTGATGGAATAGGTTGCCGCCGCCGGCGTTACGTTGGAGGGCACCGCTCTCGGTGTCGGCCGGCTGCGTCAGGAGGACGACGAGGCGCATTCTTGAATTGTGACGTCGATTTTTTAGAATCCCGTTTTTTCCGAACTTCGCGTTGAGTGGTACTTTGATGGTGCAAGCATGGTTCGCGAAATTTGGAAGCGGGGTTTCACCGCTCATCGCGTAAAGTACTGGACATCGGCGCTCGCCTTGAGCGTCGTTGCCGTGGCGCTCGCCCCTTACGCGGCCGAGGCGGTGCGCTCGCGCCACCGGACCCCGGTGGCATCGGTGCGCCACCTGCCCTACCCCCAGCTCGACTGGCCGCTCGAAATCAACAACAGCCAGTACCTGCCATTGGCCTGGAACGACGTGCCCGGCTGGAACGACGATGATCAGCTTGCGGCGTACCGGACGTTCCGCGCCAGTTGCAAGCCGATCGCCGCCAAGACGGATGTCACGCCGGACGCCAAGGCGCTGGGCGATTCCCTGCGCGACCCCTGTCGCGACGCCCGGGCCGCCGATCTCGCCGACAATGCCGCGGCAAGGGCGTTCTTCGAGCGGCACTTCGAGCCGCTGAAGATCTCTAAGCTCGGCGATGCCGACGGCTTTGTCACCGGCTACTACGAACCCGTGATCGACGGCTCGCGGACCCAGAACGAGGTCTACAATGTTCCGGTCTATCGCCGCCCCTCCAATCTGTTCGTTCGCGGCTTCAAGCAGGACGCGACGAGTCTGCCCAACAAGGGTCCCGTCTACCGGAAGATCGGACGGCGCAAGCTGGTCCCCTATTACGACCGCGCGGAGATCGAGGACGGCGCCATCGAGGGCCGCGGCCTGGAGATCGCGTGGCTGAGGAACCAGACGGACCTGCTGTTTGCCCAGATCCAGGGATCCGCGCGCATCAGTCTCGACGACGGCTCGACCGTCCGCATCAACTACGATGCCTATAATGGCCATCCCTATACGCCGGTCGGTCGTGTCCTGATCGAGCGCGGCATCATTCCGCGCGAGCAGATGTCGATGCAGCGCATCCGCGACTGGATGGAGCAGAACCCGGAAGGTGCCAACGAACTGCGGCGGACCAACCGCTCCTACATCTTCTTCCGCGAGGTGCAACTGTCGGAGAAGGACGAGGCCATCGGCGCCCAGGGCATCCCGCTGACTCCGGGCCGCTCGATCGCGGTCGACAAGTCGCTGCACGTCTATGGCACGCCGTTCTTTATCACCGGCGAGTTGCCGATCGAATCCGAGAAGTCGAAGACGGCTTTCCACCGGCTGATGATTGCCCAGGATACGGGCTCGGCGATCGTCGGACCTGCGCGCGCCGATCTCTACTTCGGCGCGGGACCGGACGCCGGCAAGGTCTCCGGCCGCCTCAAGCACAGCATCCAGTTCGTGATGCTGGTGCCGAAGAGCCTCGATCCGGTTGCGCGTGGCCGCAAAATGCCGCTGCCGGATGCGCGTCCGTCGGAGAAGATCGCCAAGCTGTTTCCGCAAGTGCTGCCGAAGCAGGCAGCGAAGGAGGCTGCCAAAGATCAAGCGAAGGAGCAGGACCAGGCCACGACGGCGGCGGCGCCCTCCGCGGCGAAGGATTCAAAGGCCGCTGCTCCCGTCGCGGCTAGCTCCGCGATCGCCGTCGCAAAATCCGCGACCACCGTGGCGCAGAACGTGGTGGCCCCGCAGCCAGTGCCCCTGCCCGAGGCCCGACCGCGACTCGAAAGTGATCGCAATATCCGCCGATTGCGCTATGGCAGACGCCACCGCAACCGCCGATGACAAGCCGTTTCCATGTCGCATGATCCCGAGCCGCCCCGTGGCCGTCGCAAGCGCGGCCTCTCCGAGGACGAGCGCATGCTGTGGGAGACGGTGGCGCGCCAGGTCAAGCCGCTGCGCAAGACACAGCGTCCGGTGCGGCTGCATCCACCGATGACGACGTCCGAACCGCAGCCGGACAAACCCGCGATGACGCAGCGGCCGGTCGCGCCGGTTGCCGCGCCGAAACCCGTCCGGCCGGCGATTCCGCCGCTGGTTTCGCTCGGCCGGAGGGAGCGTTCGAAACTGTCGCGCGGCCGCAATGAGATCGATGCGCGGCTCGATCTGCACGGCATGACCCAGAGCCGGGCGCACCAAGCGCTGCATCATTTCCTGCATCGCGCGCAGCATGATGGGCTGACCTTCGTGCTCGTCATCACCGGCAAGGGCACCATCGGCGCGGACCCTGAACGCGGCGTGCTCCGGCGCCAGGTGCCACATTGGCTGAGCCTGCCGGAATTCCGCTCGCTGATCGTCGGCTTCGAGGAGGCCCATGTCGGACATGGCGGCGCCGGCGCGCTCTACGTCCGTATCAGGCGCTCAAGAGGCTGAGGCTCAGAACGGCCGGATGATGCCGACGCGCGGTACGGCGGTGACGATCCAGCCCAGGATCGTGGTCCTGCGATCGTCGGGATCAATCGGTGCAATCGGCTTGGTCGCGGGAAGCGTCTTCACCGCGTGCAGCATCATCACCATGCAAACGACCCAGCTCGAGATCCAGCGCGAATAGTCGAACACCATCGCGAACATCACGACGTAGGCGAGGCTGATGAAGATCAGCGCGGCGATGACGATCTGGCGATGACGCCGCTCTTCCAATGCGCCGACAAGATCGCTGTAGTAGCTCCATAGCGGTGCATGCAGCCAGAGCAGCAGCGCATATACGGGCACGCCGAGCAGATTGGACGGCATGCGCGCCCAGGTGTCCTGCACTTCCTTGGACAGCGGCTGGTACCAGACATAGGCGAACTGAAGCAGCTCGGTGCGCGATGGATCGGCCATTCGTGTCTGCAAATAACTTACGAAATCGGCTTCGGGCAGCGGCATGGTTCCGAGGAATTGCGCGGCCAGGAACAGGATGCCGAGGCCGAGCAGCGCGCTTGCGCCCACGGCAAGGTCGAGCCGGGCGATGGGGCGGGCCAGATAGTAGCGCAGCACGACGATGGCGACGATGGTGGGCACATACATCAGCAGATGGATGTGATGGATCAGCACCAGCACCGCCGAGATGAGCGTGGCGAGCAGGACGTAGCCGAGTGAGCTCGCCGGGACCAGCAACAGGATGATGACGCCGAGACAGCCATAGATGTCGAAATGACCGAGCGTGAACAGGAAGTTCTTGAAGACGAACGGCGACCCAGCCGTGAAGACGAACAGCGGCAGCTGCGCGCGATCAAAACCAAAGGTGCGTCGGAACAGCTGCAGGTACAGAGCGAGCGTGATCAGCCAGACGCTGCCGCCGATTGCGAACACCAGCCACACCGGCACCCTCGCCGTGAACAGTCCGACGATGGCACCGACCAGCGCGCGCTTGATGAAGCCGTGGTGATAGTCGACCAGCAGGTGGATGTAGGGGATGTAGGGCGGCAGCGTGATCTTGTGCAGGAGCACGCCGAGCATCACGGCGGCGTTGACGGCGAGCATCGCCTGCCAATGTTTGTTGTAGGCGCCGGTCATGCCATGACCGAGCGATGGCCGGCGGGGAGACTGTCACCACGACATCCAACACTGTCCCGGCTTTGAGCCGGGACCCATAGCCACCGCTGTACACGCTGAGGCAGGGCTGGAGCCGCCATCGAGAGTCACAATTGGCTTTGGTGGTTATGGATCCCCGCTTTCGCGGGGACGACGGCGGAATTTGTAGCTAGGCCTCGACCCATACGGGTAGCCGCTACAAAATGAACCGGCTGAGATCAGTGTTCTTGGCGAGATCGCCAATGTGCTGCTGCACGAAGGCGGCGTCGACCCGCATGGTCTCGCCGCTGCGGTCGGAGGCCGTGAAGGAGATGTCGTCGAGGACGCGCTCCATTACGGTCTGCAGCCGACGCGCGCCGATGTTCTCGACCGTGGAGTTGACCGCGACCGCGATGTCGGCGAGCGCGTCGATCGCATCGTCGGTGATGTCGAGCGTCACGCCCTCGGTCTTCATCAGCGCGACATATTGCTTGATCAGCGACGCCTCCGGCTCGGTCAGGATGCGGCGCATGTCGTCGCGCGTCAGCGCCTGCAGCTCGACGCGGATCGGCAGCCGGCCCTGCAACTCCGGCAAGAGGTCCGATGGCTTGGCGATGTGGAACGCGCCCGACGCGATGAACAGGATGTGATCGGTCTTCACAGCGCCATGCTTGGTCGAGACCGTCGTGCCCTCGATCAGCGGCAGCAGGTCGCGCTGCACGCCCTCGCGGGAGACGTCGCCGCCTGCGCGGTTCTCGCGCACGCAGATCTTGTCGATCTCGTCGAGGAACACGATGCCGTTGTTCTCGACCACGCTGATCGCCTCCTGCACCAGCTGGTCGCTGTCGAGCAGCTTGTCGGACTCTTCCGCGATCAGGATGTCGTGCGAGGCTTCGACCGTGACGCGCCGCGTCTTGGTGCGGCCGCCGAGTTTGCCGAAGATGTCGCCGATGGAGATCGCGCCCATCTGCGCCCCCGGCATGCCCGGGATCTCGAACATCGGAAGGCCGCCGCCGGACGACTGCGTCTCGATCTCGATCTCCTTGTCGTTCAGCTCGCCAGCGCGCAGCTTGCGGCGGAACGAGTCGCGGGTGGCGGCGCTGGAGCTGGCGCCGACCAGCGCATCGAGCACGCGCTCCTCGGCGGCAAGCTGGGCCCGGGCGGCGACGTCCTTGCGCTTGCGCTCGCGCACCTGGACGATCGCGACCTCGACGAGATCGCGGATGATCTGCTCGACGTCGCGGCCGACATAGCCGACCTCGGTGAACTTGGTCGCCTCGACCTTCAGGAACGGCGCGCCCGCGAGCTTGGCCAGCCGCCGCGCGATCTCGGTCTTGCCGACGCCGGTCGGCCCGATCATTAGGATGTTCTTCGGCAGCACCTCCTCGCGCAGGCCTGCATCGAGCTGCAGCCGGCGCCAGCGGTTGCGCAACGCAATGGACACCGCCCGCTTGGCGTCGGCCTGGCCGACGATGTAGCGGTCGAGTTCGGAGACGATTTCGCGGGGTGAAAAGTCTGTCATGAGGCTCTAGCTAGGGTCGGACGGGGATGAGGGCAAGCCGGATTTCCGCCGTCACAGGAGCGGCGGTCCGGCCTGCCACTGCCGGATCGCCTCGGTTGGATAGATCAGCATCAAGATGTTCAGGGTCAGGTTGTCACGGATGTGCAGGCCCACCCCGATCTCGAGCGCGACTGCAATCACGACGGTCAGCCAGACCGGCAGCACCCGCGCCAGCAGGAAGCCGGTCATCATCGCCAGGGTATCGCCGACGGAGTTCACGATGCTGTCGCCGAAATAGTCCAGCGAGATCGTGGCGGCACGATAGCGCTCGATGATGAAGCTGGAGTTCTCGACCAGCTCCCAGGCGCCCTCGATCAGCATCGCCAGGATCAGCCGCCCCTGCCAGGGCAGCCGCGGCACCACCAGCATGGTCAGCGCATAGAACAAGAAGCCGTGAATGATGTGGGAGAACGTGTACCAGTCGGTGAGATGCTGGGAGTTCTCCGAGCTCTGCACCACGCCATGCCACAGCTTGACGGTGCCGCAGGCGCAGATCGGCAGCCGGCCCATCGCGAACAACAGTGCGGCCTGCAGCGCCAGCAGACCGAGCACCGGGATGAGCCAGGGTCCGGACGACTGCCGGGACGGGGCGCCGATCTCGTCCGCGGTCATGGTCTACTCGGCCGACAATGCTTCGATGGTGATGTTGCGGTTGGTGTAGACGCAGATGTCGGCGGCGATGTCGAGCGAGCGGCGGACGATGCTCTCGGCGTCCTTGTCGGTGTCGATCAGCGCCCGCGCCGCCGCAAGCGCATAGTTGCCGCCAGAGCCGATCGCCATCACGCCGGACTCCGGTTCCAGGACGTCGCCCGTCCCGGTCAGCACCAGCGAGACCTCCTTGTCGGCCACGATCATCATGGCTTCGAGCCGCCGCAGATAGCGGTCGGTGCGCCAGTCCTTGGCGAGCTCGACCGCGGCCCGGGTGAGCTGCCCCGGATATTGCTCGAGCTTGCTCTCCAGCCGCTCGAACAGGGTGAAGGCGTCGGCGGTGGCTCCGGCGAAGCCGCCGATGACGTCGCCCTTGCCGAGCTTGCGCACCTTCTTGGCATTGGACTTGATCACGGTCTGGCCGATCGAGACCTGGCCGTCGCCACCGATCACCACCCTGCCCCCCTTGCGGACGGTCAGAATCGTGGTGCCGTGCCAGACGGTGGGCTCGTTCGAGGATGCGTGCATGGGGGATCCCTGGTTGATGCCCTGATTTAGGCGCTCAGGCGTCGGGATACAATTACCGGGTCCCTGCCCTGCCCGACCCGGTCTTGAAATCCGCTCACCATGGCCCGAGATCAGGCGTACGGGGCGCTATCCCGCAGTAGCTAAGCCGACATCCGCCTGATAAAAGGGCCGCGTTTTCAAGGGAAAGCTGACCCCATGCGTAGCGCGACCATCAAGCGCAAGACCAAAGAGACCGACATCGAGGTGTCCGTGAACCTCGACGGCACCGGCGTCGTGAACATCGCGACCGGTATCGGCTTCTTCGATCACATGCTGGATCTGCTTGCCCGGCATTCCCGCATCGACATGACGGTCAAGGCGGTCGGCGACCTGCATATCGACTTTCACCACACCACCGAGGATGTCGGCATCGCGCTCGGCCAAGCGGTGCGGCAGGCGCTCGGCGACATGGCCGGCATCACCCGCTATGCCTCGATCCACATGCCGATGGACGAGACCTTGACGCGCGTCGTGATCGACGTGTCGGGCCGGCCGATGCTGGTGTTCCGCACGACCTTCGCGCGCGACAAGATCGGCGAGTTCGACACAGAGCTGGTGCGCGAGTGGTTCAATGCGTTTGCCATGAACGCCGGCATCACCTTGCACGTCGAGACGCTGTACGGCGAGAACGCCCATCATATCGCCGAATCCTGCTTCAAGGGTCTGGCGCGGGCGCTGCGGACAGCGCTTTCGATCGATCCGCGCAATCAGGGCGAAGTGCCATCCACCAAGGGTCAGCTCGGCGGCTGACCTCCCCGTCCAAGGGATTATCGACATGCCCGTCTATACGGTTCACGCTCCCCTGGCCTCCGGGGTCGATCTGCGTTCGACCGATCGCTTCGTCTTCATCCGCGACGGCTTCCATTTCTGGGCCGCGGTGCTCGGCGCCGTCTGGCTGGCCTGGCATCGCCTCTGGCTTGCGATGCTCGTCTGGGCCGTGCTGATGATCGCGCTCGACGTGATCCTGGTGCGCGTCGGCGTCAACGGCGGTGCGATTGCCGGCGTCGATTTGTTGTTCGCGATCCTGCTCGGGCTTGAAGCCTCGAGCCTGAAGCGCTGGAGCTACTCGCGCGGCAATTGGCGCCAGATCGACGTCGTCGTCGCCGACGATCTCGATGCCGCCGAGCGCCGCTTCTTCGAGCGCTGGGCCGCCCGGCGCAGCACGCTCGGCTACGACAATCACACCGTCGATCGCGGCGCGGCGCCGCCGACCCGCGACAATGGCAATGGGCTGCACCCGCCGCCGCTGCCGCATGCCAGCATCATTGGCTTGTTTCCCGAACCCGGAGGTGGACGATGAGTGTTGCAATCATCGATTACGGCTCCGGCAATCTGCATTCCGCCGCCAAGGCGTTCGAGCGCGCCGCGCGCGGCATGGCGGATCCGCAGAAGGTCGTCGTCACGCGTGATCCCGACACCGTGTATCGCGCCGACCGCATCGTGCTGCCCGGCGTCGGCGCCTTCGCCGATTGCCGCCGCGGCCTCGACTCCGTCAACGGCATGCTGGAGGCGATGACCGAAGCCGTCCGCCACAAGGCGCGGCCGTTCTTCGGCATCTGCGTCGGCATGCAATTGATGGCAACGCGCGGCAAGGAGCATGTCACCACCGACGGCTTCGACTGGATCGCCGGCGACGTCGAGAAGATCGCCCCTCGTGACGAGAGCCTGAAGATCCCGCACATGGGCTGGAACACGCTCGACCTGGTGCAGGAGCATCCGGTCCTGGAGCGGCTGCCGCTCGGGCCGAAGGGCTTGCACGCCTATTTCGTGCACTCCTATCACTTGAATGCGGTCAACGAGAACGATGTGCTGGCGCGCGCCGATTACGGCGGTCCGATCACGGCGATCGTCGGCAAGGACACCGCGATCGGCACCCAATTCCATCCCGAGAAGAGCCAGCGTTTCGGTCTCGCCCTCATTTCCAACTTCCTGAAATGGAAGCCGTGAGCGCTTCCGTCCTGTTCGCCGCAAGAGGCGGACAGGGCGCGCTCTTGAAAGACAACTGATATGATCCTGTTTCCCGCTATCGATCTGAAGAACGGCCAGTGCGTGCGCCTGGAGCAGGGCGACATGGCGCGCGCCACCGTGTTCAACCTCGATCCCGCCGCGCAGGCCAAGAGCTTCGCCGACCAGGGCTTTGAATATCTCCACGTCGTCGACCTCGACGGTGCCTTCGCCGGCAAGCCTGTCAATGCGCAGGCCGTCGAGAAGATGCTGGAGGTCGTCAAGATGCCGGTGCAGCTCGGCGGCGGCATTCGCGATCTCAAGACGGTCGAGGCCTGGCTCGGCAAAGGCGTCACCCGCGTCATCATCGGCACCGCAGCGGTGCGCGATCCCGAACTGGTGAAGACCGCTGCGAAGGCCTTTCCCGGCCGCGTCGCCGTCGGCCTCGATGCCCGCGACGGCAAGGTCGCGGTCGAAGGCTGGGCGGAGACGTCCGAGGTCACCGCGCTCGACATCGCCAAACGCTTCGAGGACGCCGGCGTCGCCGCGATCATCTTCACCGACATCGCCCGCGACGGCCTGCTCAAGGGCCTCAACCTCGACGCTACGATCGCGCTCGGCGATGCCATCTCGATTCCCGTGATCGCCTCCGGCGGCCTTGCCTCGATCGAGGACGTCAGGGCGATGCTGACACCGCGTGCGAAAAAGCTCGAGGGCGCCATCGCTGGCCGCGCGCTCTATGACGGCCGGCTCGACCCGGCGGAGGCGCTGGCGCTGATCCGCGCGGCGCGCGCGTAGGAGAGAACAGGATGTTCAAAGTCCGTGTCATTCCCTGCCTCGACGTCAAGGACGGACGGGTCGTCAAGGGTGTCAACTTCGTCAATCTGCGCGACGCCGGCGATCCGGTCGAGGCCGCGATCGCCTATGACGCCGCCGGCGCCGACGAGCTCTGCTTCCTCGACATCACCGCCACCCATGAGAACCGGGGCATCATGCTGGACGTCGTCCGGCGCACCGCGGAGGCCTGCTTCATGCCGGTCACGGTCGGCGGCGGCGTGCGCACCATCGACGACATCAAGACCCTGCTGCGCTCCGGCGCCGACAAGGTCTCGATCAATTCGGCCGCGGTGAGCAGGCGCGAATTCGTCAAGGAGGCGGCCGAGAAGTTCGGCGAGCAGTGCATCGTGGTCGCGATCGACGCCAAGTCCGTGTCGCGGCCGGGCGGCGGCAGCCGCTGGGAGATCTTCACCCATGGCGGACGCAAATCGACCGGCATCGACGCGCTGGAATACGCCCAGGAGGTGGTCGCGCTCGGCGCCGGCGAGATCCTGCTGACGTCGATGGACCGCGACGGCACGCGCCAGGGCTTTGACCTGCCGCTGACCCGGGCGGTCGCCGACAGCGTCCCGGTGCCGGTGATCGCCTCCGGCGGCGTCGGCAATCTCGACCATCTGGTCGACGGCATCCGCGAGGGCCGCGCGACTGCGGTTCTGGCCGCCTCGATCTTCCATTTCGGGGAATTTACCATCCGGCAGGCCAAGGAGCACATGGCGCGCCAGGGCCTGCCGATGCGGCTCGATCCCTGACGACATTGCGCCGCAAAAATGTTAGATGAACGCTGGTCCGGCCGCCGTGGTTCGGGCAGGCGTTCCGAGTACCGGCTGATGTCCCGTTTCACGCTTCACGATCTCGCTGCCATCATCGACGCGCGCGCCGCGGCGGGCGGCGAGGCGTCGTATACGCGCAAGCTGCTCGACAAGGGCCCGGCGCAATGCGCCAAGAAGATGGGCGAGGAGGCGGTCGAGACGGTCATCGCCGCTGTTGGCACCGACCGCGAGCATCTGATCTCCGAAAGCGCCGATCTGCTGTTTCATCTGTTGGTGTTGTTGAAGTCGCGCGACGTCCGGCTCGAGGAGGTCGAGGCGGCGCTCGGCAAGCGCACCGGTCAGTCGGGGCTGGAAGAAAAGGCGTCGCGCAAGACGGAGTAGGGCGCGTCGGCCGGGGAAACGAAGGGCAGCGTCATGGATATGCGCACCACCGAACAACAATATAATCCGTACCGCGTCTTCACCCGCGAGCAATGGGCCGAGCTGCGCAACGACACGCCGATGACGTTGGAGCCCGGCGAGTTCTCCAAGCTGCGTTCGATGCACGATCGCCTCGATCTCAAGGAGGTCGAGGACATCTATCTGCCGTTGTCGCGACTGCTGTCGATGTATGTCGACGCGGCGCAGCGGCTGTACTACGCGCAGCGCCAGTTCCTCGGCATCCGCGACCGCAAGATGCCCTACATCATCGGCGTTGCCGGCTCGGTGTCGGTCGGCAAGTCCACCACCGCGCGCGTGCTGCAGGCCCTGCTGGCGCGCTGGTCGCCGCGGCCGAAGGTCGATCTCATCACCACCGACGGTTTCCTCTATCCGAACGCGGTCCTGGAGCGGCAGGGCCTGATGCAGAAGAAGGGCTTTCCGGAAAGCTACGACCTGCCGCGGCTGCTCGGCTTCCTCTCCGACATCAAGGCCGGCCGGCATCAGGTGCGCGCGCCGGTCTACTCGCATCTCACCTACGACATCGTCCCCCATCAGTGGGTCGAGATCGACCAGCCGGACATCCTCATCGTCGAAGGCGTCAACGTGCTGCAGACCGGGCCGCTGCCGCGTGACGGCAAGGCCGTGCCGGTCGTCTCCGACTTCTTCGACTTCTCGGTTTATATCGATGCCGACGAGGCGATCCTGCGCAAATGGTACGTCAAGCGCTTCCTGTCGCTGCGCGACACTGCGTTCCATGATCCCCGGTCCTACTTTAACCGCTACGCGCTGCTGTCGGACGAGGAGGCCATCGCCACTGCGATCGCCATCTGGGAGCGCACCAACCTGGCCAATCTCGAGGACAACATCCTGCCGACAAGGCCGCGCGCGACGCTGATCCTGAAGAAGGGCGCGGACCACGAGGTCGAGACGGTGGCGCTCAGGCGGTTGTGAGCGTGGCCCGCGAGCGTAGCGCTGAACTGATCCGCTCCAACTAATTACTTACGCCGCCACCTGTCGCGCCGCCGCCAGATTCGCCAGCGCCTCGTCCAGCTTGTCGCGATCGATCGGCTTGACCAGGAAGCCATCCATGCCGGCCTCGAAGCAGGCGTAGCGGTCCTCGACCAGGGCATTGGCCGTGAGCGCCAGGATCGGCGTGCGCCGGCCCGGCTCGCTGGCCTCGATGGCGCGGATGCGCTTGGCGGCGGCAATGCCGTCGAGCTTAGGCATCTGCACATCCATCAGGATCAGATCATAGGGCGCGCCGGCCGAGCGCGCCGCGAGCCAGGAGTCCAGCGCGGCTTCGCCATGCACGGCGATGTCGGCGTGGTGGCCGAGCTTGGTCAGCAGCGAGCGCATCAGCAGCGCATTGATGTCGTTGTCCTCGGCGACGAGGATGGACAGGCTCCCGCCGGCCTGAACCGCAATCGGCGGCGCGATCGTCGGGATTGGATCGTCAGCGAGTGCCGGGACCGTTCCATCGGTGTCGAAGCTCACGCGCGCGGCGAGCGAGGCGGCCCGCAGCGGCTTGACCAGATAGCCGTTGAACGGCGCCGCTGGGGTCAGCTCGTGGCGGCTCGCCGGCGTGACCAGCACGATCAGCCGTGTCGTGTGATGTTGCGCGGCCCCGCCCAGACGGAGCGACGCGTCGCTGCCGATGGCGTCGTCGACCAGCACGGCGTGCCAGGCGCGTTCGGGCAGCAGGGCTTCCGCCACCTCGGCCTCGGCGACCAGGCACGTCTGCGCGCCCCAGTTCTGCAGGCGCCGTTCGATCAGCTCGGCCTGCAGCCCGGCCGGCGCGACCAGCATGACCGACTGTCCCGCGAGGTCGGGGCCGCGGAAGCTGTTCTGCTCGCCGCGCTCCAGCGCCGGCGGCAGCGGCACCGACACCTCGAAGGTCGAGCCGGCGCCGAGCTGGCTCTGCAGCGCGATGCGGCCGCCCATGCGTTTGACGATCCGGTCGGAGATCGCCAGGCCAAGTCCGGTGCCGCCGAAGCTGCGCGCGACGCTGTCATCGGCCTGCTCGAATTCGCGGAAGATGCGCTCCTGGGCGTCGGCTGCGATGCCGATGCCGGTATCGCGCACCTGGAAGCTGATCTCGTTCGGCCAGATCCCGGGCTCGGCGATCAGCGCGACGCCGCCCGAAGCCGTGAACTTGATGGCGTTGCCGGCGAGGTTGAGCAGCACCTGGCGCAGCCGCGCGGCGTCGCCGGTCACCCAGGTCGGCAGCCGCTCGTCGAGATAGGCCGCGATCTCCAATTGCTTGGCCTGCGCCCGCGGCGCCAGCAGCTCGGTGATCTCCTCGATCAGCGTCGCCAGCGAGAATGGCTGCGCCTCGAGTGCGAGCTTGCCGGCCTCGATCTTGGAATAGTCGAGCAGCTCGTCGATCAGCGACATCAAGGCTTCACCCGAGGTGCGAACCGCCTTGGCGTAGGTGGTCTGCTCCGGCGTCAGCTGCGTCTCGAGCAACAGGCCGCTCATGCCGAGGATGCCGTTCAGCGGTGTGCGGATCTCGTGGCTCGCCATCGCCAGGAAACGCGACTTGGCGCGGTTCGCGGCATTGGCCTGGTCGCGCGCCTCCGCCAGCGCGCGCTCGGTCTCGGTGCGGTCGGTGACGTCGCGGCCGACACATTGCAGCACGGCGGGCTGGCCGGCGTCGGAACGCACCAGTGCCTCGCGCCACGCGATCCAGCGCGGCCCGACCGCGCTCTCGATGCGCTGGTCGTGGACGCGCGTGCCGTTCGGCTCCAGCGCGCTGTCGCCCTGCTCGATTAGCTCGAAGGTGAACGCGCTGCCGAGCAGCTTGTCGCGGTCGAGGCCCGCCATCCGGCAATAGGCGTCGTTGACGAAGATGATGGTGCCGTCGCGCGCGCGCATGACGATGAGGTCGCCCTGCTGCTCGAACAGATTGCGGGCGCGCTGCTCGGCTTCCTGCAGCTCCCAGTTCCGGTCGGCCAGCACCTCGTTGTGGAGCGCAATCTTGTGCATCTTCCTGGCGACGAAGCGCAGCCGCATGCTGAGCGTGGCCAGGCCGACGCAGGCGAGCGCGAACAGGAAGCTGGCGCCGATCGCGAAGGCGTGCGGGTTATAGCCGGAGTTCTCGGAGATGCTGGCCTTGATGAAGCCGTACGCGCCGCCGAAGCCGGCGGAGAAGATCATCAGCGAGCGCAGGATCGCGAAGATGGTGCGATGACGGCGCATGAACCGGCGCAGCCGCAGCCTGAAGCGAGAAATCGGTCCCATCTCGATCACCCCCGACGATTTTCGATCCCAATGTCATGGCCGGCCCGCACCATGCGGCGTCGGTATTGCTGAGACTTTGAAAGGTCGTGCACGCGCGATTCTGCCGTGCAGAGATGGTGAACCGGGCGTTAGCCCGGCTCACAGAACCGGATCGGCCGGTGATGAGGCGTGGTCGCGCGCGCGGGATCATCGGTGAAGTCGACATGGAGATCGGCGTGGAAGGGCGCGGAGCCGAGCGAGACGCTGTCGGCACCGACGGCAATGCAGGGCTGCGGGGAGGGCGCCAATTCGAGCTGGGCAATGACCGCCGCCGCGATCAGCGGCACGGCCGAGACGAGGACCTTGAAACGCAACATGATACGCACCGACGCGGCAGGCCTGAGGACGGAACGCGGGCCCTATGGTTGTCGGAGCGTAAAGAGAAGTCGTTACCAGAGTGTTGAGGGGGAGGGGCGCCTTTACGCCGCATGGCGACTGTCCTCCGCCAGCGCGCGATACGACAGCGCCTCGGCCAGATGCAGCCGCCCGATGGTGTCGGCATGGTCGAGATCGGCGAGCGTCCGCGCCACGCGCAGCACGCGGTGATAGCCGCGCGCTGACAGCCGCATCGTCTCGGCGGCCTCGCGCAGCAGCTTCTGGCCGGGCGCATCGAGCCTGGCGATCTCGTCGAGCACGGCGGCCGGCGCCTCGGCGTTGGTCCGGATGTGCGGCAGGCCGGCCCTGGCGTAGCGGGCGCGCTGCAGGTCGCGCGCGGCCGCGACGCGGGCCGCGACCTCGGCCGAGCCTTCCTTGGACGGCGGCAGGATGAGGTCGGCGGCGGTGACCGCGGGCACCTCGATGCGCAGGTCGATGCGGTCCATCAGCGGGCCGGAGATGCGCATCTGATAGTCGGCGGTGCAGCGGTCGATGCGGCCGCGCTTGCAGGCGTAGCCGGGCTCGAAGGCGTTGCCGCAGCGGCACGGGTTCATCGCGGCGACCAGCATGAAGCGGGCAGGGTAGGTGACGCGGTGGTTGGCGCGCGAGATCGAGACCTCGCCATTCTCCAGCGGCTGGCGCAGCGAATCGAGCACGCGCGGATCGAACTCCGGCAGCTCGTCGAGGAACAGCACGCCCTGATGCGCCAGCGAGATCTCGCCGGGGCGGGCGCGCAGGCCGCCGCCGGTCAGCGCCGCCATGCTGGCGGAATGATGCGGGCTGCGGAACGGCCGGCGCGACGTCAGCGCGCCGCCCTCGATCTCGCCGGCGACCGAGGCGATCATCGAGACTTCCAGCAGCTCCGCCGGCGACAGCGGCGGCAGGATCGAGGGCAGCCGCGCCGCCAGCATCGACTTGCCGGCGCCGGGCGAGCCGATCATCAGCAGATGATGCCCGCCGGCGGCCGCGATCTCGAGCGCGCGCTTGCCGCTCTCCTGGCCCTTGATGTCGCGCAGGTCGAGCAGGCTTGCGGGTGCCTCCTGGATCTTCGGCTGCGGCCGCGACAGCACCTGCGTGCCCTTGAAATGGTTGGCGATCTGGATCAGCGAGCTCGCCGCGATGATCTGCAAGTCCGGGCTCGCCCATGCCGCCTCGGCGCCGCAGGCGGCCGGGCAGATCAATCCTTCCTCGCGCGCATTGGCGCCGATGGCCGCGGGCAGCACGCCGGCGACTGGCGCGATCGAGCCGTCGAGGCCAAGCTCGCCCAGCACGGTGAAGCCGCCGAGGGCATCCGGCGGAATGGCGCCGATCGCGGCCATCAGCCCCAGCGCGATCGGCAGGTCGTAATGGCTGCCTTCCTTGGGCACGTCGGCCGGCGCCAGGTTGACGGTGATCCGCCGCGCCGGGAGCGCCAGGCCCGAGGCGATCAGCGCCGAGCGCACCCGCTCGCGCGCTTCCGACACCGCCTTGTCCGGCAGGCCGACGATCGCGAACGCCGGCAGACCGGGCGCGACCTGGACCTGCACGTCGACCGCGCGGGCCTCGATCCCCTCGAAGGCGACGGTGGAAACGCGCTGGACCATGATGCCCCTCCCAGCGACCAAGCTAGCGGAAGCAGGGATTGTTCGCAAGAACAATACAGGAACACGGTCGTTGCCACGCTCTGTTGCAGTCCATTAACGACAGCCGCGCGGGTTGCAGCTCCGTCCGCCGGGCTTAACGCCCCTTTAGTCCGGCCTTCGCATTCTTCCTCAATTGATGATCGACCCGCGCCTCTGTCATAGCCAAGAGGCGCCCAACGAGGGACGTGCGATGCCTCCAGCGCCTGCGGCAGCTCCGACCGCCAAGACGCCCGCCGGTGATGCGCGGACGGTGTCCGAGCTCGCCACCGACATGCTGCGCCGGACCACCAGCCTGTTCCTGGCCGGTCCGCGGCCCGCGTCGGCCGAGCAGCTCGATCTCTACGACCAGATGTTCGCCCGGCTGATGCCGCAGGTCGCGACCGAGCTGCTGGCCGAGCTGAGCATGGCGCTCGCCGGCGTGGAGCGCGCGCCTTACGCCACCGCGCGGCTGCTCGCCGTTCACCCCGAATTGCGCGTCGCCGGGCCGATGCTGGCCAAGGCGGCGGTGCTGACCGAGCGCGACCTCGCCGAGTTCATCCGCACCGGCAGCCCGGCGCATCTCGTCGCGCTCGCCAGCCGACGCGGCATCGGCGACAATCTCACGACGCAGCTGATCGCGCGCGGCTTTCCGGCGGTGCGCATGGCGCTGGCACAGAACCTCTCCGCCCGGCTGTCCGAGGATGGCTATCGCAGCCTGTTCAAGATCGCCGAGCGCGACGAGGATCTCGCCGAGAAGCTCGCGCTGCGCACCGATCTGCCGGCCAAGCTGTCGCGGGCCTTCGTCGCCGCGGCGAGCGAGGGCGCCCGCGCCCGCTTCATCAAGGCCGCACCGCCGGCGACCCGCGCCACCCTGCAGGCGACGCCGACCCGCTCGCCCGGCGCGGCAATGCGCGCGATCTGGGACTATCAGCAGGTCAAGGCCGAGGTTGCCGCCCTCAGCCGCACCGGAAAGCTCGGCGACTCCGCCGTCAACCGCTTCTGCGCCACCGGCGATTTCCCTGCCGTGATCGCAGCGCTGGCGCTGCTCTGCGTCGTCACCATCGAGACGATCGAAGCGCTGCTGGAGGAGGACCGTCTCACGGATCTGCTGCTGGCCTGCAAGGCGGCGCGGTTGAGCTGGGCGACGACGTCGATGATCCTGCGCGGCCGGCCCGGCTGCGACGTGCTTCCGGCCGATGACCTCGAGGAGGCGCGCAAGCGCTTCGAGAAGCTTGCACTGTCCGAAGCGCAATGGAAGGTGCGCGGGCTCGAATCGCGCTGAGCGAGCGCGAGAGGCGGCGTCAGCCCGGCGGCGTGCTCGGATAGGCCGTGAAGTCGATCTTGAACATCGCCGGATCGAGCTTCTTGGTCGTATCGAGATTGTAGACGGCGATGGTGGTGTCGTAGCCCTGCGGATCGGTCACGGTCCACTGCTTGAGCTGGCCGTCCTTGACGCCGAGCATCAGCATCAGCCGGCTGGTGCCGATCAGCGCCTGCTTCTCCTCGATCGTGATCGTGACGTAGAGGTCGTCGGCCGCAACCGCGATCACGTTGGTGTCCTTGAGCAGGTCGATGCGGTCCGACAGCAGATAGCGCAGCGGCGTCTGCGACAGCGGATAGACGTCCTGGGTCGCGAGCTTGCGGTCGCGCACCACCAGCGAGGAGCCGTCGGCGATGATGTCGATCGGCGTCGGCGGTTCGTATTCGAAGCGGACCTTGCCCGGCTTCTGGATGTAGAAATCGCCCTTGGTCTTGCTGCCGTCCGGGCCGACCTGGACGAAGTTCCCGACCAGCGTCTGCAGCGACGACAGATAGGCGCTGACCTTGGCCGCCTGCGCCTTCTGGTTGGCGTCGAACGAGGTGAAGATGCTGGCCGGCACGTTGCGCCGGGGATCGGGAATGATCGGGTTGGGCGGGGCGGTCTGGGTGGTCGAGGGACTCTGGCCCGAGCGCTGCTGGTCGGAGGCGCTGAGCTGGGAGCCGCTCTTCGGGCCTGATTTCGGAGCCGGCGTGCCCTGCGCGGCGGCGTGACCGGACGCACCGGCGACAGAGCATGTCGTCACGGCGCAGGCGACCAGCCAGGCGCAGATCCGGCGCCCGCGCGAAGCTGCGTGATACGAAAACGTGCTGTTCAACAAGGAGCTTTTCAAAACGACGTCCTGAGTTTTACGCGTTCTATCCCGGATCGGGCGGGCAGCGTGATCGTAATCGCGTGAAGATCGGGCACCGAAGCGGCGTTTCTGCGGCCATCGGGGCCGTCAGAATCCGCCTTCCTCCTCGGGCACCAGGATCTCGCGCTTGCCGGCGTGGTTGGCCTGGCCGACGATGCCTTCCTGTTCCATCCGCTCCATCAGCGAAGCGGCCTTGTTATAGCCGATCTGCAGCCGGCGTTGAATGTAGCTGGTGGAGGCCTTGCGGTCGCGCTTGACCACGGCGACCGCCTGGGAGAACAGGTCGTCGCCACCGCCGCCGCCGCCCATGCCGGTGGCATCGAACACGGCGCCATCCTCCTCGCTCGGCTCCTCGGCGGTGACCGCCTCGAGATATTCCGGCGAGCCCTGTGCCTTCAGATGCTTGACGACCTTCTCGACCTCCTCGTCGGAGCAGAACGGGCCGTGCACGCGGCTGATGCGGCCGCCGCCGGCCATGTAGAGCATGTCGCCCTGGCCGAGCAGCTGCTCGGCGCCCATCTCGCCGAGAATGGTGCGGCTGTCGATCTTGGACGTGACCTGGAAGGAGATGCGGGTCGGGAAGTTCGCCTTGATGGTGCCGGTGATGACGTCGACCGACGGGCGCTGCGTTGCCAGGATGACGTGCAGGCCGGCGGCGCGCGCCATCTGGGCGAGGCGCTGCACCGTGCCCTCGATGTCCTTGCCGGCGACCATCATCAGGTCGGCCATCTCGTCGACGATGATGACGATGTAGGGCAGAGGATCGAGGTCGAGCTTCTCCTCCTCGTAGATCGCCTTGCCGGTTTCCTTGTCGAAGCCGGTATGGACGGTGCGCGTCAGCTCCTCGCCCTTGGCGCGCGCTTCGCCCAGACGGGCATTGTAGCCGTCGATGTTGCGCACGCCGAGCTTGGCCATTTTCTTGTAGCGCTCCTCCATCTCGCGCACGGCCCATTTCAGCGCGACGACGGCCTTCTTCGGATCGGTCACGACCGGCGTCAGGAGATGCGGAATGCCGTCATAGACCGACAGTTCGAGCATCTTCGGGTCGACCATGATCAGCCGGCACTGGTCCGGCCGGAGCCGGTAGACCAGGCTCAGGATCATGGTGTTGATCGCGACCGATTTGCCCGAGCCGGTGGTGCCGGCGATCAGCATGTGCGGGGTGCGGGCGAGATCGATGATGATGGATTCGCCGCCGATGTTCTTGCCGAGGCACAGCGGCAGCTTGGCGACGCTCTCGGTCGCCTCCTTGGCGACGAGCAACTCGCGCAAATACACCTTCTCGCGATGCGCGTTGGGCAGCTCGATGCCGATGGCATTGCGGCCGGGCACGACGGCGACGCGCGCCGACAGCGCGCTCATCGAGCGGGCGATGTCGTCGGCGAGGCCGATGACGCGCGACGATTTGATGCCCGGTGCCGGCTCCAGCTCGTACAGCGTGACGACCGGACCGGGATGCGCCTTGACGATCTCGCCGCGCACGCCGAAATCCTGCAGCACGCCTTCCAGCGCGCGCGAATTGGCCTCGAGCTCGCTCTTCGACAGCGGCTGGCGGTCGGACGATTTCGGCGCCGCCAGCATCGAGACCGAGGGCAGGTCGTATTTGTCGTTGGACTTGCGCGCCGGCGTCTTGGCCGCGGGCTTCTTGCGGGCGCGGGGAGCGGGCTCCTCCTCCTCTTCTTCGTCCTCGCCTTCGTCGGCCTCGTCCTCGTCGCCGCCGTGCTCGTCCATCTCGGGCGCGAGCGTCGGCTTGCCCTGGCCGCGGCCCAGGCTCGGCTCCTGCCGGCTTGCGGCGGCGGCGCGCGGCTGCGGGCCTGATGACACCAGTGCGCGGTAGGCCGTGCTCAGGAACCAGACGACCTGCGCCTTGGCGCTCATGATGGCGTGGAACACCCAGCCGAGCCGGATCGCCTTGCGGTCGTCGTCGTCCTCGGGGTCGGCCAGCGGCGTGTCGTCGTCCTCATCCGCGAGCAGGCTCGGATCGGCTTCCTTCGCGCCCATGCCGCCGGCCACCAGCAGGCAGCCGATCATCGCAACCAGAAGAAGGGCGCCGAGCACCAGCCGATAGATCACACCGGGCGGCCCGAACACCACGGCCGGTGCGCGCACCAGGGCGTCGCCGACCACGCCGCCGAGACCGGTCGGCAGCGGCCAGGCGTGCGAGCGCGGCCAGCAGCTGGCAAGTCCGGCGGCGATGACGGCGCCGAGCACCCAGGCGCCGAAGCGCAGCGCCTCGCGATCGAACGGCCGGTGCGTCATCATGCGCCAGCCGCGGATCGCGATCGGCAGGATGACCATGATGGCGCCGAGGCCGAAGATCTGCATCAGGAGATCGGCGCCGATCGCGCCGGGATAGCCGACGATGTTGCGGATCGCGCGCGAGGTGGCGTGGCTCAGGCTCGGGTCCTGCACCGACCAGGTCATCAGCGCCGCCGCGGCGATGCCGGACAGGCCGATCAGCGCGAGGCCCGCGAGCTCGCGCAGCCGCCGCACCAGTGCGTCGCGCAGCGACGTCGGCAGGTGGTTGACCAGGGGAATGACTCGTTCGATCGCCGGCATCTGCATCAGCCCCGCGATTATCCCAGGACCTCGACCAGCCGGTGCAACGCCTCACCGGTGGAGTCGGCATCGGCCACCAGCGCCAGCCGGATATAGCCGCCGCCTGGATTGAAGCCGTCGGCTTGCGGCCGCGCCAGGTAGCTGCCGGGCACAACCCGCACGCCGGCGTCGCGATACAGCCGCAGCGTCACCTCCTCGTCGCCGCCGCGGTTCGCCACGTCGAGCCAGACGCAGAAGCCGCCATCGGGCCGCCTGTAGCCATAACGGTTGCCGATGATCTGGTCGGCGAGGTCGAACTTGGCGCGGTACAGCCGCCGGTTGTCCTCGACATGTGCCTCGTCGCCATAGGCGGCCACCGCGACGTGCTGCAGCGGCACCGGCACCTGCGGCGCCGCGACGTTGCGCAGCTCGTGGAAGGCGGCGAGGAATTTGCGGTCGCCGGCGGCGAAGCCGATGCGCATGCCCGGCACGTTGGAGCGCTTCGACAGCGATTGGAACGCGACGACGTTGGCGTAGTCGGGGCCGGCATGCTCGAGCATGCTGCCGGGCGCCTGTCGCGTGTAGATCTCCGAATAGCACTCGTCGCTGAAGATCAGAAAGCCCCAGCGGTCGGCGAGCCGGACCAGCTTGCGCATGTAGTCCGGGCTGGCCACCGAGCCCTGCGGATTGGCGGGCGTGGCGAGATAGAACGCGACAGTGCGCGAAAGCGTCGTCTCGTCGATCGCATCGAGATCGGGCAGGAAGCCGTTGTCGCGCGTGGTCGGCAGATAGATGGAGTCGCAGCCGGCGGTGCGGGCGCCGACGCCATACACCGGATAGAACGGGTTCGGCATCAGGATCGCGGGCCGTCCGCGGCGCGGGCCGACATGGCGGAGCGCGGCATGGGCGGCGAAGAACAGGCCCTCGCGGCTGCCGTTCAGGACGAGAACCTCGTGCTCGGGATCGATCGCGCGCGGCAGCGCGAATCGCCGCGCCAGCCAGCCGGCGGCCGCCTTGCGGAACGGCTCGATGCCCTTGGCGGCCGGGTAGCGGCCGAACTCGGCGATGTGCTGGGCCAATACAGGCCCGACGAAGTCCGGCACCGGATGCTGCGGCTCGCCAACGGCGAGCGTGATCATCGGCTTGCCCGGCTTGTAGGGGGCGAGCAGCTCGTTCAGCCGCGCAAACGGCGAGCGTTCGCTCTCCGAATGGCTGGCGCCAGCGGGCGCGGGGGATGAAGCGGTCATTGCCATACGTAAAACGCGCGCCAAACCAGTGGAAGCCGCCGATCGCCCATGAACCGGTGCCTTTGTGGTCACCATAGGTGGGGCGAGGTTAAGACGCGATTAACCATCGGCGCTGCCGCCCGTTTTGATCGGTTTTTCCGGCCCGATCCAGAGGCAATTTCGCAACAGCGGCGGACATTGTGGTGATTCGGGTGGGGCGGCGGGAACCGTAGGAGGGCAAGGCGACCGCCGAGCAGCGCATTCGCGGTCAGACCGTGGGCATGGCGCTGCCGCGACCTCGGATGGAGCCGCGGCACTACCGCCTCCGTCCATCCTACGGGCCATCGGCTCGCGCGCGAGGGAAAAGGGCGGCCCGGTGCGCCGGAATATCAATGGGAATCTACGCGCACCGGGCCTTGGCCGAACTACTTGGGGGCTTAGTTCGGATGACGATCAATTAGCACCCTCGTTTTTCCCTCGTATTGCCAACTTCCGAAGATTTGTAGAATTTGATTTCGGAAGCCACCGAATGCGGCGCGGCCGGGCCGATTGCTTAACGGAGATGTCCGTCTCAGCCGTGGCTTTCTGGTCGCAGCGCGGGCGACGCACTTATTAGCTGCTCATGCCCTCTGCCGCTCGGTTGGCCCGAGAATCTTGTCTGACCGGAAACACTCAGTCACATCCAGCATCATCAGACATTTCACGAAACGAGATCGGCGCATCGCGACCATCTTTGACGGGCATCAGCGATTCCGGTGGCGTGCCGACGAACGTCTGCGCGCCGAGGACTCTGACTTTCGAAAGAGCGTCGATGATGCGTCTGAGACTGCCGGGCGTGCTTGCCCTGATGCTGCTGGCCATGCCCGTTTCCTCGCTGCCCCGCATGGCCGCGGCGGCACCCGCCGTCGCCAGCGCGATCACCGTCGAGGGTAACAGGCGCGTCGAATCCGACACCATCCGCTCCTATTTCAAGCCGGGTCCCACCGGCACGCTCGATGCCGGCCAGGTCGACGACGGCCTCAAGGCCCTGGTCCAGACCGGCCTGTTCGCCGACGTGAAGATCGACCGGCAGGGCGGCCGGCTGATCGTGCGCGTGGTCGAGAATCCCGTGATCGGCCGCGTCGCCTTCGAGGGCAACAAGAAGGTCAAGGACGAACAGCTCACGGCGGAAGTGCAGTCGAAGCCGCGTGGCACGCTGTCCCGTCCGATGGTGCAGTCGGACGCGCAGCGCATCGCCGAGATCTATCGCCGCTCCGGCCGCTACGACGTGCGCGTCACGCCGGAGATCATCGAGCAGCCCAACAACCGCGTCGACCTCGTCTTCACCATCGAAGAGGGCGTCAAGACGGGCGTGAAGTCGATCAGCTTCGTCGGCAACAACACCTATTCCGCCGCGCGCCTGCGCGACGTCATCAAGACGCACGCAACGAACTGGCTCAGCTTCCTCGGCAACAACGACGTCTACGACCCCGATCGCGTCGAGGCCGACCGCGACCTCATCCGCCGCTTCTATCTGAAGAACGGCTATGCCGACGTTCAGGTCGTCGCGGCGCTCAGCGAATACGACCCTGGGCAGAAGGGATTCCTGGTCACATTCCAGATCGAGGAGGGCCAGCAATACCGCGTCAGCTCGGTGCAGTTCCAGTCGAGCGTCGCGGCGCTCGACGCCAACACGCTGCGCGGCTATTCGCGCGTCAATGTCGGCGCGCTCTACAACGTCGAGCAGCTCGAGAAGTCGGTCGAGGAGATGCAGATCGAGGCCTCGCGTCGCGGCTTTGCCTTCGCCGTCGTGCGTCCGCGCGGCGACCGCAATCTGGAAGCGCATACGGTCGCGATCGTGTTCCAGGTCGACGAGGGTCCGCGCACCTATATCGAGCGCATCACCATCCGCGGCAACACCCGCACCCGCGACTACGTGATCCGGCGCGAGTTCGATCTGTCCGAGGGCGACGCCTACAACCGCGCGCTGGTCGACCGCGCCGAGCGCCGGCTGAAGAACCTCGACTTCTTCAAAGAGGTGAAGATCACGGCCGAGCCGGGCTCGTCGAGCGACCGCGTCATCCTCGTGGTCAATCTGGAGGAGAAGTCGACCGGCGACCTCTCCGTTTCCGGCGGCTATTCGACCACCGATGGCGCGCTGGGTGAGGTCTCGATTTCGGAGCGCAACTTCCTCGGCCGCGGTCTGTACGCCAAGGCGTCCGTGAGCTACGGCCAATACAGCAGAGGCGTCTCGCTGTCCTTCGTCGAGCCCTATCTGCTCGACAACCGGATCGCGCTCGGCCTGGATGTCTACTACAAGCAGCAGCTGGCGAACAGCTATACGAGCTATGGCGTGACGACGATCGGCTTCAGCCCGCGGCTCGGCTTCCAGTTGCGCGAAGACCTCTCGCTCCAGCTGCGATACTCGCTCTATCGCCAGGAGATATCGCTGCCGTCCTACTACCAGAATTGCAACAACAACACCGCCAACAGCCTGCTCGCCTTCAACCCGACCCCGGCCTACATCAAGAGTGTGCTCGGCGGCGTCGATCCGACCAATTCGACCAGCTCGGGCTACTACGGCTGGGGCTGCTACGGCGATGGCGAGTCGAGCCTGCCGGTCCGCAAGGAGCTGAGCGACGGCGCCGCGCTGACCTCCGCGCTCGGCTACACGCTCAGCTACAACACGCTCGACAACAACAAGAACCCGACGGATGGTCTGCTGATCGACTGGAAGCAGGATTTCGCCGGCGTCGGCGGCAACGTCAGCTACCTCAAGTCGGCGGTCGATGCGAAATATTACTCGCCGCTGGTGGCCGACATTGTCGGCATCATCCATCTGCAGGGCGGCATGCTGAACAAGATCGGCGACAAGGATCTGCGGATGCTCGACCACTTCCAGATGGGACCGAGCCTGGTGCGCGGCTTCGCCTCGAACGGAATCGGGGCGCGCGACATCACTTATGCGAGCCTCGGCGCGACCGGCGACGCGCTCGGGGGCACCAAATATTGGGGCGCCTCGGCGGAGCTGCAGATGCCGTTCTGGTTCCTGCCGAAGGAAGTGGGCCTGAAGGGCGCCGTCTATGCCGATGCCGGTTCGCTGTGGGGCTATCAGGGCCCGACGTCCTGGGCGGCGACCGGCGAGGTCAACACCGCGACCTGCAAATGCGGCCTGCTGTACGATGACAGCAAGGTGGTGCGCTCCTCCGTCGGAGTCGGCCTGATCTGGGCCTCGCCCTTCGGCCCGCTCCGCTTCGACTACGCGGTGCCGCTGTCCAAGGGCAAATACGACACCGTCCAGGAGTTCAGATTCGGCGGCGGCACGTCGTTCTGAGTGCGGATGAAGCAGGCTTGATTGATCTGCGAGCGTTGGAATCTCGCCTTGACGCCAGCGGCGGTGCGCTCCCCTCCCCCTTGCGGGGAGGGGTCGGGGGTGGGGGTCCACGAATCATGCTCGACATGAGAGTCAAAGCCCATGCCCTGATATCGGCGATAGCGCCGCTTGCTGTTCGCCCGGCATTCACGCCACTGAAGTCAGCGCCCGCGGACCCCCACCCCCAACCCCTCCCCGCAAGGGGGAGGGGAGCCGACTGTCCAAGGGGAAAGAGATCGTATCGCGCAGAAGACGCCGTCAGCATTCCTCCCATGCGCAAATTGCCCGTCGAGCTACTTTGTCGCACGCTGCCGACGTTGCATCGTCGGGCAAATCACCTACACATTTCCGCACGTCCCTGCTGCCGCATGAGGGGCGTTTCGCGACCGTCACGAACCGTTGGCAGTGGGATGCGATGGGCGTGTGTTGCTGCAGCGTGGTCGCCACGCGGACGAACAGCGACACGCGCACGGTCAAGTCGCGCGGTCCTGATATCCCGATGCTGATATCAAGCGGGTGCTGATGCTAGCGTGTCGCGCTCGTGATGGTGGCCAGACAGCCCGGCGCACCAGGGAGAACGCGAAGCAGCCGTTAAAACCGTTGCGCGGGGAAGGCCGGGTGTTCTCGGCCAGACCTGTGGTACCTGCCGCCTGCATTTTCTTTCGCAGGCGGGCCACGGGCGCGGCCAGCGCCCGGCCTTCCCCGCGCCCTCATGATTCGAGGGCGGTGAGTTTCAGCACAGCTCGGGCGCATCGTGTCGCGAGAACGAGATCGTTCGCCTTCGATCTGCGTCTCGGAGGCAACGACGGGTGCGCCAACCACAGCTGTCGTCCCGGGCAAGCGCGAAGCGCGCCGACCCGGGATCCATAACCACAGGGTTCAGTTGTCTTGCACGGGACTCGCAGCCTGCCTCTTACAAACATGATGCGGTATGGGTCCCGTTCGCAGGGACGACGCCGGTTATTTGGCGCGCGCTCGGCCCTCACGATCCAAATACTAAAGAGAGGGGCATTGCCGGGTATTTGCCCGAACCGAAGTTGCGGACCTGGTCGCGTACGACCAAGTCCTGGGCTGTAGGCGCGCTCGCCGTGCTTGATATCCGGCGCTCCTCAATCCCTGTTGCCCGGCGTCTGAATGAATCCCCGATTCCATGTCGGGCTGATCAGGATCTCGTTGACGCAGACGCGCGGCGGCATGTTCGCGACGAAGGCGATGGTGCGGCCGAGATCCTCCGGCTGCAGCATCCGCGCCTGCTCCGCGGCGCTCGGCACCACCGGGCGCTGCTCCAGGATCGGCGTGGCGACCTCGCCGGGCATCAAGCAGCAGGCGCGCAGGCCGTTCACGCATTCCTCCATGTTGAACGAGTGCGTCAGCGCCAGCACCGCGTGCTTGGTCGAGGTGTAGGCCGGCCCCGGCATCTTCGAGACATGGCGGCCGGCCCACGACGAGACGTTGATGATGGTCCCATCCTGCTGCGCCCGCATCGCCGGAAGCACCGCCTTCATGCAGTAGAGCACACCGTTGAGGTTGATCTCGACCAGCTGGTTCCAGCCCTCGATGGTCATGTCGTCCCAGCGCCGCTTCGGCACGTTGACGCCGGCGGAGTTGACCAGCAGATCGATTCGGCCGTGCCGCGCCAGGATGGCATCGGCCGCGGCCTGAACGTCGGCGGCCTTGGCGACGTCGAGCGCAACGGCCTCGGCCGTGCCGCCCGCCGCGGCAATCTTGGCCACCACGGCCTCGAGCGCGGCCATGCGCCGGCCCGAGACGATCACCGTCCAGCCCTCGGCCGCGAGCGCCAGTGCGCCGGCCTCGCCGATTCCGGTGCCGCCGCCCGTGATCCACGCGATCCGTTTTTCCTTGACCATATCCCAGCGTCTCCCGGTTGCCTTCGAAAGGGCGTTTTTGCTAGAGCAGCCTCGATCAGAGATGGCGACCGTGGTGACTGCGATGTCACCGGTCTTGTTCGCTGTCCGGCCCTTTTCGTCTTCGTCGAGCATGATGTTCCGCCGGCTGGCACTGCCGGCCTGCCGATGCTCCCAGGGGAATGTTGCATGAACCAAGCCGCCAACGCCAATCTGTTCTCTCGCCTGTTCGATGGCCTCGACGATCCCAACCGCCTGGCGATCGAGACCCACGACGGCCAGCGCATCACCTATGGCGATTTGATCGCGCGGGCAGGCCAGATGGCGAACGTGCTGGTGGCCCGTGGTGTGAAGCCGGGTGATCGCGTCGCGGCGCAGACCGAGAAGTCGGTGTCCGGCCTCGTGCTCTATCTTGCCACGGTGCGCGCCGGCGGCGTCTATCTGCCGCTCAACACCGCCTATACGCTCAACGAGCTCGACTATTTCATCGGCGACGCCGAGCCGACCGTCGTGGTGTGCGATCCCGCGAAGGCCGAAGGCATCGGCGCGCTGGCGGCCAGGGTCGGCGCCAAGGTGGAAACGCTCGATGCGTCAGGCACGGGCTCGCTGACGGAAGCCGCCGACAAGGCCGGCTCCGCCTTCACCACCGTGCCGCGCGGCGCCGACGATCTCGCCGCCATTCTCTATACGTCGGGCACCACCGGCCGCTCCAAGGGCGCGATGCTGTCTCACGACAATCTCGCCTCGAACTCGCTGACCCTGATCGACTACTGGCGCTTCACCAAGGACGACGTGCTGATCCACGCGCTGCCGATCTATCACACCCATGGCCTGTTCGTGGCCAGCAACGTCACGCTGTTCGCGCGGGCGTCGATGATCTTCCTGCCCAAGCTCGATCCGGACCTGATCATCAACCTGATGGCGCGCGCCACAGTGCTGATGGGTGTGCCGACGTTCTACACGCGCCTGTTGCAGAACCCGCGGCTGTCGAAGGAGACGACCAGCCACATGCGGCTGTTCATCTCCGGCTCGGCTCCGCTGCTCGCCGATACCCATCGCGAATGGTTCGCGCGGACCGGCCATGCCGTGCTCGAGCGCTACGGCATGACCGAGACCAACATGAACACGTCGAATCCTTACGAGGGCGAGCGCGTGCCCGGCGCGGTCGGCTTCCCGCTGCCCGGAGTCTCGGTGCGCGTCACCGATCCCGAGACGGCGAAGGAGCTCGCGCGCGACGAGATCGGCATGATCGAGGTGAAGGGCCCGAACGTGTTCAAGGGCTATTGGCGGATGCCTGAGAAGACCAAGTCGGAATTCCGTGACGATGGTTTCTTCATCACCGGCGATCTCGGCAAGATCGACAAACAGGGCTACGTCCACATCGTCGGCCGCGGCAAGGACCTCGTGATCTCCGGCGGCTTCAACGTCTACCCGAAGGAGATCGAGAGCGAGATCGACGCCATGCCGGGCGTGGTCGAGTCCGCCGTCATCGGTGTGCCGCATCCTGATTTCGGCGAAGGTGTCACCGCGGTCGTGGTGCGCCATCCGGGGGCTGATGTCAGCGAGGCCGGCGTGCTCAAGGGCCTCGACGGCCGACTGGCGAAATTCAAGATGCCCAAGCGCGTGTTCGTGGTCGACGAGCTGCCGCGCAATGCGATGAGCAAGGTGCAGAAGAACGTGCTGCGTGACCAGTACAAGGACATCTACACGAAGTGACGGCGGCCTAGCGCCGTCGTCCGATCGCGAGGCCGGCGAGCGCGGCCAGCGGCGGCGCGGCGCAGATCAGCACGAATTCGAGCACGGCGAGCGAGGCGATCTCGTGCTGGATGGCGAATGCGAGACAGGCGGCGAACAGGCCGGAGGCGGTGAAGCCGAGCACGCAGGTCAACGGCTCCTCGGCGGGCTCGTGCGACGACACCTTGCGCGCCGGCAGTGCCGCCGGGCGTTCGGTGGTTGTCGGTCGGACCGTCGGCAGCGGCATCAAGGCTCCCTGCACCGCGTCTGTTGCACGTCTAAGACTAAGCCGCTTCGCCGGGCGGCGACATGCGGCAAAATCGACCGGCGAAGGGGCCGTGTGCGCGGCGAGGAACCTGGGAGATCGAGGGAGATTTGCTGCAGCGCAGGCGGTCGCCGACGCAGGTTGTTGCTCCGCGTATCGCTCCGGGCAGGTTTGCAGAATCGTCAGATGGCACTGGCTCTTGTCGCGAAACCCGCTTCCTCAAGACCGAGGTTAAGCGGTGAATCAATGCTCGACAGTCGGCGCTATTCAACAGTCTCGCCGCGTTGGTAACGGCCTTGGTGAGGAGATAAGAATGAACGATGGTTCGTCATATCCGGTCAGGATGGGTTTCTGGTATACCACGGCGGCCATTGGTCCTTTTTCCACCGGTCGCCTAGCACTGAATCGTCGTTCGGTTTTGGGCGATTTGTTCGTTGCAACGCCTGTTCCTTCTCCGTAAATAAACCCCGCCTTGCCGATCCACATGGCCGCAAGCCCCTTCCGTTCACGGCCCACAAGAAATCATCAAAGCAACCAATGACAGCCAGGATCGAACGACCGCTTTCGCCGCATCTGCAAACCTACCGCTGGACGCTGACGATGATCCTCTCGATCGTCCATCGCGCCACCGGGGTTGCACTATATTTCGGGACGCTGCTGCTGGCCTGGTGGTTGATCGCCGCCGCGTCTGGTCCCAGCGCCTACTCCTACGTCCAGGGGTTCATGGGCAGCTTCCTCGGCCGCCTGATCGTGTTCGGCTACACCTGGGCGCTGCTGCACCATCTCTTGTCCGGCATCCGCCACTTCGTCTGGGACCTCGGCTACGGCTTCAAGCCCAATGAGCGCGAGACGCTCACCTGGGGCGCCCTGATCGGGGGCATCACGTTGACTGTCCTGGTCTGGATCGTGGCTTACGCAGTGGGAGGCGGCCGATGAGCAACGCACGCGCGAAGTCGATGCGCACCCCGCTCGGCCGCGTCCGCAACCTCGGCGCGGCCCATTCGGGCACCGGTGATTTCTGGCGCCAGCGCATCACCGCGGTCGCGATGACCCTGTTGATCGTGCCGGTCGTGATCGTGGTGATCATGCTGCTCGGCCGCAACCAGGCCGGCGCGGCGCAGATCCTGGGCTCGATTCCGATTGCGGTGATCATGCTGCTGTTCGTGATCGCGAGCTGCTGGCACATGAAGATCGGCATGCAGGTCGTGATCGAGGACTACGTGCACAGCGAGCCGCTCAAGCTCGTCGCGATCATGGCCAACAACTTCTTCGCGGTGACCGTGGCGCTCGCCTCGATCTACGCCCTCATCAAACTTTCCACTGGAGTCTAGGCCATGGCCGGCGGAGCAAATGGCAGCGCGAACGGCGCGCCCGCGACGAACGGAAAAGCATATCCGATCGAGGACCACACCTATGACGTCGTCGTGGTCGGCGCCGGCGGCGCCGGCCTGCGCGCGGTCGTCGGCTGCAGCGAGGCGGGCCTGCGCACCGCCTGCATCACCAAGGTGTTCCCGACCCGCTCGCATACGGTGGCGGCGCAGGGCGGCATCTCGGCCTCGCTCGGCAACATGCATCAGGACGATTGGCGCTGGCACATGTACGACACCGTCAAGGGGTCGGACTGGCTCGGCGACCAGGACGCGATCGAGTACATGGTGCGCAACGCGCCCGAGGCGGTCTACGAGCTCGAGCATTGGGGCGTGCCGTTCTCGCGCACCGAGGACGGCAAGATCTACCAGCGGCCGTTCGGCGGCATGACCCTGGACTACGGCAAGGGCCAGGCGCAGCGCACCTGCGCCGCCGCCGACCGCACCGGCCACGCCATGCTGCACACTATGTATGGCCAGTCGCTGCGGCACGCCGCAGAGTTCTTCATCGAGTTCTTCGCCATCGACCTGATCATGGACGACCAGGGCGTCTGCCGTGGCGTCATCGCGCTCAAGCTCGATGACGGCACGCTGCACCGCTTCCGCGCCCAGACCACGATCCTGGCGACGGGCGGCTATGGTCGGGCCTATGCCTCCTGTACCTCGGCGCACACCTGCACCGGTGACGGCGGCGGCATGGTGCTGCGCGCCGGCCTGCCGCTGCAGGACATGGAGTTCGTGCAGTTCCACCCGACCGGCATCTATGGCTCGGGCTGTCTTGTCACCGAAGGTGCGCGCGGCGAGGGCGGCTATCTCGTCAACGCCGAGGGCGAGCGCTTCATGGAGCGCTATGCGCCGTCCGCAAAGGACCTCGCCTCGCGAGACGTCGTCTCGCGCGCGATGACCGTCGAGATCCGCGAAGGCCGCGGCGTCGGCCGGAAGAAGGACCACATCTTCCTGCATCTCGACCATCTCGATCCGAAGGTGCTGCAGGAGCGCCTGCCCGGCATCTCCGAATCCGCCAAGATATTCGCCAATGTCGACGTCACGCGCGAGCCGATCCCGATCGTGCCGACCGCGCACTACAACATGGGCGGCATCCCGACCAACTATCGCGCCGAGGTGCTGACCAAGAAGGACGGCGACGACAACGCGATCGTGCCCGGCCTGATGGCGGTGGGCGAGGCGGCCTGCGTCTCCGTGCACGGCGCCAACCGGCTCGGCTCGAACTCGCTGATCGACCTCGTGGTGTTCGGCCGCGCGGCGGCGCTGCGTCTGGCCGAGAAGCTGACGCCGAACGGCAAGCAGCCGGACCTGCCGAAGGACTCCGCCGATAAGGCGCTGGGCCGGCTCGATCATTATCGCCACGCCTCCGGCGGCACGCCGACCGCGAAGCTGCGCGAAAGCATGCAGAACGTGATGCAGACCAACTGTGCCGTGTTCCGCACCGGCGAGGTGCTGCAGGAAGGCCACAACCTGATTCACAAGGTGTATGGCGGCATCGGCGACATCGCAGTGTTCGACCGCTCGCTGGTGTGGAATTCCGACCTGATCGAGACGCTGGAGTTCGACAATCTGATCGCGCAGGCGGTCGTGACGATGGACTCGGCGGCGAACCGGACCGAGAGCCGCGGCGCCCATGCACGCGAGGACTTCCCGGATCGCGACGACACGAACTGGATGAAGCACACGCTGGCGTGGATCGACAGCAAGGATGGCAAGACCACGATCGATTACCGTCCGGTGCACAACTACACCATGACCAACGACGTGCAGTACATTCCGCCGAAGGCGCGCGTGTACTGATCGCGTGTGACCTGAGCCCGTCCGTCAAACCCAAGAAGGCCTTCCGAAATGGCTGAGTTCGCACTTCCGAAGAATTCTCAGATCACCGGCGGCAAGACCTGGCCCAAGCCGGCCGGCGCCGCCGAGGTTCGCGAGTTCAAGGTCTATCGCTGGAATCCGGACGACGGCAAGAATCCGAGCGTCGATACCTATTACGTCGACGTCAAAGATTGCGGCCCGATGGTGCTGGACGGGCTGATCTGGATCAAGAACCACATCGATCCGTCGCTGACCTTCCGCCGCTCCTGCCGCGAGGGCGTGTGCGGCTCCTGCGCGATGAACATCGACGGCCAGAACACCCTGGCCTGCACCAAGTCGATGCACGACGTGAAGGACGGCGCGGTCAAGATCAACCCGCTGCCGCACCAGCCTGTCGTGAAGGACCTGGTGCCGGACCTCACCAATTTCTACGCGCAATACGCCTCGATCGAGCCCTGGCTGAAGACGACCTCGCCGACGCCGCAGAAGGAATGGCGGCAGAGCCACGAGGATCGCGAGAAGCTCGACGGCCTCTACGAGTGCATCCTGTGCGCCTGTTGCTCGACTTCGTGCCCGAGCTACTGGTGGAACAGCGAGCGCTATCTCGGTCCGGCCGCGCTGCTGCAGGCCAACCGCTGGGTCAAGGACAGCCGCGACGAGGCGACCGGCGAGCGGCTCGACAACCTCGAGGATCCGTTCCGGCTGTATCGCTGCCACACCATCATGAACTGCGCCAAGGCCTGCCCGAAGGGGCTCAACCCGGCCGAGGCGATCGCGGAGCTGAAGCTCAAGCTGGTCGAGCGGCAGATCTAGCCGGGCCGACCACTTTCGATCTGATCTTCCACGCCCGAAACTGGTGCAAGTTCCGGGCGCGGCTAGTTTGTAGCTGCCGTCGATTGCGTTAAGCTCGTGGCCCTTTGAAGCCGGAGCGACCGTGCAGACCGCACAACGCAAATCGCTGACGATGCTGCGCTGGATGATGATCGCGTCCCTCGCGCTTCCCGTCGCGCTGTTCGTGATCGCGGCCTACGTATCCCACGGCACGACATATGAGGAGGCCGATCGCGAGATCCGCCGCTCGCTCGAAATCGTCCACGAGCACGCGCTGAAGGTGTTCGAGACCATCGAACGCAGCCTCTCGGAGATCGACGAGGTCGTCCGCGACCTGTCGGATGCCGATATCAAGGCGCGCGAGCAGGTGCTGCATGCCCGGTTGCGGCAATTATCGGATGCGCTGCCGCAGATGAAGTCCGCCTGGGTGTTCGACGCCAATGGCCGGCCGCTGGTCAACAGCATGATCTATCCGGCGCCGGACATGACGTTCCTCGACCGCGACTACTTTAGTGCCCACGTCAAGGACAGCATCGGCACCTTCATCGGCGCGCAGTTGACGCCGCGGCCGCCCTATCAGGGCGCGCCGTTTTTCAGCATCAGCCGCCGCCGCCAGAGCGACGACGGCAGCTTCACCGGCATCATCCAGGCTTCGGTGCTTCCGGATTATTTCGAGCACTTCTATGCCCGGATCGGCCGGGCGCCCGGCAGCTACTTCGCGCTGCGCCGCTTCGATGGCCTCATTCTGGCGCGCTTCCCGGCCGCCGGGAGAAGCACGGCCGCGGACCCCAGCGACGTCCCCGCCGGGGCCGCAGATACGGAGCAGCTCGTGACCGAGATCTCGCCGGTCGATGGCGTTGAGCGTCTCGTCGGCTATCAGCGGCTCGGTGGCTATCCCGTCTACGTCTCGGCAGGGCTGGCGACGTCGACCATCCGCAACCGCTGGCTCGGCACGATCGGCCGGCACCTCATCTTCGGCATCCCGGCAACCGCGCTGCTCATCGTCTTCCTGGCCCTTGCCCGGCGGCGGACCGAGCGCCTGCATGTCGAGGCCGCCCGCCGCCTCGAAGCCGAGGATGCGCTCAAGCACGGTCAGCGCATGGAGGCGCTGGGACAACTGACCGGCGGCGTCGCGCACGACTTCAACAATCTGCTGACCGTGATCCGGGCCTCGGCCGATCTGTTGCGCCGGCCGAATCTGGCTGATGAGCGGCGGCAGCGCTATATCGACGCGATCTCGGATACGGTGGCGCGCGCATCGAAGCTCACGTCGCAGCTCCTCGCGTTCGCCCGGCGCCAGACGCTGAAGCCGGAGGTCTTCGACATCGGCCGCAGCGTCGTCGCCCTGCGCGACATGACCAAGACCCTGGTCGGGTCGCGCGTCGAGGTCGTGGTCTCCGTTCCCGACGAGCCGTGCTACGTTAATTCCGACGCCGGCCAGTTCGAGACGGCACTGATCAACCTGGCCGTCAATGCCCGCGATGCGATGGCCGGCCAGGGACGTCTCAGCATCACCGTCGCCCCAGCAGCGGCGCTGCCGACGCCGTCGGCGCCGCACGACCGTCCGCCGCTGGGCTATGTCGCCATCACTGTCCAGGACACCGGCGTCGGCATCCCGTCGGAGCATTTCGGACGCATCTTCGAGCCATTCTTTACGACCAAGACCATCGGCCAGGGCACCGGCCTCGGTCTCTCGCAAGTGTTTGGCTTCGCCAAGCAGTCCGGCGGCGAAATCGGGGTCACAAGCGAAAAGGGTCGCGGCGCGACGTTCACGCTCTATCTGCCGCGCGTCGCTCCTGCCCAAGTGCAGCGTGGCGAGGACGGCAGCCATGCGGAGCCGATCGGCGGTCGAGGCATGTCGGTGCTGGTGGTCGAGGACAACATCGACGTCGGCAGATCGGCGACCGAAGCGCTGGCCGAGCTCGGCTATCGCACCACGCTGGTCGACAACGCCAGAGACGCGCTGGAGGAGTTGATCGGCGGCACCAGCCGGTTCGACGTCGTCTTCACCGATGTCGTGATGCCCGGCATGACCGGGCTGGAGCTTGCCGAGGAAATCAGGCGGCTCGAGCTCAACGTGCCGGTCGTGCTGGCGAGCGGTTACAGCCATGTGCTGGTGCAGCGGGGCACGCACGGCTTCGAGCTGCTGCGCAAGCCCTATTCGATCGAGGAATTGTCGCGTGTGCTGCACAAGGTCGTTCCCGTGCCGCTGTATCGCGCTCCACCGATGGCGCCGAACACGCAGGTGCCCTGAAAGCGGCGCGAATTGCGCGGGAACCCGGGTGGGAACCTTCTGGTTGCGTTGCTGTTATCGCGGAATGGGACAGGTTCAGGACATCGCGCGGCCGGGGGCACAGGCGCCCGAGAAGGCGCCGATCATCGAGATCGCCGCTGAGAATGGCACCCAGGTCGAGCCGCCGCCGCCCGAATTGGTGGAGCCTGATCCGGAGCTGTCGCCCGAAGAGGCCGAGCAACTGCGCAAGCGCTATCTGCTGACCCGGTTCTGGATCAGCGCCCGCGGCTATTGGGGCAAGAGCGGCGACGGTCTGGCGTGGGCGTTCACGCTCGGCCTGCTGTTCCTGATCGTTGCGACTGTCGGATTTCAGTACGGCATCAACGTCTGGAATCGGTCGATCTTCGATGCGATCGAGAAGCGCGATTCGGCGACCGTCTTTCATCTCACCGCGATCTTCTTCCCGCTGGCGATCGGCAGCGTCATTCTCGGCGTCGCCCAGGTCTATGCGCGCATGGCGATCCAGCGGCGCTGGCGCGCCTGGCTGACCAACAGCGTCATCACCCGCTGGCTGACCAGCGGGCGCTACTATCAGCTCAATCTCGTCAGCGGCGACCACAAGAATCCGGAATACCGGATCGCCGAGGACCTGCGCATCGCGACCGATTCGCCGGTCGACTTCATCGCCGGCGTGACCTCGGCGCTGCTGTCGGCTGCGACCTTCATCGTCGTGCTCTGGACCATCGGCGGCGCGCTGACGCTGCATCTCGGCGCCACTGAGATCACCATTCCCGGCTTTCTGGTCATCGCCGCGATCGCCTACGCCGCCATCGCCTCGGGCTCGATCATGACGATCGGCCGCCGCTTCGTGCAGGTCTCCGAGGACAAGAACCAGGCCGAGGCCGATTTCCGCTACACCCTGACCCGCGTCCGCGAAAACGGCGAGAGCATCGCCCTGCTCGGCGGCGAGACCGAAGAGCGCGCCGGCATCGACCGGACGCTCGGCAACGTGCTGCAGCAATGGGCGCGGCTCGCCGGCCAGCACATGCGCACCACCCTGGTGTCGCAGGGCTCCAGCCTCATCGCCCCTGTCGTGCCGCTGCTGCTGTGCGCGCCGAAATTTCTCGACGGCAGCATGACGCTCGGGCAGGTGATGCAGGCGGCGAGCGCGTTCACGATCGTGCAGACCGCGTTCGGCTGGCTGGTCGACAACTATCCGCGGCTCGCGGATTGGAATGCCTGTGCCCGCCGCATCGCCTCGCTGATGATGTCGCTCGATGCGCTGGAGCGTGCGGAGAGAGGCGACGGCATCGGCCGCATCAAGCGCGGCGAGACCTCCGGCGACGCGATGCTCAGCCTGAATGATCTGCAGGTGACCCTCGACGACGGCACCGCTGTGGTCGGCGAGACCGAGGTCGTGGTCGATCCCGGCGAGCGCCTGCTCGTCGCGGGCGAATCCGGCACCGGCAAGAGCACGCTCGTGCGCGCCATCGCCGGGCTGTGGCCGTGGGGCGGCGGCAGCATCAACCTCCACCCCGACCGCAAGCTGTTCATGCTGCCGCAGCGGCCCTACGTGCCATCGGGCACCCTGCGCCGGGCCGTCGCCTATCCCGGGGCTGCCGAGGATTGGAGCGTGGCGCAGGTCGGCGAAGCCCTGCACAAGGTCGGTCTCGACCATCTCAAGGACAAGATCGAGGAGGACGCGCCCTGGGATCAAACGCTCTCCGGCGGCGAGAAGCAGCGTCTCGCCTTCGCGCGCCTGCTGCTGCACAGCCCCGACATCGTCGTGCTCGATGAAGCCACCTCCGCGCTCGATGAGAAGAGCCAGGGCCGGATGATGGAGATCGTGACGAGCGAGCTGCCGAAGGCCACCATCGTCAGCGTGGCGCATCGTGCCGAGCTGGAGGTCTTCCACAGCCGCAAGATCGTGCTCGAGCGGCGCAAGGGCGGCGCCAAGCTCGTCAGCGACATTGATCTCATTCCGCGCAAGGGACGGCGTCGCCTGATCGGCCGCTTCCTGCGTCAGCGCAAGGCGGCCTGAGCGGCTGGGGTGTTGCCTCAGCGCGGTCCTGGTGACGACACAATGCGGCCACGCCGCCTGCATTGGAGATCGCGGCGAAACCGGCTATCACACGTCGCCCTCAGCCCAGGACGCGACCTTGACGCCCGACAACGATCCTTCTCCGCCCTCCTTTGGTGCCTTCGCTCCGAATGCCGCCCAGGCGCTGGTGATCCGGCTGGCGCACGGCTCCGGCCTGAAGCGCGGCGCGTTCCGGCCGATGTTGACGCGCGTCGTCAACGTGCTGGGGGCAGGTCCTCTGGATGTCGGCTATCAGGGCGCCAATTTCCGCTTCTATCATCAGGTCAGTGCGACCGAACGTGGTGCGCTGTTCAATCCCGACTACAATCGTGAGGAGCTGGATTTCCTGCGCAGCCACGTTCCGCCGGGCGGCGTGGTGGTGGACGTTGGCGCCAATGTCGGAACGTTCGCCTTGCCGCTCGCGCGTCACGTCGGGCCGGGCGGTCTCGTGATCGCAGTGGAGCCGCATCCGGTCACACATGCGCGGCTGAGCTTCAATCGCGATGCGTCCGCGCTGTCCCAGGTCAGGCTCGTCGCGGCGGCGGCAGGCGAGAGCGACGGCGAGGTGATGATCGAGACCGATGGCGACAATCTCGGTGCCAGCCACATCGTGACCGGAGAGGCGGGTGCTGAAGCATTCAAGGTCCCGTCGTTGCGGCTGCAGACCATCCTCGAACAGGCCGGAGCGACCACGGTCGATGCGCTGAAGATCGACGTGGAAGGCTTCGAGGACCGTGTGCTGACCTGCTTCTTCCGTGACGCGCCTGCCGCGTTGTGGCCGCGTTCCGTCGTCATCGAACACCTGTCGCGCGAGGAATGGCAGAACGATTGTCTCGCCGACATGCTCGGTCGCGGCTACCGCGAATGCGGCCGCACGCGCAGCAACACGCTGTTGCTGCGCGGCTGAATCGGCATTCTGTCGCCGTCCCCAATACGTCCGGAACATCGGCGCCCCACGCGGCGTTGTCGTCCCTGACATTGAGGGAGCCGGCCATGAGCAACGACGACGCGCGCGACCAGGGTCGCGTTTGGGACCTGATGAAGAAGATCGGCTTCGCGATGCTGGTCACCCGCGACGGTGACAGGCTGCGGGCACGGCCGATGAGCGCCTATCTCGCGCGCGACGAGAACATGATCTACTTTCTCACTGACGCGCGGCATCACAAGGACGAGGAGATCGCGCGCTCGCCCGAGGTCAACCTGTCGTTCGCAGACGTCGGCAGCCAGAAATACGTGTCGCTGACGGGCACCGCGGCCATTTCCAACGATCGCGGCAAGATCCGAGAGCTGTTCTCGACGCCGGCCAAGGCCTGGTGGGACAGCGCCGAGGATCCGAACATCCGCCTCTTGAAGATCACGCCTGACGACGCCGAGTTCTGGGACTCGCCCGGCACCATCGTGCGCTACGTCAAAATGGCGGCGGCCGCCGTCAGCGGCACGCGTCCCGACCTCGGCGACCATCGAAAGGTTGCGATGTGATGCCGATCGAACCGCCAGAGATTCCGCCGGCGACGCCGGGCCGCCCGGCCGAACCGCCGCCGGAGGATCCGGTCGGCAATCCGCAGCCCGACATTCCGCCGCCGGTGTACGAACCCGATGCGCCGGCGCCCCAGCGCGAGCTGCCCGGGCAGACGCCAGACGAAATCCCCGGCCGAGGGCCGCTCGGCCCGACCACGCCCAATCCGGCCACGGATTGACCGCGATTGAGTGGTCATGATGATCGCCTGCGAAGGGGCTGGCCGTGCGCCGGTCCCGCATTTCGGCGATTGGGCCAAGCCCTTGAAAATCAAGACTGAATGAAACCTGAATGGCGGCCCTGCGGGGGTGGTTTCGCGTCGAAATAAATCCGCCTGCGGATTTGAACTGCGCCACAATCCGGCCTAACGCATACTCGTTGATCTCTCCGTGCTTGAAAAAGATCGTTCCGGGAAAACAAGACACATGAGCAAACTTCGCGTCCTGCTGCTGGCGACGACTGCGCTGTCGGCGATGCAACTAATGAGCTCCGGCTCCCGCGCGCAGAGCGCGCCGATGATCATGGCGCAGGGTCCAGGCGGCCCCGGCGGCGAGGTCGGCCCGGACGGTCGGCCCAAGCAACCGCCGCATGGTCAACCGCCAGGCCCGCCGCAGCGGCCGGGTGGCCCGCCGCCGGCCGCTGCACCGCCCCACCAGGCACCGCCTGCAGCTCCGCCGCCACCCGCGGCGGCTCCGCCTCGTCCTGCTCCCCCGCCGCCTCCCCCGGCAGCGGCGCCGCGGCCCGCGCCTCCGCCACCGCCTGCTCCGCCGCGGGCCGAGCCGCCGCGTCCGGCGCCCCCACCGCCCCCTCCGCCACGGGCCGAGCCACCACGTCCGGCTGCTCCGCCGCCGCGGGCTGAGCCGCCACATTCGGCACCGCCGCCTCCACGGGCTGAGCCGCCTGCACCTCCGCCGGCGCGTCCTGCGCCACCTGTTGCGGCTCCGCCGGTGCATACGCCGCCGCCTCCAGCGCCTCCGCCGGGGCCGCCGCGTGAGCCGGCACGTCCTGCGACTCCGCCTGCGCCCCCGCCGACGGCTGCTCCCGCGCGTCCAACGCCGCCCACGCCGCCCGTGGCCACGCCCGCCCCGCCACCTCCGCCGAGTCCGGCACCGAACCTGCGGCCGGGAACGCCGCCGTCAGCCGTGACACCCCCGCCTTCGTCGCCAGCGGCCGGGAACGCGTCGCCGCCTGCGCACTCGCCGGCTCCGTCCGCGGCGCCGTCTCCGCAGCCGACGCCGGCTCCGACTCCTCCGGTTGGCCCCGGGCAGCGGCCGCCGACACAGCCAGGTGCCGGCGCCCCGCCGCCTGGCTCCCCGCAAGGCGGGCCCCCGCCGCGGGGTGCTCCCACCGCGCCGGCCGGGACGGTCGCGCCTGCTCCGGGAACCCCGCCGGCGCCACCCGCGCCTGCGGCCACCCAGACGCCGTCGCAGCAAGGCGCGCCGTCCGGCAGCCCGACGCCCGGCGGACGTCCGGGAACGCCTCCAGGCGCTCCGGGTGCGCCGCCTCCAGCGGCAGGTCCCGGTGCTGCTGGACCGGGGCCGGGACCCGCCGGCGCGCCGCAGGCCGGTCCGGGCGCTGCGCCGCCCGCCGGACCCCCGGCCATGTCCAATCGGCCGCCGCCGCAGGTCACTGCGCCCATCCCGGCGCCGCCACCGCCGACGGCACAGCAGCTCACGCCGATCGCGCCGGGCGCGCCGATGGCTGGGCCGCAGCGGCTGGACGATTTCCGCGGCCAGCGCCGCGAGGTCCAGGAGGGCGGTCGCACGCTGATCTACGAGCCGGGACGCGTCATCGTGCGCGATCCGAGCGGCCAGTCCTTCGTGCGTCACGATGAGCTCGAGCGCTTCCGCTACGGCGCGCGTGACATCCGCGTGCAGCGGGAGGATCGCGGCGAGATGCGCACGGTGGTGATCCGCCCCGACGGTAGCCAGATCATCACGGTCACGGCGGCCGACGGCCGGCTGCTGCGCCGCATCCGCCGCGATATCGGCGGCCGCGAGATCATCATCATCGACAACGCCTATCGCGATCCCGCCGCGGTCGGCGGCTTCTATGTCGACCTGCCGCCGCCGGAGATCCGCATCCCCTACAACCGCTACATCGTCGACGCCGAGGAGGCGCCGCCGGATGTCATCTACGACACGCTGATCGCGCCACCGGTGGAGCGCGTCCAGCGCCGCTACTCGCTGGACGAGGTCCGCTACTCCCCGTCGGTGCGCCAGCTGATGCCGTCGATCGATCTCAACACGATCACCTTCGAAACCGGATCGTGGGAGATCGGTCCCGACCAGGTGGCGAAGCTGCAGGTCATCGCCGACGGCCTCAACCAGGCGATCCAGCGCAACCCGCGCGAGGTCTTCCTGATCGAAGGCCACACCGACGCGGTCGGCAACGAGACCGACAATTTGTCGCTCTCGGACCGCCGAGCCGAATCGGTCGCCACGCTGATGACGCAGCAGTTTGGCGTCCCCGCGGAGAATCTGACCTCGCAGGGCTATGGCGAGCAGTATCTGAAGGAGCAGACGCAGGGGCCGAGCCGCATCAACCGGCGCGTCACGGTCCGCCGCATCACGCCGCTGCTCAATGGCGGCCAGGCCGCGCTGCCGCCGCCGCCTCCGGGCGTGGCACCGCCGCGCTGAGGTTGCGTCAGATCTAAAAATGAAAATGGCCGGGAGCGATCCCGGCCATTTTTGTAAGTGGCAATCCGTTTCGTCCTGTTCGGTGTCGTCCCCGCGAACGCGGGGACCCATACTCACAGGATCCAGTTTTGCGACGGCTGGAGCCCCGGCCGGCTCTCACCATGTCAGTCGGTGGATATGGGTCCCTGCGTTCGCAGGGACGACAGCGGTGGAGACGGGGAGGATTGCGCTCGACAGCTCCAACTCAGCTCTTGTCGTGGCCGAGCTGGAAGATCTCCGCGCCTTCCGATCCCGACAGCAGGCCCGTGTCCGAATAGAGCTTCAGCTTGGAGCGGGTGTCGGTGATGTCGAGATTGCGCATCGTCAGCTGGCCGATGCGGTCGGCAGGCGTGAAGGCGGCGTCCTCGACCTTCTCCATGCTCAGCCGCTCCGGCTGGTAGGTCAGGTTGGGGCTCTCGGTGTTGAGGATCGAGTAGTCGTTGCCGCGGCGCAGCTCCAGGGTCACCTCACCGGTGACGGCGCGCGCTACCCAGCGCTGCGCGGTCTCGCGCAGCATCAGGGCCTGCGAATCGAACCAGCGGCCCTGATAGAGCAGGCGACCGAGGCGCATGCCGCTGATGCGGTACTGCTCGATCGTATCCTCGTTGTGGATGCCGGTGACGAGCCGCTCATAGGCGATGTGCAGCAGCGCCATGCCCGGCGCCTCGTAGATGCCGCGGCTCTTGGCCTCGATGATGCGGTTCTCGATCTGGTCGCTCATGCCGAGACCATGACGGCCGCCGATCGCGTTGGCCTCCAGGAACAGCGCCACGGGATCGCTGAAGGTCTGCCCGTTCAACGCGACCGGCTGACCCTCCTCGAAGCGGACCACGACCGTCTCCGGCTTCACGGCGCAATCCTCGCGCCAGAACGGCACGCCCATGATCGGATTGACGATGCGGATGCCGCTGCTGAGGCTCTCGAGATCCTTGGCCTCGTGGGTGGCGCCGAGCAGATTGCTGTCTGTCGAATACGCCTTCTCGGCGCTCATCTTGTAATTGAAGCCGTTGGCGGTCAGGAACGCCGACATCTCGGCGCGGCCCCCGAGCTCGTCGATGAACTGCTGGTCGAGCCAGGGCTTGTAGATCTTGAGATTGGGATTGGTGAGCAGGCCGTAGCGGTAGAACCGCTCGATATCGTTGCCCTTGTAGGTCGAGCCGTCGCCCCAGATGTTGACGCCGTCCTCCTTCATCGCGGCGACCAGCATGGTGCCGGTGACGGCGCGGCCGAGCGGCGTGGTGTTGAAATAGGTGATGCCGCCGGTCGAGATGTGGAAGGCGCCCGACTGAATCGCGGCGATGCCCTCATGCACCAGCTGAGTGCGGCAATCCACGAGGCGCGCCTTCTCCCCGCCGAAGCTCAGCGCCTTGCGCGGGATCTCGTCGTAGTCGGACTCGTCGGGCTGCCCGAGATTTGCCGTGTAGGCAAAGCAACGCGCGCCCTTCTGCTTCATCCAGAGCAGCGCGGCGCTGGTGTCGAGGCCGCCGGAAAAGGCGATGCCGACTTTCTCGCCCTTGGGCAGGCTTTTCAGGATCGTGGTCATGGGGAGTCCAACCAGTGTTTAGGGCTGTGCCGTTCAGAAATTCGGGCGCGAATAGCAGATTTCGCCTCGATCGGCACGCGATTAATCGGTTTCGCGCCGCGCTCAGGCCGCGGGGCTGGTGTCTGGCTGGCGGCGGCCGAACAGCCGGCGCATCAGGCGGAAGCCCGGCCAGGCGAAGCGGGTCAGCGCGGCGTCGATGCCGGCATCAGTGAGGCGGGTGGACGGCCAGCGGTAGATGTAGCCGTGCAGCAGCCAGATCACGATGAAGGTGACGAGGCCGGCGGCGGCGATGTCGGTGAGGAAGTGGCCGCCGAAGGCCATCCGCAACACCGAGGTGGCGAGGCCGAACAGGACGGCGGCGCCGTAGGCGACGGGCCGGATCGCCGGCGGCGTCAGGGCGGCCGGCGCCAGGGTCCAGAATGCGGTGGCACCCTCACCGGAGAAGAACGAGCAGTTGCGGCCGCAGCCGCCGCGCGGATCCCACCACGGCACGAACTGCATGTCGCCGCCGAACTCGGCCACGACGACCGGGCGCGGCCGGCCCCAATAGGATTTGAAGGTGAAATTGGTGAGCACGCCGGCCGAGAGCGACAAGGTCAGCAGCAGGAACGCCATGGTGCGGCCCTTCACCAGCAGGGGCCGGTCGGGACGGATGAGCTTCACCACCAGCGCAACGATGGACGGCAGCGCGATGCCCCAGGCGAGCCACATCGCGGCATCGCGCGCGAACGCGGCATAGCCGTCGAGCTTCAAGGGGAAGCTGCGCGTGCGCGGATCGTAGAACAGCGCGGCCAGCTTGAGATCGAGCTCGGGATAGACGCCGAACAGCACGCCGATGACGAGCGCGAGCGACAATGCGATGAAGAGGCCGGTCCGGTTCATGACGCGCGGTTTAGCGAAAGCAGGTGGCGATGGAAAGGCCGGCGGCTCAACGTGGCGATCCCGACGGCAACGGTGGCGGTGGCGGCAGACGCGGCGGCGGCTCGCGCCAGCGGCCGGCGTTGCGCCCGGCGATCAGCCAATAGACCAGTCCGCCGACGATGCCGGCGCCGGTCAGGATCTCGAGATGGCGGCGCACGATGCCTTCGAAGCGGAAGGTCTCGGGATCGAACGGGACGAGACCGAGATAGCAGGCTGCGCCGACCACCCCGCCGCCGATCGCATAAGCAACCACGCTGCGGATCGAGAACGCCTCGGTGATCAGTGAGATCAGCAGCGCCGGGATCAGCGCGAAGCCCGACACGAAGATGAAGCCGAAGCCGATGATGACCTCGAACGCGCCCTGATCGATCGGGCCGTTGCCGAGATCGGCGAACTCCGGAAACAGGATCGCGGTCACGACGATCAGCCCCGCGAGGAAGCACGCGCCGAGAAAGGCGAAAGCGATCACGAAGAGACGGCCAATCAGCGCCATGGCTTTAGACCCGTGTTACCCAAGCGAGGCCCCGCTTTCTTCGCTCGTCATGGCCCGGCTTGAGCCGGCCATCCATCATTCAGTCGATGAATTGATGGGTGCCCGGGTCAAGCCCGGGCATGACGATCTTGTTCGGAGATGCAGGCGCGATCAATCATCAATCCGTCATCGCCATCGCGCGCAGTGCCTGACGCTCCCGCGCGGACAGCTTCTCCGTCTCCGACTTCAACTGGCCGCAGGCGGCGAGGATGTCGCGGCCGCGCGGCGTGCGCACCGGCGAGGAGTAGCCGGCGTTGAAGACGTATTCGGAGAACTTCTCGATCTGCTCCCAGTCCGAGCACTCATAGGCCGAGCCGGGCCAGGGATTGAACGGGATCAAATTGATCTTGGCCGGGATGCCCTTGAGCAGCTTGACCAGCAGCCTGGCGTCATCGAGCGAATCGTTGACGCCCTTGAGCATCACATATTCGAAGGTGATGCGCCGCGCGTTGGAGGCGCCCGGGTAGTCGCGGCAGGCCTGCAGCAGCTCTTGGATCGGATATTTGCGATTCAGCGGCACCAGTTCGTTGCGCAGCTCGTCGCGCACGGCGTGCAGCGAGATCGCCAGCATCACGCCGATCTCCTCGCCGGCGCGCTTGATGTTCGGCACCACGCCCGAGGTCGACAGCGTGATCCGGCGGCGGGAGATGCCGATGCCCTCGTTGTCCGAGACGATCAGCAGCGCGTCGCGCACCGCATCGAAATTGTACAGCGGCTCGCCCATCCCCATCATGACGATGTTGGTGATCAGCCGGTTGCCGAGCGGGGTCTCGCGGTCGGCCCAGTCGTTCAACCGGTCGCGCGCCACCATGACCTGGCCCACGATCTCGCCCGCGGTGAGGTTGCGGACCAGCCGCTGCGTACCGGTATGGCAGAACGCGCAGTTCAGCGTGCAGCCGACCTGCGACGAGACGCACAAGGTGCCGCGATCGGTCTCGGGGATGTAGACGCACTCGACCTCGTGGGCCTTCTGCAGATCGTCGCCGCTCGGCAGCCGCAGCAGCCATTTGCGGGTGCCATCGTTGGAAATCTGTTCGGCCACGACCTCGGGACGGTCGACCGTGAAACGTTCGGAAAGCGCGGTGCGCGTGTCCTTCGACACGGATGTCATCTCGTCGAACGACCTGGCGCCGCGGAAATAGATCCAGTGCCATAGTTGCTGCACCCGCATCTTCTGCTGGCGCTCGGGCACGCCGATGTCGCCGAGCCTGGCCGCCAGCTCCGCACGCGACAGGCCGATCAGCGAAGGCTTCGCCGGCGGGACGTAGGTTTCGAGCGGAGTCTTTTCGAGGGGCGCGGAGGAATCGCGCAGCCCGGCAGTCGTTGCCATGTCGATGGGCCCAAAGTGCTGCCCGGCCGCGGCGGCCGAAGGCTTTCAGCGGGCATATATAACGATCCGGCCGGCAAATGCGACCCGCCCGGCGAGCGGTATCGGCGGCTGCCGTCTACCGGCGGCAATCCTGCGCGATGCGGTCGAGCGCCTGGGCCAGGCCCTTCAGTGAGAACACGTCGGTGGTTTCCGTGCCCTTGACCGAGACGCCCTTGACCACCGCCTCGGGCGCCTTGCGCATGGCATCGACCATCCGCTCTTCCTCGGCGGCGTTCTTGATCCAGAGCCCGTCGCCCTGGGTATACATGGCGTAGGAGGCGCCGCCGACCTCCACCGCGGCGTCGGATCCGGGCTTCAGCGCATAGCCGATCATGATCGAGACCTCGTTGAAGACCTTCTCGGAGGGCCGCGTCGACACGAAGGCATAGGCAGGATCGCGCGGACGGTTGGGCGGATTGGTCTTGGAAGATGTCGGCTTGGCCAGCGCGAAGCAAACCTTCTTGCCGCCGGGCATCGCGGTATAGGCGCCCCAGCCGCCGAACTGTCCGATCAGCGTCGGTTCCGCCCCCCCGATATTCGGGACGGCTGGCTTCGGTTCCGATTTCGGTGCCGCCTTCGATTGCGGAGCGGCGGCCCTCGGCGCAGCGCTCTGTGCCGCAGCGAGGCTCGGTGCTCCGAACAGCAGCACGCTGCCGACCAGCGTTGTCAACAATCGCCCGAACAACATGATACGTTGAGTTCCCCCGCGACTTCGTTCCACCAATATTGTGACTGGAAAATGGCCCGGAATCGCTGATCCTTGGTCGCGATGGATAGCGGCTAAACGCTTCGCTTGCAAAGGCCGCAGACCTGGATTGTCCGGCGCTCCGCGTCCTCGAACCGGCGCCGCGCACATGCCGCGGCCTCATGATGATTGTGGCGCGGCGGCAAATCCGGCATGACGTTCCCAAAGCCGGACCTCCGATCCGGCACCAACGACCAAGGAGCGCCAATGAAAGCCATTCTCTGCTCGCAATTCTGCCAGCCCGACGATCTCGTCCTCACCGAGGTGCCCGATCCGATGGCCGGTCCCGGCGAGGCTGTGATTGCGATCAAGGCGGCGGCGCTGAACTTCTTCGACATCCTGATGATCCAGGGCAAGTACCAGATCAAGCCGCCGTTCCCGTTCTCGCCGGGTGCGGAGGTTGCGGGTATCATCGAAAGCGTTGGCGATGGCGTCACCGACCTGAAGATCGGCGACCGCGTCGTCGCCTCCTGCGGCCATAACGGCGCGCGCGAGAAGATCGCGCTGCCAGCAGCGTCGATCGTCAAGATACCGGACAATCTCGATTTCGACCGCGCCGCCGGCATCATCATCATCTACGGCACTGCGCTGCATGCGCTGGAGGATCGCGCCAGTCCGAAGCCGGGCGAGACCTTGGCCGTGCTCGGCGCGGCCGGCGGCACCGGCCTTGCGGCGTGCGAGCTGGGCAAGCTGATGGGGTTGAAGGTCATCGCCTGTGCCTCTTCGGACGAGAAGCTCGAATTCGCCAGGCAGCACGGCGCGGCGCTGACGCTGAACTACGCCAAGGAGGATCTCAAGGAGGGGCTGCGGCGGCTCACCGACGGCAAGGGCGCCGACATCATCTTCGATCCCGTCGGTGGTGCCTACGCCGAGGCGGCGCTGCGTTCCATCGCCTGGGAGGGCCGCTTCCTGGTGATCGGCTTCGCCGCCGGCGACATCCCGAAAATGCCGCTGAACCTCGCGCTGCTGAAGGGCTGTGATATCCGCGGCGTGTTCTGGGGCGCCTGGACCCGACTCAACCCCGCCAAGAACCGCGCCAACCTTGAAAAGCTCGTGCGGTGGACCGCAGAGGGCAAGCTGTCGTCGCATGTCGACCGCACCTTCCCGCTGGCGCAGACCGCCGATGCCTTGAAGGTGCTCGCCGGCCGCCAGGCGATGGGCAAGGTGATCCTGCACCCCTGAGGACGTGCGATGAAGGCGCCCGGGGTGCGTATCCCCGGGGTAGCCTCGCCCTGATCCGCGCAACCAAACCGAGCAGAGCCCTGCCTGCTCTGCGGACGGCTTGCTCGAGCCGGCCCGAGGTCGCTGTGACATCCTCGCGCTGCGAGGCGCCGCAAATTTGTTCTGCGGGCTGCCGCGCCGGCGTCACGGATTCGCAACCGGAAGCAGAAAATCCGAAAACGAGCGTTTCTTGGTTAACGCAACCGAGCCACATTGTGGCATGGTAAATTGTAGGGCTTGGCTGTTGTTATTTCGACGTTTCTGGATTTGGTGCGGTGCGATGTCGCACTCGCGTTGCCACAATCAGATCAAAATATTTCCAGAATCATGCCGGCTCTCGTCCACTTTTAGTCGGATTCAATTAGTCAATTAGTTGTCGGCAGTGGGGTGCCTCTGGCAATCGTGACGTGTCTCGAGCTTCTGACGGGCTTGGGACCAAAAGTATGTTGCGTGAAGTTGAGATGGGGATGAAGGCCATGGCTGAGCGGACGACGCGCGGGCGTTTCAACAACAGAACTCCTTCGGAGCCTGACTTCAGGCCTTTCCCCGATGAACTCCCTCAGGAGCGCCCACCGAACTATCGTTTCGGCCGGTCGACCCAGGACAACTATCCAAACGACGAATCGATGCCGATGTTCCTCTCTGAGTATGAGAGCGGCAATCAGATCGACAGCACGCATTTCGAGGACCAGTGGCCGGTGCGGACCCGCCGCGTGTCGGTCTCGTCTCGGATTCTTCTCGCCGTGGTGGCTGCGGCCGGCGTCGCGGTGCTCTTCGCGCTTGTCACCTCGGATGCGACGCGCGACCTGATCGCCAGTGCCAAGGCTTCCATCATCGGCGCCACGCCGGATCCGACGGCCCCGCCGCAGGCCACCAACACGCAGCTCACCGCGCGCGACATGCAGCTGAACGAGCCGGCGCGACTGCCGCCCGAGCCGCCGGCTGCGGCGGCGCCGGTGCAGACGGCAGCCGTGGCACCGACGCGTGACGACATCGCCAACGCCTACCAGACAGCGCTGCAGAATCGTAGCGTGACGCAGCCCGCGCCGGTTGCAGCACCACCGAGCTTCGCCACGGCACCATCCGCGCCGGCCCCGAGCGCGATGGAGCCATCCTCGATCAATTCGCCGGGCGCCGGATCGGCAATCGTCGCGCCCGGCCTCGGCGCCGTGACCGCTGCTCCGCCGCCCGCGCAGGTCCGCCGGCTCGATCCCGACGAGCTCGCGGGCATCATGAAACGCGCCAAGAGCCTGCTGGCCGCGGGCGACATCCCGCCGGCGCGACTGCTGCTGGAGCGCGCCGCCGAGGCGCAAGAACCGGCCGCAGCGCTGATGCTTGCGCAGACCTACGATCCGCACGTGCTGGGAACGAAGGACATCCGCAACATCAATGCCGATCCGGCTGCGGCGCGCAACTGGTACCGCCGCGCCGCCCAGCTCGGCTCGACCGAAGCGCAGCGCAGGCTCGATCAGTTGCAGAACTGAACGCTCGTGACGGCAGCGATGCCGCCCCGTTTCATTTTTTTGTTTCACGCGTGATTTTCGAGTCCGTTCATGGGCGACGCCAGGCGAGACTTGGTGCTGCCCGCGTTCCGGCTCGCAAACATGTGCCAACCTTACATCGAGGGGGACAGATGCGACGTGTTGTTGGAGCGGCCGTAGCCGCAATGATGATGATAGCGTGCGGCTTTGCTGCCCACGCCGAGGAAGGCGAGTTCGACCCCGCCAAGGTGAGCGACAGCCTCAAGGCGATCTTCCAGTTCGGCTCGGTGCAGACCAAGCAGGCGCTGAACGCCAACACGGTGACGCTCATCACCGGCACCATCGGCGGCACCTATGTGCAGTTCGGCGCCGACCTGGCCTCGCTGCTCGATGACGGCAACAATCTGCGCGTCTTGCCGATCGTCGGCCGCGGCTCGGTCCAGAGCGTGGCCGACATCCTGTTCCTGCAGGGTGTTGATCTCGGCATCGTCCGAGCCGACACGCTCGACTATCTCGAGCGCAAGGGCTTCGCCAAGGACATCAAGCGGCAGTTCACCTACGTCACCAAGCTCTACAACGAGGAGATGCAGGTCATCGCGCCACGCGCGGTGCGCACGCTGCGTGACCTCGAAGGCCGCCGGGTCAGCGTCGACCTGCCGAATGGCGGCACCTTCGTCACGGCGCTGACGGTGTTCGAGCGGTTGGGCCTGCGCGCCAACTTCGCCTATATCGAGCAGCGCATCGCGATGGAGAAGCTGAAGCGCGGCGAGCTCGATGCCGTCATCGTGGTCGGCGGCAAGCCCTACAAGTCGGTCAGCACCTTCGTCAACGACGGGCGCTTCCATCTCGTCAACGTCGATTACGATCGACCGCTGCAGACCGACTACCTGCCGGCGACCCTGACCGCGAAGGACTATCCGAACCTGATCGCCGAGGGCGAGAAGGTCGACACGATCGCGGTGCCGGCCGTGCTCGCCGCCTATAATTGGGCGCCGAACACCGACCGCTATCGCAAGCTCGCGACCTTCGTCGATGCCTTCTTCACCAAATTCCCGGCGTTCCAGAATCCGCCGTTCCATCCGAAGTGGAAGGAGGTCTCGCTGTCGGCGCCGCTGGCCGGCTGGCAGCGGCTGCCGTCCGCGAGCAAATGGCTGGAGAGCCATGCCATGGAAGGCGCACAGCGCGACCGCTTCGATGACTTCCTGAAGCAGAGCAGCGCCGGCAGGGCGATGCCGAGCGAGGCCGACCGCGAGGCACTGTTCAAGCAGTACCAGGCCTGGGAGGCCGAGAAGACCGGCAGCGCCCGCGCCCAGGCGCGCGGCCAGCGCTGAGATCGTAGCGTTCAACGAGGTCCCATCAGGAGAAAAGCCCCGCGAACGCGGGGCTTTTTGCTGTTGTTTGCCGTTGTGCCCTTCCGAGGCGCTGACTGCGGGAACCCGGCTTGCCGGCCCGAGCCGCCGTCAGCCGATATTCTCGCCGTCCTTCGCGACGTCAGCGTTCTTGTCTGCCGCCAGCCGCGCGAGTACGGCGCGGGCCGCGGCATGATGGTCGGGCGTGATGTTCGAGGCGACCATGCGGATGGCGGTGGCGAGCACCGCCGCGTCGTCGGTGAAGCCGAGGATGGGCAACACGTCAGGCATGAAGTCGAACGGCACGACGAAGTAGGCGATGGCGCCGAGCAGGGCGACCTGGACGTGCCGCGGCGTCTCCTTGTCGAAGGCGCAGTAATACGCCGCAAGCAGCTCCTCGGCGAACGGCAACCGCGCGACAACCTTCTTGAACTTGATCCAGAAACGGCGGCGAAGGGTCTCGCGATCCCGGGCCAGCCGCTCCGCGGGCTCGAAGCCAACGTTGTAGTCGGTCGCATCCGACATGATGTCCGATCTCCGGTTCCAGACGGCGCTGGAGGCGCCATGCTCGAGCTGTCATGTGGGGACGGCGACCTTGGCCGCAAGGCACCCGTATCCGCGTGGATTCGTCAGCCGCTGATCGTTGCGGCGATCGCATCCATCGCCTTGGCGAGCTCAATGTCGCGCGTGGTCACGCCGCCTGCGTCATGGGTCGTGAGGACCACCTCGACGGTGCGGTAGACGTTGCGCCACTCGGGATGATGGTCGTGCTTCTCGGCGACCAGCGCGACCCGGGTCATGAAGCCGAACGCTTCGTTGAAGTTCTTGAACGTGAAGGTGCGGGCGATGGCCTCACGGCCCTCCAGCTCGGACCAGTCGGGAAGCTCCCGCAGGGCGGTGGCGCGTGCCTCCGCCGACAATCGTTGCGGCATCTCGATCTCCTCTTGTGGTGCAATCGACCGGACACGTGGCAGCGTCCGGGCGATTGCGGGGCTACCTCCGGCTGGATCGCGCCGGTGTCCGGTTGCCAAGACTAGCCGAAAACGCATCCCGATCAGAGCCTTGTCACAGGCGCCATGCCGGGAGGGGCTCGGAACTGTCCCGATCCTGCGGTAACTGGTGCGATGGTAACCATGACGCAGATGTCACCCCGGGCGGACAAGAAATTTGCTACAGTTCAGCTCTATCGAAGGACGACGTGGCCAGACGAAGCCGCCTGTGGCATCGCCCGGGCCTGGGACCACCGGAGGACGGGAATCTGGTAGATACTCAGACCACGCCAGCGCAGCGCTCACGGATGCGCCCTGCCGTGTTCATCGTCATCGCCGGGATCCTCGCGGTCGTCGGCGCTTTGACGGGTGCCTACTATTTTGCGATGCGTCCCGTGGTGCTCAAGATCGCGGTCGGTCCGCCCAACAGCGACGACCTGAAGGTCGTCCAGGCCCTGACCCAGGCCTTTTCCCAGTCGCACGCCTCCGTCAGGCTGCGGCCGGTTCCGACCGAGGGCGCCGCCGAGAGCGCGCAGGCGCTGGCCGCCGCCAAGGTGGACCTTGCGATCGTGCGGGGTGACCTCGAGGTCCCAAAGAACGCACAGGCGGTAGCGACGCTGCGCAAGAACGTCGTCGTCCTCTGGGTGCCCTCGTCCGGCAAGGGCAAGAGCCGCAAGGGTGGCGCCAAGATCACGAAGATCTCGCAGCTCGCGGGCCACAAAGTCGGCATCATCGGCCGGACGCCGGCGAACGCGAACCTGCTGAAGGTCATCCTGCGCCAATATGGCGTCGACCCCGGCAAGGTCGAGATCGTCCAATTCCCGATCACCGAGGCCGCCGAAGCGGTCCGAAGCCAGAGGGCCGATGTCTATCTTGCGGCCGGTCCCATCAACAGCAAAATCACGGCGGATGCGATCGCCGCCGCCACCAAGGAGGGCGGCCCCCCCACCTTCCTGGCCATCGATTCCGCCGGAGCCATCGCACAGAACCATCCCGAATACGAGGCCACCGAGATTCCGGCCGGCGCGTTCGGCGGGGCGCCCGATCGCCCTGAAGATGAAGTGAAGACGATCAGCTTCAATCACCACATCGTGGCACGCAAGGGCCTCGCCGAATCGACGGTCTCGACGTTCACGCATCAGCTGTTCTCGGTGCGCCAGCAGCTGATGTCGGAATTTCCGCTTGCCGCCAAGATCGAGACGCCGGACACCGACAAGGACGCCGCGATCCCCGTCCATCCCGGCGCGGCGGCCTTCGTCGACGGCGAGGAGAAGACCTTCCTCGACCGCTACAGCGACTACATCTGGTGGAGCCTGATGGCGCTTTCGGCGATGGGCTCGGCCGGCGCGTGGTTCGCCGGCTATCTCAAGCGCGACGAACGCACCATCAACACCTCGCTGCGCGATCGTCTGCTGGAGATGATCACGATCGCGCGCAAGTGCGATTCGACCGAGGAGCTCGATCAGCTCCAGGCCGAGGCCGACGAGATCCTGCGCAACACGCTGACCTGCTTCGAGGACGGCGCGATCGAGCACGCGGCGTTGACCGCGTTCAACATCGCGCTCGAGCAGTTCCACAACGCGGTCGCCGATCGCAAGCTCATCCTGATGAGCATGCCCGCCAATCTGCAGCGAACCGGCGCGCAGTTGCGTGCCGCCGGCACCTGAGGTCTGCCACGCTCCCCTTGCGGCGGTGTCGCGCACTGCCCAAGACGCCGCGTGTAATTCCAGCGTCATCAATCTTTTCTAGGTCTGCCGGGCCGTGGCTCGCGCCTGCTCCCGCGCGCGATCCGACCAGGAGATCCGCATGACGCTTCGCATTCCTCGACCGCGCACAGCCCTGTCCCGCCGCCGCTTCCTGTCGACAGCCGCCGCAGCCGGCGTCACGACGCTGGCGATGCCCTATCTGAGCCGCGCCGCCGACCGGCCGCAGATCACGCATGGCGTGCAGTCCGGCGACGTTGGCATGGATGGCGGCGTGGTCTGGGCGCGTGCCGACCGGCCGTCGCAGATGCTGGTCGAGGTGGCGACCACCGAGTCGTTCAAGGACGCGCGTACGCTGCCTCCGGTCGCCGCACTTCCGGAAAGCGACTTCACGGCCAAGATGCTGATCGACGGTCTGCCCAGCGGCCAGGACATCTTCTACCGCGTCAAGTTCCGCGACCTTTCGCATGTCGCGGTCGAAAGCGAGGCCGCGCTTGGCCGCTTCCGCACCGCGCCCGGCAACAGGCGCGACGTCTCGTTCGTCTGGGGCGGCGACGTGGCGGGGCAGGGCTGGGGCATCAACCCCGACGATGGCGGCATGTTCACCTTCTCGACGATGAAGAAGCACCGCCCGGACTTCTTCCTGCACTCCGGCGACACCATCTACGCCGACGGTCCGATCAAGTCCGAGGTGAAGCTGCCGGACAACAAGGTGTGGAAGAATCTCACCGTGGAAGAGAAGGCGAAGGTCGCCGAGACGCTCGACGAGTTCCGTGCCGCTCACAAATACAATTTCCTCGACGAGAACGTCCGCGCCTTCAATGCCGAGGTGCCGATCTTCGTGCAGTGGGACGATCATGAGGTCACCAACAACTGGTCGGCCTCCAAGGAGCTGCCGGCCAGCTACAAGGAGCGCAACATCCAGCTGCTCGCGGCCCGCGCGGCGCGCGCCTTTCACGAGATGTATCCCATGCGCGAGAGCATCATCGAGCCGGGGCGCGTCTATCGCACGATCAATTACGGCCCTCATCTCGACGTGTTCGTGCTCGACGAGCGCAGCTACCGCGGCGCCAACGGTCCCAATCTCGAGGACAAATATGGTCCGGCGTCCTACTTCATCGGGCCGGAGCAGATGCGCTGGCTGAAGCAGGCGCTGCTCAATTCGCGCGCGACCTGGAAGGTGATCGCCTCCGACATGCCGCTCAGCATCATCGTCTATGACGACGCGGCCAACAAGAAGGGCTCGGAAGCGGTTGCCCAAGGGGACGGCCCGGCGCGCGGCCGCGAGCTCGAGATTGCCGAGATCCTGCGCTTCATCAAGACGGCGCCGATCCAGAACACGGTGTGGCTGACGGCGGACGTGCACTACGCGGCCGCGCACTATTACGATCCGAACAAGGCGCAGTTTCAGGACTTCGAGCCGTTCTGGGAGTTCGTCTCCGGTCCGCTGCATGCCGGCACGTTCGGTCCGAACGAGCTCGACAACACCTTCGGCCCCGAGGTGCGGTTCATCAAGGCGCCGGGCCTCGATAAGCAGAACCTGCCGCCATCGGCCGGCATGCAGTTCTTCGGCCACGTCAAGATCGAGGGCGCCACGGGCCAGATGACCGTGACCCTGCGCGATCGCGCCGACGTCGCGCTGTGGTCGACCACGCTCGATCCGAAGCTCGGCTGAGCTGTCGTTGTTCGGCGGCAAGACGATCGCGTGCTGCGACGGCAACTAGTCGCGTCGGCGCAGCACCGCCTCCAGCGCGTCGGTCGGGCAAGGCTTCGGCAGCCGTGGCCGGTCGGCGAACGCGGCCGGCACGCGGTCGGCGCCATAGCCGGTGGAGAAGGCGAAGGGAATGCCGAGCGCCGTCAGCCGCTCGGCAATCGCAAAGCTCTTTTCGCGGACCAGGCCGACATCGAGCAATGCGAATTGCGGGGCGCGCTCCGCGATCATGGCGAGCGCGGTCGCGACGTCGGCTGCGATCCTGATGTCGGGAACGCCGAGGTCGGTGATCGTGTCTTCCAATCCGAGCGCAATGATGGGGTCGTCTTCGACGACCAGCACATGTTGATAAAGCTCGGGCACGCCTGATTGCGAGCTGGTCATGGGATCTGCGGGTTCCAGGATGAGGGATGGGCGCCGCAGCCGGCGTCTCCTCTTGAGTGCGCTGGCGGGTTCCTGGAACCAAGGCAGCATATCAGAGTTCCTGTGTCGGTGCACTTGTGAACACAAGGAGCACGAATCACGCACATGCGTTGCGCGCAGGGGATGACGATGCTGAGCCAGGGTGTGACCACGCTGAACCGGGAGCGGCCCCACAACAACCTGCTGCTGCGGCTGAGTGCGGCCGACTACGCGCTGATTTCGCCGTATCTGGTGGAGGACGAGGCAACGCCGAACGATCTGCTCTACAGTCCCGGGGACGACGTGCAGATCGTGCATTTTCCCTGTGGGCCGGCGCTCACGTCCTATCTCGTCCCCAATGAGGACGGCCGCGACGTCGAGACCATCCTGGTCGGCCGCGAGGGCGCCGTCGGCGGCATCGTCAGCGAGGGCTTCCTGCCGGCCTATACGCGGATCGTCGTCAAGTTCGGCGGCCCGTTTGCACGGCTGCCACTGTCCCGCCTGGCGGCCGCCAAGCTGCAATCCAAGACGCTCCGCAACGTGTTCGCGCGCTACGCCGATTGCATGCTGGCGCAGATGTTCCAGTCGACCGCCTGCAACGCGATTCATTCGATCGAGCAGCGGACGGCGAAGTGGATCGTGGCCGCGATGGACCGCACCGACGGCGAGCCGATCGTGCCGCTGACGCATGAGCAGCTGGCGACGCTGCTCGGCGTCGGCCGCAGCTATGTCAGCCGGGTCGTCCAGACCTTCCGAGCCGAGGGCATTCTCGAAACCCGCCGCGGCGCCTTCATGGTGCGGGACTTCGACGCGCTGAAGCGCCGCTCCTGCCTGTGCAACGAGGCCGTGAAGACCCATTTCGAGGAGGTCCTGCGCGGCGTCTATCCGACCGAGCAGGCCGCGACGGGCTGAGCCCGCAGGCGCTTTTTACTTTCCGCGCATGGGCGCAGCCGACGGCTGTCAGCGCTGGTCCTCGTGGGATTGCCGGTCGGAGTGGTTGGTCTCGTCTTCTACCGCGCCGCCCGGAAGCGTGCGGTCGCGGAGGCGTTAGCCAGCCGCTCGGAAACCGCTCCTCGTTCCTGAAAGCAGTCATTGTTTTTTGGCATTTTCTGCCTATATTGCGCCGCAACGCGTGAGGTCTGCCCGGTCGATTGGCCGGGCTTCCTATTTGGGGCTGCCGGCCCCTGCCGCCGAACGAGTTTCGCGAGCGCGCGTCGTAAAGCTAACAGCTTGATTCGACTATAACAAAGCGCGCGCCCCGCCGGGGACAGAGCACGGGCTCTTGAGAAAGCTTAGAAGACACTGACCATGAATCTTCGCAACATCGCCATCATCGCCCACGTCGACCACGGCAAGACCACCCTGGTTGACCGTCTCCTGCAGCAGTCGGGTACCTTCCGCGAGAACCAGAAGGTTGCCGAGCGCGCCATGGACTCGAACGACCTGGAGCGCGAGCGCGGCATCACCATCCTGGCCAAGGCCGCCTCGGTGCAGTGGAAGGACACCCGCATCAACATCGTCGACACCCCCGGCCACGCCGATTTCGGCGGCGAGGTCGAGCGCATCCTGAACATGGTGGACGGCGCCCTGGTGCTGGTCGACGCCGCCGAGGGCCCGCTGCCACAGACCAAGTTCGTGGTCTCCAAGGCGCTCAAGGTCGGCCTCAAGCCGATCGTCGTCATCAACAAGGTCGACCGTCCCGACGCCCGTCCGACCGAGGTCATCAACGAGGTGTTCGACCTGTTCGCCGCACTCGACGCGTCCGAGGAGCAGCTCGACTTCCCGATCCTGTACGGGTCGGCCAAGCAGGGTTGGATGGCCGAGAGCCCGGAAGGTCCGAAGGACGCCGGGATGCAGCCGCTGTTCGACCTGGTGCTGCGCCATGTGCCGGCGCCGTCGGTCGAGGAGGGGCCGTTCCGCATGATCGGCACCATCTTGGAGGCCAACAACTTCCTGGGGCGCATCATCACCGGCCGCATCACCTCGGGCAGCATCAAGCCCAACCAGGCCGTGAAGGTGCTGAACGCCGAGGGCAAGGTCGTCGAGCAGGGCCGTATTTCCAAAATTCTCGCGTTCCGCGGCATCGAGCGCGTGCCGCTCGACGAGGCCGAGGCCGGTGACATCGTCGCCATCGCAGGCCTGACCAAGGGCACCGTCGCCGACACGTTCTGCGATCCCTCGGTCGAGACTCCGCTCCCGGCGCAGCCGATCGACCCGCCAACCGTGTCGATGTCCTTCATCGTCAACAACTCGCCGCTGGCGGGCACCGAAGGCGACAAGGTCACGAGCCGCATGATCCGCGACCGCCTGCTGCGCGAGGCCGAGGGCAATGTCGCGCTGCGCGTGGTCGAATCCGCCGACAAGGACGCCATGGAAGTGTCGGGCCGCGGCGAATTGCAGCTCGCGATCCTGATCGAGACCATGCGCCGCGAAGGCTTCGAGCTGTCGGTGTCGCGTCCGCGCGTGGTGCTGCAGAAGGACGAGGCCACCGGCGCTTGGCTGGAGCCGATCGAGGAGGTCGTGATCGACGTCGACGAGGAGCATTCCGGCGTCGTCGTGCAGAAGATGAGCGAGCGCAAGTCCGAGATGATCGAGATGCGCCCGTCCGGCGGCAACCGCCTGCGGCTGGTGTTCTACGCGCCGACCCGCGGCCTGATCGGCTATCAGGGCGAGCTGCTGACGGACACCCGCGGTACCGCGATCATGAACCGCCTGTTCCACGGTTATGCCCCGTTCAAGGGCGAGATCGCCGGCCGCCGCAATGGCGTCTTGATCTCCAACGACCAGGGCGAGGCGGTGGCCTACGCGATGTTCAAGCTGGAGGACCGCGGCCCGATGATGATCGAGCCGGGCTGGAAGGTCTATCGCGGCATGATCGTCGGCGAGCACACCCGCGACAACGATCTCGAGATCAACGTGCTGAAGGGCAAGCAGCTCACCAACATCCGCACCACGTCGAAGGACGAGGCGGTCCGTTTGACGCCGCCGATCCGGATGACGCTGGAGAAGGCGCTGGCCTATATCGAGGACGACGAGCTGGTCGAGGTTACGCCGAAGTCGATCCGCCTGCGCAAGAAGCATCTCGATCCGAACGAGCGCAAGCGCGCCGAGAAACAGAAGGAAGCGGTGGCGTAATTTCCGCCCTCCATTCTCAAATGCGTCATGGCCGGGCTTGTCCCGGCCATCCACGTTTTGGGGCTTGCGAGGACGACGTGGATGCCCGGCACAAGGCCGGGCATGACGACGGAGTTGGATGAGCCAATGTCTTTCCCATCCTCCATCGACATCGCCATCATCGGCGCGGGTGCCGCGGGCCTCGGCGCCGCACATGCGCTGCAGGACAAGGGCGTCTCGTTCATCGTCCTGGAGGCCCGCGACCGCATCGGCGGCCGTGCTCACACCATCATGGCTTCGCCTGATGTTACCTTCGATCTCGGCTGTGGCTGGCTGCATTCGGCTGATCGCAACTCCTTCGTCGGCATCGCCGAGCAGCTTGCTTTCACTATCGACACCAGCCGGCCGCCCTGGCGCGACCAGGCCTATGACGCGGCATTTCCGCGCCACGAGCGCGAGGAGTTCTTGCGGGCGCTGGAGGCGTTCTTTACGCGCACCGCAGAGGCCGCCAAGAGTGGCCGCGATGCCCCGGCGAGCATCTGCCTGGAGCCCGGCAATCGCTGGAACGGCATGATCGATGCGATCTGCACCTATCTCAACGGCTGCGAGCTCGACCAGATGTCGCTGCTCGACTTCGAAGCCTATGAGGACACCGAGCTGAACTGGCGCGTTCGCCACGGCTATGGCGCGCTGGTCGCCGCCTATGGCGGGGACCTGCCGATCGCCTTGAACTGCAACGTGACCCTGATCGATCACGGCGACACGCGCATTCGCTTGACAACCTCGCGGGGCACGGTGACGGCCGACAAGGTCATCGTGACCGTGCCGACCAGTCTCATCGTCGACGAAGCGCTCCGCTTTTCGCCGGCCCTGCCGAGCAAGGTCGAAGCCGCCGCTGGCCTGCCGCTCGGTCTCGACAACAAGGTGACGCTGGCGCTCGACGGCTGGGAGCACCTGCCGAGGGATTCGGGCATGCGCGGCCGAAGCCACACCGCGCGGGTCGGCAGCTTCCAGCTGCGCCCGTTCGGCCAGCCCTGCATCGAAGGTTTTTATGGCGGCAGCTTCGCTCGCGAGATCGAGGTGGCGGGCGAGGGGGCCTTGGCGGCGCAGGCGATCGACGACATCGTGGCCCTGCTCGGCAACGACATCCGCAAGAGCCTCCGTCCGCTCGCCGAGTCCCGCTGGGGCGCCGACCCGTTCGCGCGCGGCGCCTATTCGCATGCACTGCCCGGACATGCCGACAAGCGCGCCGTGCTGGCCGCGCCGGTTGATGATCGGCTGTTCTTCGCCGGCGAGGCGACGCCCTCGGATTTCTTCTCGACCGCCCATGGCGCGCGCGACAGCGGCGAGCGCGCGGCGCGGGAAGCTCTGGCGTCAGTAACCAAGCGCTAGCACATCCACCGCCGTTGCGAGCACAGCGAGGCGCTCCAGACCGTCACCGCGGTGGGATTTCTGGATCGCTTTCGCTGCGCTCGCGATGACGTGCCCCAATCATTCCGTCTTCCCCACCATCCGCAGAAACTCCCGCGCGGCCTGCGTCTGGTGATGCTCTTTGTGGCGCAGGCTGTAGAAGTGCCGCTTGGGCAGCTCGATGTTGGCGACGGCGAGCAGCCCCGCCTTGACGGCGCGCATTGCCACCAGGCGCGACAGCACCGTGACGCCGGCGCCGACTTCAACGGCGCCGCGCACGGCCTCGTTGGACGGCAGGTCGAACACCACATCGAGCTCGGCCGGGGTGATTCCGAAGCGGCCCAGCGCTGTTTCGAGCGCGGCGCGCGTGCCGGAGCCCTGCTCGCGCAACACCCAGCGCGCCGTCCTCAGGTCGCTGGTTGTCACTGACCTGCCGCGGCACAGCGGATGATCGATCGGGCCGACCAGCACCATGTCGTCGTCCGCGACCGGCTGGGCCGTGAGCACGGGATCGTCGACATCGCCCTCGACGAAGCCGAGATCGGCAGAGCCCTCGCGGACCTGGGTCGCAACCTGCTCGGTATTGCCGATCGACAGTTGCAGCTTGATCGCTGGATGCGCGGCATTGAAGCGGTGAATGAAGGCCGGCAGCCAATAGCCCGCGATGGTCTGGCTGGCCGCCAGCGCCAGCTGCCCCCGTTTCAGGCCGGCGAGATCGTTCAGCACGGTCTCGGCGGCGGCCGCGCGCGCCAGCACCGCCTTTGCTTCGACGAGAAACGCCTTCCCGGTCGCAGTGAGCACGATGCGGCGTCCGACGCGATCGAACAGCTTGGTCTCGTAGCGGGCTTCGAGCGCGGCCACAGCCGCGGATGTCGCCGACTGGGTCAAATTGAGGTCGCGGGCCGCCTGCGTGACGTGCTCGCGGGTCGCGACCGCCACGAAGATCCTGAGCTGTTCGAGCGTCACGTGCGTCCTATGTGGTCAGCTTCACCAGGGCCAGGCTGAAGCCTGCGATGAACAGGAAGGCGAGCAGGCCCAGCGCCAGCGGCCGCAGGCCCTTTGCCTTGAGCTTGGCGAAATCCGTTTCCAGTCCCATCGCGGCCAGCGCCATCGACAGCAGGAACGTGGTCGCCGTCACGATCACGGTCTTCATCTCGGCGGGTATGCTGATCACGCTGTTGAGGCCGACCAGCGCAATGAAGCCGAATACGAACCAGGGCAGCGGCGGCTGCGCATTGCTCCGGGTCTCGCCGCCATGGCGCGCCCGCCGCGTTGCCAGCAGGCCGAGCGCGAGCACGACCGGTGCCAGCAGCATCACGCGGGCCAGTTTGGCGATGGTGCCGAACTCGCCGGCCTGCTGGCCCTGCTGAAACGCGGCCGCGACCACCTGGGCGATCTCGTGAATGGAGGCGCCGCTCCACAGGCCGAAGGCGTGCGCGTCGAGATGCAGCAGTGTCGGAAGCAGCGGATAGATGAACATTGCGATCGAGCCGAACACTGTGACGCAGGCCACTGCATAGGCGACGTCCTCGTCATGGGCGCGCGTGACCGTGTTGGTCCCGATCACGGCGGACGCGCCGCAGATCGAGGTGCCGGCGGCGATCAGCTCCGCCAGCTTACGATCGACGCCGAGCAGCCGTCCCATCCACACCGTAAACAGGAAGGTGCCGGTGAGGCTCAGCGCGATCACCACGAGTCCGCGGGCGCCGACCTCGACGATCTGGGCGGCCGTCAGTTGCAGGCCGAGCAGGATGATCGCCAGCCGCAGCACGCGGCTCATCGAGAAGGCGACGCCGGGCTTGGCTCGCGCCGGCGTGCCGATGACGTTATGCAGTGCCATCCCTGCCACGATCGCGAGGATCATCGGGCTGAACAGGCCGAGGCCCGGCACCAGGCGCAGCCCGAAGGCGCAGGCCGCGAGCGCCGCGGACAGCGCGAGCCCGGGCAGCAGCGTCGGTGCCGCCGGCGTCGCAGGCGCGTGGGCAGGTCGATGATGAATGGCAACGGGCGCATCGGCGATCAGATCATGCGACGGGGCAGCCATGGAAAACTCTCCCAAACAGGGTCTGGGGAGGAGAATTTCATGCTGCAATCAATCGATCCAACAGATTATATTGTATATATCATTCGTTTCAATCGATTAATTTCTGGCTCGCTCCCTCATCTCACCGCGGATCGGATCAGGACTCCAGCACCCGCCTTCGCAGCTCGGCATCGGGCACGAAGCAGGATTCGTATTTGCCGAAGATGCGGTAGCGGTTGCGCGCGACCAGGCTGTAGACCGCATCGCGCAGCGGCTTCGGGATGGCGCGCAGCGCGCGCGTCCAGCCCCAGCCCGGCAGGCTCGACAATACGGTCAGCGCAGCATCGGATTTCAGATGCGCCTTGCCGCCGTGCACCACCGCATTGGTGTCGGGCTCCTGGGGATCGATGCCGAAGGCCTGCGCCAGCCGGGTGCCGTAGGGCGACTGGATCGGCGTGAAGCGGAAGCGCCTGGCGGTGTCGCGCGCGATCACGAACTGCACCCAGCGGGAGCAGAACACGCAGACGCCATCGTAGAGGATCACATCATCGTCGGGCCAGTTGGTCATCATCGATTGTCCATCATGAGCAGCGCGACCAGCATCAGCACGATCGCTGGTCCCGTCTTCACCAGCGCGCCCAGCGGCTCGAGCCAGAGGTCGGGCGTGAGGATCGCGCAGCCGAGCATGTAGCCGAGCGAGACGAGGATGCCGGCGGCGAGCCCGAATGCTGCGGTTCTGCGGAACGCGATCAATACGCCGACCGAAATGTCCATCATGCTGGTGATCGCCGCAAACGGGGCGGCGAACCAGTCGGGCCAGCCGCGCGTGGTCAGGATCGTCGTGGTCGCGGGGAACGAGACCAACAGTGCGATGCTGCCGGACGCGACCCAGAATACAACAAGGCTCGCGATGATCAGCGGCTTGATCAGGAACAGGCGTGCGAACCATTTGTCCTGAATGGTGGCGCCATGCGTGCCCACGGCGTCGTCCAGCGTCGTCGGGGTAATGCCGGTTGCCGCGATCCACGGGTCCGGATCGCCACGTACGCCCCTGCGCAATTCGGCGATCGCGGTCGTGCGCATCGGCGGCATCCAGCCGAGCCGGCTGCAGAGGTCACCGGCGAAAGCGCCGAGATTGATCAGCGGCGCGGGCACGGCAACGCGTGGCCAATCCATTGTGCCGAAACTGCGCCGAAACGCATCGACGACGTCGCCAAGCGTCATCGCCTCGGGCTGCATCAGGTCCCAGCTCACCGCGCGCGTCGCCTCGTCATCGATCGGCCGCATCGCGAGCCAGGCGATGGTCGCGGCGATGTCCGCGACCGCCACCGGCTGGAACGGTGTCGCCGCATCCTTCGCCGGCAGGTCGACCGGAAGCGCCGCGAGCGCGCGGACCATCGCGCTGCCGCCATAGGCCGACGGTGCGATCACGAAGCCCGGGCGCAGGATGGCGTAGGGAATGCCTGAGGATGCAATCAGCCGCTCCGCCTCGCGCTTGGTCGTAGCGAAGGCGGTGTGATCCTCATCGACCGTACCGGGGATCGAGATGTGAATGAAGCGCACGCGACGGCCGCAGGCCGTGATCGCTGCGAGCACGCGCGCGACGAACTCACGATGCACGGCCGTAGTGTCGCTGCCCGGGCCATCCTGCAGCACGCCGAGGCAGTTGACGACGACATCGATCTCGTGGGCGCGGATCAGACTCGCCAGAGCCGGCGCATCGAGCGCCATGATCGGCAGCTCGATGTCGAACGGCGACACGCGTTGTGATGGCGAGAACGCGCGCGCCACACCGACCGTCGCACAGCCACGCTGGCGCAGATCGTCGGTGATGAAGCGCCCGATCAGGCCGGAAGCGCCAAGCACGAGGATGCGGGGGTTGGTCGACGTGATCATGCGCGTCTCGTCAGAACGGCTTTGCGATCATCAGCCAGAGAATGGCCATGACCGCGCCGAAACCGGGGATGCCGCACAGGAACCAGCGGCGGAAGACGATGAAGTAGCGCGGCGGCAGCTCCTCGGCGCCGACGTCCGCGAGGCGCGCCAGGTCGCGCAGCTCGATCTGCATGAAGATCACCGGCACCCAGAACAGCCCGGCGACCGCGTAGAGCGCGAGCGAGGTGAGCAGCCAGCCGTCAGTCACAGCGGTCGACGACAGCCACATCAGCGTGCCGCCCGTGACCGGCTGCAGCAACACCGCGGACAATGTGAAGAGCATGTCGGCGATCACGACCACGCCGGCGGTGCGAGCGATGAACGCGGCCTCGCCGCTCAGATGCGCCATCAGCATGAAGAATGCGATCCCCGTGCCGGTGCCGAGAATGACGATGGCGCCGAGCACGTGCAGATATTTGACCAGGAAATACAGCGTCATCGTGTCCTGCTAGTTCGGCGGCATCGGATGCGTCGACCGACGTGTCGTTGTCAGCGCCCGCGGCAGCAAATCCGCCGCCAGTGCCACGCCGTCGTCGTGCTCGATCATCCAATGCCCCTCCTCGCCGGAAGGTGGCAACAGGTTGAAGCCCGCCTGGCCTCCAGCCGACGTGAAGGCATCCGCAAGCCGACGCGAAAGCGGTGGTGGAAAGTAGCTGTCATTGGCCGCAACCAGCCACGTGACCGGCACGCGCGCGCCGCGTCCGAACGCGCGGGCCGTATCAAGCAGGCGCGCCTCTGCACAGACACGCCCGGGCACGTCGTCGGCATGCCCGCCACGGCCGGGCGCGAACACGACGATTGCTGAGACGATCTGCGGCGGCTGATCGGCGAGCGCCAGCGCGCCCCAGCCGCCGGCCGAATGGCCGATGATGACGGCGCCGCCCTTCGCGGCGAACGGCTGCTCGCGCATGTCCGCGAGCGCGCGCAAAATCTGCGCCGCGGTCGCGCGTCCTGCTTTCTCATAGTCCGCGTCGGCGCAGCCGCCCTGGTCTTCGACGTAGGGACCGCCCGTGCGGCCGTGCCCGAGCCGCTCCGGGACCAGCACGGCATAGCCCCGCCCCACCAGGAGACGCGCCAGCGCCGTGTAGGTGGGCTGCGGCAGCTGTGCCCGCCACAGCGGATTCTGCGTCGAGGCATGCGCGATCACGGCCAGCGGAAACGGCCCGTGGCCGGCAGGCCGATAGAGGATCGCATGCGCGGGAATTACGGTCTTGATGGACGGTATCAGCCATTGCTGCCGGCGCGCCGGCTCGGCTTCGGGCGACGCGGGACCGAACGACTGTGCCGTTGCGCCGGCTGCCGACAGGACGACCAGTGCGAGCAACCATGAGACGCAGCGAAGCAGCACCATTCAGCCGAACGGGAAGATGTTGAGCTTGCGCCACACTAGCCCACGCCGCGGCCGGTCAGATGCAGTTTCTCCTGCGACGTATGAATCGGCGGTGACAGGACACCGCCGGCGCCCGACAATGTTGCGAAATTGTCCCTTTTCGGCACAGCTTTCCGCCACGGTGATGCCGAAAGTCCACAGGTTAACCGATCTTTAACGTGGCACCTTGAAGGCGGACCGCCGACTTGCTTTGATCTCGTCATGAGCACAACCCTGATCGAAGTCCGTCCGGCCAAGGCTGCAGATGCGGCTGCGGTGGCGTCAGCCCATGATGAAGCCTGGCGTTCCGCCTACCAGGGAATCATCCCTGGCGCAGAGCTGGAGAAGCTGATCAACCGGCGCGGCCCCCAATGGTGGGACAGCGCGATCCGCAAAGGCAGCCGCGTCAGCGTGCTGGTGTTCAACGACAAGGTCGCAGGCTATGCGAATTACGGCCGCAATCGCGCCCGCAGCCTGCATTTTGACGGCGAAGTCTACGAGCTTTATCTGCGACCGGAATTTCAGGGGCTGGGGTTCGGTCGCCGGCTCTTTCAGTCCGCTAAGCGCGACCTCGCGCAGAGCGGCCTGAAGAGCATGGTGGTGTGGGCGTTGTCCGACAACGATCCCGCCACCGAGTTCTACCGCGCATTGGGCGGCCGCATGGTCGCGCGGTCGTCGGAGCGCTTCGGGCCGAAGTCGCTCGACAAGGTCGCCTTTGCCTGGACCAACTGAGCCTGGACCGGCTGTGCTCTGTGCGCGTTAGGCGTTAACGCGCCCTCGAATTGAACTGAAAGTGTTGGCCTGAGGTAGCTGTTGCGCAGCCGCGATTTTTTTGCGACTGCGAATGCCAGCGCTCGCCTGTCGAGCGTCCGACCCTCAACGTTCAAGTTCCCAAACGTTCAAGTTCTACGGAGCATCCATGCGCATCGACGCCATCCCGATCGGGAAAGATCCGCCGCGCGAGGTCAACGTCGTCATCGAAGTGCCGGTCGGCGGCGAGCCGATCAAGTACGAGCTCGACAAGGAAGCCGGCACGCTGTTCGTCGACCGCTTCCTCTATACGGCGATGCGCTACCCCGGCAATTACGGCTTCATCCCGCATACGCTGTCCAACGACGGCGATCCCTGCGACGTGCTGGTGGCCAACACGCGCGCGATCGTGCCCGGCGCGGTCATGAGCGTGCGCCCGGTCGGCGTGCTGCTGATGGAGGACGAGGCTGGCGGCGATGAGAAGATCATCGCGGTGCCGTCCTCGAAGCTGACCCAGCGCTACGACAAGGTCCGCACCTATTCCGACCTGCCGGACATTACGCTGCAGCAGATCCAGCACTTCTACGAGCACTACAAGGATCTCGAGCCCGGCAAATGGGTGAAGGTGCTGCGTTGGGGCAATGCCGACGACGCCCACCAGCTGATCGCCGAAGGCATCGCGCGCGCCAAGGCCGCGAAGAAGTGAAATGATTGACGTCATTCCGGGGCAGCCGCGCAGCGGCTGAACCCGGAATGACGCAGGTGGTTACACCGCCGGCCTCGGCAGCCCGGCAATGGCGCAGGCGGCGCGCAGCGTATTGACCAAGAGGCACGCGACCGTCATCTGGCCGACGCCGCCGGGCACCGGCGTGATCGCGCCGGCGACCTCCGCCACTTCCGCATAGGCGACATCGCCGACCAGCTTCGTCTTGCCGTCAGCCGTTGGGATACGGTTGATGCCGACGTCGATCACGGTCGCGCCGGGCTTGATCCAGTCGCGTTTCACCATCTCCGGGCGCCCGACGGCGGCGTAGACCAGATCGGCGCGCGCGGTCAGCGCTGGCAGGTCGCGCGAGCGCGAATGCGCGATCGTCACCGTGGCGTTCTCGTTCAGCAGCAACTGCACCAGCGGACGGCCGACCAGGTTGGAGCGGCCGATCACGATCGCGTTCAGGCCCTCGAGCGAGCCGTGCACGGTCTTGCTGAGGATGATGCAGCCGAGCGGCGTGCACGGCGCCAGCGCCGGCTGGCCGCCGGCGAGACGGCCGGCATTGTGCGGATGCAGACCGTCGACGTCCTTGGCCGGATCGATGGCGTTGATGACGGCCTCGGTCTCCAGCCCCTTCGGCAGCGGCAGTTGCACCAGGATGCCGTGCACGGCGGGATCGCGGTTGAGCTTGCCGATCAAGGCCAGCAGCGCGTCCTGCGAGACGTCGGCGGGCAGCTTGTGCTCGAACGAGGCCATGCCGGCAGCCTGGGTCTGGGTGTGCTTGCTGCGGACATAGACCTCGGAGGCCGGATCGTTGCCGACCAGCACCACGGCAAGGCCTGGTGTCAGGCCATGGTCGCGCTTGACCCGCTCGACCTCACGGGCGACCTGCGCGCGCAGGTCGGCTGCAATGATCTTTCCGTCGATGATGCGCGCGGTCATTTTGCTCTATCCTCGGTTCAAAGGCTGTTCATCGAGCAAGATGCTGGCCGCGTGCTCCCACGCTCCCCTGGAGGGGGAGGGTCGATCGCACGCGAAGCGGGCGAGCGGGGTGGGGTGAAAGCCACGGATGCCGGTGCCGGTGGAGAGATCACCCCACCCCGCCTCACGCTCGCTTCGCTCACCGTGAGGCGACCCTCCCCCTCCAGGGGAGGGTGAAGATCGCCGCTTGCGAAGCCGAAAGGCCTCGGCTCGCGCTTCTTGCGTCTATTCTCGTTGTTTCCTGGTCGGCTTATGGCCTGCAATGAGGTCGCGCAAGGCCTGATCGAGCGCGGACGGATCGCCGTCGATGGCGACCTGTTTCAGCCGTGATGTCGCGCCAGAGGTGATTCGCACCGAGGCCTTGGTGACGCCGATCGCCTTGGCCAGCAGCTCGGTCACGGCGCGATTCGCCTCGCCGCCATCGGCGATCGCGCGCACCCGGACCTTCAGCACATCGCGGCCGTCGGACAGCGTCTCGACGCCATCGACGGCGTCCCGGCCGCCGCGTGGGGTCACCCGCAATGCGAGGGTGACGCCGCCCTTCGAACATCGCCAAGGGACCATCGATAGGGACCCTCGATCCGAATCAGCAGCAGACCTGAGTTGACGCAGCCAGCACCCTTGAATCCCGCGCGTCTACGTCAGTGCGTGCAGGCGCTAGACAAACAGACCCTGAAGCGCCGGGATGATCACGAACCGGATGAACTGGATGAGGATGAAGAGAACGAGAAACGAAAGGTCCAACGCTCCGGCAGGAGGCACGAAGCGCCGAATCTGTCGGAGCGCGGGCTCTGTCAGAGCATCAAGCGTGTAAAGCACCTGTCGGACCAAGTCGTTCCGGACGTTGATGACGCTGAACGCGACCAGCCAGGACATGATTGCCGCAACGACCAGGATGAACACGTACAGGCCGAGAAGCCAGTCAACGAAGTCTAAGAGGCGTATCATCCGGGGTTCCTGGAACGAGATATCACCCGGTTAGATATCTGTTCCCTCCCGCGCAAACAAGGGAAGGTGCCCGTCAAGGCTAACAGGCGATGTGACCGTTCTTGACTTGACCAGGGCACCGACTGTAAATGGCGCCCGATCTGCCGGCCGCCTGTTCCCAACATCAAAGCGGTCGTGTTACGGGGCCATAGCTCAGCTGGGAGAGCGCGTCGTTCGCAATGACGAGGTCGGCGGTTCGATCCCGCCTGGCTCCACCACGCTTCGCCTTTCAGGCTACGCGTGGCGCAGCCACGCAATGCCTGAAAGGCGAAGCGTGGTGCCCGGCGTAGCCTCTTGGCGAAGCCGGGCTGAAGTCTGAACATTCCAAGCCAATCGACTGACCAGGACGCCGATCCTACTCCGCCGCCTCGGCCATCGCCGCCACCGGCTCGCGCGCCAGCCAGCCATCCAGAAAATGTGCCAGCCAGGCCCGCTCGGCGGCGTCATGCACGGCGCGACCCTCGAAATGATGGTGGCGCAGACGGGCGCCGGGGGTGTCCAGCCGGGCATGACCGCGGGTGGTCCAGCGGCACATCATCGCGTAGGTCACGTCGGGGTGGAACTGCAGCCCGGTGGCGTTCTGGTATTGATAGGCCTGCACCGGAAAGTCGCCGCCCTCGGCGAGCAGCTCGGCGCCATCGGGCAGGTCGAAGCCCTCGCGGTGCCAATGATAGACGTGATCAGGCCAATGCGGGCAAAGCCTGCGCCCGGCCCGGGTCGGGCGGATCGGATAATAGCCGATCTCGGCGCGCCCCTCTGGATGCGGCGCAACGGGGGCGCCGAGCTGGATCGCCAGCATCTGCGCGCCCAGGCAGATCCCGAGAAACGGACGCTGCTCCCGCAGCGGCACCTCGATCCAGTCGATCTCGCGGCGGACGAAGTCGTCCGGATCGTTCGCGCTCATCGGACCGCCGAAAATAACGGCACCCGCATGCCCATCGAGCGTCTCCGGCAGCGGATCGCCGAACCGCGGCCGGCGGATGTCGAGCGGATAGCCGCGGGCGCGCAGGGCGTTGCCCACGCGGCCAGGGCTCGATGTTTCCTGATGCAGGATGATGAGGACGGGCCGCTGCGGCGCAGCCGCCGGGGCCAGCTTCGAGTAGAGATGCCGAACGTCCGCCTGGGTCCCGTTCGGATGGAGCGAAGGGTCTTGCCTGAGCATCACCTGGCGATCATAGCTAAGCAAAGGTTAACGGCGCGTGAGCGAGCGCACATTGCAAAGCAAGCGCCGGGCCAGCGCGATCAGGTCCGCTTCAGCTGCAGCCGGCCGACCGCGGCGAGGATGAAGCCGCGCGGGAACCAGCGCAGCATGAACGGCACGATCTTGATGCCGAGCCCGGGCAGCACCACGCGCTTGTCGGCCATCAGGCCGCGATAGCCGGCTTCCGCCACGGCCTTGGGCGAGACGTTGAGGATCACCGAATCCACGCCCGGCTTGAAGCCGGCGCGGTCCTGGAATTCCGACGGCACCGGACCGGGACACAGCACCGTGACCCGGACGCCATGCGGCGCCAGCTCCTTGCGCAGCGCCTCGGTGAACGAGATCACATAGGCCTTCGAGGCGTAATAGACCGCCATGCCAGGCCCCGGCAGGAACCCGGCCACCGATCCCAGATTGAGGATGCCGCCCTTGTTGCGGATCAACTGGTCGGAAAAGCGCAGCGACAGCTCGGTCAGGGCGCGGACGTTCACCGAGATCATGTCGAGCTGCTCGGCGCGGTCGAGCTGCACCGCCTTGCCGAACAGGCCGAAGCCGGCGTTGTTGACGAGATATTGCAGCTCCAGGCCGGCAGCCGACAGCGCAGCCTCGATGGTCGCGCCGGCGTCGGGGGAAGTGAGGTCACAGGGGATCACCAGCGGCGCCGGGCCGCCCTTGGCGGCGATCTCCTGCGCCAGCGCCTCGAGCCGGTCTTCGCGCCGGGCCGTCAATACGAGCCGGTGCCCGTTCGCGGCAAACACGCGCGCCAATTCGCTGCCGATTCCGGCAGAGGCACCCGTTACGAGCGTGACACGTTCACCCACGATCCCTGCTCTTCGATCACAATTTGCACATCATCCAATTGCGGCGGACGAGAGCATAGTGGGACGGGAACATGCAAGACACCGCGATGCATGGCCTTGCGCTGGATTGCGGCAATAGCCTCAGATTCACATGGATTTACATGAACGGGGGTGTCCGGAACAAAATTAAAGTTTGTTCATCTCCGCATGAAGTCGGTTCCACCCGGAGCGACGCGGTTCAAGCCGGGGCGCCGGACTTGCGCGCCGCCACCCGGTGCTTGAGGTCGAGGCGGTCATGCGTGGAGACGCCGAGCAGCTCCGAGGCGCGCCAGACCACATTGTCCTCGAATTCGGTGACCTTGCCGTCGGCGTAGACCAGCTCCCACATCATCTCGACGATGCGCAGGCGGCCGGCTTCGTCGACCTCGCGCATGATGACGCTGGTGAAGCGATAGAGATCGACCGCGTCGCCCTCGGCCAGCATGGCTTGCGCGATCAGCCGGTCGGCGCTGCCGGGATCGAGCCCGAAGCGCAGCTCGATCAGCCCGTGCAGCTTGCGCCGCTCGGCCTCGCTCGGCTCGCCGTCCAGCGAGATGACGTGGATCAGCAGCGCGGTCGCGGCCAGCTGATAGCCGTTGTCGTCGAAAGCCGGAGTCGCCTGCGGCGAAACGACGTCGGCGATGAATTGGCGCAATCCCTCGAGCATGGAATCCTTCGCTGTCAGATCCGTAGCGGATCGCAAACCGGCCGGCGAATGCTCATTATATGCAAATGCCACGCTGCGCCGGCAATCCGCTGCGACCTTTGGACTGCATGACATTTCGGTAAGCCTCAGGGTATTTCGTACACCATCATGCGGTCGGCGATGCCGCGCAGCGCGGCGTGCTTCTGGATGGGCGCGATCTTCGCGCTCCGCAGGATGTCGGCAACGCCGGGGCTCTCGATCACGGGCGCGGTGAGATGGATCTCCTGCGCGGTCGACAGGCTCTGCACGCGCGACGCGATGTTGACGGTCTGGCCGAAATAGTCCTGGCGGTCGTTCAACATCACCGCGAGGCACGGCCCCTCGTGGATGCCGATCTTGACCACGAGATCCTCGGTTCCGCGCTCGGCATTGAGCCGCTGCATCGCCGCGCGCATGCGCAGGCCCGCGGACAGCGCATGCTCGGGCTGGATGAAGGTCGCCATCACGGCATCGCCGATGGTCTTCACCACCGCGCCCTTCTCGGCGTTGATGATCTCCAGCAGCGCGCGGAAATGGGCGCGCACCAGGTCGAAGGCCGCGAGATCGCCAACGCGCTCATACAGCGCCGTCGAGCTCTTGAGGTCGGTGAACAGGAAGGTGAGAGAGGTGATCTTCAGCCGCTGGTCGATGTTGAGATTGTCCGCCTTGAACACGTCGCGGAAGGTCTGGTTGGACAATATGCGCTTGGCGGTCAGGAAAGGCCGGCGCTTGCCGAGGAGATGGTGGAGCGCATCGCCGGCAATGAAGACGGTCGGCAGCGTCCGTACGCCGGCCTGATTGTCGAGCGCCAGTCGCAGCGGGCCTGGACGCAACGTGATCGATCCGGTCGGAGGATGCGCCCTGTTGAATAGCAGTCCGAGCTGCTGGCGCTCCTTGGTGGGCTCGCCCTGAACGTCGATGAAATGCGCAGAATGCGTCACCGGTTCGAAGATGATGATGAAATCGGATGGGAGCTGCAGTGAGAGCACGGCCTTCTCACCGGCTGGCAGCTCGAGCGCATCAAGCGTCACTTCTTCGCTGAGCGAGGCAAAAGACTCCCGGTTGAGGTCGATCCCGGAACTCCAGAAGACCTGCTTGTAATACTCCCAGAGCGGCAGCGTGTTCGGATCGTGAGCGGCGATGCTCCTGACCTTGGAGCTCACGGTGAAAGCAACTTCGACCTGCTCGTCGATGGAAGGCTCGTAGCCGCAAGCGCATAGTCCGCAATGGTAATCGTCATGGCGGAGAGATTTCAGCGTGGCGTGCGCATCCAGCACGCCGCTGCAGCCAGGACAGAGCACGTTCCAGGTCAGATCGAACAAGCCGATCCGTGCAGCATGCAGGAACCCGGAAATAACCCGTTCTTCATCGAGACCGGCGCGCGCCGAGAACTCCAGGGCATTGATACGGTTGAGTTCGTGATCTTCACCCGCCTCAATCAACCGTGTGATCGCGTCCGCAACGGCCGGATCGGCGGTCTGCTTCAGAACCGAAAGCTGGGCCTGGATGTCGCTCATGGCGTGTTAAGATGGTGCCTAGCAAACCCACAAGCAAGAGACGAAGCGATGGCCCGGCCGCCGCCGGGATCAGACGCCCGCCCTGGGCGTGAGCTTGAACAGCGGCGAGCGATCCGGCTGGGTCGTGACCACGCCGACCGGCATCACGGGTGCGGCGTCGAGCATTTCGATGTCGAAGGCCGCCACCAGCCGTGCCAGCGCCAGCACCGCCTCGGTCAGGGCGAAATGAGCCCCGATGCAGACCCGCGCGCCCGCTCCGAACGGCAGATAGGCAAAGCGCTCCGGCGGCGGCGCGCCCGGCATGAAGCGATCCGGTATGAAGGCGTTGGGTGTTTGCCACAGCCTCTCGTGCCGGTGCAGCAGCCAGGGCGAGATCAGCACGACGTCGCCGCGCTTCACCTGGAACTCGGCGATACGGTCCGGCCCGCTTGCGGCGCGCGCAATCAGGAAGGCGGGCGGATAAAGCCGCAGCGTTTCGTCGATCACCGCGCGTGTGAACGGCAACTGATCCGGATTGCTCAGATCCGTCGCGGCGCGCGCCTCCTGCGCCAGCCTGTCCTGATTGGCCGGGTCGAGCGCGATGAGATACAGCGCCCAGAACAGCGCCGTCGCGGTCGTCTCGTGCCCGGCGAGGATCATGGTCGCGACCTCGTCGGCGAGCTGCGCATCGGTGAACGCAGCGCCCGTTTCCGGATCGCGTGCCGCGCCCATCAGGTCGAACAGGTCGCGCGGCGGCGCATCCTCCAGCTTGCCGGCCGCGCGCCGCTCGGCCATCAGCATGGCGACGAAATCGGTCCAGCGCTTGCGGAAGCGTCGGCGCGCGAAGTCGCGCGGCGTCGGCCAGGACAGCGGCAACACGATGTCGAGCAGATGTGGGCTGGCCAGCCGCGCGCCATACTCGTAGACGAAATCGCGCAGGGTGGCGCCGTGCCGGCCCATCTCGAACGAGAACATCGTGCGGCCGGCGATGTCGAGCGTCATGCGCTGCATGATCTCGCGCAGGTCGAGCGGCTGACCGCATTGCTCTCTCAGCCGGACAACGGTCTCATCGGTCACCGCGACCATGTGCGGAACGAGGCCGGAAACGGCGCGCGGCGTGAAAGCCGGCGCCAAGGTGCGGCGCTGGTGCTTCCACGCCTTGCCTTCGGCGATCAGCAGCCCCTCGCCGAGCACTGGACGCAGCACGCGGATGGCGCCGACGGTGCGGACGTAGTTCTCCCAATTGTCGACCAGCACATGCTTGATGGTATCAGGCGTATTGAGAATGTAGCTGGAGCTGCCGAAGAAGCGGCCGCGGATGATGTCGTCCTCATAGGCGCGCTGGCTCCAGGTCGCGATCGCGTTGTCGCCCATCATCAGCACGCGGCGCAGCGCGCCCATGCTGTCCGGCGCCCGCGGCGGCGTTGGAGGAACCAGTGGCACGCGTGCCTGCGGCAGGTAGTGGACTTCGGCGGTACTCATTCACTGCCTCTCGACGCTGTCGTGAGCGGGGAACGGCGGACCGGCGGCATGCCGAGCGCCGGCTGCTGTAGGACGAACCGGCCGGCCGCGGAACGGCGGTTTCCTGCCAGAGGTAATTCGGTCACCTCGCTTGCAACATGCGTGGGAGAGCGCGATTCAGCGCTCTCCGAGGCTGTGATGTACCATCATACTCCAGCAACTAATTAGTCAGCTCGATCATCGCAATCCTGCTCTCCGATGCTGGCCAAAGACGGGCGGCGATGCGTTCCTCGTTGAACAGTCCGATGACGCTGCGCCCGACGTCGCCCGCTGGCAGCCGCAATGTCGTCGCTGCATCGGTCGGTATTCCCTTCTGTACGTCCCCGGGTTCCTTGCCGTCGAGCAGCACGATGTCGCGGGGCAGGCCGAAATAGCCGCGCGGCCTGATCATGATGAGAATCGCTCCGGCGCCGGCATCGGCCTGGCCGAGCGGCCGCGCCGCGCGCAGATGCACGACGTCGGACGAACGCGGGAACGGCGAACGGTAGAAGTGCGTGATCGGCGCGCCCGGCGAGGTCAGCACGATCTCGACATAGGATGTCGGATCGACCTCCGCGGGACCCCAGCGCCCGTCGGCGCCGGTCTGGCCGCGATAGACAGGCTCGCCGTTGCGTGCGCCGGTCTCGCTCGAGACGCGATAGACATCCACGCTTGCGCCCGCGACTGGGCGATTGGTCGGCGCGCCGCCCGGCGTTCCCGTCACCAGGCCGCTGATCCGCACCTGCTGCTCGGGCTGGATCGCGATCTGCGTCGGCTCACGGCCGGCGATGAATTTGTAGATCTCGCGGAACGCGCGCGGGTGGAATGCGACCTCGCGATGGTCGAGCGCGCCGATCACGAGATTGGTCGCGCCCTTCAACGCCGGCCCTTCGGCCGTGATCCCGGTCGGCACACCAGGCTTGCCGACCAGGCGGCCATCGGCCTGCGCATATTTGTCGAGGCCGTCGCTGCGCAGCGTGAGGAAGGCGGTGCCCTCGGTCACCTCGCTGTCACCGGCATTCAGTCCGCGCAGGAACGGGCCGCGGCCGTTGAACTCGCTGCCGGGACTGTCCTCCCAGTCGAACACGCCATGATTGGGCGTGCCGCACAGTACGGCATGGCTGATATCGCCGCCGCCGCCGTTCTTCACCACATTGCGGATCGCGTTGCCGCCGCGCGAGCTGCCGACTAGCGCGATCCGTGCTGCACCGGTGCGCTCCTTGAGCGCCTTGATCGCTTCGGCAAGTTCGCGCCGCTGGTCGTCGGTCGACGAGCGACCCGGCTGCGCCACGGCGTCGTCATTGCGCGCCAGCGGGTCGGTGAAGTTGAGCGCGGCAAGGCGCGTTCGCGGCACGCCGTTGGATTCCATCCGCCACAGCGTCGTCAGCCAGAGCGCCGCGTGGTCGCCATTGCCATGCACGAACAGGATCGGGGGAATCTCGCCTGCCGATGTGGTCGCCGCCGCCGTTTGCGCACGTGCAGGTAAGGTCAGACCGCTGGTGAGCAGGGGCAGGGTTCCCATGGTCTGCAGAATGGTGCGGCGCGTCAGCTTCATCGGCGGTCTCCCTTTTGTCTCATTCATTTTGTGTTCGTTGGCCGCGGTCCATGATGCGAGCCTGAATAGCGAGCACTGGACAGCGGCGGACATTCGCAGGCATCACATACGTCCGAGCGGAATCAAGCGATAGTTCGATGCGGACGGACGACGTGGACGGAACGGCATGAATGCGCCGCAGAAACGTGAGCTGTTTGCGGCCGAGAGCATCGCCGCGCCGCTGCGGCACGCTGTGTTCCGTCGCATCTGGCTGGCGAGCCTGCTGTCGAATCTGGGCCTGCTGATTCAGGCCGTGGGCGCCGCCTGGGCGATGACGCAGATGACGTCGTCGGCCGACAACGTGGCGCTGGTGCAGACCGCCTTGATGCTGCCGGTCATGTTCATCTCGATGCCGGCCGGTGCCATCGCCGACATGTATGATCGGCGCATCGTCGCGCTGGTTGCGCTTGCGGTGGCCCTGGGCGGCGCCACCACCCTGACCGTGCTGGCCTGGCTCGGCCTCGTGACCCCAGAGCGGCTGCTGGCGCTGTGCTTCGTGATCGGCAGCGGCATGGCGCTGATGGGGCCGGCGTGGCAATCCTCGGTCAGCGAGCAGGTGCCGCCGGAGACGCTGCCGGCCGCGGTCGCGCTGAACGGCATCAGCTACAACATCGCCCGCAGCTTCGGCCCGGCCATCGGCGGCGTGGTGGTCGCCGCTGCCGGCGCGGTCGCAGCCTTTGCGGCGAATGCGCTGCTGTATCTGCCGCTGTTGGCCGCGCTGTTCCTGTGGCGGCGCGTCGTCGAGCCGAGCCGCCTGCCGCGCGAGCCGCTCAACCGCGCCATCGTCTCCGGCGTCCGCTACATCATCCATTCGCCGTCGATCCGCATCGTGCTGATCCGCACGCTGGTCACCGGCATCATCGGCGGCTCGATCTCGGCGCTGATGCCGCTGGTGGCGCGCGACCTGCTGCATGGCGGCGCGCAGACCTACGGCATCATGCTCGGCGCCTTCGGCATGGGCGCGGTGGTCGGCGCGCTCAACATCGGCGAGATCAGGAAACGGCTGTCCGGTGAGGCCGCGATCCGCACCTGCGCGCTGACCTTGGGCGCGGCCACCGCCGCCGTCGCACTCAGCACCGCGCCGGTGCTGACGGCGGCGGCGCTCGTCATCGCCGGCGCGGTGTGGATGCTGGCGGTGGCGCTGTTCAACATCGGCGTGCAGCTTTCGGCGCCCCGCTGGGTCGCGGGCCGCGCGCTGGCGGCATTTCAGGCGGCGATCTCCGGCGGCATCGCGATCGGCAGCTGGGGCTGGGGCCGCCTCACCGACGCCGCCGGCGTCGAGGTCGCGCTGCTGGTGTCGGGCGCGCTGATGATGGTGTCGCCGCTGCTCGGCCTGTGGCTGCGGATGCCGCCGATCGGCGCCCGCAACGAGGACGGCGAGACCTTGGCCGATCCGGAGGTGCAGCTCGAGCTGACGCCGCGCTCGGGGCCGCTGGTGGTCGAGATCGAGTACCGCGTCGCCGAGGACAATGCCCGCGCCTTCCACGACCTGATGCAGGACGTGCAGCTCAGCCGCCAGCGCAACGGCGCCTATGGCTGGTCGATCGCCCGCGACATCGCCGATCCCGAATTATGGACAGAGCGCTATCACTGCCCGACCTGGATCGACTATCTGCGTCAGCGCAACCGCTCGACCCGCGCCGAGCGCGAGCTGCACAAGCGCGCGATCGACTTCCACATCGGCACCGACCCGGTGCGCATCCGCCGCATGCTGGAACGCCCATTCGGCTCGGTCCGGGCCAAGGAGGATATCGACCGCACCGCCGAGCAGGCACCGGCCGTTGCGTCAGCGGCCCGCAGCGGGCCCTAGAACGGCGGGGGCAAGCGTAGCCTTCGCGAGCTATGTCCGCTTCAGGATCGCTGTCAGCTGCAATCAAGAAACCCGCTACTGCACCTTGATCACGACCTTGCCCTTTGCACGGCCGGTCTCGACATAGGCGAGCGCCTCGGGCGTCTGGGTGAAGGGGAATATCTTGTCGACGACGGGGCGAATCGCGCCGCTATCGATCAACCCGGCGATCTGCTCGAGTTGCCGGCCATCGGCGTGCATGAACAGGAATGAATAGTCAACGCCGAGGCTCTTCGCCCTCTTGCGCACGCTGCGGCTCAACAGCCGGATAACAAGCTTCAGAACGGCGTTCAGCCCGAGAGCCGTGGCAAAGGCCGGGTCGGGCGGCCCCGAAATCGAGACAAGGCGGCCGCCCGGCTTCAGCACGTTCAGGGATTTCGCAAGCGTCTTCGGATCCTGGCTGTGCAGCACGACGTCGTAGCCGGAGAGAATTTTTTCGAAATCCTGGCTCGTGTAGTCGATCACGACATCGGCGCCGAGGCTGTTGACGAGGGCGGCGTTCTTCGCACTCGTCGTCGTCGCGACCGTCGCCCCCAGATGCTTGGCAAGCTGGATCGCGATCGTACCGACTCCGCCGGAGCCAGCCTGAATGAAGACCTTCTCGCCCGGCTTCACCTTCGCGACATCGACCAGAGCCTGCCACGCCGTCAGCGCGACCAGCGGCACGGACGACGCCTCTTCCATCGTCAGTGTGCGGGGCTTGAGTGCGACATCGTCTTGGTGGATGGCGATGAATTCCGCGAAGGTGCCAATGCGGTGATCTCTTGGCCGGGCATAGATCTCGTCGCCGACCCTGAAGCGGCTGACCCCATCGCCGACCTTGACGACGGTCCCGGCGACGTCGTGACCGAGCACAAAGGGCAGACGGTAGGGCAGGAAGATCTTGAACTCGCCGTCCCTGACCTTCGAGTCGATCAGGTTCACGGCCGAGGCATGAACGCGAATGAGGACGTCAGCGCTCTGGACCTGCGGATAGGGCCGTTCGACGAGGCGTAGCGGGCCCTTCTTCTTGTACTTCTCGACGACGTAGGCTTTCACTGGGCTCTCCGGTCTGTGTTCCTTGCCTGGCAAGGTTTGGCTTCCGCCGTGCGATCTGCACAAATTCAGGTGTGGTCGAGGCTGATGGCGCCGCGCGTGACGTCATCCGAACGCACACGACGCGCGCATCGGGGGTTCATTCAGGCTTAGGAAGCTGATGCGCGCGAAGGCCAGCCAAGGTGCGGATCGCGAGTTTTCCGCTCCGCAGGATGCCACTCGACGCCTCTTTGTCGACTGCGCGGGCCAGTTGGAGCGTCCCGATCAGGGTCGCAAAGATCGCGCATGCGACATCTTCCCGCGCTTCGACCTCTGCCGGAAGTGCTTCCGCGAGAAGCAGCACAAGGGCGCGAGACTGTTGGGCATACATGCCGCGCGTCTCTTCCGGCTGCCGCGCAAGCTCCGGTAACAGTGCCGCAGAGGCGCAGCCCTGCCCCGGATGGTCCCGGTGTTCGGGGGAAAGATAGATGTCGATCAAGCGATCGAGTCCCCCTTCGTCCAGCACCTCGCGCAGCCATACGGCCTGCCTGCCGAGGGAGTCGGAGATCGTCTCGCGGACGAGATCGGCCTTCGAAGGGAAGTGGGGATAGAAGGCGCCGTTCGTCAGGCCGGCATCCTTCATGATCGTCGCCAGACCTGAGCCCGCAATTCCATCCGTGCGGAAGCGCTCGACAGCGACGTCCATGATCCTGCGGCGCGACGTGTCTTTTCGGCCCTTTTCGTATCGCATGACGCCTTCGTCCGCATCTCTATTGCATTATGATCATAATATCACTAAACGATCATAATGCAACCCGTCTCTGACGCGAAGTCCGAGATTACGCGAGGAAAACACATGGCCGCCGTAAGAACTGCAATCGTGACCGGGGCATCCTCCGGCATCGGCTACGCTGCCGCCGAAGGTCTAGCCCGCGCGGGTTTCACGGTGTTCGGAACAAGCCGGAAGATCGCCAATGACGGCCCCCAGGGCGTCACGATGCTGGCCTGCGACGTAACCGACGAGGCGTCGGTCTCTGCGCTGATCGCAGACGTCGTCTTGAGGGAGGGGAAGATCGACCTCCTCGTCAACAACGCCGGCATCGGCATGTTCGGCGGCGCAGAGGAATCCTCGATCCCGCAATCGCAGGCGCTCTTCGACGTCAATGTCTTCGGCGTGATGCGGATGACGAATGCGGTACTGCCGGTGATGAAACGCCAGGGCGGCGGCCGCATTCTCAACATCGGCTCCATCCTCGGGGTCATCCCGGCGCCGTACTCGGCGCATTACTCGGCCGCCAAGCATGCGATCGAGGGCTATTCGGAATCGCTCGACCACGAGGTCCGGGCCTTCAATGTCCGCGTTTCCGTCATCGAACCGGCCTATGTCCGCACCGTTTTCGATCAGAACGGCATGGAGCCCGACCAGCAGAAAGCCGAATACGATCAGGCGCGCATGGCTGTCGCGGCGCTGCTGCGGGATGTCATGCCCAAGGCCGACCTGCCGGATGTCGTCGTGAAGGTGATCATCAAGGCGGCGAGCGATCAGGTCCCGCGCCGGCGCTACACCGCAGGCAATGCGGCGCGCATGGTCAGTCTGCTGCGCCGGTTCGCAACCGCCGGACTATTCGACAAGACCCTGCGCAAGCAGTTCCGCCTCGCGTAGTCAGACGCTTCCGACCGCCTTCGGGCGGGCCGCACCAGTTCGCGAAAATTGCTGTCCGTGCTGCGGGACGGACCTTACTGCCCGTGCTCGGTCAGCACCTTTTCGCAAGCCTTCGACAGCTTGGCCCGATGCTCCTTGAGACAGGCCAGCACCGCCTGATCGCCGTTGTTCATCACCGCGCGGCAATGCCGCGAGACGTCGCGCGCGCAGGCATCCTGGCCGGGCTGCTGCTGGGCTGAGGCTGTCGACGCCATCAGGACCAGAGGGATGATCGTTAGGATTTTGTTCATGACTGGCGCCTCGTTCCCGGCATTGAAAGGTTGGCGGCGCTTTTAGTGGCCACAACCGGCCGTCGCAAGCGCCGCGGTCGCAGCCGGGGCGCGCAGGGGAGCCAAGAGCGGTTCCTCAATTGGCGTCGTTGACCTCGGCGACCTTGCCGCTGCGCCGGGAGACCTCCTTGTCGAGCACGGCGCGGCAGCCGGAGCTGAGCGACGAGCGGTTCTTGATCATGCAGGCGGTGATCGCCGGGATGTTCGGGATCTCGCTGCTGCACAGGCGGAAGGCGTCGCCGGTGCACATCTGCTGCGCTTCGGCGCTGAAGGCGAAGCTCGCAGTCGAGGTGAAGGCCGAGACGGCGGCGACGCTGATGGCGGTCAGAACGGCCTTACGCAGAACATTGGTGGACGTCGTCATGGCTGGCTCCCATTGGCGCCGCATGTTTGCGGAGCCGCGTGTTTCAATGCGCCCATCATGGCCTGATCGCTCTCTAGCAACCGTGATGCGGGTCACGCCAGATCCAAACCTGGTCGGCAGTTCCGGCAGGCCGATGGCCGCGGCGACATGTCGCTCCGGTGAACTGCCGCTTCGGCGCCGGCATCATTCTGGAAATCTTGCCCGATCCTGGTCGTGTTGGCACCGCGTTAAGGAATCGTTGGCACTAATGGAAGCTAATTGAAGGAGGCGGACAGCGTTGCGTCCGCCATCGAGTGTCTCGCGCTTTCGGGAAGAGTAACCATGCGTAATGCGTTAGGCTTGCTGCTGGCCACCGTCGTCGCGGCGTTGGCGATCACCGGTGTCTGGTACTACGTATCGAAGCCCAGCGCCGCCAAGGCCGCCGCGCAGAGCGCAGCGGCGCGGCCGTCCGAGCCGGCGCCGCCCCCTCCGGCACGCGTCGCCGCCAAGGCCGGCGCCAAGGACGATGTCGAGATTACCGGCACGATTTCCACGCGCATGGCGGCAAGCGCGCCGGCGCCCGTGCAGCCCAAATCGACCTGCGCCAATCCTGACGCGCTCGGCATCTCCCGCACCGTCATGGTCGACACCACCGGCGGCCCCGGTTTCGGCCTCGACCATTTCAAGCAGTTCGACTTCCTCGCCGACCACGAGGTGGTGCTGACCTTCGACGACGGCCCGTGGCCGGTCAACACGCCGGCGGTGCTGAAGGCGCTGGCCGACGAATGCACCACCGGCATCTTCTTCACGATCGGCAAGCATGCGACCTATCATCCGGAGATCCTGCGCCAGGTGCTGGCCGCTGGGCATGTCGTCGGCGTTCATACCTGGTCGCACGCCAATCTGAACGGCAAGAAGATGACCGACGAGACGGCGAAGGAGGAGCTCGAGAAGGGCTTCAGCGCGGTCAAGTTCGCGCTCGGCACCAACCCGGCGCCGTTCTTCCGCTTCCCGCAACTGCAGCACCGGCCCTCTGCCGTGGCCTATCTCGGAAGCCGCAATGTCGCGATGTTCTCCTGCGACGTCGACAGCTTCGACTTCCGCTCCAAGGATGCCGACCAGGTCGTCAACACCGTGATGACCGGGCTCGACAAGAAGGGCAAGGGCATCATCCTGATGCACGACTTCCAGAAGAACACTGCGCTGGCGCTGCCGACCCTGCTGCGGCGGCTCAAGGCCGGCGGCTACAAGGTGGTTGCGATGAAGCCGAAGGGCACGCTCGACACGCTCCCGGAATATGACGCGATGATCGGCCAGGATCCGAAGCTGCCGACGACAATGACCAATGCGCGGCCGATCTCGAGCGTGATCCAGACCATCTCGCAGTGATGCTCCGCTGCAGGGTCTCCTCGCGCGAAAGGCCGGGCATTCGCCCGGCCTTCTTCGTTTGTCGCCTGTTGCCGGCCGCTCACCAATAGATGCCGTGGCGATGCAGCTCGCGGACGATCCGGGCTTCAGTCCAGCTCTTGCGGCGCGTCCGGTCGGAGCGCGCCGATTTCGACAGCCGCGATGATTTCTGCACCGAGCGGGTCGGCTCGGGCGCCGGCGTCGCAGCGGCGACGGCGGGCTGTGGTGGAGTTGTTGCGGCGACCGGAGCCGCAGGCGCAACCGGTTGCGCAATCGGCTGGACCTGGACCGCGGCTGCTGGCACCGGCGCCGGCGTGACGGTGACCTCGCCGGCCTGCTGGACATAGCTCGGGCGCGGTGCCGGAGCGGCGGCATCGCTCGACGTCATCGACAGGCTGCGCGTTCCCTCGGCCTGTGCGGCCGCGGCGGACGCGAGCATCATGGCTCCGATCAGGATCATCTTGCGCATCGTGAAAGCTCCCCTCGTTGACTGAGAGGAGGTTTAGACGCCGGCGCGACCGTCCGATGTGACCGCGGTCACGCTCGGCCCTGCAAGCGCGAATGGAGCCGGGATCTCGGCACACGTTATTGCGGATCGGCGCACCAATTTTCTCGAACCCTTTTCGCCGCCGCGGCGACTTCCGTTCAGGACGCGGGAGCTCGGGACGAGCCCATCCGGACAAGCGACCGACTGCAGCATTTGCGCGGTGGCGCCCGCGGCAGTCCTGCTTACCTGACTTTTGCTACCAAATGACCATCACGACGCGGTGCTTCATGGGGGCCAGGGCGATCTCAAGATTGAGGTATGATTGTATGTATATGTCCTGTTCGTTGGTGCTGGTTCAGAAGATTCGCCGAATCCGATAGTCAGGGCAATCGATTCGGAGGAAGGATGCGCGCATGGGCCGGGTGATCGTTGCGATGTTCGTGGCGGCCGTGACGTTGCTGGCCGCCAGCGGGCAGGGCCGGGCGCAGTCCGGCGACAACAGCGTCGAGGAGATCTATATCGCGCGGAGCCTGCGCCAGGGCCGCGTCGTGCCGTCGGATTTCTGCGCGCCGACCAAGACCGGCTTCGCGCCGGCGCTGGAGGATCAGCTCTCGATCCGTTCAGTCGGGGTCCGGCCGGCTGACGGCCGCATGACCGACACCGGCGACAAGAGCATCGGCGAGATGCGGGTCTGCATCGGTCAGGCGATGGATCCGACCCTGCTCGGCACCTACACCGAGGGCCAGCTCAACGGCATCGCATTCACCGGCATCGGCGATTGCCGGCTGGTGCGCGGCAATCTGCCGGAGGACGGCCTGCTCACGCACCGCTGCTTCCTGGCGCTGTCGGGCCTGCCTGAGCCCTATGTCGGCGGCTTCCTGGTCTCGAGCTCGCTGTATTCGAAGACGCCGTTCGGACCTGAGAGTTCGCCGCCGGGCTATGCCCAGGCCGGCATCCTGGTCATCCGACTCTGGAGGAAGCGGCTGCCCTGAGGCAGCCGTTCGCGCGCTCAGGCCGGCGAGAAGGTCTGCACGAAGGCGCGCACCGCCGCGGACACCTTGTCCTCCGAGACGTGCCAGGCGGCGCCGTCGTCGGCGGCGAAGAAGCTGGAGGCGTTGGAGCCGGCCCAGCGGAACACCTCGAACGACGGCCAGTACCAGATGTCCTCGAGGTTCGAATTGTTGACGACCTCGTGCGCGACCAGCCGCATCGTGCTCTTCGACAGGCAGTCGGCCTGCACCACCGATTCATATTCGAACGAGGTCAGCAGCGGCACCGGCGACACGGTGACGATCACCTTGATGCCTGGCCGGATGCTGCGGATGAACTCGATCAGATAGAGCACGTTGTCGACGTTCTCCTGCACGCTGGCGGTGCGGAACTTGTACTTCTCGGCCAGCGCCCGCGAGTTCAGCGCGGTCGGCCGCGGCAGCACGAAGGCGCCGGTCTCGCGGTCGAAGAACGCCGCGGCGACGCCTAGCGTCAGGATGAAGACATCGGCCTGCTTGATGACGGCCAGCGTGTTCTCCTTGCTCGATCCCGGCGGCAGCAGCTCGACGATGCGCTCGCGGATCTCCGGATCGATCTTGGCGTCGCGCAGCCAGTCGACGAACACGCGGTTGGCGAAGGTCGTGTTGATGTACTCCGAGATCTCCATGTGGTGGCTGGCATAGCCGCTGTCGGTGAGGCTCTTGGAGAGGTTGCGCGCGAAGCACGAGCCCATGGTGAAGAAGCGCGTGCTCTTGTCGAGAAACTTCGGCGCGGCGGCGAGGTTCACCGCGATGTGGTTGGTGATCAGCGTCTGCAGGTCGCCGAGGAAGTCCTTGGTCTCCGGATAGCGCCCGACCTTGGCGCGGCCCTTGGCTTCCTTGGCCTTGCCCTTCTTGGCGTTCGTGCGCGCCAGCTCCAGCGTCTCGCGGTTGAGCGGGTTGTCGTAGGCCGGGTTGAGCTTGATGGCCTTCTCCAGCGCCGCGACCGCCTCCTCGAACTCGTTGTTCTGGGTCAGGATCTCGCTGAGCGAGAAATAGTCGGCGGCCTCGTTGGAGGCTGCCGCGAGCTTGCGGAACAGCTCCATCGAGCGCGTGAACGGGCCGACATGGCTGCAGCGCACGGCGGCGCTGCGGATCAGGTGCAGATTGCCTTCGGTGGCCTGCTCAAAGATCTCAGGGTTCTCGTCGAGGATCGCCAGCATCATGTCGCGCGCCTCGGCGCGCTTCTTGTGCGAGCCGTCGTCGATCAGCTGCGCATAGATGAAGCGCGCGTTGATGTCCTTGGGGTCGAGCTCGAGCAGCTTCTGGAACGCGAGCTGGGCGCTGACGAAGTCCTTGTCCTCGATATATTTGTAGGCGAGCGTCCGGATCTGGCCGACGATGGATTGAAACTGGGTGTGGTTGTCGAGGGCAGTGGTGCTCATGTCGCGGGTTCGCCTTTGTCTCGCGTTGCGTCTTCGGCCGTTGATCCAGCGCCGCTGCCAGCAGCCGGTGCATCGCCAGTGCCGGTCGAATCATCACGCGCACAGGCGCCATGCCCTCGCGAGAGACGTCCCACCATGACCTCTGGATACTGATCGCCACCGGCTTGGCCGCTGGCGTACACCCGAGCGCAACCGGCACCGGCGGGATTCGAACGCCTCGGACGCGCTCGTCCGGATCGCCGCCAGCCGCCAGTGCGGGCATTCATCCCGCCGCTCGCGCCGAACGATGGCGCGATTTGGGTTAAGCAATTCTTAACCGGCCAGTGGCGCGCGGCGAGCGGACGCGACGAAAGAGACAGGAAGGAGGAGCAACGGGGGGAGGCTGGTGCGCAAGAGGGCGCCTCGCTACAGGCGCATCCTAATGAATGGGTCCTCTTGATGCCCCAGGCGCCGGCCGCTTCGCGTGAGCGGTCGTATTCGCCTGGGGATGCGATCGGCGGCAGAGCCGGAGATAAAACTCGTTCGCTGATCTAATTTAGACACGCACTCTCGACCGCGGCTTCACGTCGATACGCGGAAGAATCTCCTCGTAGACCCCCACTGCTCCCGGCATCTCGACAGTGACGGCCAGCCCGAACGGGATAGGGTCGTCGATCGGTGCCCCTTGATCCCGTTCGCGTTGGACTTGGACAGGAATGGTCGCTGCGCCAGTGCCAATTCGTTCGTCACGCCAGCGGCGATGGACAATCGTCCCGCTTTCTGACTGGCTGTTGGTAGGCTGTCCACTGAACGTGCCAATACCCGCTGTTTCCAAAGCATCCGCCTGCAACGATGGAATGCGCAGCTTTACCGCTCGATAGGCGAGATAGCCCGGCCGGGTCGGCGCAAACCACGCGAGCGTAGCCCTCACCTCTCGCGGGTCAGCATTGTTCCCGAAGACGGTCGGAAGCGGTACATCGAATGTTGTCGATCCTTCGGGGCCGATCATGCCGGTGGCCCACATCGTCGTTCGGTCCGCCGCGCAAGCAATCGCATCCTCCGGATCGACGAAACCATACCCAAGATGACGGCAAACTTCGCGTCGCCAATGCTCATTGTGCAGTTGCTCATCCGGGTCGATAACTGACCGTACAAACTCTTCCGAGCCGCGCCACGAGGCGGCGTGAACAAGAAGTGCCTTCAGCAAGCAAGCACGTTGCTGCAGTGACATTTGAGCAATGATATCCGGATAAGCGTCCTCCAGCGCATCGAAGATGCGATGTGCTGAGTGCGTCGCGAGAGCCGCCGCGGCACTCGTTCCCATGGTGAAATGCAATCCCATGGCACCATCCTCCGGTGGCGCGGCCACCTTGAGCCCCCAGAACCTTGTATGGGGAGTAAGTTGTCAAGAGGGGCGTCGTTTGTTGGGGGCGGTCTTTGGCGCCAAGGAGAGGCGCG
>NZ_JAUHJM010000016.1:0-105713 GCF_032381235.1 Bradyrhizobium sp. SZCCHNR1053
CTCCTTCGAATCGGACGAAGCTTGCCTGTCAGGAATCAACCCGGTCTGAATTGTCAGGACTCAGCCCGGTTCATACCGCGTGGACCCCCACCCCCGACCCCTCCCCGCAAGGGGGAGGGGAGCCGGCCGCCGTCGTCGTGAGAGATGGATATCTAATTTTCGGTGTGCTCGCGTTGCGAAGCCGAGCGAGACGCGCAGCGCGCCATCTTCCTTCCGCCTATCCCCCCACGTCCGCGCTGATGATGTCGCCGAACAGGTCCCATTTGCCGCCCTTGAACTGCATCATCTTGAGCTGCTCGATCGGGGCGAAATCATTGGGGCCGGTATTGACCTTGATGCCGGGGATCAGGGTGTCGGGCGCAAAATCCTTCAGGCTGGCGGCCTGCTTCATGACGTTGTCGCGGGTGAGAGTGTCGCCGCACTGCTTCAGGGTCTGCGCCATGGTCTGGGCCGCGGCATAGCCATAGGCGAGGTTGGCGTCGGAGATGTTGGCGCCCGGCATGTACTTGTCGATGAAGGCCATGAACTTCTTCATGCCCTCGTCGTCCTTCCACTGCGGGTCCGACGGATCCTTGAGATAGCCGGCGGACAGCACGCCCTCGGAGGCGTCCAGCCCGGCCGGCTTCATCACGGCGCCGATGGAGATCGAGACGTCGGTCATCAGATGCATCGGCTTCCATTCCAGCTCGGCGATCTTCTTGATCGCCTGGGCCGCGAATTTCGGCGTCGAGATGTTGACGAACACGTCGGCGCCGGTGCCCTTGAGCTTGACGATGTGGGAGTCGATCGACGGCTCGGTCGTCTCGTAGCTCTCCTCGGCGACGATCATGGTCTTGGCCTTGTCGCCGAGCACCTCCTTGATGCCGAGGACGTAATCCTTGCCGAAATCGTCATTGGCATAGAAGATCGCGATCTTCGCGTTCGGCTTCTCCTTGAGGATGTACTTGGCGAAGATCCGCGCCTCGACGCGGTAGCTCGGCTGGAAGCCCATGGTCCAGGGGAATTCCTTCGGGTCGTTCCATTTGCTGGCGCCAGTGGCCAGGAACAGCTGCGGCACCTTCTTGGCGTTGTGATATTTCTGCACGGCGGTCTGGGTCGGCGTGCCCAGCGCATTGAACACCAGGAACACCTCGTCGCTCTCGATCAGCTTGCGCACCTGCTCGACCGTCTTCGGCGGGCTGTAGCCGTCGTCATAGGAGATGAAGTTGATCCGGCGGCCGTTGATGCCGCCCTGATCGTTGATCATCTTGAAGTAGGCTTCCTCGGTCTTGCCGATGATGCCGTAGGCCGAGGCCGGGCCGCTATACGCCTCGACGTTGCCGATCCTGATTTCGGTGTCGGTGGCGCCGGTGTCGTATTTCTTCTGCGCAAGCGCGCTCTGGCTCGCCAGTACGGAAAAGGCGGCCGCGGCCGCGAATGAGAGCAGAGTCCTGGTCGTCATCGGCAACATCCCTGGGCTTCCTCGATTGAATTTCCGTGATTGTCGTTTTTGCTCTTGGCCTGCGGCGATGGTGGCCATGGGAGGCCGCTCACCGCAATCGAGTGGGCAGATGTGTGCAATGCACTGTCTTGCGTCCAGGCGCTGGCCTTGGGAACCTGGCGGGGGCCGATCGGGCGCGCCGCAGTTGATTTTGCCGGCCAGCCACTCCACGCAAGTTGATACGGGCGTTTCCGGCGCATCTTCTCTCGCGCACGAAGCAGGATCCTCCCGGCGCCGCCATGACCAAGAGCCCGTTCTACACGGCCGAGCACGAGGCCTTCCGCGACGTCATCAGGCGCTTCGTCGACAAGGAGATCGCGCCGTTCGCGAGCACGTGGGACGAGGCCGGCGAATTTCCGCGCGCGCTGTATCTGAAGGCGGCGGAGATCGGCCTGCTTGGGCTCGGCTTCCCGGAGGAATTCGGCGGCGTGCCGGCCGACCAGTTCATGAAGATCGTGTCGTCGCAGGAATTGGCGCGTGCGGGTGCCGGCGGCATCAGCGCCAGCCTGATGAGCCATACGATCGGCGCGCCGCCGATCGCGCGCGCCGCGCGGCCGGAGGTGAGGGCGCGGGTGCTGCCGGACATACTATCGGGCTCGAAGATTTCGGCGCTCGCGATCACCGAGCCGAGCGGCGGCTCGGATGTCGCCAATCTCAGGACCAAGGCGGTCCGCGACGGCGATCACTATGTCGTCAGCGGCGAGAAGACGTTCATCACCTCCGGGATGCGCGCTGACTACATCACTGTCGCCGTGCGCACCGGCGGACCTGGGCCGGCGGGCGTCAGCCTGCTGCTGGTTCCCGGCGACACACCGGGCCTGACGCGCACCAAGCTCGACAAGATGGGCTGGTGGGCGTCGGACACCGCGACCCTGCATTTCGACGGTTGCCGCGTGCCGGTCGAGAACCTGATCGGCGAGGAGGGGCAGGGCTTCAAGCTGATCATGCACAATTTCAACAGCGAGCGGATGGGCATGGCGGCGAGCTGCACGGCCTACGCCCGTGTCTGCCTCGACGATGCGATTGCCTACGCCAAGGAGCGCCAGACCTTCGGCAAGCCGCTGGCGCAGCACCAGGTGATCAGGCACAAGCTGGTCGACATGGCGCAGCGCGTCGCGGCGTCGCAGGCGATGCTGGAAATGCTGGCGTGGCGGCTCGAACAGGGCGACAATCCGGTCGCCGAGATCTGCATGATGAAGAACCAGGCGACGCAGACGATGGCCTACTGCGCCTCCGAAGCGGTGCAGATCTTCGGCGGCGCCGGCTTCATGCGCGGCATCCGGGTCGAGCGGATCTATCGCGAGGTGAAGGTCAACGCGATCGGCGGCGGCACCGAGGAGATCATGAAGGATCTGGCCAGCCGGCAGATGGGATTGTGACGCGCACTCTGTCCGCTCGTCATGCCCGGGCTTGACCCCGGCATCCACGCTGTACGCCATATAAGAACAACGACGTGGATGGCCGGGACAAGCCCGGCCATGACGTCAAGACAAGAGACGACAGGAGCTCGATCAAGAATGCTCTTCACCGCCGACCACGACGAACCGCGCCGCATCCTGCAGAAGTTCATCGCTGCCGAGATCAATCCCCATGTCGACGAATGGGAGGAGGCCGGCATCTTTCCGGCGCATGAGCTGTTCAAGAAGCTCGGTGACCTCGGCTTTCTCGGCCTCAACAAGCCGGTCGAGTTCGGCGGCCAGGGGCTGGATTATTCCTACGCGCTGATGATGGCGGAAGAGCTCGGCGCCATCAATTGTGGCGCCATCCCGATGGCGATCGGCGTGCAGACCGACATGGCGACGCCAGCGCTGGCGCGGTTCGGCTCCGACGAGGTGCGCAAGGAGTTCCTGGCGCCCGCGATCTCAGGCGACTACGTCGCCTGCATCGGCGTCTCCGAGCCCGGCGCGGGCTCCGACGTCGCCTCGATCAAGACCCAGGCGCGCGGCGATGGCGACGACTACGTCATCAATGGCGGCAAGATGTGGATCACCAACGGCACCCAGGCCGATTTCATCTGCCTGCTCGCCAACACCAGCGACGGACCTGTCCATCGCAACAAGTCGCTGATCTGCGTGCCGATGAAGAGCAAGGGCGTGCAGGTCGCGCGCAAGCTCGACAAGATGGGCATGCGCTCGTCGGACACGGCGCAGATCTTCTTCGACAACGTTCGCGTCCCCAAGCGCAACCGCATCGGCGAGGAGGGGCAGGGTTTTACTTATCAGATGATGCAGTTCCAGGAGGAGCGGCTGTGGGCCGGCGCGGCCTGCCTGAAGGCGCATGAAGCGATCATCAATGCGACCATCGAGTACACCCGCAACCGCAAGGCGTTCGGTCGCTCGATCCTCGACAACCAGGTCGTCCACTTCAAGCTCGCGGAAATGCAGACCGAGGTCGAGCTGCTGCGCGCGCTGACCTACCAGGCCGCGGAGGCGCTGATCGCCGGCGAGGACGTGACGCGGCTCGCGACCATGGTGAAGCTCAAGACCGGCCGGTTGGGGCGCGAGCTCACCGACGCCTGCCTGCAATATTGGGGCGGCATGGGCTTCATGAACGAGACGCCGGTCAGCCGGGCCTACCGGGATTCGCGCCTGAGCTCGATCGGCGGCGGCGCCGACGAGGTGATGCTGACCATCCTGTGCAAGATGATGGGGACATTGCCCGGCACCGGCAAAGCGGGGAGCGCCTGATGATCACGCTGTATCATTGCGACGGCGCCCGCTCGTTTCGCCCGTTGTGGATGCTGGAAGAGCTTCGACTTAACTACGAGTTGAAGATGCTGCCGTTCCCGCCGCGGGTGCTGGCGAAGGAGTATCTGGCGATCAATCCGCTCGGCACGATCCCGTTTCTGATCGACGGCGAGACGAAGATGACGGAGTCCTCGGGCATCTGCCATTATCTCGGCATCAAGCACGGCCCGACGCCGCTGATGGTCGGGCCTGAGGAAAAGGACTACGGCGCGTTCCTGAACTGGATGTATTTCTCCGACGCCACGCTGACGTTCCCGCAGACGCTGGTATTGCGATACACTCAGCTCGAGCCGGAGGAGCGGCGCTCGCCGCAGGTCGCCACCGATTATGCCAAGTGGTTCCTGGGACGGCTGCGCGCCGTGGAGGCAGCGACGGCGAATGCCGAGTTCTTGTGCGCGGGTCGTTTCACCGCGGCCGACATCGTGATCGGCTATGCATTGCGTCTCGCAGACACGCTTGGGCTCGCCAAGGATTTTGGGCCGAATGTGGCTGCCTATTGGGTGCGATTGCAGCAGCGCGAGGGCTATCAGCGGGCACGCGCCGCCGAGCAGCGTGCGGGCGTGGAGCAGGGCATCGAGCCGCGGGTCAGGCCGTAGCTTTGGGGACGTCATTCCGGGGCGATGCTTGAGCATCGAACCCGGAATCACGATCATCTCGAATCGGTGAATTAACCGCGACAAAAATCGGCAATCGTCGCCGATGACAGGGGCGCGAATTGCGCTATGGTTCTTCTCCAAAGAAGCGGCCGCCAGAGCCGCGCCTCAGGAGGAAGACCATGGATGTGACCCGCCGGGACTCCGGCCATCTCATGCTGATCACGCCCGAGCGCGTCTTCTACGCCGGGCTGCTCGGTCGTCCGCGCCAGCGCTGCTCGGGCGCGTGCCATATCTATGTCGCGCTCACCGGCAGCCTGCGGCTGATTCCCGATGGCGGCGAGGAGCGTTGCGGCGAGCTGCTGGTCGTGCCGCCCAACAGGCAGCACACCATCGAGAGCGACTATCGCACCGTCATCGTCGTGACGATCGAGCCGGAGAGCGTGCCGATTGGCACCCTCGACCGCTTCGCCAGCCGCGTCGCCCGCGAGGCCGAGGCGTTCGCCTGCCGCATTCGCGCCGCCTATGAGGAGCTGGTGCAGCGGCCGCTGAGCGGCGACGTCACCAGCGCAGTGTTCGACCGGCTGTGCTTCGGCGAGGTGCTGCCGCAGCGGACGCTCGATCCGCGCGTGGTCAAGGCGATCGGTCTGATTGGCCGCTTCTCCGGCGAGCCGGCCACGGCCGAGAGCTGCGCCGCCGCCGTCGGCCTGTCGACGTCGCGCTTCCTGCATCTGTTCAAGGAGGAGACCGACATCTCCTTCCGTTCGTTCCGCGCCTGGAAGCGCGCGCGGCATCTGCTCAACTACGCCAACCAGGACCTCAACCTCGCGCATCTCGCGCAGGATATCGGCTATCCCGACTCGACGCATTTCAGCCATTCGATCCGCCGCTTCTACGGGCTGAAGCCGCGCGCGATCTTCTCCGGCTCGCGCGATCTCGCGATCTACCGCGCCGGCGAGGCGGCCTTGACCTGATCTTTCCTGGCTGCGTGCCGCGCGAGCGCGGCGCGCAGCGGGAACTTCGACAGTTCGAGCATGATCAGCGTGGTCAGCGCGGCTGCCGCGGTCAGCGCGAGATCGTCGACATGCAGCGGTCCGAACCGGAACAGCGCCGCGGCGGCGGGCAGCGTCAGGCTGGTCGCGAGCACGGCGACGACGAAGCCGATCACCAGCAGCAGCATGCGGTTCGGCCGCAGCAGCGCCTCGCGCAGCGAGCTCGAGAACGAGCGGTTGACGAAGATCAGGCTGACGATCACCGACACCAGGGTGAAGAATACCAGCGCGCGGAGCTCGTCGTCCGGCATGCCATTGCGGTGTGCCAGCAGCAGGACGCCGCCCGTGGTGAGCATCGCCAGGATGCCCTGCAGCGCCCCCCACAGCACCAGCGGCCGCGGCAGCAATGGCTCCTGCGGATCGCGCGGCGGCCGCCGCATGATGTCGCTCTCCTCGGTCTCGGCCTCGAACACCAGCGAACAGACGGGATCGATGATCATCTCGAGAAAAGCGATGTGCACGGGCCCGAGCAGCAGCGGCAGGCCGGTGACGAGCGGCAGCAGCGCCAGGCCGGCGATCGGAAAGTGCACGGCAAGAATGAAGCTCATCGCCTTGCGCAGATTGTCGTAGATGCGCCGGCCGAGCCGGATCGCCTTGACGATCGAGCCGAAATCATCGTCGAGCAGCACGATCGCCGAGGCCTCGCGCGCGACGTCGGTGCCGCGGCCGCCCATCGCGATGCCGATATGCGCCGCCTTGAGCGACGGCGCATCGTTGACGCCGTCGCCGGTCATCGCGACGATCTCGCCGTCGGCCTTGAGCGCGGTGACGATGCGCAGCTTCTGCTCCGGCATGATGCGCGCGAACGCCGTCGGCGCGCGCGCCGCAAGCGCCAGGGCGTCGTCGTCGAGATCGGCAAGCTCGGGGCCCGCGATGACGCGCTCGGGATCGATCCCGGCCTGCCGCGCAATGGCGGTGGCCGTCGCGGGATAGTCGCCGGTGATCATGATGACGCGGACGCCGGCGGAGCGGCACTCGGCGACGGCATCCTTCACCTCCGGACGCAGCGGGTCGGCGAAGCCGACGAGACCGCGGAACGAGAACGCGAAGTCCTGCTGTATGTCGGGGAGCGCCTCGCCGCTCCAGCTCGCGTGGGCGACGCCGAGCACGCGCAGGCCCTCGGCGGCGAGCGTCTCGACGCGCGCCTGCAGCGCCGCCAGCTCGCCGCCGTCGACGCCGCAGAGCGATGCGATCGCTTCCGGCGCGCCCTTGGCCGCCACGACGCCGGCGCCGTCGCGCGACCAGACGTTGGTCATCGCCAGCAGGTCGGGGCGCAAGCCGTAGCGTCGCTGCAACGTGGCGCCTGCGGTGGCGTCGGCGCCGAGCGCGTGCAGCGCCTTCTCCATCGGATCATGCGACTGCGGGTCGCAGGCAAGCACGGCGGTGGCGACGAGATCGCGGAAGGGCGGCGTGATGGCATCCGGCGTCGCCGTCGCAGGCTGCAGCGCGCCGCCGTCCGGCAGCACCAGCCGGGCCACCATCATGCGGTTCTGCGTCAGGGTGCCGGTCTTGTCGGTGCACAGCACGGTGGCGGCGCCGAGCGATTCGATCGCCGAAGCGCGCCGCGTCAGCACGCGCGCCTGCGAGATGCGCCAGGCGCCCATCGCCAGGAACACGGTCAGCACCACCGGGAATTCCTCGGGGAGCATCGACATGCCCAGCGCGATGCCGGCGAGGATTCCCTCCAGCCAGCCGCCGCGATACACCGCATAGAGCACGACCGTGATCGCAACCACGATGCCGCCGCCGATGGCGAACGCCAGCACCAGGCGCCGGGTCTGCTGCCGCAACCGCGGCGTCTCGGTCTCCAGGGCGGTCACCGACTGGCCGATCCTGCCGATCGCTGTGTGCGGCCCGGTCGCCGTCACCTCGGCAATGCCGCCGCCGCGGACGACGAGACTGCTGGAGAACACGAATGGCTGGTCGTCGCCGCCGGCCGCCGCAGCGGGCGTGTCGATCGGCTCGGCCGGGGCGGGGCGCTTGCGCACCGGCACGGATTCGCCTGTCAGCAGCGATTCATCCGTCAGCAGATCGTCGCACTCCCGCAGCACCGCATCGGCCGCGACGCGATCGCCCTCGGCGAGCACGATGAGGTCGCCGCGCACCACCTCGCGGCCGGCGATGCGGATGCGCTCGCCGTCGCGGATCACCAGGGCGCGCGGGCTGGAGAGGTCGCGCAGCGATTCCAGCACGCGCTCGGTCCGCGCCTCCTGCACGATGGTGATGAAGACGGAGGCCGAGGCGAACACGCCGAGCAGCATCGCTTCCGCCGCGTCGCCCAGCGCGAGATAGATGCCCCCGCCGGCGAGCAGCAGAAGCAGCATCGGCTCCTTCAGCACGTCGGCGACGAGGCGCAGGATCGAGCGTTTGCCGGTCTGCGGCAGCTCGTTGAATCCCTCCGCCGTCAGACGCCGTGCCGCCTCGGCTGCGCTCAGGCCGTTCGGAAATGTCGGCGCCGGTTGTGTGTCGATCGGCATTGCACGCCCCGTGACGAGAAACATGGGAACCAGTTAGCGCCGATCCCGTCCGGGCGCTTGATGCAGAGCAATAGCGGGTTGCGCGGCCTCCAACCAGCGAGTCAACGCAAGCAGATCAGGCGGAGACACCGTCATATACGGGCCGGATCAGCACAGCGCCGCTTGCGCGAAGCCATCGAACGAGTGCCATGAGCGACAAAGCCGTCATCACCTGCGCGCTGAACGGCGTGCTCACCGATCCCAGGCAGCATCATGTGCCGGTCACGCCCGAGGAGATGGCGCGCGAGGCGCGGCGCGCCTATGACGCCGGTGCTGCGATCATGCACATCCATCTGCGCCAGCAGGCGCCGGGCAAGGGGCATCTGCCGTCCTGGGACGTCGACGTCTCCCGCGAGATCCAGCAGGCGATCCGCGAGGCCTGTCCCGGCGTGATCATCAATCACACCTCGGGCGTGTCGGGACCGAACTATCAAGGTGCGCTCGACTGCATCCGGCAGACCCGGCCGGAGATCGCGGCCTGCAATGCCGGCTCGCTGAACTATCTCAAGGTCAAGGTCGACAACAACTGGGCCTGGCCGCCGATGATGTTCGACAACTCGGTCGAGAAGATCCAGGACTATCTCGCCGCGATGAAGGACGCGCACACGATCCCGGAATTCGAATGCTTCGACGTCGGCATCGTGCGCTGTGTCGCGATGTATCGCCAGACCGGCATGTATGGCGGTCCGCTGGAGTACAATTTCGTGATGGGCGTTGCCTCCGGCATGCCGGCTGATCCCGAGCTGCTGCCGATCATGCTCAAGCTGAAGCTGCCGGAAGCGCACTGGCAGGTCACGGCGATCGGCCGCGCCGAGATCTGGCCGCTGCACCAGCGCTGCGCCGAGCTTGGCGGCCATCTCCGCACCGGGCTGGAGGACACGTTCTATCTCGCCGACGGCACCAAGGTGACCTCGAACGGCCAGCTGATCGAGGCCATCGCGGCGTGCGCGCGGCGCGCCGGCCGCGAGATCGCAAGTCCCGCCGAGGCCCGGCAGATGTTTGGCACGGTGAATTGACGCAGCATACGCCGTCATTGCGAGCGCAGCGAAGCAATCCAGAGTTCTGCACGACGCCCTGGATTGCTTCGTCGCTTCGGCTCCTCGCAATGACGTGGATGGGGAGGGAACAGGCCAATGACCAATCTCGATGCCACCGGCGGCGTGTCCGGTCCCGGCCGCATCGGCCGGGTCGCGATCGGCGATCTCCTGAAGCGCGCGGCGCGCCGCTTTCCCGAGCGGGTGGCGATCACCGATGGCGCCCGTCAGGTGACGTTCACCGAGCTGGAGCGCGATGCCAACCGGTTTGCGAACCATCTCGTCGCCAAGGGGCTGAAGCCGGGCGAAAAGATCTCGACCGTCTGCAACAACTCGATCGAGTTCGTCAAAGCGCTGTTCGGCATCCATCGCGCCGGTCTCGTCTGGGTGCCGATCAATACGATGCTCGGGCCCGCCGACATGGATTACATCCTCGGCCATGCCGAGGTCCGCTTCGCGCTCATCGATGACAATCTGTTTGCTCAGGCGGACCGCCGCGCCGCGTTGGAAAAGCGGGGCGTCGAGCTGATCGCCGTCGATCTCACCGGGACGGCGAAGGCCGCGGGGCTTGCCGGCTTCACCGACCTCATCCAGGGTCATTCGGACGTCGAGCCCGAGATCGAGATCAACGATCGCGATCTTGCGATGATCATCTACACCTCGGGCACGACGTCGCGGCCGAAGGGCGCGATGCATTGTCACCTCGCCGTGGTGATGGCCGTGATGAGCAACTGCATCGAGATGCAGCTCTCGCGCGACGACGGCATCACCGGGCAATTTCCGCTGTTCCACTGCGCCGGCCATGTGCTGCTGCTCAGCTATCTCTCGGTCGGCGGCCGCATGGCGCTGATGCGTGGCTTCGACCCGGTCGCCTGCATGGAGGCGATCGTGCGCGACCGCCTCACCGTGTTCGTCGGCCTGCCGCTGATGTACCAGGCAATCCTTGATCATCCGCGCCGCAAGGAGTTCGACCTCTCCCACTTGCGGACTTGCCTCTACACGATGGCGCCGATGGGCCGGCCGCTGTTGGAGCGCGCCATCAGGGAGCTGTGCCCGAACTTCGTGCTGACCAGCGGCCAGACCGAGATGTATCCGGCGACGACGATGTCGCGTCCCGAGGTGCAGCTCAATCGTTTCGGCAATTACTGGGGCGAGTCGCTGTTCGTCAACGAGACCGCGATCATGGACGATGCCGGCAACCTGCTGCCGCCCGGCGAGATCGGCGAGCTGGTGCATCGCGGGCCCAACGTGATGCTGGGCTACTACAAGGATCCGAAATCGACCGAGGACGCCCGCAAGTTCGGCTGGCACCATACCGGCGATCTCGCGGTCATCGACAAGGGCGAGGTGCTGTTCCTCGATCGCAAGAAGGACATGATCAAGTCCGGCGGCGAGAACGTCGCCTCGGTCAAGATCGAGGAGACCCTGCTGGCGCATCCGGCGGTGCAGAATGCCGCCGTCGTCGGCCTGCCGCATCCGCAATGGGGCGAGGCCGTCTCGGCCTTCGTCAAGCTCAAGCCCGGCGCGCAGGCCAGTGAGACCGAGCTGCTCGAGCACTGCCGCAAGTCGCTTGGCGGCTTCCAGGTGCCGAAGCTGGTGCGGGTGCTCGAGGAGATGCCGATGACCGCCACCGGCAAGCTGCGCAAGGTCGAGCTGCGCCAGGCCTATGGCGATCATTTCGTGGCGAAGAGCGCGTGAGGGTTGATCCTCGAGATTCCGGGTTCGCTCCCGCGCAGCAAGATGGCCCGTCCATCTTGCTGCGCACTCGCGTCCCGGAATGACGAAAGCATGAACTGATGGCCACCATCGACAACACCATCTCTCCCGCCGGCGCCGCCTTCCAGGCCAATCGTGACGGCATGCTCGTCCTGATCGCGCGGATGCGCGATCTCGAGGCGCGCACGCGCAATGCCTCGGCGGCGGCAAAGGAGCGCTTCCATCAGCGCGGCCAGTTGTTGCCGCGCGAGCGCGTCGCCTTGGTGCTCGATCCCGGCGCGCCGTTCCTGGAGCTGTCGACGCTTGCCGGCTACATGTTCGATACGCCGGACCCGGCCAAGAGTGTGCCGGGCGGCGGCGTCGTCGCCGGCATCGGCTTCGTGTCCGGCGTGCGCTGCATGGTCTCGGCGAATGACGCGGGCATCGATGCCGGAGCGCTACAGCCTTACGGCCTCGACAAGACCCTGCGCGTGCAGGAGCTGGCGCTGGAGAACAAGCTGCCCTACGTGCAACTGGTCGAGAGTGCCGGCGCCAATTTGCTGCGCTACCGCGTCGAGGACTTCGTGCGGGGCGGCAACATCTTTCGCAACCTGGCGCGGCTGTCGGCGGCGGGCCTTCCGGTCGTCACCGTGACGCATGGGTCGTCGACCGCGGGCGGCGCCTATCAGACCGGATTGTCCGACTACATCGTGATGGTGCGCGGCCGCACCCGCGCCTTCCTCGCCGGGCCGCCGCTCTTGAAGGCCGCGACCGGCGAGATCGCCACCGAGGAAGAGCTCGGCGGCGCCGAGATGCACACCGCGATCTCGGGTCTCGGCGACTATCTCGCCGAGGACGACCGCGACGCCCTGCGCATCGCGCGCGAGATCATGGGCAAGCTGAACTGGGATCGGCCGTCGCCTGAAGCGCACTCGGCGAAGCCGCCGCGCTACGACCAGGAGGAGCTGCTCGGCATCATGCCGCTCGACCACAAGCGCCCCGTCGACATGCGCCAGGTCATCGCGCGGATCGTCGACGACAGCGACTTCGTCGAAATGGCACCAAACTACGGGCCTGCGACGGTGTGCGGCCATGCCCGTATCGAGGGCCAGGCGATCGGCATCGTCACCAACAATGGCCCGCTCGATCCGGCCGGCGCCAACAAGGCGACGCACTTCATCCAGTCCTGCTGCCAGACCCGAACGCCGATTCTCTATCTCAACAACACCACCGGCTACATGGTCGGCCGCGCCTATGAGGAGGCCGGCATGATCAAGCACGGCTCCAAGATGATCCAGGCGGTGACCTCGGCCAGCGTGCCGCAGATCACGATCTATTGCGGGGCCTCGTTCGGGGCGGGCAACTACGGTATGTGCGGCCGTGGATTCCACCCGCGCTTCTGCTTCTCCTGGCCCAACGCCAAGACCGCCGTGATGGGTGGCGAGCAGGCGGCGGAGACGATGGCGATCGTGACTGAAGCGGCGGCGGCGCGCCGCGGCAAGCCGGTGGAGCGCGAGAAGCTCGATGCCATGAAGGCGCAGATCATCGGCGTGTTCGACAGCCAGATGGACGCGTTCGCGACCTCGGCGCGCGTGCTCGACGACGGCGTGATCGATCCGCGTGACACCCGCGCGGTGCTGTCGGAAGTGCTGGCGATCTGCCGCGAGGCGGAGGCGCGCGAGCCGCAGCGGATGCAGTTCTCGGTGTCCAGGCCATGAGCGAAGAGATGGGTGCAATGACGCGCAGGCCGTTCCACAAGGTGCTGATCGCCAACCGCGGTGAGATCAGCTTGCGGATCATGCGCACCGCGCGCCGGCTCGGCTATGGCGTGGTCACGGTCTATTCGGACGCCGATTCCGATGCGCTGCATGTCCGGTTCGCCGATCAGGCCGTCCGCATCGGCGCGCCGCCGCCCGCACAGTCCTATCTCAACATCGCAGCGATCATCGCCGCCGCAAAGGCGACTGGCGCGGATGCCGTGCATCCCGGTTATGGCTTTCTCGCCGAGAACGAGGATTTTGCGCAAGCGTGCAAGGAGGCCGGTCTGGTGTTCATCGGGCCATCGCCCGAGGCGATCAAGGCGATGGGCAACAAGGCCGGCGCCAAGGGGATCATGAGTTGCGCCGGCGTGCCCTGCGTTCCCGGCTATCAGGGCGAGGACCAGGGCGACGACGCGATGCTGCGCGAGGCGCGCCGCATTGGTTTCCCGGTAATGATCAAGGCCGTCGCCGGTGGTGGCGGCCGCGGCATGCGGCTTGTGACGGATGCGGACGCCTTTCCCGACCTGCTGCGCAGCGCCCGCTCGGAAGCGGCGACGGCGTTCGGCGACGGCACCGTCATCCTCGAGAAGGCGATCGTCAGTCCGCGCCACATCGAGATCCAGGTATTCGGCGATAGCCACGGCAATGCCGTCCATCTCGGTGAGCGCGACTGCTCGGTACAGCGGCGGCATCAGAAGCTGATCGAGGAGGCGCCGTCGCCGGCGGTCGGGCCGGAGCTGCGCGCGCGCATGGGCGCGGTGGCGGTGCAGGCGGTGAAGGCGCTCGGCTATGAGGGCGCCGGCACGCTGGAATTCCTGCTCGATGCCGACGGCCAGTTCTACTTCATGGAGATGAACACGCGGCTGCAGGTCGAGCATCCCGTGACGGAGGCCCTGACGGGACTCGATCTCGTCGAATGGCAATTGCGGGTCGCCGCCGGCGAGCCTCTGCCGTTGCGCCAGGACCAGATCAGCTTCTCGGGTCATGCGATCGAGGTGCGGCTGTGCTCCGAGGATGCCGCGCACGACTTCATGCCGCAATCGGGGCGGATGGCGCTGTGGCAGATGCCGGGGATGGTCCGGGTCGAGCATGCGCTGGAGTCCGGCGCGGAGATCCCGCCCCACTACGATTCGATGATCGCCAAGCTGATCAGCCATGCTGCGACTCGTGAGGAGGCGCGCGCAAGGCTGATCGCCGGATTGGAGCAGGCCGTTGCTTTGGGCGTCCCGACCAACCGGGCCTTCCTGATTTCATGCCTGCGGCATCCGGCCTTCGCCGCGGGCAAGGCAACCACCGCATTCATCGCGGCGCATCGTGACGAGTTGCGTGCGCCGGCCGCCGAAGCGGCAGACCTCGCGCTGGTCGCCCTGCTGCTCTCCGTCAGCCATCCGCTCGCACATCCCGTCCGCCGCGGTCGCTCGCTCGCGGCCGCCTTCGCGACGCCGCTCCGGTTCGAGATCGCCGGCGAGGTGGCCGAGTGCGAGCTGCTGCGCGAGCGTGACGGAAGCTACCGCGTGACGCGTGGCGATGCAGAGCATCGCTTCGAGATCGTATCGCTCACTGGTGATGCGATCCGCGCTCAGCACGCCGAGATCGTCGAGAGCGCGCGCTTCGTCCGTGACGACGATCGGCTGTTCGTCCAGCATCGCGGTCAGACGCTGGCAGTGCGCGATCTGACGTTGGCGAGGCCGCAATCCTCGGCCGCCACCGGAGGTGATGGCAAGGTCCGTGCGGCCCTGAACGGTCGCGTGGTCGCGGTGCTGGTGGAGCCGGGCGACAGCGTGGCTGTGGGACAGCCGGTGGTGACGCTCGAGGCGATGAAGATGGAGCACGTTCATACTGCCGGCATCGCCGGAACGGTGACCGCGATCGAGGTCGCCGAGGGCGACCAGGTGACGACGGGTCGGATCGTGGTGGAGATTGCGGGCTGATCGTCGCGCAACTGGGCGTGAGTTAGCTCGAGGCATGCTGCACCTCCCTCCCGCTTGCGGGGCGGGGGTCCGCGCGCGCTGAACTCTGTTGTATGCGACTTCGATATTCTCACGGAGGCATCGCTTCGCGACATGCAGCGTCCCGCCGCTGCATTCTGCAACACTCAAAGGAGGCGGTTGGCGGGTTGCGCAGATCATCGTCGACATCGTCCACGGTGGGAGCGCAGATCACGTGGAGCGCGACTCGTGGACCCCCACCCGCGACCCCTCCTCGCAAGGGGGAGGGGAGTACATCGCTGTCGAGGCGAGGGGGCAATTCTGCCATCAAAGGCGTGAAATCAACTGCGCTGTTTCAAGGGCGGGGTACCGACCCCTAATCCTTCAAACGGCAACAATGCCGATCGTGGCTCTGTTGCGCGGCCGACGCGCGCCTCACGGATGCAATTGCCGCCTCAGCGCCGCGACCAGCCGCGACGTCTGGAACGGCTTCGACAGCAGCGGTGCCGTGGCGAATTCTTCCGGGCATTGATCGACGGAATAGCCGGTGACGGCGACGAAGGGCACGCCGGCCGCGGCCAAAGCGCGCGCGATCGGCGCCGATGTTTCCCGCCCGAGATTGACGTCGAGCACGGCAAGATCGCAGTGATTCCGCTCGAGCAGATGGAGGGCTTTGTGCACGGTCGGCGCCACGCCGACCACCGTGAATCCGGCGGCTTCGAGCTCGACCGCGAGGTCGAAGCCGATCAGGGGATCGTCCTCGACGATCAGGAGGTGAGTCTTCTCACTGGCGCGCATGATGATGGTCGCGGCTGAGGCGTTGCAGGGGGCACCTTAGGTGCCAGCGCAGTCCGGCCGGCAGGAACTGGACCTCGACCGATCCATCCAGGCCAGCGCGCACCAGGTCGGAAATCACCCGGCTGCCGAAGCCGGTGTGCTCGGGCGGCGCCACCTCAGGTCCGCCGCTTTCGACCCAGGTCATGTCGAAGCTGTCGTCGATGCGCGTCCAGCGGACCGCGATCCGTCCGTCGTGGTTCGACAGCGCACCATATTTGGCGGCGTTGGTGGCGAGCTCGTGGACCGCCATGCCGATCGACTGCGCGGCCTCTGGCGTCAGCTCGATCGGCGGTCCGTCGATCGCGATGCGGTCGCCGATCAAGTCGCTGAACGCCCCGAGCTGCGAGCGGACCAGGCCGCCGAGTGGAATGAAACGCCAATCGTTCTGAATCAGGAGATCCTGATTGCTCGCGATCGCCTGCAGGCGCTCCAGAAAGCGGTTGAGGTCGAGCTGGCGGCCGTGACGGGTCATCTGCCGGGCGATCGCCTGCACCAGCGACAGCAGGTTCTTGCTGCGGTGGTTCACCTCGGCCAGCAAGGTGCGCAACTGCTCCCTTGTCTGGCGCTTGTCGGTGATGTCACGCACGATCTTGGAGGCGCCGATGATCCGGCCGCTCGAATCCCGGACCGGCGAGACCGTGACCGACACGTCGATGAGCGCACCATCCTTGCGCAGGCGGATGGTCTCGAAATTGTCGATGATCGCGCCGGATAGGACGGTGGCGAGGATCCGGTCCTCCTCGGCCTGGCGCTCCTGCGGGATGATCGTGCGGATCGAGCGGTTGATCATCTCGCCTTCCGAGAAGCCGAAGATGCGTTCGGCGCTCTTGTTCCAGCTGGTGATCGTGCCGTCCAGCGTCTTGCTGACGACGCCGTCCGAGGACGAGGCGACGATGGCCGCGAGCATCGCCGCCGCACGCTCGGCCTTCTTCGACAGCGTGACGTCGCGGATGATTCCGGAGATGCCGACGATCACGCCGGTGCTGCTGCGGATCGGTGACAACGTGATGGAGACCTCGATCGGGCGTCCCTGCTTGGTCAGCCGGACGGTCTCGAAGCTCTCGACCGCTTCGCCCGCGTTGACCCTGGCGCGCAAGGCGTTCGCTTCTTCCGCCAGCTCGGGCGGAACGATCTCGGAGACGGATCTGCCGATCATTTCAGCCGCGGTGAACCCCAGCATCCGCTCGCTGGCCGCGTTCCAACTGCGGATGACGCCGTCGGCGGTGGTGCTGACAATGGCGTCGGCCGAGGACTCCACGATCGCCGCCAGATAGGCCGTGTCGTCGTCGGTCGCGCGTGGGGCGGGGGAGGCGCCGGGCATTCCGTGCACGTCGCAGGCTCCTTGCTAACAGGTCGGTAGAGAAGACGCCGTGCACCAGATTACCAACTTGTTTGTGTGCAAATGCAAGGGCTATCTCGATCGCTGCTTGTTGTTGGTCTTCCCGGCAACGAGGACAGGGCGATTTGCCGTCAGCAGACCCGTTTGGGGCCATGCGACGTGCTCCAGCTCACGACGGCGAACACACAGAACGCAGGCTTGAGCGTTTCGTTCCGGAGGATCTTGCTAAATTGCCGGCGAGGTGCCGTATCATCGGGCGCCAGGGCCCACTCTTGCGTCCGGACGCGGCCGACCACGGGGCGGTGGCGCAATCCAAAGGCGAATTTTGCCGCAACTACTTCCTAAGGCTGAGGATATAGCCTGCCAGGTCGGTCGCATCGTTCGCACTGAGCGGATTGTTGGCCATCGTCGCGTGGGGAAGCAGGAGGAACTTGACCAGCATGTCCTTCGTCACTCCGTCCCTGGCCGCGATGGCGACAAACGGCCGGGCGCGGCGGAACTTGGTCGGCTCGGTGGCCACCGCATGGCAGGCGGCGCACCAGCGCTCGGCGAGCTGGCGGCCGTGGTCGAGATCCTCGGCGGCCGCCGAGGCGGAGAGCAGGACCAGCAGCAGCAGTGATGGTACGGAGGCACGTCGCACGCCCGGCTCTCCTCACAGCGGCTGGTCGTCGTCGGTCGACGGCTGGTCCTGCAGCGAGACGATGTCACCGCCGCCGAACTCGTCCTCCGGCGGCGGATAGACCCACGTGTGGTCGCGCACGTTCCTGACGCCCTGGACGCTCTTGGCCGCCATGATCGCCGTGGCCCGCTCCTTCTCGTTGCGCACCGCGCCCGTGAGATGCGCGATGCCGTTGCGGACGACGACGTTGAAGCGGCAATGCTTGCAGGCGGCCTGGTCGAGCGAATCGAGAATGGCGCTGCGGATCCCGTCATCGTCGGGGGTGGGGCCCGGAACGGCAGTGGCGAGGTCGGCCACGGTTTGCAGGAAATCCGTGTGTGTCACCACGCCGGCCAGCCGGTCGCCACTCATCACAGGGAGACGCTTGATGTTGCGCTTCTCCATGATCTCGGCGATCTCCGCCAGGCTGGCATCGGCGCTGACCGTGACCGGAGGCTGGCTCATGATGTCGCCGACCGTACGGCCGTGGGAATGGACGAAGTCGGCGCCGATGCGGCCGCGGCCGACCAGGAGGTCGAGCCAGCGGCCTTGCCTGCGTTCGGTGCCGAGCTCGGCGCGGCGCAGGAAATCACCGTCCGTGACCATGCCGACGAGCGTGCCGGACGCGTCGACCACCGGCAGCCCGCCGATGTGGTTGCGCAGCATGATCCGCGCCGCCTCGGCCACCGGGGTTCCGGGCGTCACCGCGATCACGGATCTGGTCATGATTTGATGAGCGCGCATGTCGTCGTCTCGTGCTGCGATCGCAATCGGCGGAGAATAGCTGCGCGGCATCGCGCGCGCTTGACCAGGATCAATCCGAGGTCGTGCCGCCCTACACGATCCTAGAAGTCTTGTTTCCCCAATAGCGGTCGCGCAGCAGGCGCTTGTAGAGCTTGCCGGTCGGCAGCCGCGGCAGCTCCTTCTCGAAATCGATCGAGCGCGGCACCTTCTGTCGCGACAGCGATTGCCGGCAGAACGCGATCAGCTCCTCTTCCAGCTCAGGCCCAGGCATGATGCCCGACATCGGCTGGACCACCGCCTTCACCTCCTCGCCGAGATCGGAATTGGGCACGCCGAACACGGCGGCATCGGCGACCTTCGGATGCGTGATCAGCAGGTTTTCGCATTCCTGCGGATAGATGTTCACGCCGCCGGAGATGATCATGAAGGTGACGCGATCGGTGAGATAGAGATAGCCGTCGGCATCGACATAGCCGACGTCGCCGACCGTGCTCATCGTGCCGTCGGCCGAGCGTGCCTCCTTGGTGCGCTCGGGGTCGTTGAAATACTCGAACGGCGATCCGGTCTTGAACCACACCGTGCCGGCCGTTCCGATCGGGCACGGCTGCATGTTCTCATCGAGGATGTGCAGTTCGCCGAACAGCACCTTGCCGACGGTGCCGCGATGCGCGAGCCATTCCGCGCTGTCGCAGGCGGTGAAGCCGAGGCCTTCGGTGGCGCCGTAATATTCGTGGATGATCGGCCCCCACCATTTGATCATGTCCTCCTTGACCTGTGCCGGGCACGGCGCGGCGGCATGGATCGCGACTTCGAGCGAGGAGAGGTCATAGCGCGTGCGGATCTGTTCCGGCAGTTTCAGCATGCGCGAGAACATCGTCGGTACCAATTGCGTATGCGTGATGCCCCATTGCTCGATCAGTTGCAGGTAGCGTTCGGGATCGAACGTCTCCATGATGATGGCGGTGCCGCCGACGCGGATGGTGAGGTTGACCGCGGCCTGCGGCGCGGAGTGATAGAGCGGCGCCGGCGACAGATAGATCATGCCCTCGCGATAGCGCCACAGCTTCTCCAGGAAATCGAAGATCGGAAGCTGCTGCACCGGCGGCTGCTCGGGCAGCGGCCGCAGGATGCCCTTCGGCCGGCCCGTGGTGCCCGAGGAATACAGCATCGTGGTGCCGACGCATTCGTCGGCAATCGGCGTCGCCGGCAGGCCGGCGGTGGCCTCCGCGAGGCCGACGATCCGCTCGCTCTCGCCTGCGCCATCGGCGACGATGCAGAGCTCGATGTCGGGCGCCTCCTTCAGCGCCTCGCGCGCGACGTCGAGCTTGGCGAGGGAGGTGATCAGAAGCCGCGACCGGCTGTTGTTGAGGATGTAGGCCAGCTCGCCGGGCGTGAGGTAGGAGTTCACGCAGGTGAAATACAGCCCGGAGCGCTCGCCTGCGCCGCACGCTTCCAGATAGCGGCTGTTGTTCTCCATGAAGATCGAATAGTGGTCGAGCCGCTTCAGGCCGCGCTGGCGGAACAGATGCGCCAGCCGGTTGCTGCGCGCCTCCAGCTCGCGATAGGTCACGGCCTCGCCGGTCGAGGCCATGATGAAGGCGGGCTGCAATGGGCGCAGCCGGGCCTGCTTGCCGGTGTACATGGGTCCTCCCTTCCGACGCCGGCCGGAGGTACGGTGGTGGAGGGCCACAGGGCAAACGTCACGCCGACGATGTTCTCGTCGCGCCCTCGGGCCGTTTCCTTCCGCGCGTACCATCCTTACGGGACGGCATGTCGTTGTTTGCGGCCAATCTAGCGGACAGGTTCCGGGCTCTCAACAGGCCTCTCAGCCCTTTGGCTGAGGAGGGAAGGGATGGGCGCGGCCGGGGTTCTGGCATAACATGGCGCGGCATTCCAACGAATGACGTCTCAAAGCCAAGAAACTCCGGGAGAGATCATATGAAATCGGGCTTGCTGGCTGTTGCTGCCGTCGGTGCGCTGCTCGTGGCGGCGCCGGCGTCGGCACAGGTCAAGATCGGCATCCTCAACGACCAGTCCGGCGTCTACGCGGACTATGGCGGCAAGTACTCCGTCGAGGCCGCCAGGATGGCGATCGAGGATTTCGGCGGCGAGGTGCTGGGGCAGAAGGTCGAGCTGGTCACCGCCGACCACCAGAACAAGCCGGACCTCGCTTCGTCGATCGCGCGGCGCTGGTACGATACCGAGGGGGTCGACATGATCACGGAGCTGACGACCTCGTCGGTCGCGCTCGCCATCCAGGATCTGTCGAAGGAAAAGAAGAAGATCGACATCGTCGTCGGTGCCGCGACCTCGCGCATATCAGGCGATGCCTGTACGCCCTACGGCTTCCACTGGGCCTATGATACCCGCGCGCTCGCGGTCGGCACCGGCGGTGCGCTGGTCGAGTCCGGCGGCGATACCTGGTTCTTCATGACCGCGGACTACGCCTTCGGCTATGCGCTGGAGAAGGACACCAGCGACATCGTGACGTCGAAAGGCGGCAAGGTGCTGGGCTCGGTGCGCATCCCGCTCAACTCGTCGGACTTCTCGTCCTTCCTGCTGCAGGCGCAGAGCTCGAAGGCGAAGATCATCGGGCTCGCCAATGCCGGCCTCGACACCACCAACTCGATCAAGCAGGCGGCCGAGTTCGGCATCGTCAAGGGCGGCCAGAAGCTCGCCGGCCTGCTGATGACCTTGTCGGAGGTGCATGGCCTCGGGCTGGAGGCAGCGCAGGGCCTGATCCTCACCGAAGGCTTCTACTGGGATCGCGACGACAAGTCCCGCGCCTTCAGCGAGCGCTTCATGAAGCGCACCGGCCGGATGCCGAGCATGATCCACGCCGGCACCTATTCCGCGACATTGTCCTATCTGAAGGCCGTCAAGGCCGCCGGAACCAAGGACTCCGATGCGGTCGCGGCCAAGCTGAAGGAGCTGCCGGTCGACGACGCCTTCGCGCAAGGCAAGGTGCTCGCCAACGGCCGCATGGTCCACGACATGTACCTGTTCGAGGTCAAGAAGCCGTCGGAGTCGAAGAAGCCGTGGGACTACTACAAGCAGCTCGCCACGGTGCCCGGCGACAAGGCGTTCTTCACCGCCAAGGAGAGCGGCTGTCCGCTGACGAAGTGATCGCGCGCCAGAACATTGGTGTCGCCCCGGCGAAAGCCGGGGCCCATACCGCGTGATCTCTGAACAGGGCAGGCTGCACGTCGTTCCTTTTTTGTGACAAGGCTCGCCGGCGTGTATGGGGCGCGGCTCAAGGCCCAGACGACAGCGGGGGACTGCGCGATCAGCCGTGCAGCATGCGCCAGAGGATGGCGATGAGCGAACCGACCAGCAGGACCGAGCCTGCCAGGGCCTGCACGCCAAAACCGGGGCCGCGCTTCTCGGCGGCCTTGGCGTAGGACACCATGTACATCGCGCGCCCGGCGATCCAGACCAGGCCGATCAGTGCGGCGATGACATCGCTGACATAGATGGCGAACAGCCACAGCGCCGGCAGGAAGATCGGCAGCCATTCCAGCGTATTCATCTGCACGCGGAAGGTGCGCTCGAAATCGGCATTGCCGGTGGTCGCGGGCGCCTTCACGCCGAACGTGGCGCGCGCCTGCGCGACGCGGACGGCCATGTAGAAATACAGCATGAGCGCGAGCACGGTGACGAGTGCGGTGAAGTGATACATGCGCGGTTCCCCCTGATGACGGCTTCTTAATATCCGGTCAGTTCGAGATAGCCCACCCCGGTGTGGCTGCCCTTGAAGCTGATCGGCCCTTCCCAATAGGGCACGCGCGTGCCCATCCAGGCGTTTGGATTGAGCGCTGCGGTGTCGATGGCGATGCCGAGCGCTGATATCTCGACACGCCAGCCGACCGGCAGCCTGCGCTCGCCGATCGCAACCGTCTCTGTCGGCGTCATGACGATGCCCCCGGGGCCGAGCGCATGCGAGGCGCCGTCAGCCGTGATCCAGGTTCCCGATGTGTAGTCGCCATTGCCCTGCCGCATCCGGTACAGCATCAGCTTCTCGCCGCCGGCAAAATGCAGCGCGAACCAGTCCCAGCCGCTCTGGTCGGAAGCCAGCGGCTGGCTGCTCCATTCGCGGTCGAGCCAGGCCAGCCCTGAGACCTCGACTGCTTGATCGTCGAAGCTGATGCGGCCTCGGGCGCGGTAGAACGGCTGGCTGTAGTAGTACGACGCCTGGCCGCGCTCGGATTTGCGGCTGTAGCCGCCGATGCCCTGCAGCACCACCGGCCGCTCCGCCTCCAGATGCAGTGCGTAGGAGAAGTCCGGCCCGACGGCGCTCATGTCCAGGGGCGCCAGCACTCGATCGTCGGTCGTCGCGGTGCCGCGCAATTGCCAGTCGTCGATCCACGCCTGGAACGGCTTGGCCTCGACGCCGGACTGGCCGACGCCGCCGCGCGCGAATTTCTCGGACGAGCGGTGACTGTCGGCACGCGTCACCGCGGCATGCGCCATCCAGAGCTGCTGATTGTCGAAACCTTCGCCCTGCGGCCCCGGCCGGGCCGCCGAGCGGAACAGGGTCCATTGCAGGCCATAGGCCTTGCCGCTGGAATCGGCGAGGTTGGCGGTGACGTACCACCATTCGATTCGGAAATCGTCGTGCGGCCCGTGATCCGCAGGGAAGCTGAACTCTCGTCCGGGCGTCACCGGCGCAAAGCCGTCGGCGCTATCGCTCAGTCCCGCAAAGCCCTGCGCGCGCGCGAGGCGGGGCAGCGCCAGCAGGCCGAGCCCGCCGATCAGCATGCGTCGCGAAATGGTCGCTCTAGCGCTCAATGGTGAAGGTCCTGACGAGATCGGCCGGCTGCATCCGCGCCAGCCGCAGCACCGGCAGCAGCGAGGCGATCAGCGCCGCGATGAGCGTGACGAGCAAGAGCCGAATGAGCTGCAGCGGAAACACGTCGAACGGCAGCCGCCAGCCGAATGCCTTGACGTTGACGATCGCGATCAGGCACCACGCCACCACAAGCCCGAGCGGCAGCGCCAGCAGCGCGGTGAGGCCGGCAAGCGACAGCGTCTTCAACAGCTCGACCTCGGCGAGCCGCCGCCGCGTCAGCCCGATTGCCCATAAGGGTGCGAGCTGCGGCAGCCGCGAGTTCGCCAAGGTCAGCAGGCTGGTCAGCAGCGCGATCGCGGCGACGCCGAGCGTGAAGGTGTTGAGCGCGCCGGTCACCGCAAAGGTGCGGTTGAAGATCTGCTTCGATTCCTGCTTCACGGTGGCCTGGTCGACGACGTTGCGACTATCGAGGCCGAACTTGTTGGTGAGCCCCGTGATCAGCCCCGGCACGTCGGCGGCCGCCGCGCGCACGGCCATGCGCGTCATGGGCGTCGCCGGGAAGCGGCGTGTCAGCGCGGCGACGTTGACCGTGATCTGGCCCTTGGGATTGCCGTAGTCGGCATAGATTCCGGCGACGGTGATGCGCCAATCGCCGCCGGGCGCGGGAAGGTCCAGGCTGTCGCCAAGGGATAGATTGAGCCGCCGCGCCAGCTGCTCGCTGACGAAGCCGGCGTCGCCACGCACCAACTGCTTCCACGCGTTGTCGACGGCCTGCAGCAGCGGCCAGTGGTCGCGATAGGTGTCGTGATCGGGCAGGCCGAGAATGTCGACCGACGCGCCCGCAAGCTGCGCCTCGGCGCGGCCGCCCGGCAGCACCGCCTGCACCTCGGGCCGCGCGCGCAGCCAAGCCTGGACGTCGCGCGCCTGCGCTTCGTCCGACGCGCTGATGTAGATGTCGGCCGCGAGGCGGCCGTCGAGCCAGACCAGGAAGGTGCGGCTGAAGGTTTCGACCATCGTGGCGACGCCGACGTTGACGGCGAGCGCCATCAGCAGCGCCATCAGCGCGAGCGACAGGCCCGAGATCTGCTGGCGGCTGTCGGCCCAGAACCATTGTGCCAGCGCCGCCCGCGCGCCGCGCTCACCGAGCCGCAGCACCAGCTCGAGGATCGCCGGCAGCACTAGCGCGGCGCCGAGCATCATGGCTGCGAGCACGCCGAAGCCGGCGAGCAGCGACTGCCCGAGCCACAGCAGCAGGCCGGCGGTAACGAAGAAGGCGAGCGCGACCGCGCTCTGCAATCGCAGCCAGCGCCGCTGCGCCTCCTGCCACGCATAGGGTTGCGCGGTGGAGAGGATCGGCAGCCGCATCGATTTGATCAGGCTCGTCGTCGCGGCTGCGAGCGCGCCGGCTATGCTGATGACGAGGCCCGCAAACCACCATTCGGGTTGCAGGCTCAGCTCGCCCGGCACCTGCGCGCCATACAGCCCGCGCAGCGACGCTGCCACGTTCGGCAACAGCGCCGCAGCTATGAAATAGCCACACACCAGCCCGATCAGGCCGGCCGCCAATGCGAATGCGATGAGCTCGCCGATCAGCACGCCATTGAGCTGGCGCGCCGACACGCCGCAGGCGCGCAAGGTCCGCAGCACCGGCAGCCGCTGCTCGAAGGCAAGCCCGATCGCGGAGTTGACGATGAAGAGGCCGACGACAAAGGACAGCAGGCCGAAGGCGGTGAGGTTGAGGTGGAAGCTGTCGGTCAGCCGCTCCAGGTCGGTCTCGGCCTCCGGCTGCACGAGCTGCAGCCGGCCGTCCGCCAACGACTGCAACGGCTGTCGCTGGCCTTGCGTCTTGCCGACCAGCAGCCGCGAAATCTGGCCGGGCTTGCCGAGCAGCCGCTGCGCGTCGCTGATATCGACCACGAGCACGCCGGGTGCGAGCTGCTGCTGCGCCATCAAAGGCGGCAGCATGGCGTCGTTGCTGAGCCGCGGCATCGCGCCGTCTTTGAGTCCGAGATCGGCCAGTGTCACCGGCGAGATCAGCGTGCGATGCGGCGGTGTCAGAAACGCCTCGAGCTCGCTGCGGCCGACCATCGGCGCTTCGCCGACCTCCCTGGGAATGCTGAACGGCTCGATGCCGAGCAGTCTGATCGAGCGGCCGTCGATCTGCACGCGGCCTTCGAGCACCGGCGACACCGGCCAGCCGGCGCGGCGCAATTCCGCGAACGCGCTCTGCGGCAGCATCTTGCCGTCGGTCGCGACCAGCATCGGCGTGCGCGCGCCGCCGAAGATCGCGGCGGCGCGGTCATAGGAGCTGCGCGCCTGCTGGTTCAGCGCCTGCACGCCGCTCCACAGCGCCGTGGCCGAGATCAGCCCGATCAGCAAGGTCGCGAGCTGCATCGGATGCCGCCGCCAGTGGCTGAGCAGCACCGCCAGAATCCAGAGCGCGCGTCTCATGCGACGCGTCCGGCATGCAAATGCACATGGCGGTCGAGCATCGCGGCGAGCCTGGTGCTGTGCGTCACCATCAGGAAGCCGCAGCCGGTGCGCGCGACGAGGTCGCGCGTCAGCGCCATCACCTCGTCGGCGGTGTCCTCGTCGAGATTGCCGGTCGGCTCGTCCGCGAGCAGCAGGACCGGCTTGACGGCTAGCGCGCGGCCGATCGCGACGCGCTGCTGCTGTCCGCCCGACAATTGCTCCGGATAGCGCTTGAGCAGCGACTTTAGCCCGAGCCGCTCGACAAGCTCGGTGTGCCACGCCGGATCATGCCGACCGGCCAGCCGCGCCTGGAAACTGAGATTGTCCTGAACCGACAGGCTCGGCACCAGATTGAACTGCTGGAACACGAGGCCGAGCCGCTCGCGCCGGACCGCCGCGCGTCCAGCATCGTCGAGCGTGCCGACCGAAGCGCCGTCGAGCAGGATGTCGCCGCCGTCGGCGGCATCGAGCCCGGCGATGAGATGCAGCAGCGTGCTCTTGCCGGAGCCGGATTCACCGGTCAGCGCGACGCGCTCGCCGGAGGAGACGTCGAGGTCGACGCCACGCAGGACGTGGATCGGCTCGCCGCCGGATCGATAGGACTTGGTGAGATGACGGACGCTGAGCACGAGCATGATCGGGGTTGTTGCGTCACAACATAACAAGGGCCAACGCGAACATCACGCGCTCGTTCTTCATGACGCCCCTGATGTGATGCCGGCCGCGTGCATCAGATTGCGAGGGTATCGCGATGCAGCCCAAGGGGGGGCGGATTCCCGCGTTGCAGCAATAAGTTAGCTCGCCAGCCGGTTGCCTGCAAAGCCGCTTCGTGGGTAGCATCGTCAAAACGCCCGGACGACAGGGGCGGATCATGACAGAATGGGGAAGGACCATGGCCGCGCCAACGACGCTGAAGGGCACATCCCGCGCAAGCGCGACGCCGAAAGGCGCCTGGAAGATCACCTTCCTGCTGTTCCTGTTCATGCTGGTGAACTTCGCCGACAAGATCGTGGTCGGGCTCGCCGGCGTGCCGATCATGACCGAGCTCAATCTGAACGCCGAGGAGTTCGGCCTGCTGGGCTCGTCCTTCTTCTTCCTGTTCTCGATCGCGGCCATCGTCGTCGGCTTCGTCGTCAACCGGGTTCCGACGCGCTGGGTGCTGCTGGTGCTGGCGCTGATCTGGGCGCTGGCGCAATTCCCGATGGTCGGCACCGTCGGCTTCACCACGCTGCTGATCTGCCGCATCATTCTCGGCGCCGGCGAAGGTCCCGCGGCGTCGGTCGCCGTGCACGCCGTCTACAAATGGTTCCCCGACGAGAAACGTGCGATGCCCACGGCGATCCTGTCGCAAGGCTCGGCCTTCGGCGTCATTCTCGCGGTGCCGGCGCTGAACTGGATCATCGTGAATCACGGCTGGCACTATGCCTTCGGCGCACTCGGCGTGGTCGGGCTGATGTGGAGCGTGGCGTGGCTGTGGCTGGGCAAGGAAGGGCCGCTGGCGGAGGTCGAGCTCGCCGGATTGCGCGAGCGGCGCGTTCCCTATCTGCAACTGCTGACGTCGCGGACCTTCGTCGGCTGCGTCGCCGCGACCTTCGGCGCCTATTGGGCGCTGTCGCTGGGGCTGACCTGGTTCACGCCGTTCCTGGTGAAAGGCCTCGGCTTCTCGCAGCAGCAGGCCGGCTTCATCTCGATCCTGCCTTGGATCTTCGGCGCGTGCGTGGTGCTGACCACGGGCTTTGTGTCGCAGACGCTGATGGCGCGTGGCGTCTCCACGCGCATGGCCCGCGGCGTGCTCGGCGCGACGCCGCTCGTGATCGGCGGCGGGCTGATGGCGATGATGCCGCATGTCGACGCCGCTTCGGCAAAGATCGCACTGCTCGTGGTCGGATCGGGATTGTGCGGCTCGATCTACGTCGTCTGCCCGCCGATGATCGGCGAGTTCACCCCGGTCACGCAGCGCGGCGCCGCCATGGCGATCTACGGCGCGCTCTATACGCTCGCCGGCATCGTTGCGCCCCTCGTGATGGGCAAGATGATCCAGGCCTCCGGCAGCCTGCTCGAAGGCTACATGTCCGGCTTCACCATCAACGCGGTGATCATGGTGATCTCCGGCCTCCTCGGCCTGGCCCTGCTCTGGCCGAACAGCGAACGCGCCCGCCTGCAGGCGCATCAGGCTGTCGCGCCGGAATTTGCGTGAGCGCTGGTTTAGAACTCGGCCTTAACGCGGCCTTGCGCAACACAGGTTGCTATGATCTCGACTGTCGTCCCCCGGCCTGACCGGGGGACTCAGTATACAGAGGCGGTTGTGCATAGGCCGATAAGCCGCCGGATGCTGGATGCCCCGCCTATGCGGGGCATGACGGCTGCGAGTGTCGTTTGGCTACGGCAAGGCCGTGCCGATCAATCCTCGCTGTCGTCCCGGACAAGCGCGCGGAACGCGCGCGCAGATCCGGGATCCATAACCCCAGGGAGTTGTTCGAGGCACGATCGTCAATCATTTTCGCCCAGCACGTCCGCCGCGGCGTATGGGTCCCGGGTCGGCGTCCCGCCAATGCTGCGCATTGTCGGGACTTGCCCGGGACGACACCGAATGTGAGGCGCGCATTGGGGTCATGCGGCGCAAGTCCAGGTTGGCTTTCCCCTTATTGCACCCCGCTTCGCGCACCCCTGACCAGTCGACCCGGCCGCGCGCCCGTCGCCTCGCCGTGGCGGCGCGTCACCACGCCCGACACGATCGTCGCCTCATAGCCGTCGACATCCTGCATCAGGCGGCGACCGCCGACCGGCAGGTCGTAATGCACCTTGGGCGGATGCAGGTGCAGCCGGTCGTAGTCGATGACGTTGATATCCGCCTTGTAGCCTGGCGCGAGCAGGCCGCGATCGTCGAGGCCGACCGAGAGCGCGGTCTTGCGCGACTGCGCGGCGACGACGAAGGGAATCGACAGTCTGTCGCCACGCTTGCGGTCGCGGGTCCAGTGCGTCAGCAGATAGGTCGGGAAGCTGGCATCGCAGATGATGCCGCAATGCGCGCCGCCGTCGCTGAGGCCGGGCACGCTGCGCGGGTCGCGCAGCATCTCATAGGTGGCATCGAGATTGCCGTCGGAATAGTTGAGGAACGGCACGTAGAGCATGCCGCGCCCGCCATCTGTGAGCATCGCGTCATAGGCCAGCTCCTCGGGACGACAGCCGCGCGTGCGGGCCTGGGCGCCAAGCGACCGTTCCGGCGGCTGCTCATAGTCCGGCGGATCGCCGAGCAGGTACATCTTGTCGTAGTTCGGCTTGAAGAACAGCGGGTCGTCGGTCGCGCTGGCCTGCTCGCCCAGGATGGCCGCGCGCAGCGCCGGATCGCGCATCCGCGCGACGCGCTCCGCCAGCGGCAGATGCGCGATCGCCTGGTAGCTCGGATGCGTCTGCAGCGGGTTGCGCGACAGCTCCAGCCCGAGCAGCAGCCCGACCGGGCGCGCCGCGATCTGCGCCGTCACCGACAGGCCGCGCGCGGCGGCGGCGTTGATCTCGGCCAGCGTCTGCCGCCAGCGCTGTGGCGCGCGGTCGTTCTGGGTGACCGAGAACGAGATCGGACATTTCGTCGCGTCGGCGATGCGCAGCATCATCGGCAGGTCTTCGTGGATCGTGGAGATGTCGAGCACGAATTGCAGCACGCTGCGGCCGGCGCTGTGCATGGCCTGCGCGATCGTCGTCAGCTCGTCCTCGCCGGCCTTCAGGGTCGGCGTGTAGTCGCCGGTCGAGGTCCGATGATTGAGCGTGCGCGAGGTCGAGAAGCCGAGCGCGCCGGCCTTGACCGCATCGCGCGCCAGCGCCGCCATGGCGCGATTGTCGTCGGCGGTGGCAGGATCACGGCGCGCGCCGCGCTCGCCCATCACATAGACACGCAGCGCCGCATGCGGCAGCTGCGCGCCGATGTCGAGATCGAAGGCGCGCTTGCCGAGCCACTCCATGTAGTCCGGAAAGCTCTCCCATTCCCAGGGAATGCCGGCTTCGAGCACCGGCTCGGGAATGTCCTCGACGCCCTCCATCAGCTGGATCAGCCGCTGATGATCGGCTGGCCGGCACGGCGCGAAGCCGACACCGCAATTGCCCATGATCGCGGTGGTGACGCCGTTCTGCGACGACGGCGAGATATCGTGGCTCCAGGTCACCTGGCCGTCATAGTGGGTGTGAACGTCGACGAAGCCTGGCGTCACGAGTTTGCCGCGTGCGTCGATCTCCTCGCGGCCGGATGCATTGAACTTGCCGACCTCGACGATGCGGCCGTCCGCAATCGCCACATCAGCCTCATAGAGCTCGCCGCCGGAGCCATCGGCAATGGTTCCGCTGCGGATCACGAGATCAGGCTGGGCCATGGCGTGTCTTCCCCGGTCGTTGTTGTTATGGGCACATCATCGGCGGGAAGGCGATGATGTCAACATACGGGGAAGAGGCAGCAGCCTTGCGTCAGCGACCTGATTGTAGGGTGGGCAAAGCGACGCCATAGGCGGCGCGTGCCCACCACCGCGAGCGGGATGGTGGGCACGGCGCGCGATGCTGTCGTCAATCACGACGAGCGTGCCAGGCGCCTTTGCCCACCCTACAAGAAACCTACGCCTTCGCCTTCCTCGGCTCGGTGAAGAACGCGAGCACGATGGTCAGCAGCATGAACACGACGGAGGCGCCGAAAACCCAGCGCGGCGCGTTCATGTCCATGATCCAGCCGAACAGCAGCGGACTGACCACGCCGGCGAAGTTGAAGCCGGTGGAGACGATGCCGAAGGCGCGGCCGGCGGCACCCGGAGGGGCGGCGTTGCGCACCAGCATGTCGCGCGACGGCGCGATCACGCCGCTCATGAAGCCCGCGACCAGCATGATCGTCGTGAGCAGCACGGTCGGCAGGTTGATGAAAGTGATCATCAGCACCAGCACGGCGTTGATCGCATAGGCGACGGCCGCGACCAGGTTGTGATGGCGGATGCGGTCGGCGAGCTGGCCGCCGGCGAGCACGCCGACGGCGCTGGCGCCGAGGAACGCGGTCAGTGCGATGTTGGCGGTCGAGAACGAGATGCCGTAGCCGTTCATGAGCGCGACAACGCCGAAGCTGGCGATGCCGGCGTTGGATAGGCTGAGCAGCATGAAGAACACGGTCAGCAGCATCAGCATTGGAGTCAGCAGGCTGGGCTGTTTCGCCTTGCTGCCGTCGGCGCTGGTGTGATGCGGATGCGGCGGCACCTCGGGCACGTTGCCGACGAGCAGAAGCAGCGCGGCGAGCGGACCGACCAGGCCGGCCGCGATCAGCGCGCCGGAGCCACCGACGGTGGTGACCAGCGCCGCCATCACGGCGGGCGCGACGGCGCCGCCGAGATAGCCGGCGAAAGTATGCACACCGAACGCGCGGCCCATGCGCTTCTCTTCCATGTGCGCGGCCAGCAGCGCGTAGTCGGCAGGATGGTAGACCGCGTTGGCGAGGCCGAGCAGCATCGCCGAGACGACAAGACTGGCATAGCTCAGGTAAACGCCGAGCATCGCCAGCGACAGGCCACCGAGCGTCAGGCCGATCAGCAGGATGCGGCGGGCACCGGCGCGGTCGACCAGATAGCCGACGGGCGCCTGGGTCAGGGCCGAGACGACCGCGAACACGGTGAGCGGAAAGCCGAGCTCGATGTAGCCGACGCCGAGCTTCTCCTTCAGGTAGGGAAACAGCATCGGCAGCACCAGCATGTGCAGATGGCTGACCCAGTGCGCCAGCGAGATCAGCGCCAATGTGCGCAGCGAGGAGGCGGTTTGGACCGGAACACCGGCATGTTGCGATGCGGCAAAAACGTCAGCCATGGTCGATCCGTTTGGCTCCCGGCGTCAGTGATGGTCCTGAAGGGCGCGTTGCCGGCAAATCACCAAGGGCTGCCGAATAATGGGCGCGCGACACAACGCCACACTATCGGATTACGGTTCATTGTCCACGAACGCGCGCGCATGGCACCTGCGCGCGCCGGCCGGCGTTTTCGGTGCACGGCGACGATTCTGCCAGCCATTCTGGCGCAACGCATGCGCCACGCCGCTCAGGACAGCGATGCAAAGCCCGGATTGCCGTCGACGCCCGAGAGCGTGACCTTGTTAGTTCCGACCAGCACCAGCTGACCGTTGCGCAGGTGGCTCGCGACCACATCCCAAACCGGCTTGCCGTCCTGCGCGTTCATCGAGGCCCAGCCGGCGACCTTGTAGCTCTTGCGGGCCTCCAGCGGACGGCCATCGTCGAGCGTGAGATCGGAGATGCGGCGGCCGATCGGCTCGGCGGGCGCGCAACGGTAGGACAGCCCGCCCGTGCGCACCATGTCGCCGCCCTGCTGCAGATAGGGATCGGCGTTGAACAGGTTGTCGCAGACGTCCTCGAGCACGTCCTTGATCTCTGCGCCGGTCATTCGCTGCACATAAGTCTCGGGATAGGTGATCGCGGTCTGCGCCAGCACGTCCTCCAGCAGGATGGATTGGTTCGCGAGCAGCGTCGGACCCCAGCGGAATCCGGGCGACAGCGCGATCTCGGCATCGAGCTCGCGGCGCAGCGCCGCGCAGATCAGGTCGTCGGTCGCGCCTTCGAAATTGCCGCGCCGGTACAGCAGCCGGTCCGACGTCGCGAGCTTCTCGCTCCAGGCCGCGACCTGCGGCTGCTGGGTCTGGTCGATCAGCGCCTGCATCGCAGGATCGGGCTTCAATAGCTCCGAGTAGATGGGCAGCAGCCGGTAGCGCGCGTCGGCGACGCGCCCCTTGCCGACGTCGAGATCGAGCACGGCGAGGAATTTGCCGTTGGAGCCGGCACTGGTGACGAGCGTCGCGCCCTTGGCATTGCTGACCGCGACCGGTTGCGGAACCGCGTCATGGGTATGGCCGCCGAGGATGACGTCGATGCCGGTGACGCGGCTCGCGAGCTTGAGGTCGACATCCATGCCGTTATGCGACAGCAGGATCACGGCATCGACCTTGTCGGCGCCGCGCAGGCCATCGACCAGCTTCTGCAGCTCCTCCTCGCGGATGCCGAACGTCCAGTCCGGCGTGAAGCGGCGCGGATGCGCGATCGGCACGTAGGGGAAGGCCTGGCCGATCACCGCAATGCGCGCGCCGCCGATCTCCTTGATGGTGGCCGGCTTGAACACGCGGCCGGAGCCGTGATCGAACGCCTTGGCGTCGTTGAACGCGGCCTCCTCGGTCAGGAACACGTTCTGCGCCAGGAACTCGCCCTTGAAGCGGGCGAGGTTGGCGCGCAGCGCCTCCTCGCCATAGGTGAACTCCCAGTGCCCGGTCATGGCGTCGATGCCGAGCAGGTTGGCGGCGCTCACCATGTCGGCGCCGCGCATCGCATTGGCAAGTCCGGTGCCCTGCCAGAGATCGCCGCCATCGAGCAGCACCGAGCGATGGTCGCCGGCATCGGCGCGCAGCTTGTCGACCAGGGTTTTCAGATGCGCGAAGCCGCCCATCCGGCCGAAGCGCCCGGCGTACTTCTCGAACTCGAACGAGGTGAACGCGTAAGCCTCGGCGCTGTCGGGCCGGATGCCGTAGCGGTCGAGGAAGGCGCGCTCGACCAGATGCGGCGGCCGTCCCCACATCTCGCCAATGCCGAGATTGACGCTGGGCTCGCGGAACAACAGCGGTCGAAGCTGCGCATGCGTGTCCGTGATGTGCAGGATGCGGGCGTTGCCGAACTTCTCGATGTCGTAGAGGCTGACGGTGTCGGCGGCGCGGGCGTTGCGCAGCAGCGCCGGCGCGGCGAGCGCGGCGGCAACTGATGCTTGCAGAAAGTCCCGGCGCCGAATCATGGCTCGCGTCCTAGCTTATGATTCGATTCCATGGAATCGCATCGTGAGCTATCCCTTTGCTTGAGCATGATCTCCGCACAAACGCCTTCGGCGTTTGTGCGAGGGAAAGCCGGTTTCCACTTTTCCGGATCATGCTCTACCTGATCTCCATGTCCTTCCAGCGCTGCTTCTCGCTGGCGGCCTGGAGGATCGATGCCTTGGCGAGCGCCTCGGCCTCCTGCGCCGATTTCAGCGCAGAATCGAAATTGCCGGAATCGGCTGCCTTCTTCGCGGCATTGAGTGCGGCCTGGGTCACGGTCCATTGGTTGCGCAGACGTCCGGCTTCCTTGTTGGCGCTCTCGGCCGCCGCGACAGCCGCGCGATAGTCGGCCTCCGACGCGGCCCGCGCGGAGCCGGCGCCGACCGCTGATACCATCATGGCGAACACGATCTTTTTCATGACGCTTGCTGTCTTGACATTTGTCATGGCCGCGCTCCCGGTCCTGAAACTGGCAGGCCGTTCGACACGTAGGACAGATAGTATTCGAGGTTGCGGTATTCGTCCGATTGCGGCTCCAGCGGCACGGCGCGCGTCTGGCTGTTGCAGGTGACGAAGCGCCGGCTGATCGTGCCCATGCCGCTCCATTCCGAGCGGTAGATCGGCATCGCGTTGAGGATGCCGAGCGCCGGCGCCAGGATCTCTGCGCGGATCCGCTCGCCCGGGCTCTGCACATGGCAGCTCGCGCAGGAGAAGTTCAACTGGCCGCGGCGGGTATAGAAATATTCCTTGCCCTTCTCGAACGCCTCGAGCGCACGCGGATCGTCGGGGATCTTGATGTCGAAACGCTTGCCGCGCGACGTGTACGCCATGTAGGCGGTCAGCGATGCCATCTCGTCCTTGACGTAGGAGTAGGGCTGCTCGCCATTGGCCTCGCGGCAGCGGTTCAGCGCCAGCTCGAGGGTGATGACCTTGCCTTCCTTGTCGTCGAAATAGGGATAATTCTGGCGGATGCCGATGCCGCCGTTCGGGAAGCAGTCGGCATAGGTCTTGCCGTTCTTGAACGGCTTGGCGAACATCTCCTTGCCGGCATCGAGCGCGAACTCGTAAGGCGGAAACTGCTCCTTCTCCTCCCACTGCTTGCGCATGTCGGCGTTCATTGAATACGGCCCGTTGACGAAATCGTCGAACGCTACCTTCGGAAACTTCTTGATGAAGTAATCCTGGAACGCCTTGGCGTCGGCAGCCGGGTTCGGCTTGTCCGCGGCCGCAGCGCCGGAGGCGCCGAGAGCGAGCGCGGCCGCGACAGTCAGCGCGAGGCGCAGCGCCCTCATTGGATCGTCGCCGTCAGGCTGTCGGTCGCGCCCTTGCTGTCGACCCAGCTCACCTTGAGCTCGTCGCCCTTGGCCGCGCCCTTGAAGGCGAACTTGACATAGGGGTCCTTCGACACCGCGGTGCCCCAATCGGCCAGGAACACCGTCTTGTCCTTGTGCACGAAGGTGAGCTGCTGGATGTAGTGCGCCGGGATCAACTCGCCCTTGGCGTCCTTGACCAGGCCCGTATCCATCGGGTGCTGGATCAGGGTCTGGACCTCGGCGATGTCGCCGTTCAGGACGGCGCGGACGCGGATGCTCGATGCCATGATGATCTCCTGACCTTAGCCGCCGCAGCCGCCGACGGTGACCTTGACCTCCTTGGTCGCGCTGTAGAGCTTGCCGCCGGATTCGACGAGCGCGATCACGTTGGAGGTCTTGGCCATCTTGAGCCGGTTCGCCACCGCGGGCACGGTGCCCTCGGGGATATGGTACGACGCCGCCAGCGCGAACGGATTCTCGCTGACGATGAAGGCGATCGAGGTGACGTTGGGCAGGCTCGTGCTCACCGCGATCGGCACCACGCCGCCGTTCTCGGCGATCTCCGGCGCGTCCAGCTTGATCTTGTCGGAGGCCTCGTGGTCGCGGCCGTACAGCGCCTTGACCGCGTCGGGCGCATTCTTCTGCTTGAAGGCGTCTTCCGGATATTTGTTGTCGTTGGTCGCGGCGAAGGCGGGCGCGGCGTGCAGCACGGCGTTGCCGAGGCCGATCAGCGCGACGAGGCCGGCGCCCTTCAGGAACAGGCGGCGGTGGGCCAACGGGCCGAACGAGGCAGTCATGGCGGTCTCCAAACGGAATCAGAGGGTCTGCAGGAAGTCGACGATGGCGCTGATTTCCTGCTCGGTCAGGATGCGGTTGCGGCCGAACGGCGGCATCACCGTCAGCGGATTGCGCCTGGTCTCGTCGTTGAGAATCGCGATCAGCTCGGCGCGGTCGTATCTCGCCTTGAGGTTCTCCAGCTTCGGGCCGATCGAGCCCGGCAGGTCGCCGTCCTTGATTTCGTGGCAGGTCAGGCAGTTGCCCTTGCCGCGGTCGAAGGCGAGCTTCTGGCCGTCGACGGCACCGGACTGGGCGTGAGCGGCCATGGACATGGCGAGCGAGAGCCCCATCGCCAGGGCGGTACGCAGGACAGGTGTGATCAAGGTGGAGTTCCGACGTCTCGGTGATCTCGGCAATATAGGCGCTGCAAAGCATAAAGACCATCGGCTGACAATGCAGCTATGGTGGCCGCGGCAACGCGGTTAACGAGGCCGTTCATGGGGCGGCCGGGAGAATGGGCATGGCGGAATATGTCGTGGAGTTCGGCCGGGACGGCCGGCCGGTGGAACCGGACGGACGACTGGACGCGGCTGCCTTCCACCGCAATCACCAGCCGATCTGGGCGGTGTTGGGACGGCTGCTCGCGGGCAAGACCGGCGACGTGCTGGAGGCCGGCAGCGGCACCGGCCAGCATGTCGTGCATTTCGCCTCCCAGCGGCCGGATCTGACGTGGTGGCCGAGCGATCTCAACGCCAATCACCTCACCAGCATCGCGGCGTGGCGAAGGCATGCCGGGCTGTCGAACATCCGTGATGCCCAGCGCATCGACCTGTCAGATCCCGGCTGGCCTGCGGCGTTCCGCGCCGCGGGCGGGCCTTCGCAGCTCACCGCGATCTTTTGCGCCAATGTGATTCACATCGCGCCGTGGTCGGTGGCAGAGGGATTGTTCGCCGGCGCCGGGCAGGCGCTGCCGGCGGACGGCGTGCTCGTACTCTACGGCCCGTTCAAGCGCGCCGGCAAGCACACCGCGGTCAGCAATGCCGTGTTCGATACCTCCCTGCGCGAGCACAATCCGGACTGGGGGGTGCGCGACATCACCGACCTCGAAGCGCTTGCCGCGCGCCACGGGCTCGCCTTGCGCGAGACGATAGAGATGCCGGCCAACAACATGATCCTGGTGTTCGCGCGAGGTGCGTGACGCGTTCTCCGTCATTGCGAGCGGAGCGGCGGAGCGAAGCAATCCAGCCTTCCGTCGCGGCCCTGATTGCGTCGTCGTCTTCGGCTCCTCGCAATGACGACGGAGGGAGCCGCTCACTCCATCTCCAGCCCGACATGTCGCGCCAGAAACCGCGTGCCCAACGTGATGAAGCCGGCGCGCTCGCGGTTGTCGGTGCCGTAGCCATGGCCGCCGGCGGCGGGTTCGTAGAACCAGGCATCGTAGCCCATGGCCTGCAGCTTGGCGGTCATCTTGCGCGCGTGGCCCGGATGGACGCGGTCGTCGCGCCGCGTGGTCGCGATCAGGATCGGCGGATAGGGCTGGCCGGGCATTGCGGTGTGATAGGCCGAGTAGGTGGACAACCAGCTCCAATCCTCGTCGCTGTCGGGATCGCCATATTCGGCGATCCAGCTCGCGCCGGCGAGCAGCTTGCTGTAGCGGCGCATGTCGATCAGCGGGATCGTGCAGAACAATGCGCCAAAGCGCTCGGGGTAGCGTACCAGCATGTTCGTGATCAGGATGCCGCCATTGGAGCCGCCTTGCGCTGCGATGCGCTTCGGCACTGTGACGCCGCGGCGGACGAGATCGGCCGCAACGGCGGCGAAATCATCATGCGCGAGCCGCTTGCCGGCATAGCGGCCGGCGTCGTGCCAGGCGGTGCCGAACTCGCCGCCGCCGCGGATGTTGGCCTCCACGAGCGTGCCGCCACGTTCGAGCCACAGCTTGCCCAGCGCCGCATTGTAGGCCGGACGGAGCGTGTGACCGAAGCCGCCATAGGCGCTCATGTGCACCGGCGCGTCGCCTGTCAGCTCGGCCGGCCCGGTCTGGGTGTAGGGAATACGCTCGCCATCCACCGAGATGGCCTCGTGCCGTGTGACGACGTGCCCCTCGGCGCTGAAGGTGCGCGGCGCCTGCTTCAGGATCGCGGGTGCAGCGAAGCTCTCGATCAGCTGCAGCGACGGCGGCGTCAGCGGATCCTGGATGTTGGCGAGCAGGTCGCCGTTGCTTTCCGCCTCGTCGGTGTCGAGCCGCCAGACGTCGACCGTCGCGATCTCCGGCAGGCCGGGGAGCCGCTCGCAGCTCCACTCCCTCGGTGAAGGCGTCCACACCTCGAACCTTGCCCTGAGCTCGTCGAGGATGGACAGCACCAGCCGGTCGCCGGCCCAGGACAGGCCCTGCAGCGCGCGCCGCGGCGCCGGCTCGAACACGCGGGTGAAATCGCGGCGTCCGGCAAGGAATGCTGACAGCCGGAGGCCGAGCACCACATCTGCAGGATGGGTGACCTCGCCGACGGTCCAGGGCTGGCGCAGCTTGACCGCCATCCAGTCGCCATGCGCTGACATCCAGCAGTCGGTCGGCAGGTCGAGCTTGGTCCGCGCGCCGCTGCCGTCGCCGAGCCATAGATGCTGGTTGAAGAAGTCGATGCCCTCGGCGAACCACACCCGCGCCGGCGCGACGCTGCGATCGACGCCGACATGCACCCATGTCGATTGGCTGCCTTCGGCGGCGAAGATCACCTCCGCCTGCTCGACCGGCTGGCCGCGCCGCCAGCGCCGCACCGTGCGTGCGTAGCCCGACGGCGTCGCCATGCCCGGGCCGAACGCGCTCGCCAGCAGCAGGGTGTCGGCATCGAGCCAGGCGACGCTGCCCTTGGCTTCCGAGAGCGTGAAGCCGCCCGTGACGAAGTGCTTCGTCGCGAGGTCGAACTCGCGCAGCACCACGGCGTCGCTGCCGCCCCGCGACAGGCTCAGCATGGCGCGCTCATGCGCCGGCGGCAGGCTCGAGACCCCGTTCAGCGCCCAGTCCTCGCCTTCGTCGGCAGCGAGTCGGTCGATGTCGAGCAGGTCATCCCATTGCGGTTGCGCCTCGCGGAACTCCGCCATCGCCGTGCGCCGCCACACGCCGCGCGGATGCGCCGCGTCCTTCCATTGATTGTACAGCAGCCCGCCGCGGCGGCTCACGAACGGGATGTTGTCCGGCCGATCCAGGATGGCGGCGAGCGCGTCGCGGTCGCGTTCGAAGGCCGCATCGCCGAACGCGGCGAGCGTGCGCTGGTTCTGCGCCGCGACGAACGCGAGCGCGCGCTCGCCGTCGATCTCCTCGAGCCACAGATACGGATCGTCATCGGGCGCCGCGATGGTCGGACGATCGTCGATTGACATGGCTCAAGCTCCGCGGGCGCCGTTGACGCGAGAATACCGCCGGCTTGATTAGCCGGGCCGGCCGGGAGTGTCGAATCACGCTCCATGGCGCGTTCGCCGCCCGCATGGCTTGTCTCCGTTCGCGCCCGTTGCCTCGGGCGCGCGCTTCCCGCAATAGTGCGGCCAAACGAGCAAGGCGGGAGCGTGCGCCCCACGCCTCCGGATACCCGAGATGATCGATCTGACCGTGAGCGAAGACACCTCCGATGATGCCCGCGCCCGCCGCAACGTGGCGCGGCTCGCGGCCGCCCAGGCGCTGACCGGCGCGAACTCGGCCGTGATCTTCGCCACCGGCGCGATCGTCGGCGTCACCATCGCGCCGAGCATCGGGCTCGCGACGGTGCCGATCTCGATGTATGTCGTCGGCCTCGCCGCCGGCACCCTGCCGACCGGCGCGATCTCGCGCCGCTTTGGCCGCCGGGCGGCCTTCCTGATCGGTACCGGCTGCGGCGTCGTCACCGGCGTGCTCGGCTGCCTCGCCATTCTCCGCGGCTCGTTCGCGCTGTTCTGCCTGGCGACCTTCCTCGGCGGTCTCTACGGCGCGGTCGCGCAATCCTATCGCTTCGCGGCGGCCGATGGCGCCAGCGCGACGTTTCGGCCCAAGGCGGTGTCGTGGGTGATGGCGGGCGGCATTTTCGCCGGTCTGCTCGGTCCACAGCTCGTGCAATGGACCATGGACGTCTGGCAGCCCTATCTGTTCGCGTTCAGCTATCTGGTCCAGGCGGCGGTCGCGCTGGTCGCGATGGGGATCGTCGCCGGCGTCGATCTGCCGAAGCCTGAAGCTGCCGATCTCCATGGCGGCCGGCCGCTGTCCGAGATCGTGCGCCAGCCGCGCTTCATCGCAGCCGCCCTGTGCGGCACCATCGCCTATCCGGTGATGAACCTGGTGATGACCTCGGCACCGCTGGCGATGCAGATGTGCGGGCTCACGGTGTCGGATTCCAATTTCGGCCTGCAATGGCACATCGTCGCGATGTACGGCCCGAGCTTCTTCACGGGATCGCTGATCGCGCGCTTCGGCGCGCCCGTCATCGTCGCGGTCGGCCTCGCGCTGGAAGCGGTCGCAGCGGTGATCGGTCTGTCCGGCCTCACCGCGATGCATTTCTGGGCCACGCTGGTGGCGCTCGGGGTGGGGTGGAATTTCGGCTTCGTCGGCGCCTCCGCGCTGGTGCTGGAGACGCATACATCCGCCGAGCGCAACAAGGTGCAGGCGTTCAACGATTTCCTGATCTTCGGCCTGATGGCGCTGGGCTCGTTCTCGTCGGGCCAACTGCTCGCGAATTTCGGCTGGTCGGCGGTGAACCTCGTGGTCTTCCCACCGGTGCTGCTGGGCTTGTGCGTGCTGGCACTGGTGTGGTCGTCGAAGCGCCGTGATGCGCGGCTCGCGGCAGTGGATGTGGCGGAGCGGGGGTAGAGGCGGTGCGAGCTCGCACGGCGTACACAGTATGCTCCCCTCCCCCTTGCGGGGAGAGGTCGGGGGTGGGGGTCCACGAGTCGTGCTCTCTCCGTGAGAGATCGACCCCATCGAGCGCCTCTGTTGTCCCTGTGCGCGTAGGATCATGGTGGCTGGAAGGCCTCCTACGCTTCTGAAGCACTGAGGCCCTGGACATATCAAAAGGCGTGCTCAACGACGTTCAGCGCGCGTGGACCCCCACCCCCAACCCCTCCCCGCAAGAGGGAGGGGTTCACCGCGGTCGCGGCAAAATGGCGACCCCAATGAGCGAAGATGTGTACTCAAAAGTCGCTCTCCTACAAGGAGAGGCGCACTTATCAGCACCGCTCTTCAGCACATTCACGCCTCACTTCAACTCCGACACCTCGCCCTCCGGCAGGTTGAAGTCGAACGCGTTCAACGTCATCGAGACCATCGTGTAGTAGCCGCACAGGCCGATGATCTCGACCAGGCCGCGCTCGCCGAGCAGCGCGATCGCCTCCTCGTACAGCGCATCGGTCAGCCCGTGGCCCTCATGCAATGACTTGGCGACGTCGTAGATCATCTTCGCCTTGGGATCGGAAAACGCCGGCGTGCGGCGGTCGCGAATGGCGTCGATGATCTTGATGTCGAGGCCGCCCGCCAATGCGAGGCGCTTGTGCGCGTACCATTCGTAATGCGCGGTCCAGTGCCGGGCGGTTACCAGGATCGCGATCTCCGACAATGCTGCGGGAAACACCGTGTCGTAGCGCAGGAAGGCGCCGAGCCGTGTCGCATGCCGCGCCATCTCCGGACTATTGAGCCAGGCCATCATCGGCGGCGGTGGCGCGCCGCGCTTGCTGGCGATCGACTCGTCATAGGTCTGGCGCTGGTCGGCGCTCATTTCGCCGGGCGAAAGAAGTTTCAGGCGCATGTCGGTGTCCTCATATTTCGGGCGGCGGCATCATGACCATAGAACGCCATGCAAGGCGAGGGCGTACCGCCCTTGCGGCGACATCGATGTTGAAATCCAGGAAGCGCTGAGGTTAGGTCGTTGCCAACGACAGCAATCATGGAAACGCGCGAGGACCAGACATGGCCGATCTCGACACATTCCGCCGCGAAACGCGCTCCTGGCTGGAGGCCAATTGTCCGCCAGAGATGCGCCGCCCGATGACCTCCGAGGAGGACACCTTCTGGGGCGGCCGCAACGCAAAATTCTCCTCCGAGCCGCAGCGCGTCTGGTTCGAGCGCATGCGCGACAAGGGCTGGACGGTACCGCACTGGCCGAAGGAATATGGCGGCGGCGGTCTCGACGGCGAGGAGGCCAAGATCGTGCGCCAGGAGATGGCGGCGATCGGCGCTCGCGCCCCGATCACCTCGTTCGGCATCTCGATGCTCGGGCCGGCACTCCTGAAATACGGCACCGACGAACAGAAGCGCGAGCACCTGCCCAAGATCACCGCCGGTCTCATTCGCTGGTGCCAGGGCTATTCCGAGCCGAATGCCGGCTCTGATCTCGCCTCCTTGCAGACGCGCGCTGAAAGCGACGGCGACGACTACATCATCAACGGCCAGAAGATCTGGACGTCCTACGCCAACTACGCCGACTGGATCTTCTGCCTGGTGCGTACCGATCCCGCGGCGAAGAAGCATGACGGCATCAGCTTCATCCTGTTCGACATGACGTCGAAGGGCGTCTCGACCAAGCCGATCCTCCTGATCTCCGGTCGCTCGCCGTTCTGCGAGACCTTCTTCGACAATGTCCGGGTGCCCAAGGCCAATGTCGTGGGTCAGGTCAATCGCGGCTGGGACGTCGCCAAATATCTGCTGCAGCATGAGCGCGCGATGATCTCCGGCATGGGCGAGCGCGGCGGCAGCCGGCCGCTCGGCCAGGTCGCGGCGGACTCCGTCGGCAGCGACGGGCAGGGCCGGCTCGACGATGCGCTGCTGCGCGCCGAGATCGCGACCTTCGACGTCGACGAGGCTGCGCTCGCGGCCGCCGCCGAGCGCATGGTCGATCTCGCCAAGGCGGGGCAGGGCCATCCGGCGTTCTCGTCGGCGATGAAGTACTACGGCACCGAGCTCAACAAGCGCCGGCACGAGCTGCTGATGTCGGCTGGCGGCATCGACGCGCTGGAATGGGAAAGCGAGCGCTCCAGCGAGGGCGTCCGCCCGCGCGCCTGGTTGCGCACCAAGGCCAACTCGATCGAAGGCGGCACGTCCGAAGTCATGCTCGGCATCGTCGCCAAGCGTATCCTCGATCTGCCGGGGGCGTGAACTATTTCCCCTCATCCTGAGGAGCGCGCCTCTCGGCGCGCGTCTCGAAGGATGAGGCCCCGACGTTGGCCTCATGGTTCGAGTCGGCGCTTGCGCGCCTCCTCACCATGAGGGTTGAGAGCGAACCGGTCAGACGCAGTTTTCAAGGGATTCGTGCCATGCCTCTCCTCCTCACCGAAGAACAATCCATGCTGCGCGACAGCGCGCGCGGCCTGATCTCAGATCACGCGCCGGTGTCTCACCTGCGCAAGCTGCGCGACACGCGCGACGCGACCGGCTTCTCCAAAGAGCTCTGGGCCACTTTCGCCGAGATGGGCTTGGCCGGCCTGCTGGTGCCCGAGGAGCATGGTGGCTCCGGCCTCGGCGCGGTCGAGGCCGGTGTCGTGATGGAGGAGATCGGCCGCACCTTGATGCCGTCGCCGTTCCTGGCGACCGCGGTGCTGTCAGCCTCGGCGCTCACGCGCGCCGGCTCGGCGGCGCAGAAGTCGGAGTATCTGCCGAAGATCGCCAGCGGCGCGCTGCTCGCCGCGCTGGCGCTCGACGAAGGCGCCAAGCATCGTCCTCTGCGCACCGCCCTGCAGGCCGTGCGCTCAGGCAATGGCTTCGAACTGAACGGCGCCAAGGCGATGGTGGTCGACGGCCACGTCGCTGATCTCCTGCTTGTCGTCGCTCGCAGCGCGGGCGCGCCGGGCGAGCGCGAGGGCCTGACCTTGTTCCTGGTCGATCCCAAGGCCAAGGGCGTTGCCATCGAGCGCACCATCATGGTCGACGCGCACAACGCGGCGCGCATCGGCTTCGATGATGTCGAGGTCACCGCGGATCATGTGCTCGGCGAGGTCGATGGTGGCGCGGCCGTGCTGAGCGGCGTGCTCGATCTCGGCCGCGGCGCGGTCGCCTCCGAGATGGTGGGTCTCAGCGAGGAGGTGTTCGGACGCACCGTCGCGTATCTCAAGGAGCGCAAGCAGTTCGGCAAGGCCATCGGCGAATTCCAGGCGCTGCAGCACCGTGCCGCGCAGCTCTACATCGAGATCGAGATCACCCGCGCCGCGGTGCTGAAGGCGCTGCAGACGCTCGACGCCGATTCCGCCGGCGCGACGGCGGCCGTGGCCGTCGCCAAGGCCCGCGCGGGCGCGACCGCGACCCGCGCGGTGCAGGAGGGCGTGCAGATGCATGGCGGCATGGGCATGACCGACCAGTTCGATATCGGCTTCTTCATGAAGCGCGCCCGCGTCTGTGAGGAGCTGCTGGGCGATGCGAACTATCACGCAGCGCAGCTGGCTCAGCTCAGGGGGTACTAAGCAAGGCCGCTTGTCGGAACCCCGCCGACTCCACACGCTCAGCTGTCATCGTCCGCGAAGGTGGACGATCCAGTACGCCGAGAGAGTTGTGATTGACCGACAAGCCGCAGCGTACTGGGCACCCCGCCTTCGCGGGGTACGACAGTGACTATCGACGGCAACAGCAGAGTTCGCAAAAAAAAGAGCGCGCCATCACCGATGGCGCGCTCTCGTCCTATCAATGATGCGTCGACGTCTTGGCCGGCGGCAGCAGCACCTTGTCGATGACGTGGATGACGCCGTTCGAGGCCATGATGTCGGCCTGCACGACATGCGCGTCGTTGACCTGCACGCCGAACATGGTGCCGTCGACGTCGACCTTCTGGCCCTGCGCGGTCTTTACGCTCAGCTTCTTGCCGGCGACGTCGCCCGCCTTCACCGCGCCGGGGATCACGTGATACTTCAGGATCGCGGCGAGCTTGCCCTTGTTCTTCGGCTTGAGCAGATCCTCGACCGTGCCGGGCGGCAGCGCGGCGAACGCCGCGTCAGTCGGCGCGAACACGGTGAAGGGGCCCTTGCTCTTCAGCACCGGCACGACGCCGGCGGCCTTGGCGGCGGCGACGAGCGTCGTGAACTGGCCGGCGCCGACGGCGGTGTCGACGATATCGGCGGCACGTGCCGCGGCTGCTGACATGGAGAGCGCGCCCAGCATCAGCGCGCCGGCCATGAACGAACGGAATCCCAGCGTCATTCGAGTTTTTCCCTGTGAACTGATGAGTTGGCTGATGCGCAAAAGGATTTCGGTACCTCTTGTTCTCCCTGTTGTGCAGGGGCGCATCACCCGACCGGATTGGTCAGGCTCGTTACGATCGTTGCGATTGGCTGGATTTGAGAATGAGTTCACGAGCTCGTGAGCGGCTGCCCGAACCTCCAGGGCAGATCGCGCGAGAGCCATGAATCCGCGGGACTAATTGCTTTGCGGGAGCATCCGCATTGCCCGTCGTGCCATTTTGTCGCAACCCGACGGGCGTTGTCTCGTCGGGCAAATCAGCCGCACATTCCCCGCCGTCACGGCCCGCAAGAGGGACGCTTCGCGATCGTTACGAAACGTGGGCCGGTGACGCGATGGACGCATCGGATCGCAGCGTGAGTGATCGCGCCGACGAACGATGGCGATGCGGACGTGAAAGCGCGTGGTCCTGGCGCCCCGATGCTGGCGTCAAGTCGACGGGTGATGATCCCGGGCGGCGACGGTGGCTAACTGTGGTCTTCCAGGAGGTTGTCCATCCGGTCTGAACCGAGGAAGCTGAGGTTGCGAAGCTTCAGTGTTCCAAGGAGAGACCAGATGGACGTCCACAAGAATGCGCCTATGACACCGAAAGGTCGAGAGGCGATGGTGCGGAGTGTCGTTGAGGGTGGGCTGAGCTATGCTGAAGCTGCTTACCAGTACAATACGACGCCGAAGACCGTAGCCAAATGGGTGAAGCGGTTCCGCGAGGAAGGTGTCGAGGGATTGCTCGATCGCTCCTCCAGACCGCACTCATCGCCAGGCCAAACCACTGCTGCCACATGTACCGCTATCGAGGCTTTGCGCCGTCAGCGCCACACGGGCAAGCAGATTGCGGCTGAGGTTAAGGTGTCGCCGGCCACGGTCAGCCGCGTTCTGCGACGACTGGGGTTGAACCGAATCCGTGATCTGGAGCCGATCGAACCCGTGCGTCGCTATGAGCACGCTGCGCCGGGCGAGATGATCCATATCGATATCAAAAAGCTCGGCCGTTTCGCGCAAAGCGGCCATCGCGTCACCGGCAATCGGAGCGGCTATAGTCATTGTCGCGGACTTGGCTGGGAGTACATGCATGTCTGCATCGATGACCACTCCCGTGTCGCCTTTTCACAGCTCAAGCCTGATCAGACCGCCGAGAGTGCTGTTGCGTTTCTCAAGGCCGCTGTCGCTCACTACAAGAGCTTGGGCGTTACCGTCACCCGCGTCATGACCGACAACGGTGGCTGCTATATCGGCTTCGATTTCGATAAGGCCTGCCGCGATATTGGTCTCAAGCATATCCGCACCAAGCCCTACACGCCCAGAACCAATGGCAAGGCTGAGCGCTTTATCCAGACAGCGCTCCGGGAGTGGGCCTATGCACACACCTATCCCACTTCCGATCAGCGCGCCGCGCAACTGCCCATCTGGCTGCACCAGTATAATTGGCACCGGCCTCACGGCGGCATAAACTCCCAGCCGCCTATCAGCAGACTCGGTTTAACCGAGGACAACCTCCTGAGGCTCCACAGCTAACAAGCCGGACACCGAGGAGAGCGCGCCATAAGCGTTAACACCGTCGCGCAGGGAAGGCCGGGTTGTCCTGGCTGAGCCTGTGGTTCTGCCGCCTGCATTTTTTTAAGCAGGCGGGCCGCAGGTGCCAGTCGGCACCTGGCCTTCCCTGCGCCCTCGATTTTCGGAGGGTGGAGAATCTGGCAAAGCTCGGACGCGCAGGGCGTCGCGAGAGCGATAATGGCTGTCTTAAGCTGCAACGCCCGTTGTTTCGATCGTGCAATTCGAAATAGTTGATGCACGCGCGGTGTGCGTGAACGCGCCCGCTCCTCTCGTGGGAGAGGGCTACGCAAAAGCCAACTACAAGCTCGCTCGGGTGAGGGGGTGGTGCCACACATTCAGGTCTGAGCTCGTGGCTACCCCTCTCACCCGGTTTCGATGCTTCGCATCGAAGCCGCCCTCTCCCACAAGGGGAGAGGGTGCACCAAGCGCGTGGCGAGATGGTACGAGGAGGGGCGAGCTGTCGAGACCCAGCGCCTACCTGATCGGCGGTGCATACTGGACGCCGCCGGCGTTCCAGAGCTGGTTCATGCCGCGCGGAATCTTCAGCTTCGACTCGCTGCCGACGTTGCGCTCATAGACCTCGCCGTAATTGCCGACGTGACGGATCACGCGCGCGGCCCAGTCCTTGGTCAGGCCGAGGTCCTGGCCATAGCTGCCCTCGTTGCCGACCAGGCGCATCACGTCCGGCTTCTTCGACCTCAGCGCCTCGTCGATGTTCTTGGAGGTGATGCCGAGCTCCTCGGCATTGATCATCGCGTACAGCGTCCACTTCACGATCATCATCCAGTCGTCGTCGCGCTGGCGCACCACGGGCGCGAGCGGCTCCTTGGAGATCAGGTCGGGCAGGATGTCGTGATCGCCGGGCTTCGACAGCGTCAGGCGCAGCGCGTAGAGCTGCGAGACGTCGGCGGTGAAGGTGTCGCACTTGCCGCTGTCATACGCCTTGATGACGTCGTCGAGCTTGGGAAACTTCACCTCCTCGTACTTCATGTTGTTGGTGCGGAAATAGTCGCCGACGTTGAGCGCGTTGGTGGTGGAATCCTGCACGCAGACCTTGCTGCCGTTGAGGTCGAGCGCGGTCTCCAGCTTGCGCGCGCGCGGCACCATGAAGCCCTGGCCGTCGTAATAGGCGACCGCCGGGAAATACAGATCGTAATTCTGCTCGCGTGCCATCGACCAGGTGGTGTTGCGCGAGAGGATGTCGACCTTGCGGCTCTGCAGCTCCTTGAAGCGCTCACTGGCGTCGAGCGGCACGAACTTCGCCTTCTTCGGATCGTCGAAGATCGCGGCCGCCACGGCGCGGCAGAAGTCGACATCGAAGCCGCTCCAATTGCCCTTGTCGTCGGGAATCGAGAAGCCGGGCAGCCCGGCGTTGACGCCGCACAGCACCTCGCCGCGGCGGATGGTTCGCTTCAAGGTGCGGGTGTCGTACATCTCATAGGTGACGGCGAGCGCCGCGACGAGGACGGCGACGGCGAGCCCGATCAGCAGGCCGCCTCGGAAAGTGCGCATGGTCAATCTCTTTCGAAAAAATGTCAGGACGAAGCGATGGCTGGAAAATCGGCGGCCTTGGCCGCCGTCACAGTTCCGGCTTCTGCCGCACCACGATCTTGGTGCCGACGGGCACGCGGTCATAGAGATCGGCGACATCGGCATTCACCAGCCGGAAGCAGCCGGAGGAAATTTTGCTGCCGATGGTCCAGGGCTGGTTGGTGCCGTGAATGCGGTACACGGTGGTGCCCAGATACATCGCGCGCGCGCCCAAGGGATTGCCGGGACCGCCGGCCATGAAGCGCGGCAGATAGGGCTGGCGCTGGATCATCTCCGGCGGCGGCGTCCAGTCCGGCCACTCGGCCTTCTTGGTGATCGACAGCAGCCCCTGCCACTGGAAGCCGTCACGGCCGACGCCGATGCCGTAGCGGATGGCGCGGCCGCCCGGCTGCACCAGATAGAGGTGGCGTTCGGCGGTGGACACGATGATCGTGCCTGGCGGCTCGGTGGTGCGGAAATACACCACCTGCTTGCGCCATTCGGGATCGAGCTCGTAGCCGTCATCGGCGACGAGGCCGGGCTGATCACCGGGATCCTCGGATTGGGCGAAACTGTGCGACGTAGACAGCGCCAGCGCGATGATGGCGCTGGTGGTACACAGCAGGCGACGGAAACTCGGCATTCAAAGCTCTCCTCAACGGACCCCTGCGAAGCTCGCCCGATTAAAATCACCCGCCAAATTTCAGGGGCATATTCGCAGCAAAGTCAAGGTGAGCGCGGGGCGCCCGCCGTCATCCAAGCTTCATCCAGAGCCGCAGCAGGAAGGCGACGGTGCCGACGGCCGCCACGCCGGCGAGCCACAGCACGACGAACCAGGCGAGGCGCTTCGCGAGCGGGGCAGGCTGCTCGGACGGCATCAATGATAGCCGCTGTCGTGCCCGACCTTGCCGCGAAACACCCAATAGGCCCAACCGGTGTAGCCGAGAATCAGCGGCACCAGCACGAGCACGCCCGGCAGCATGATCAGTTGGCTGCGCTCCGGCGCCGCCGCCTGCCAGATCGTGATGCTCTGCGGCACGATGTAGGGGTACATGCTGATGCCGAGGCCGGCATAGGACAGCAGGAACAGCGCCAGCGCGAGGAAGAACGGCCAGCCGTCGGTCTTCTGGGCGAGGTGCTTCATCAACAGCACGGTGACGCCGATGACGGCGAGCGGCACCGGCGCGGTCAGGACCACGGCCGGCCAGGTGAACCAGCGCTGCGCATATTGAATGGTGAGCAGCGGCGTCGCCAGGCTGACCGTGGCAATCGCGAGCAGCATGGCGAACAGGAGATACCAGCTGATGCGATACGCCTTGTCGCGCAGGTCGCCCTCTGTCTTCAGGATCAGCCAGGTCGCGCCGAGCAGTGCGTAGCCGACCACGAGCGAGACGCCGGTGAGGATGCTGAACGGCGTCAGCCAGTCCCACCAGCCGCCGGCATAGTGCCGGCCCTCGACATGCACGCCCTGCAGAATGGCGCCGAGCGCGATGCCCTGCGCCAGCGCCGCGACCCAGGAGCCGCCGGCGAAGGCGAGGTCCCACAGATTGCGCTGCGCGCGGGTGCGCCAGCGGAATTCGAAGGCGACGCCGCGGAAGATCAGCCCAACCAGCATCGCGATCAGCGGCGCATACAGCGCGGGCATCAGGATCGCATAAGCGAGCGGGAAGGCGGCCATCAGGCCGCCGCCGCCGAGCACCAGCCAGGTCTCGTTGCCGTCCCACACCGGCGCCACCGTGTTGGTGATGACGTCGCGGTCCTGCTTGCCCGGGAACAGCGGAAACAGGATGCCGAGCCCGAGATCGAAGCCGTCCATCACGACGTAGATGAAGACGGCGAGCGCGATGATGAAGGCCCAGAGGGTCGCGAGATCGACGGCAACACTCATGATCCGACGGCTCCCTGCACGACGCCCGCGGCCGGCGTGATGCCGGCCGTGCGGACCGGCTGCTCGCTGCTCGGGCCCGGCTCACCGGGATGCGGCGGCTCGGCCATCAGGCGCAGGATGTACAGCACGCCGGCGGCGAAGATGATGAAATACACGATGATGAAGGCGAGCAGCGAGGCACCCACGGCCGGGGCCGCGAGCGGGGAAACGGAATCGGTGGTGCGCAGCAGCCCGTACACGGTGAACGGCTGCCGGCCGGTCTCGGTGGTGATCCAGCCGGCCATGACGGCAATGAATCCCGCTGGTCCCATCGCAATCGCGAAGCGGTGCAGGCCGCGATTGATGTACAGCCGGTCGCGCCAGCGCTCCCACAGGCTGAACAGGCCGAGCGCCAGCATCAACAGCCCCAGGCCGACCATGATGCGGAACGACCAGAAGGTGATCGCCACCGGCGGCCAGTCCTGCCGCGGCACGGTGTCGAGGCCGGCCATCGGTGCGTCGATCTGGTGCTTGAGGATCAGCGAGCCGAACTTAGGGATCCCGAGCGCCCATGTCAGCTCGCCCTTGGCCTGGTCCGGCCAGCCGAACAGATACAGCGGCGCGCCGTCCTTGTGGCTCTCGAAATGGCCTTCCATGGCCATGATCTTCACCGGCTGGTGCTCGAGCGTGTTGAGGCCGTGCTGGTCACCGACCAGGATCTGCAGCGGCGCCACTAGCGCCGCCATCCACATCGCCATCGAGAACATCACGCGCGGGCCCGGCAGGTGCGGATTGCGCAGCAGATGCCAGGCGCCGACGGCGCCGACCACGAGCGAGGTCGTCAGATAGGCCGCCAGCACCATGTGCACGAGGCGATAGGGGAAGGACGGATTGAAGATCACCTTGAGCCAGTCGACCGAGACGAACTGGCCGTCGGCGTTGACGGCGTAGCCGGCGGGCGTCTGCATCCAGGAATTGGCGGAGAGAATCCAGAACGCCGAAATAAGGGTGCCGACGGCGACCATCAGAGTGGCCAGGAAATGCAGCTTCGGGCCGACCCGCCTGAGGCCGAACAGCATGACGCCGAGAAAGCCGGCCTCGAGAAAGAACGCGGTCAGCACCTCATAGGCCATCAGCGGGCCGATCACCGGTCCGACCTTGTCGGAATACACCGACCAGTTGGTGCCGAACTGGTAGGACATCACGATGCCGGAGACGACGCCCATGGCGAAGGTAATGGCGAAGATCTTGAGCCAGTAATTGAAGACGTTGAGATAGACGTCGCGTCCGGTCCACAGCCACAGCGCCTCGAGCACGGCGAGGTAGGACGCGAGCCCGATCGAGAAGGCGGGGAAGATGATGTGGAAGGTGACCGTGAAGGCGAACTGCGCGCGCGCCAGCTCAACCGCATCCAAACCGAACATCAGCACCGTCCGTCATTGCCACGGGGCTTGTCGCATCGCCCCATGACGGAAGATTGCACCGGCAACGCGCGATATCAAATGGTCAAATCGACCAAGGCGGCGCTGCAGGTCCATAAACGACGAAGACCCGGCGGGGGCATCCGCCGGGTCTTCGGAGCAACCTTGGGAGGTGGAGGTTATCCTTGAATTTGCTCGCTCGAAACCGAGATCAGCTGGGGGACTGAGGCTCGGTCGATGGATAACGTTCTAGCGGCCGAAATTTTCCAGGTGATTTCGCCGATTGTTTCAATTGTTTCGTTCGGTGATTTTCGTGCGTCGTCTTTGGAACCCGTCGGGACATCAGCCCCGACGAGAATGAACCTTGGTCAGGCGGCGAGGCTGTGGACGCCGGCACAGCGCAGGAGTTCGGCGAGGTGCTTGCGGGCATAGAACATGCGCGTCTTCACCGTGCTCTGCGGAATGCCGATGATCTGCCCGACCTCCTCCACCGACTTCTCGTGGTAGTAGATCAGGGTGATGATCTCGCGATGGGCCGGCGACAGCTTGGCGACGCAGGCGCGCAGGATGGCGCTGGTGGTGGAGCGCTCGAGCGAGGTCTCCGGCGTGTCGGAGTCGTCGGCGATCTCGCGCACCTCGTCCTGGTCGATGTCCTCGAAGCGGCGCTGGCGCAGCGCGGTCAACGCCTTGAAGCGGGCGATCGACAGCAGCCAGGTCGAGACCTGCGAGCGGCCCTCGAACTGCCTGGCGGTGCGCCAGACGTCCAGGAACACCTGGCTGACGAGGTCCTCGGCGATCGTGGTGTCGCGGACGATGCGCAGGATGAAGCGATAGACCCGCACATTGTGGCGCGCATAAAGCGTGTGCATCGCGGTGCGATCGCCATCGGCAATGCTCTCCAGGAGCATGCCGTCCGTGGTCGCCTGGGCTGCGATGATGCCCTGGCTGGCTGCGGAATTGATGGCAACGACGTTCTGCATGGCACTCTCCCGTTCCGCCGCCCCCTTGCGGCGTTTCGACGGGAGGGATTGTTAAGGAGCGCCCGTTTCGGGACGTCTGCACGAAAACAGGAAAATGGTTTCGTGCGCCTGCGGAAATGTTTCGTCGCGCCGCACATCGCGAAACACTCGTGGCGGAATTGTGCCCTATTCCAAGATGCGGAACTGGATGTGGATGCAGAGGCCGCTTCCGCCGCCGCCGACCGGCCGTCCTCAGGCCTTCTCGCCCGCCGGCGAGAACAGGTAGCCGCCGCCGCGGATGGTACGGATCACCGCCGGCTTGGTCGGATCCGGCTCGATCTTGCGGCGGATTCGCATGATTCTCAGGTCCACGGCGCGGTCGAATGCCTCGGCATCGCGTGCATTCGCCAGCTCGAGCAGCCGTTCGCGCGACAGCACCCGCTTCGGGTTGGCAGCGAACACTTTGAGCAGGCCGAATTCGGACGCCGTCAGCGGGTGCTCGTTGCCCTCGTCATCCCGCAGCGCCTGGGCATCGAGATCGAGCCATTTGGTGCCGAACCGCACCAATTGCGGGTCCTTCGCCTGGGCGGGAGCGGAGTCCGTAGCGGCCGCCGCAGTCTTGGCCGGCCCACTGCGGCGCAGCACGGAGCGGATCCGGGCCATCAATTCGCGCAATTCGCACGGCTTGGCGACGTAATCGTCGGCCCCGAGCTCGAGCCCCACCACCCGGTCGATCGGGCTGGCGGTAGCGGTCAGCATGATCACCGGGATGTTGGTGCGGCCCTTGAGATCGCGGATGATCGACAGGCCGTCCTCTTCGGGCATGTTGAGATCGAGCACGACGAGATCTGCCGGGCCGGTCTCGATGGCGCTGCGCAGGCTCTTGCCGCCGTCGCACAGCGTCACCGCGAAGCCGTGCATCTTGAGGTAATCACCCACCATTTCGCGGGCAGGGGCCTCGTCGTCGACGATGATGATGTGCTGGCTCTGACTCATGACAATTCGGCCGCCGGCAGTGTGATCGTGAAGGTCGATCCGGATCCCGGCCCATCGCTTCTGGCCGTCACCTCGCCACCATGCATGTCGACGATGCGTTTGACAATCGACAGGCCGAGCCCGGTCGAGCTCTCGCCGGCGGTCGGCTTGGCCGACAGCCGCTGGAACCGGCCGAACAGGCGGCCGAGATCCTCCGGCGACAGCCCGGCGCCCTGGTCGGTGACGCCGATGATGGTGTTGTCGCCATCGTCGGCGGCATTCACGGTGATCCTGCCGCCGATCGGGCTGTACTTGATCGCGTTGCTCAGGAGGTTGTCGATCGCCTCGCGGATCCGGTCGATGTCGCACATGGTCGACAGATGCGGCGGCGCCGACACGGCAATGACCTGCTGCTTGTTGAGCGCGAGCGGCTGGTTGGCCTCGACCACCTCGTGGACCAGGGCAGCGATGTCGACCGGCTCACGGCGGATGGTGATGTCGAAGGCGTCGGCCATCGCATCCGAGATCAGGTGGTCGACCATCGACGTCAGCCGCCTGGCAGCATCTCGGATATGTCCGACCTGGCTGGTGATGCCGTCGGCGGAGGCGCCGGTCGCGATCAGCTCGGTCAGCATCTCCGTGCGGCCGAGGATGACGCCGAGCGGATTCTTCAGGTCGTGGGCGACGGTGCCCAAAATCTCGTTCTTGAAGCCGTTGGCGCGCTGCAGCCGCAGCCATTGCGCCGACAGCCGCCGGTTGGCCTGCATCAGCGCGCGGGTGCGCTGGGCGACGCGGTCCTCAAGCTGGGTGTTGGCCTCATGCAGCTGCTGATAGAGGATCACGTTGTCGAAGGCGATCGACAGCCGGCTGGAGAAGATCTCGACCAGCGAGCGATCGGTCTCGGACAGCGGCCGCTCCGCCTGCAGCAGCACCACGACCTCGCGCCCCGAGCCGGTGCGGACATAGAGCACGGTGCGATGGTCGGCGAATTCGTTGCTGCGCTGCCTGAAGGCGGCCTCCACCATGTCGCGCAGATCCGGATCGAGCGAGCGCGAGGTGACGGCGCCGGAGAAACGGCTGTAGCAGCCGGAGCCGGCCAGCACCGAAAAATCGTCGGTCTGGCTGCCGTCGTCGCGCAGCACCAGGATGCCTGCGCAATCCACGTTCAGCAGCGACGCGATCTGGGTCAGCACGCCCTCGGCCAGCCGTTGCATGGACTTGAAGTCGTACAGCGTCGAGGCGGCGTCGATGATGATCTCGAGGCCGCGCCGGGTCTGTACCATGCGCTCGAGCTGCTGATAGCTGCGCAGCGCGGCGGTGAGCGAGGTGAACAGCTTGTCGGCGGTGAGCTCGGTCTTGGCCTTGTAGTCGTTGATGTCGTACTGGACGATGACGCGCCGCTCCGGCGCCTGACCCGGCTGTCCGGTGCGGAGGATGATGCGGACGGTCTCGTTCTTGATCTCGTTGCGGATGTATTCGACGAGCTCGAGCCCGGCGACATCGGTCTCCATGATGACGTCGAGCAGCACGGCCGCGATGTCGGTGTGCTCCCGCATCAGCGCGCGGCCTTCGGCCGCCGAATAGGCGGACAGGATTTCGAGCCCCTGGCCGTTCAGGCTGTAATCCGACAGCGCAAAGCGGGTGCCCTCGTGCACGGCATGGTCGTCGTCGATGACGGCGATCTTCCATTTCCGGGCCGAACCGTCATCCTCGTCGAAACCGGCATCCTCGATCAGTTGGAGGACATCGTCCTGTTCGGCCATTGCGTCGTTCCGTCGCCCATTGCTGTCTCGGCGCCGCCCTTGGCGACCCGCGGCATGATAATCCGAAAGGTGGTGCCTTGTCCCTCGCGGGATTCCAGCATCATGCGGCCGCCGAGCTGCTGCGTCACCAGATTGTAGACGATATGCAGCCCGAGCCCCGTTCCCCCTTCGTTGCGGCGTGTCGTGAAGAACGGATCGAAGGCCTGACGCTGGACGTCGGGGGTCATGCCGGCCCCGTTATCGGCGAAAATGATCTCGATGTCATCCGCGCCGCGCGGCCGCGCCGTAATCGAGATGGTGCCCGCGCGTCCGTCGACAAAGGCATGATTGACGGCGTTGAGGAACAGGTTGGTGAGGATCTGACCGTAGAACCCGGGATAGCCATCGATGAAAAGTCCCTCGGGGACGTCGACCGCAAGCGCGATCGGCGCGCGCTTGAGCACCGGCTTGAGGCTGGTGATGATCTGATCGGTCGCCTCGCTCAGGACGAAGGTCCGTCGCTCCGCGTGGGAGCGGTCGACCGCGACCTGCTTGAACGATTGGATCAGCTCGCCGGCGCGCTGCAGATTGGCGACCAGCTGCTCGGATGCATCGCGCGAGGAGCGCACGAACTCCTCCAGCTGCGACCGGCGCAGGCCGCCTTCGGGCGACCGCAGTGCGGCCTCGAACATCTCGACCCGGCGCGCGAAGCTGGAGGCCACCGTCAGGCTGATGCCGATCGGATTATTCACCTCATGTGCGACGCCGGCGACGAGCCCGCCCAGCGCCGCCAGCCGCTCGGCATCGATCAGGTTGCGCTGCGCGGCGTTGAGTTCGAGCAGCGCGCTCTCGGCCTTTTCCTTCGCGGCGCGGAGCTCGTCCTCGGTCTTGCGCTTGGCGATTGCGTTCTCGCGGAAGGTCTCGACGGCGCGGGCCATCGCGCCGACCTCGTCACGCGCCTCGGTGCCCTGGACCTCGCGGTCGTAGTCGCCCAGCATGATCGCGCGCATCGAGGCCATGATCTGCTGCAACGGCAGCCTGATCGACAAGGCGATCAGCACCCCGGCGGACAGGATGACTCCCAGGAAGATCACGGCGATCGAGAGGACGCGACGGGAGATGTCCTTCAACGTCCGATCGAAAGTCGCCTGCGCCTTCTGCTCGTGCTGGCGCATCTTCACCGACAGGCCGTCGATGGCGCCGATGGTTTCGGCCTGGCTCGCATCGATGGTGTTGCGCAGCAGTTCGGTGCGGTTGGTGAGCTGATCGGTGAGCTTGGAGAATCCTGCGCGTAGCGCCGCGGTCCGGGCTGACAGTCGCTGCAGCGCGAGCCGCTGCAGATCATTGTCCGCAAGACTCGACATCACCGGGATGGTCTTCTCGATCGTCTCCGTGTTGCGGCGCGCGTCGTCGGCGGAGGCGGGCGCGAGCGACAGATAGTAGGAATTGGCCGCGACCAGCATCGCGGTGAAGGCCTCGCGCGACTTGCCGAGCGAGGGCCAGATCTGCGCGTCGCGATGGCCGGTCGCGCCTTCGATCACCGAATAGAGCCCGGCGATGTCGCGGGCGGGGCCGAGAACCTCTTCCTCATAGGTCTTGGAGATCGTCGCCTGCAGACTGCGCAACTCGCCGAAGCCGTCCAGGAAACGCACGGTGACGCGCTCCAGCTCCTCGACCGACCCCGACAGCATCGGGTCGGTCGAGGCGCGCGTCGTGAGCGTCCCGAGCACGGCCTCGCGCAGCAGCAGGATCTCGGCGAACAGCTCCGGGCTCGGCTGATTGATGTAGCGATGAATGAGGTTCTGCAGCCGGCTCGTCTCGCTTTCGAGCAGGGCCAGCACCTTGTCGGATTCCCGGACCTGGCGAACGTCGTCCCAGGCTGTGCCCAGCACCGTCGCGCCGTTCCAGATCAGCGCCGCCAGCACGATCACGACAGCCGAGTTGAGCGCGGCGATCGAGAGGATCCGCCAGCGGATCGGAACCGCCCGCAGCGCGCGCACGATCCGTGCCCGCCCCAGGACCGCCAGACTGAGCGGCCGCGCGACGGATTTCCGCTGCTCGGATCGCGCCACGATCGCTACCTCGGGCCGGTCGTGCGGAGCCTGCCTGCGTCCGCTCTGCCGCGCGCAGCCGGGCTTGTATGCTGCGGCGCAGCCAGTCGCGCCGCCGAGCATGAAAGGGACGAGCGGTACCGCGCGCCCGCCTCAGCGCGCATCAGCACCGGCGTGACGTCCACTCTCGAGATCGACGAAAGATGGGCGCGGTACACAGGCAACACTCTTCCCCCTGATGATGAGGTCGGCCCGGACATGAAAAGGTTCAATGCACTCCCGAACAGGTGCTATAAGGCCATTCTGACGTCAAAGCGATACGCGTCAATGGTTTGTTGATAGGCTATTGCAGCCTTGGGTTGTTGGACCCCATTTTCGGTCCGATTGCGATCTCAGCCCGGGCAGATTCATTCATCGAATTGGAGTTGGCTCCCGTTGACGGTCCTCTTGCGTTCTGTTTCGTCTGCAATCCTGCTCTGGACGGTTGTTTGCGCAAGCACGGCCCAGGCCGCGACCGAGATCATGTGGTGGCATGCGATGTCGGGTGAGCTCGGCAGGCAGGTCGACAGACTGGCCGCCGACTTCAATGCGTCGCAGTCCGACTATCGCATCGTGCCGAGCTACAAGGGCAGCTATACCGAGACCGTGACGGCGGCCATCTTCGCGTTCCGCTCGCGCAGCCAGCCGGCCATCGTGCAGGTCAACGAGATCGCGACCGCGACGATGACGGCGGCGAAGGGCGCGATCTACCCCGTCTACGAGTTGATGCGCGACGAGCAGGAGAGCTTTTCGCCGTCGGCCTATCTGCCCGCGATCGCCGGCACCTATGCCGACGCCGACGGCAACATGCTGTCGTTTCCGTTCAACGCCTCCACGCCAATCCTCTACTACAACAAGGATCAGTTTCGCGCGGCCGGGCTGGATCCGGGCGCGGCGCCGAAGACCTGGCCCGAGCTAGGCAAGGCTGCCCGGCGGCTGCGCGACAACGGCGTCGCCTGCGGCTTCACGACGTCGTGGCCGGCCTGGATCAACGTGGAGAATTTCTCGGCCTTCCACAATCTGCCGATCGCCACCCGCGCCAACGGCTTTGCCGGACTGGACGCCGTGCTGACGTTCAACAATCCGCAGGTCACGCGGCACATCGCCCAGCTCGCGGAATGGCAGAAGGGCAAGGTCTTCGACTATGGCGGCCGCGGCCAGGCAGCCGAGCCGCGTTTCCAGAAGGGCGAGTGCGGCATCTTCATCGGCTCCTCGGCGACGCGCGCCGACGTCAAGGCGAATTCGAAGTTCGAGGTCGGCTACGGCATGATGCCGTACTGGCCTGACGTTGCGGGCGCGCCACAGAATTCGATCATCGGCGGCGCGACGCTGTGGGTGCTGCGTGACCGTCCCGCGGCCGAGTACAAGGGCGTTGCCAGGTTCTTCGCCTATCTGTCGCGGCCCGATGTTCAGGCCGCCTGGCACCAGAATACGGGCTATCTGCCGATTACGCAGGCGGCATTCGATCTGACGCGCGCGCAGGGCTTCTACGACCGCAATCCGGGAGCAGCGATCTCGATCGAGCAGGTGACGCTCAATCCTCCCACGGAAAATTCGCGCGGCCTGCGGCTGGGCTCGTTCGTGCTGATCCGTGATGCCATCGAGGACGAGATGGAGCAGGCCTTCAGCGGCCGCAAGCCGGCGCGGGCGGCGATCGATGCGGCCGTCGACCGCGGCAACCGTCTGCTGCGCCAGTTCGAGCGCGCGAGCCCGGATCGCTGAAAATGGCTTTGCCACCGGTCGCCGATGGCGCGCAGCTCCGGCGCCTCCGTGCCGACGCGACGCGCTGGCTGCCGGCTGCACGCGATATTGCGCGCGGCCATGGCTACGACGACGCGCGGCTGGTGCCGTTCGCGGCGGGCACCAATCTGGTTCTCGCGCTGAACGACGGACCGATCCTGAAAGTCTTCCCGCCGTTTCATCGCGGCAAGTTTCAGTCCGAGCGGGCGGCCTTGCGCGTGCTCGCCGGTGGCGTCGGCGACGTCCGTACCCCCGACCTGCGACACGAGGGGGAGCGCGACGGCTGGTGCTATCTGATCATGACCAGGCTCGGCGGCATTCCTGCTTCGGATGTCTGGCGGCAACTACCGGAGCAGGACAAGCGGCTCTTGCTCAGGCAGGTCGGTCGTCTGATCGCCGCCGTGCAGCGGGTCCCGCCTGGCGAGTTGCTCGCGCTCGGTCCGCGCTGGTCGGATTTTTTGAGGATGCAGATGGCCGGATGTCATGCACGCCATCAGAGGCTCGGCTTGCCGCCGACGCTGCTCGCCGGGCTGGACGATCTCCTGCGCGAGGCCGCAGCACTGCTGCCGAAGGATCCGCCGCCGGTCATCCTGACCGGTGAATACATTCCGGAGAATTTCCTCGTCACGCGCAGCGGTGATGGCTGGCAGCTGAGCGGGCTGTTCGACTTCGGCGACGTCATGACCGGTCTTGGCGAGTATGATCTGCTCGGGCCGAGCGCCTTCATGGCAGCGGGTCAGCCCGGGCGCGTGCGTGCCTTGTTCGACGGCTACGGATTTGCCCTGGAGGACATCAACTGGCAGCTGAAGCGACGGCTGCTCGCCTTGATGCTACTGCACCAGGCGAGCGATCCCGTTCGCCACATCTGCATTCCGGATTGGCCGGCCAAGGTCCGCGACTTCGACGAGCTGCAGGCGCTGATCTGGCCGGAGTGATCCCCAACCGGGGCGGCGGTCCAACAGGCGTTGCGTAAATCTGTCGCAGGCTATTTGAAGTGATTATAAATTCAGCAAATATGCAGCTTTGTATGCAATAGGAGGCGTCGAGCCGTACCACTCGGTGAAGGCGCGTCGATATTTCAATAGCTTAGCTTTCGGCCGGGCTTGGCACGAAGCTTGCGATCACTGTTCCCGACAGTCGTTATTCTCGGGAGCATTTGATGAAGCGTCGCGATTTTCTGAAATCCGTGTCCGGTCTGGCTGCGGGGGCCGCGCTGCCAATGGCGCCGGCCATCATGTCTTCCGCCAAGGCCGATGCGCGGTCCGAGACGCTGCTGATCGTGTCCGAAGGCGGTCCCAACAACCTCGACATCCACGGCGTCGGCACCAACGTACCGGGCTACGAGGTGTCCTGGAACTGCTATGATCGCCTGATCAGCCACGAGATGAAGAGCGGCCCCGGCGGGGTGCCGTACTATGACCGCGACAAGTTCAAGCCCGAGCTCGCCGAGGACATGACCATCGGCGACATGTCGGCGACCTTCAAGCTGCGCAAGAACGCCAAATTCCACGACGGCACGCCGGTCACGGCCAAGGACGTGAAGTGGTCGCTCGATCGCGCCGTCAGCGTCGGTGGCTTCCCGACCTTCCAGATGAGCGCGGGCTCGCTGACCAAGCCGGAGCAGTTCGTCATCGTCGATGACCACACCGTGCGCGTCGACTTCCTGAAGAAGGACCGGCTGACGATCCCCGATCTCGCCGTCATCGTACCCTGCGTGGTCAACTCGGAGCTCGTGAAGAAGAACGCGACCGACAAAGACCCATGGGGGCTCGAATATACCAAGCAGCAGACCGCGGGCTCCGGCGCCTACAAGGTGACGAAGTGGACCGCCGGTACCGAAGTGATCATGGAGCGCAACGATGACTGGGTGTGCGGTCCGCTGCCGAAGATCAAGCGCGTGATCTGGCGCATGGTGCCGCAGGCCGGCAACCGCCGCGCGCTGCTCGAGCGTGGTGACGCCGACATCTCCTATGAGCTGCCGAACAAGGACTTCCAGGAGATGAAGTCGAACGGCAAGCACACCGTGATCTCGCTGCCGATCTCTAACGGCATCCAGTATATCGGCATGAACGTGACCAAGCCGCCGTTCGACAATCCCAAGGTTCGGCAGGCGCTCGCCTATGCGATGCCCTATCAGAAGATCATCGACGCCGTGATGTTCGGCCTTGCCAATCCGATGTTCGGTGCGCCGTCCGACAAGGCGACCGAGGTGGCGTGGCCGCAGCCGACGAAGTATTTCACCGACATGGAGAAGGCCAAGGCGCTGCTGGCAGAAGCCGGCTACCCCAACGGCTTCGAGACCACGATCTCGTTCGACCTCAATTTCGCGCAGGTCAACGAGCCGCTGTGCGTGCTCGTGCAGGAGAGCCTCGCCCAGCTCGGCATCAAGACCACCATCAACAAGGTGCCCGGCGCCAACTGGCGCACCGAGCTGAACAAGAAGGAGATGCCGCTCTTCACCAACATCTTCTCCGGTTGGCTCGATTATCCCGAGTACTTTTTCTACTGGTGCTATCACGGCAACAATTCCGTGTTCAACACGATGAGCTACAAGTCGCCCGAGATGGACAAGCTCATCAACGGCGCGCGCGACGCCGCCGCGACCGGGGACAAGGCGACGTACGATGCCGACGTGAAGGGCTTCGTCGATCTCGCCTTCGCCGAGGTGCCGCGCATTCCGCTCTATCAGCCGTTCGTCAACGTCGCGATGCAAAAGAACATCTCCGGCTATCAGTACTGGTTCCACCGCAGGCTCGACTATCGGGCTCTGGTGAAGGGGTGAGGACGTGGGTGACCTTGGTGGTGTGAGCCCAGCTCTCTCATTCCCTCCTCCCTTGTGGGGGAGGGGCAGGGAAGGGGGTAGCCGCACCCACTGCCGTCTCGGCTCACCCCCCACCCCAGCCCTCCCCCACAAGGGGGGAGGGAGCAGACTGCGCCGTGCTGTAGGATCTGGGCCAATTCGGGCGGGGGGCTGCCCATGCTGAGCCTTATCGCCAAGCGCCTCGCCTTCGCGATTCCCTCCCTGATCGGCGTCGTGATCGTCACCTTCCTGCTCACGCGTGCGCTGCCCGGCGATCCCGCGGCGTATTTCGCCGGCCCTGCGGCGACCAAAGAGGCCGTCGAGCAGATCCGTAAGAAGCTCGGCTTCGACAAGCCGCTGGTCGAGCAGTTCTTCCGCTACACCGTCGATCTCGCCCATGGCGATCTCGGCAGTTCGCTAACCACAGGGCAGCCGGTCGCCAGCGAGATCCGCAACCGCCTGCCGGCCTCGGCCGAGCTGACCTTGCTCGGCCTGTTGGTTTCGGTCGCGATCGCGCTGCCGCTCGGCGTGCTCGCGGCGACCCGGCCGGGGTCGTGGATCGACCATACCTGCCGCGTCGTCACGACAGCGGGCGTCTCGCTGCCGGTGTTCTTCACCGGGCTGGTGCTGGTGTACGTGTTCTATTTCCGGCTAGGCTGGTCACCGGCGCCGCTCGGCCGGCTCGACGTGTTTTATAGCGCGCCGGACCCCGTGACCGGCTTCTACCTCATCGATACGCTGATCGCGCGTGACGGTGAGGCGTTTCGCTCGGCGCTGAGTCAGCTGATCCTGCCCGCCGCCACGCTCGCGATCTTCTCGCTGGCGCCGATCGCGCGCATGACACGGGCCTCGATGCTGTCGGTGCTGTCGTCGGAATTCGTCCGCACGGCGCGCGCCTCGGGCCTGTCGCCCGCGACAGTCACCGTGACCTATGCGTTCCGCAACGCCATGCTTCCGGTCATCACGACGCTGTCGATGGTGTTCTCCTTCCTGCTCGGCGCCAACGTGCTGGTGGAGAAGGTGTTCGCCTGGCCCGGCATCGGCTCCTACGCGGTCGAGGCGCTGATCGCCTCCGACTTCGCGCCGGTGCAGGGCTTCGTGCTGACGATGGCCGTGATGTACGTCGTCCTGAACCTCGTCATCGACATTCTCTATGGCGTCATCGATCCCCGTGTGAGGCTGGAAGGATGAGCTCCGTCGCGCCGACCATTGAGCCTGCCGCCGTTCCCTCGCGAATGTCGGGACTGTCAGCCCTGATCGGGCACACGCGCTATGTGCTGGCCGAGAACAAGGTCACGGGCTTCGCCTTCGGCCTCCTGGTCGTGATCCTGTTCGCCGCGGTCTTCGGTCCGTGGATCGTGCCGTATGATCCGCTCGCGAGCGACACGGCGTCGGCGCTGAAGCCGCCGTCGGCGGCGCACTGGTTCGGCACCGATCAGCTCGGCCGCGACATCTTCAGCCGCGTCGTCGTCGCGACCCGGCTCGACACATTCATCGCGGTCGCCTCGGTGGCGCTGGTGTTCTTCATGGGCGGACTTGCCGGCGTCGCCGCCGGTTTCTTCGGCGGCTGGACCGACCGCATCGTCGGCCGCATCGCCGACACCATCATGGCGTTCCCGCTGTTCGTGCTGGCGATGGGCATCGTCGCCGCGCTCGGCAACACCGTGCAGAACATCATCATCGCCACGGCCATCGTGAACTTCCCGCTTTACGCGCGGGTCGCGCGCGCCGAGGCCAATGTCCGCCGCAACGCCGGCTTCGTTCAGGCGGCGCGGCTGTCGGGCAACAGCGAGCTGCGCATTCTGCTCGGCCACGTCCTGCCCAACATCATGCCGATCATGATCGTGCAGATGTCGCTGACGATGGGCTACGCGATCCTCAATGCCGCAGGCCTGTCGTTCATCGGCCTCGGCGTGCGGCCGCCGACGGCGGAATGGGGCATCATGGTCGCCGAGGGCGCCTCCTTCATGGTGTCGGGCGAATGGTGGATCGCGCTGTTTCCGGGCCTTGCGCTGATGATCGCGGTATTCTGCTTCAACCTGCTCGGCGATGGCCTGCGCGACATCGTCGACCCGCAGCGCAGGACGTAGTTGATGGGTGCGCCACAGCAACACTCCGTCATTGCCGCGCTTGACCCGGCAATCCATCCCTTGGAACAGGCCTTCCCTGGCTTGATGGACGCGCGGGTCAAGCCCGCGCATGACGGTCGTAACAAGCGGAGCCATGGATGACCGCCCAGCCGCTGCTCGACGTTCGCGATCTCACGGTCGAATTCTCCACCCGGCGTGGCATCGTCAAGGCCGTGCAGCATGTCGATATCTCCGTCGCCAAGGGCGAGACGCTCGCGATCGTCGGCGAATCCGGCTCGGGGAAGTCGGTGACCTCCTATGCCGTGATGCGCATCCTCGACCGCGCGGGACGGATCGCCGAGGGCTCGGTGATGTTCTCGGGGATCGACGTCAAGGCGGCCGAGGAAAGCGCGATGCGCGATCTGCGCGGCCGCGAGATCTCGATGATCTTCCAGAACCCCCGCGCGGCCCTCAATCCGATCCGGAAAGTGGGCCAGCAGATCGAGGACGTGCTGAGGCAGCACGCCCAGGCGGCCGCGACTGATCGCGCCGAAAAGGCGATCGCAGCGCTCGAGCAGGTCAAGATCGCCCGCCCGCGCGAGCGCTACCACGCCTATCCGTTCGAATTGTCCGGCGGCATGTGCCAGCGCGTCGTCATCGCGCTGGCGCTGGCCTGCAATCCGCAGCTGCTGATCGCGGACGAGCCGACCACCGGCCTCGACGTCACTACGCAGAAGGCGGTGATGGATCTCGTGGTCGAGCTGACCAGGAGCCGCGGCATGTCGACGATCCTGATCACGCACGATCTGGGTCTCGCCGCTGCCTATTGCGATCGCGTCGTGGTGATGGAGAAGGGCCGGGTGGTCGAGACCGCCAGGGCCGCCGACATCTTCGCCAACCCGCAGCATCCCTACACGCGCAAGCTGATGCGCGCGACGCCGCGGCTCGGCGTGTCCCTGCGCGAATTGCTGCCGGAGGAGGAGGCGTCGCAGCAACCTCACTCCGTCATGGCCGGGCTTGACCCGGCCATCCATCCCGTTGCGCGAGACTCGTCGAAGGTGATGGACCCCCGGGTCAAGCCCGGGGGTGACGAGCGGAGTGGGGAGGACGACCGGAGTGCGAGGAGCACCAAGCCGCTCCTTCTCGTCGACAAGCTGGTCAAGGAATATCCCCGCCAGGGCGCCTCGGCGACGTTGTCGAAGCTGTTCGGCCGCAAGCCGGCGGTCGAGCCGGAGATGTTCCGCGCCGTCGACGGCATCAGCTTCACGGTCGGTCATGGCGAGAGCGTCGGCCTGGTCGGCGAATCCGGCTGTGGCAAGTCGACGACGTCGATGATGGTGATGCGGCTGCTCGACCAGAGCTCGGGCCGCATCAGCTTCGATGGCGAGGAGATCGGCAACATCCTGCCGCAGGCCTTTGCCCGGCTGCCGCTGCGCAGCCGCATCCAGATGGTGTTCCAGGATCCGACCGACAGCCTCAATCCGCGCTTCACCGCGGCGCGCGCCATCGCTGATCCGATCCTGCAATTGGGTGACATCAAGGGACGCAATGCGGTCCGCACGCGCTGCGAAGAGTTGGCCACCATGGTCGGCCTGCCGCTCGATCTGCTCGACCGCTTTCCGCACCAATTGTCGGGCGGCCAGAAGGCGCGCGTTGGCATCGCCCGCGCGATTGCGCTGCACCCGAAGCTCGTCATCCTCGACGAGCCCACGGCGGCGCTCGACGTCTCCGTGCAGGCGGTCGTGCTCAATCTGCTGCAGGACCTCAAGCAGCAATTAGGTATGAGCTATCTGTTCGTCTCCCATGATTTGAATGTGGTGCGGCTGTTGTGCGATCGTGTGATCGTGATGCGGTCGGGCCGAATCGTCGAGGAAGGCACCTCCGAACGTGTGCTAGGTCATCCGCAGGATGACTATACGCGGGAGTTGCTGACGGCGATTCCGCACCCGCCATTGCCGGCGCATTGAGCGTGAAAGCTTGAGGAGAAAAGCTGATGGCGGAGCCATTGGACGACTACATCGACGCGGTCGGGCATGCATTGGCTCTGCCGATCGAGGACGCGTGGCGCCCGGCGATTCGCGCCAATCTCGAGGTCTCGCTGAAGATGGCGAAGCTGGTCGACGAATTCTCCCTGCCTGACGAAGCCGAGCCTGCCAGTGTCTTCACCGCTTGATCCTGCCGACATGACCGCGCGCGCGATTGCGGCCGCAGTCGCCACCCGCAAGCTCTCCGCCGTCGAGGCCGCCGACGCTGCGCTGGCGCGGATTGCGGCGCGCGATGGTGTGCTGAATTCCTTTACGGACATCACCGCCGAGCGTGCGCGAGCGAGGGCGCGCGCCGTGGATGCGGCCATCGCTGCGGGCAAGCCCGTCGGTCCGCTCGCCGGCGTGCCGTTTGCGGTGAAGAACCTGTTCGACGTCACGGGGCTGCCGACCCGGGCCGGCTCCAGGATCAACCGCGATCGCCCGGCGGCGACGCGGGACTCGACGCTGATCGCGCGGATGGAAGCCGCCGGCGCGGTGTTGATCGGTGCGCTCAACATGGGCGAATACGCCTACGACTTCACCGGCGAGAACGTGCACGACGGCCCGTCGCGCAATCCGCATGATCCGACGCGGATGAGCGGCGGCTCGTCGGGCGGCTCGGGCAGCGCCGTCGGCGGCGGCCTGGTGCCGATCGCGCTGGGCTCCGACACCAACGGCTCGATCCGCGTGCCGTCCTCGTTCTGCGGCATCTTCGGTCTCAAGCCGACCTATGGCCGGCTGTCGCGTGCGCGCTCGTTTCCGTTCGTCATGAGTCTGGATCATCTCGGTCCGTTCGCGCGCTCAGTCGAGGATCTCGCGCTCGCCTATGACGCCATGCAGGGGCCCGATCCGGACGACGCCGCGTGCACCACGCGGGCACCGGAGCCGGTCTCCGGTCGATTCTCGCAAGGCATCGGCGATCTGCGCATCGCCCTTGCCGGAGGGCACTTCCAGAAGAATCTGTTTCCCGAAGCCGCCGAAGCGGTCGCTCGTGTCGCGGCCGCGCTGAAGGTCACCGAGGTGATCGAGGTGCCCGAAGCGGCGCGCGCCCGCGCCGCGGCTTACGTCATCAGCACCACCGAGGGCGCCTCGCTGCATCTCGACCGGCTGCGCACGCGCCCGGGTGATTTCGATCCGGCGGTGCGCGACCGCCTGATTGCGGGTGCGATGATTCCGGCGCCGATGGTCGACCGCGCGCAGAAGTTTCGCCGCTGGTACCACGCCCGGGTGCTGGAGCTGTTCAAGTCCGTCGACGTGCTGATCGCGCCGGCAACGCCCTGCGTTGCACCCAAGCTCGGGCAGACGACCTTCGTGCTCGACGGCGTCGAGCTGCCGGTGCGCGCCAATATCGGCATTCATACCCAGCCGATCTCGTTCATAGGGCTTCCCGTCGTCGCCGTTCCGATTCCGCTCGAGCCGATGCCCATCGGCGTGCAGATCATCGCGGCGCCGTGGTGCGAACATGTCGCATTGCGTGTGGCCCACGCCTTGCAACAGCTTGGCGTCGCCGCTGCGCCGGCCCCGCGAGGAGTTCTGGAGAATGGAAGTCGATCTGCCTGACGTTGTCGCGGAAGTCACCGCGCAGTTCCAGCGCTATGAACAGGCGCTGGTCGGCAACGACGTCGTCGTGCTCGACGAGCTTTTCAAGCAGGACTCCCGCACACTGCGCTACGGCATCGGCGAGAACCTCTACGGCTACGGCGAGATCGCGGCATTTCGCGCCGCGCGTTCGCCGGCCGGGCTGATGCGGCGGACCGCGCGCACCGTGATCACCGCTTACGGCCGTGACGCCGCGGTCGCCTCGACGCTGTTCTATCGCGACACCGCGCCCGGCAAGGTCGGACGCCAGATGCAGACCTGGATCCGGTTTCCGGAAGGCTGGAGAATCGTCGCTGCCCATGTCAGCATCATCGATGAAGCAAAAGGCGGCTGAGGATGAGCCTGGACGATCTTCCGCCGCGAACGCGGCAGCGGCCCGCCCGCGACTCCGAGATCAAGCGCATCGACCGCGCGCCGCCTGCGGTTGCGAAGATCACCCGCGCCGAGGAGTTGCGCCTGCAACTCGCCGATGAGATCGTGCGCGGCGCGCTAGCGCCGGGGGCGCCGCTGGACGAGACCGAGATCGCCAAGCGCTTCAACGTCTCGCGCACGCCGGTGCGCGAAGCGCTGCGTCAATTGGCGACTTCCGGGCTGATCGAGGCGCGTGCACATCGCGGCGCTGTCGTGGCGCGACCGTCGGCCGACCGTCTCACCGGCATGTTCGAGGCGATGGCCGAGCTCGAGGGCCTGTGCGCCGGTCTCGCGGCGCAGCGCATGACGCCGGTCGAGCGGCAGCGGCTGGAAGCCATCCACGAGGAGCTGCGCAATCTCAGCCACGCCGGCAATCCCGAGCGCTTCCACGAGGTCAACGAGCGCTTCCACAACGCGATCTATGCCGGCGCGCACAATGCCTACATCGCCGAGATCACCTTGGCGACGCGGGTGCGTGTGCAGCCGTTCCGCCGCGCACAGTTCCGCAATCTCGGCCGCCTCGCCAAGTCGCATGCCGAGCACGACCGCGTCGTCGTCGCCATCCTGCGCGGCGACAAGGCCGGCGCGGCGAGTGCCATGAAAGCCCACATCGAGCTGGTGCGCGGCGAATACGAGATCTACGCGGTGTCGGTGTAGCTCTTCGTTCGAGCGGTAGGGTGGGCAAAGCAGCCGCCGTTAGGCGGCAGCGTGCCCACCATCGGGCCACGGACTCCGCGGCGAAACGGTGGGCACGGCGCAACCGCGATCTCGCTCGTTGGGACAGTACGGGCGCGCCTTTGCCTACCCTACGGCAGCGCACGCAATCATGACGCGCGAAATAGATCAGCCCTTCTGCGCCATATACGCTCGCCAGCCGCCGAACTCCGAGATGTCGCGGGCGCCATCGAGCGCGGCCGGCTCGACGAGGAAGCCCTTGGCGGTGCGGCCGTCCGCCAAGCGGATGGTGCCGACCGACAGCGGCGGCGGAATCAGGTTGACGAATTTGCCGAAGCTCGCCGCCGACAGCGCCCAGAGCTCGACCGCCATCGAAGTACCCTGGCCGTCGTCGATCCGCAGCATGCCGGGCTTGGGCGGCGTGGTCGACAGCGCGTAGAGCTTGTAGTCAGGCGCGGTGGTCGTTGCTTCCAGCAGGCGGCCGCCGAGAGCGGTCAGCTCGTGATTGAGCGCCATGCCAGAGAGATGCGCGCCGACGACGACGACGGCGATCTCGTCGCCATGCAGTGCCGGAGACACGGGCGCGAGCGGCGGAAGCGGGACCGGCTTGGCGCCGACCGGCAGCGCCGTGTCGGCATGGAAGGCGCGCCCGAGACTGGCGAGCGCCGCATCGCGGCCGGCTGGCGCAAGCAGGGTGATGCCGAACGGGACGCCGTCGCTGCGCATCGCAGCCGGCACGGCAAGCCCGCAGAGATCGAGCAGGTTGACGAAGTTGGTGTAGGTGCCGAGCCGGCTGTTGAGCTCGATCGGGTTGGCGAGCACGTCCGCGGTGGTGTAGGCGGTCGGCGCCGTCGGCAGCACCAGCGCGTCGACATCGGCGAAGGTGTGCTCGGCCACCTTGCGCAGCGCCTGCAGGCGGTACAGCGCAGCAAAGGTATCAGCGGCGCTGCCGCGCGCGCCGCCGATGGTGATCTCGCGCGTGACCGGATGGATGGCATCGGGATCGGAGGCGAGGAGATCGCGGATCACGAGATAGCGCTCGGCGACCCAGGGGCCTTCATAGAGCAGCCGCGCGGTCTCGTAAAACGGCTCGAGGTCGAACTCGACCAGCTCTGCGCCGAGCTTGACGAAGCGCGCGGCCGCAGCGCCATAGGCGGCGTCCGCTGCCTTGTCGCCGAAGAAGATCAATTGCCCGGGGCGGGGAATGCCGAGCTTCACGCCCTCGGGAAATGCCGTCACGGCCGCAAGCGGCCGGTCGCGCGAGAATGGATCGAGCGGATCCGGCGCTGCCAGCACCGAGAGCGCCGCGACGGCGTCGTCGACCGTCAGCGAGAACACCGAAATGCAGTCGAGCGTGCGGCAGGCCGGCACCAGGCCGGAGGTCGAGATCATGCCGAGGCTCGGCTTCAGGCCGACGATGTTGTTGAGCATCGCCGGCACACGGCCGGAGCCTGCCGTATCCGTCCCGAGCGACAGCGGCACGAGACCCGCGGAGACGGCGACCGCTGAGCCCGAGCTCGATCCGCCCGGAACGAGATCGGCACGCACCGGATTTTTCGGAATGCCATAGGGCGAGCGCACGCCGACGAGGCCGGTGGCGAACTGGTCGAGATTGGTCTTGCCGATGATGATCGCGCCGGCGGCGCGCAGCCGCGCCACCGCGGTGGAATCACGAGATGGCGTGTACGCGAAGGCCGGGCAGCCGGCGGTGGTCGGCAGGCCCGCCACGTCGATGTTGTCCTTCACCGCAACGGGCACGCCGTAGAGCGGCAACGATCTGTCCCTGTCGGCGAGGGTTTCGGCCTCCGCGAGCGCGTCCTTCTCGCCGCGCAGGCTGATGAAAATGGCGGGGTCGTTGTGCGCGCGAATCCGGGCGTAGCAGCGCGCGATCGTGTCGCTTGGCGTTGTCAGGCCGGCGCGATGGGCGGCGACGATCTCGGCAATGGTCTCGGTCACGCGGCGCTCCGCGTCTCGTCCGAGCCCAAACTCTGGCCTGCCATTCCCTTGCGCTCCGCTTCGCCAATCCGGCTGCGAACGTAGCAAGCCATGTGCCATTGTGTACACGGCGGGGATGCGGGCCTGATACGGAAAAATATTGAAAGTCAGTAGGTTGGTGCGCCGTCCGGCAGGTCGTCGGGCGTTCGGATGTGGCTGCCGAAGGCGATTTGCCTATTTGGTGAGCAGGCTTGGCGCCGCCGCCGCCGCCGCCTAGTACCCGCGCCGCTCGGCCTCCCCGCCCGTGATGCGCGCAAGTCGTGCCTCGGTGGCCGAGCCGGCGCCGCGGGCCGTCCGGAACGATGCGGACGGCGGGCGACCCACGGTAGCTCCCGACGACGGCGCGTCGTCAGCCCCGCTGGGGAAGAACAGCAGCGCAACGCTTAGGCCGAGATTGACCAGGGCGCCCACCCACGTGCCGTGGTGCAATGATGTCGCCGCGTATTCGGGAAACCGGCCGGCGATCACGTAGTCCAGAACCATGACGGCGATCCAGGCCGGGATCACACAGACCGGGTCCCAGCCGATGTCGCGAAAGCGCATCGCCTGCAGCATCAGGTTCGCCACCAGGCATAGGCCGATCAGCACCACGATCGGCAGGCTCACCGTCAGCTCCGACGTTTGCGGGGCGAGGGCGGCAAGACCGACGGCCACGACCACGATCAGGACCACCGAAACCAGCGCAAGACCGAGCGAGGCGAGAAAATATTGCAGACGGCCGAGACGCGCATTGAAACCGAAAATGAACCCCAACATCCGCCTCTCCCCGCAGGCCGCGCCGCAATCGGGAGTGCAGCCGACACGGCATATCAGGGCGAAATTGCCGCGCGCCTTCGCCGATAGCTAGAATTTGAAGGATCGAGTGCGACGGCGCTTTCGCGCTGCGGGATCTCATGCGGCCGAAAATATATCGTTGCTAAAGCAACTAATATATGGAACGATCGACCCGATCAGCAATGAAGGCGCGGGATGATCCGCGTCTCGAAGAAGGGACGGGAACGTCATGCGCAGCCTGCTCGCCGCAGGCGCGGCCCCTTGCGCGCGCGCCAACAGATTGCCGCAGCGGACGGGTCAGCCGTTCGGCGGCTCCTGCCTGAGTGGCTCAGCTCGCGCCCGTGACGGCGTCGAGATTGTCGTGGATTCGGCGCAGCAGCGTGATCAGGACTTCCCGCTCATCCTTGTCGAGACAGGCAAGCAGACGCCGCTCGCGTTCCAGCGCGGCGATGATGACCTTGTCGTGCGTCGCGCGGCCCTTGGCCGTCAGCGAGATCGAATGGCTGCGGCCGTCCTCCGGATCGTTGCGGATCGCGATCAGGCCGCGGCCCTTCATCAGCGCCAGCGTACGGCTGACCGGCCCCTTGTCGAAGCCGATCACGCTGCAGATGCGCGAGGCCGGGATGCCCGGCTCGATCGCCAGCAGCGACATGATACGCCATTCGGTGACGTTGACGCCGAAATTGCGCTGATAGAACGCGGTGGCGCTGTTCGACAGCTTGTTGGCGATGAAGGTGATGAAGGCCGGCACATAGCGGTCGAGATCGAGCGTGAGGCCTTGCCCCTCAGCTTCGCGCGGCTGCGCCTTGCGCGGCGTCCCGGATTTCTCGCTCATGATCCCCAACGTCCATGCATCGCCACTCATACGGATACGAAAAGCCGCATGACAAGGCCAAACTTCGGGAGCTCCGCATGAACCCAACAGGTCTTTCCCCTGCTGCCGGTGTGGCGCCGGCCATCCCGCACCTCGCCATCGACCCGTTCTCGTATGAATTCTTCGACGATCCCTATCCCGCGCATCAGGAGATGCGCGAGGCCGGCCCCGTCGTCCATCTGGACGCGTGGAACGTCTACGGCGTCGCCCGCTACGCCGAGGTCTATGCCGTTCTCAACGATCCCCAGACGTTCTGCTCCAGCCGCGGCGTGGGCTTGAGCGACTTCGCCAAGGAGAAGCCGTGGCGGCCGCCGAGCCTAATCCTCGAGGCGGATCCGCCGGCGCATACGCGCACCCGCGCCGTGCTGAGCAAGGTGCTGTCGCCGGCTGTCATGAAGCGGCTGCGCGACGGCTTCATGGCCGCGGCCGAGGCCAAGGTCGACGAGCTCGTAGGCCGGGGCTCGTTCGACGCGATCCCCGATCTCGCCGAGGCCTATCCGCTGTCGGTGTTTCCCGATGCGCTCGGGCTGAAGCCGGAGGGGCGCGAGCATCTCATTCCCTATGCGAGCCTGGTGTTCAACGCATTCGGTCCGCCGAATGAGCTGCGCCAGCAGGCGATCGAGCGCTCGGCGCCGCACCAGGCCTATGTCACGGAGCAGTGCCAGCGCGACAATCTCACGTCCGGCGGCTTCGGCTCCTGCATCCATGCCTTCACCGATAGCGGCGACATCACGCCGGCCGAAGCGCCATTGCTGGTGCGCTCGCTGCTGTCGGCCGGGCTCGACACCACCGTCTACGGCATCGGTGCTGCCGTCTATTGCCTCGCGCGCTTCCCCGACCAATGGGCGCGACTGCGCGCCGATCCCTCGCTCGCCCGCAACGCCTTTGAGGAGGCCGTCCGCTTCGAGAGCCCGGTGCAGACCTTCTTCCGCACCACCACGCGTGACGTCGAACTCGGCGGCGTCACGATTCCCGAAGGCGAGAAGGTGCTGATGTTCTTAGGTAGCGCCAATCGCGACCCGCGCCGCTGGGAGCAGCCCGACGCCTACGACGTCACCCGAAAAGTCTCAGGCCATGTCGGCTTCGGCTCGGGCATCCACATGTGCGTCGGCCAGCTCGTCGCGCGACTCGAAGGCGAGGCGGTGCTGACGGCGCTCGCACGCAAGGTCGGGAGCATCACGATGAGCGGCGAGCCGAAGCGCCGCTACAACAACACGCTGCGCGGGCTGGAGAGCCTGCCGGTCACCTTTACTCCAGCCTGAGCTGTACCATGACCACGATCACCTTCATCCATCCCGACAACCGCAGCGAAAGCGTGGAGGCCGAGGACGGCGCCAGCGTCATGCTGGCGGCCCTGACCCACGGCATCGACGGCATCGTCGCCGAATGCGGCGGCAACGCCGTCTGCGCCACCTGCCACGTCTATGTCGACGGCGCCTGGACCGGCAAGCTCGATCCCGTGTCCGACGATGAGGATGCGCTGCTGGACGGCACCGCCGCCGAGCGAAGGCCGAACAGCCGGCTGTCCTGCCAGATCAAGGTGCAGCCGGCGCTGGCCGGACTGGTGGTGCGCATTCCGGGTCGGCAGAGCTGATTTCGCAACTGGAGACGATCTCCAGTCGCAACGACAACAATCAAACAAGCAACACACGGGGAAGGACATCATGAGGCAGCTCAATTCGTGCGCGCTGGCGCTGGTCGCAATATTCTGCCTTGCAGGCGCGGCGCGGGCCGGCGAGATCTCGGACAATGTCGTACGCGTCGGCGTGCTCAACGACATTTCCGGCATCTTCCAGGACACCAACGGCATGGGCTCGGTCGAGGCCGCGCGCATGGCGGCGGAGGATTTCAACGGTGGCGGTAAAGGCATCAAGGTCGAGATCGTCTATGCCGATCACCAGAACAAGGCCGATGTCGGCTCGGCGATCACGCGCAAATGGCTCGATGTCGACAAGGTCGACGCCGTCGTCGACGTGCCCAACTCCGCGGTCGGCCTGACCGTCAACGAGCTGCTACGCAACAGCCGGATGACGTTCCTAGCCTCGTCCACCGCCAGCTCCGATCTGACCGGCAAGGCGTGCTCGCCCAATACGATCCAGTGGGTCAACGACGCCTGGGCGACCGGCAACACCACGGCAGCCGCGATGATGGGCCGCGGCGGCAAGGACTGGTACTTCATCACGGTCAACTACGCGCTCGGCCAGGGCATCGAGGCGGAGGCCACCAACTACATCGAGAAGCACGGCGGCAAGGTGCTCGGTTCGGCCAAGCATCCGCTCGGCACGACGGACTTCGCCTCGTTCCTGCTGCAGGCGCAGGGCTCGAAGGCCAAGGTGATCGGGCTGGCGAATGCGGGCGGCGACACCATCAATGCGGTCAAGCAGGCGTCCGAGTTCGGCATCCAGCAGGGCGGCCAGTCGCTGGTCGCGTTCCTGCTGTTCATCAATGACATCCATGGCATGGGCTTGAAGGCGGCGCAGGGCCTGCAACTGCTCGAAGCCTTCTACTGGGACATGGACGACGATACCCGCGCCTTCGCCAAGCGCTTCGCGGCGCGCCCCGGCATGAACGGCAAGATGCCGAGCGGCAACCAGGCCGGCGTCTACGCCTCGACGCTTGCCTATCTCAATGCGGTTGCGGCCACCGGCAGTGACGATGCCAAGGACGTCGTGCCGCAGATGAAGACGGTGAAGGGCAAGGACAAGCTGTTCGGCGATGTGACGATCCGGGCCGACGGCCGCGTGGTGCACCCGATGTATCTGTTCGAGGTCAAGAAGCCGGAGGAGTCGAAATATCCTTACGACTACTATCGTCTGGTCTCGACGATTCCGGCCGAGCGGGCGTTCCGGCCGATTGCGGACGGTGGTTGCGCGCTGGTGAAGTGACGCTCGTTGCGAGTGATACCGAGAGTATCGCAGCCGGCCGTGTCAGGCTGACGCGGCCGGTTCTGCTGTGCTGCGGTATCCTTAACAGGCACTATAGTTCTTGCCTTTGTCCGTTTCCGGGAATTATGGTGCATGGATCGATGGCGCGCAGGATGAGCACCGCGCGGCGGGCGCTGCGGCGAAACGCCGCCGCTGGTCGTGCTACTGCGTGCCGGCGACGAAACAACGATAAGAACGATTTGCTTGAGGGGAGGGAAGACCATGAAGAGGTTCTGGCTGGCGGGTGCTGCGGCACTGCTGTTTTCGAGCACGGCCTATGCCGGCGACACCATCAAGATCGGCTTCGTCTCGACGTTCAGCGGCCCGACCGCCGTGATCGGCAACGACATGCGCAACTCGTTCGAGCTCGCGCTCGACCATCTCGGCCGCAAGATCGACGGCAAACCGGTCGAGGTGATCTACGAGGACGACCAGCAGAAGCCTGACGTCGGCAAGCAGAAGACCGAGAAGCTGGTGCAGTCCGACAAGGTCGACTTCATCGTCGGCTACATCTGGTCGAACGTGCTGCTGGCGTCGCTGAAGACCGCGGTGGATTCCCAGACCTTTCTGATCTCGGCCAATGCCGGCCCGTCGCAGCTCGCCGGTGAATTGTGCTCGCCTTACGTGTTCTCGACCTCCTGGCAGAACGACCAGACGCCCGCCGCGATGGGCCTCTACATGAACCAGAAGGGCGTCAAGTCGGTGTTTCTGATCGGCCCGAACTATGCGGCCGGCAAGGACATGCTGGCGGGCGTGAAGAGCACCTTCAAGGGCCAGGTCGTCGGTGAGGAATACACGGTGTGGCCGAGCCAGCTCGACTTTTCCGCCGAGCTCTCCAAGGCGCGCGCCTCGGGCGCCGAATCCATCTTCGTGTTCTATCCCGGCGCTGCCGGCGTGCAATTCCTCAATCAATATTCGCAGGCCGGCCTCAAGGAGAAGATGCCGCTCTACACCGCCTTCACCGTCGACGAATTGTCGCTGCCGCTGCAGAAGGACAATGCGATCGGCGTGCCCGGCGCCCAGGAATGGGTCAACGACCTGCCGAACGAGCAGAACAAGAAGTTCGTCGCCGACTACCGCAAGAAATACACCGGCCTGCGTCCGACCTATTACGGCGCTCAGGCCTACGACGCGGCGCAGCTGATCAACAGCGCCGTGGTTGCGGTCAAGGGCGACACGTCCAAGAAGGACGCGATGAAGGCCGAGATGGAGAAGGCCAACTTCAAGTCGCTGCGCGGCTCCTTCAAGTTCGGCAACAACCACATCCCGATCCAGAACTTCTACCTGCAGGACGTGGTCAAGGACGCCGACGGCCAGCTGTCGCTGAAGATGGTCGCCACCATCGTCGAGAACGACCAGGACCGCTTCCACGACAAGTGCCCGATGAAGTGAGCGGAAAGAATTCCGAGCCAGGGGACGAAACAGGCCTGGAATTTGCTTGAAGCTTAAAACATCTCCGGCCTAAGATCGGGACGGACATGGCGGCAGCGCCTGGAACGGGTTCTGCCGCCGTCTTTTTGAGCGTGAAGTGAGGGGCATGCTTCTCGTCGTCGAACAATTCCTGAACGGGCTGCAGTTCGGACTGCTGCTGTTCCTGCTGGCCGCCGGCCTGACGCTGGTGTTCGGCATCATGGACCTCGTCAACCTCGCCCACGGCTCGCTCTACATGATGGGCGCCTATTTCGCGGCGACCTTCGTGGCCTGGACCGGCAGCTTCGTGCTCGGCGCGGTCATGGCGCTCGGTGCCACGCTTCTGCTCGGCATCGTGCTCGAATTCACGGCACTACGCCATCTCTATGGGCGCGACCATCTCGACCACGTGCTCGCGACGTTCGGCCTGATCCTGTTCTTCAACGAGGCCGTCCGGCTGATCTGGGGCCCGGCGGGACTGGCGCTGCCGCTGCCATCCTGGCTCGCCTTCCCGGTCACGATCCTGCCCGGTATCCAATATCCGGCCTATCGGCTCGCGATCATCGTCGTGGCGTTGCTGGTGGCGCTTCTGCTCTATCTCGGCGTGATGAGGACGCGGATCGGCATGCTGATCCGCGCAGGCGCCTCCAACCGCGAGATGATCGGCGCGCTCGGCATCAACATCAAGCTGCTCTACACGTTGGTGTTCGGCCTCGGCGCCGCGCTCGCCGGCCTCGCCGGGCTCATGCAGGCGCCGATCCTCACGGTGCAGATCGGCATGGGCGAGAACATCCTGATTCTCGCCTTCGTGGTGATCGTGATCGGCGGCATCGGCTCGATCCGCGGCGCCTTCATCGCGGCGATCATGATCGGTCTGATCGATACCATGGGCCGCGCCTTCCTGCCCAATCTGCTGCGCCAGGTCCTGAACTCGGCCGCGGCCTCCACTGCGGCGCCGGCGATGTCGTCGATGCTGATCTATCTCCTGATGGCGATCGTGCTGGTGGCGCGGCCTGAAGGTCTGTTTCCGGCCAACCGCAGATGAAATCCTCGTTCAACGTTTCGACCATCGTGGCCATCATCGTCGTGGCCGGCCTGGTGCTGCTGCCGGTCTATTCGAACCTCTCCGGCAACATCTTCATCCTCACGCTGTTCACCCGCATCGTGATCCTGGCGCTGGCGGCCGTCAGCCTCAACCTGATCATGGGCTATGGCGGCATGATGAGCTTCGGCCATGCCGCCTATCTCGGCATCGGCGGCTACGCCGTCGGCATCCTGGCGCAGGAGGGCATCGGCTCCGGCTATGCACAGTTCGCGGTCGCCATCGCGGTTTCGGCGCTCTACGCGCTGGTCATCGGCGCGCTCTCCTTGCGTACCCGCGGCGTCTATTTCATCATGATTACGCTGGCCTTTGCGCAGATGGCCTACTACGTCGTGTCCGGCCTCGCCCGTTACGGCGGGGATGACGGGCTCACGGTCTACAAGCGCAGCGATTTCGGCGGCCTGATCAATCTCGGCAACCGCGTGCAGTTCTATTATCTCTGCCTGTTCTGCCTGCTTGCCGTCGTGGTCCTGATCTGGCGGATCGTCAATTCGCGCTTCGGCCTCGTGCTGCAGGGCCTGCGCTCCAACGAGCAGCGCATGCAGGCGATCGGCTTCCCGTCGAAGCGCTACAAGCTGGCGTGCTTCGTCATCGCCGGCATGCTCTGTGGCCTGTCCGGCGCGCTGCTTGCCAACAACACCGATTTCGTCAGCCCTGCCGTGATGTACTGGACCCGCTCCGGCGACCTCATGGTGATGGTCATCCTCGGCGGCATGGGCACCCTGATGGGGCCGGTCGTCGGCTCGGTCGTGTTCCTGGTGCTGGAAGAGGTGCTGTCGCAGATCACCGAATATTGGGCGCTGATCATGGGGCCGCTGCTGCTGCTGATCGTGCTGTTCGGCCGCGGCGGCATCATGGGCATGCTCGGGAGGTTGAACCGTGGCTGAACCTCTGCTTCGCGTCGACAATCTCGTGCGCCGGTTCGGCGGCATCGTCGCGACCGATCACGTCTGTCTCGACGTTGCCAAGGGCGAGATCCACGCCATCATCGGGCCGAACGGCGCCGGCAAGACCACGCTGATCAGCCAGCTCACCGGCCACCTGGCGCCGCATGCGGGTCGCATTTTCTTAGGGGGCCGCGACATCTCGCATTTCCCCGCCTATAAGCGCAGCGCGCTGGGGCTGGCGCGTTCGTTCCAGATCACCTCGCTGCTGACCGACTTCACCGCGGCCGACAATGTCGCGCTTGCGGCGCAAGCCCATGACGGCAAGCACTCGTTCCGTTTCTTCGCCGCCGCGCGCAAGGACAAGCCGCTGCGCGCCGCCGCGCACGCCGCGCTGGAGCGCGTCGGTCTCGGCCATCGCGCCGACGTGCTGGTGTCGAAGCTCAGCCATGGCGAGCAGCGCGAGCTGGAGCTCGCGGTCGCGCTCGCGACCAAGCCGCAGCTCCTGCTGCTCGACGAGCCGATGGCCGGCCTGGGGGTGACCGAGTCGCAGCGCATGGTGAAGTTGCTGAACGAGCTGCGCAAGGAAGTGTCGATCGTGCTGGTCGAGCACGACATGGAGGCGGTGTTCGCGCTCGCCGACCGCATCTCGGTCCTCGTCTATGGCCGCATCATCGCCTCAGGCAAGCCGGACGAGATCCGGCAGAACGAGGAGGTCAAGCGCGCCTATCTCGGCGATCAGCATGTGGTGGTCGGCCATGGTTGATCTGGGGACAAGCGCCATGCTGCTCGAGGTCGACGGCATCGAGACCTGTTACGGCCTGAGCCAGGTCTTGTTCGGCCTGTCGTTGGCGATCCGTCCCGGCGAGATGGTCTCGCTGATGGGCCGCAACGGCATGGGCAAGACCACCACCATCCGCTCGATCATGGGTCTGACCCAGGCCCGCGCCGGCCTGATCCGCTTCAGCGGTCAGGAGACGCGAAAGCTGCCGTCCTACAGGATCGCTCAGCTCGGCATCGGCCTGGTGCCGGAGGGACGGCAGATCTTTCCGAATCTGACCGTCACCGAGAATCTCGTGGCGGCCTCGGCCAACCGGCTCGGCGCGTCCGATCCTTGGACGCTCGACAAGATCCACGCGCTGTTTCCGCGGCTCGCCGAACGCGGCAGCAACATGGGCAACCAGCTCTCGGGCGGCGAGCAGCAGATGCTGGCGATCGGCCGGGCGCTGATGACCAACCCAAAACTCCTCATCCTCGACGAGGCGACCGAGGGCCTGGCGCCGTTGATCCGAGAGGAGATCTGGAACTGCCTCTCGCTGCTGAAATCGCGCGGGCAGTCGATCCTGGTGATCGACAAGAATGTCGGACATCTGACCCGCATCTGCGACCGCCACTACATCATCGAGCGTGGCCGCACCGTGTGGCACGGCACGTCGGAGCAACTGATGGCCGAGCCGGAGCTGCAGCACCGCTATCTGGGGATTTGAGGGCGGCGCGCTGCCGGCTATTCCGACGTGGAAGCGGATTGACTCAAATCAAGATCGCGTCGGGCGTTGGGGCGTAGATTTTGACAGTTGCCCCGACATGCGCCGATTTTTCGCATTGAGGCGCGGCTTGGACGGGATTATTTTTCCAGGGTAGTAGTTTGTTTTTCCTTTTATCAGAGGTTGAACAAATGCGTGCACCTCGTATCCGAATCGAATCACCGCAGAAAGCCGTGGCCGGCCTGCGCGGCTTCTGGTCTGTTCATTCCGACCTTGAGACGGGGCTGTGTCTCGCCTTCATGCTGATCGTCGGAATCATCGTGAAAATGACGCCGCCACTTTAGACCTCAGCGATGGAACGGGATGTACTTCTGGTACTCCTTCGGCACCCGGCTGCGATAGCGCGACGGCACCGTGCCGCTGCGCAGGGAGTCCTCGACTTCCTTGCGCGTGCTGGTCCTCGTCCGCGTCTTCTTCGGCGCGGTCGCCTCGCTGGCCGGCTTGGCGTCGCCGGGTTTCTCGGCCGAGGCGGCTGGTGCGGGAGTGGCTGTCGGCGTGGGGCTCGCGGCGGGAGCAGGTTGCGCCGGCGTATCGGGAGCGGGCGCGCTCTGCGCGAGGGCTGCATCGGCGGCGAGGCTGAGAGCCAGAATGGTTGCCAATGCGATCCCGGAAGACCTGATCATATCAACGAGACTCCAAGCCACCGCGACTGACGGGCCTGCCTGATGATGTCGCCCCCGTGCACCGGACGGTTCATGCTGTCGTCGCATGGCCCGGCGTCGGCTGACGCGCCACCTCGCCCAAGAAGAATTCTGAGTGCCGAATTTTTGAGCATAGCGTGCCGCCGGTTCCGTTGAATCGCAAGCATTTTTCGCTGGCACGCGGATTGCTCCTCTCACTGCTCAGAGTTGGCAGCTAGGGTTCCGGTTCTCCATCGAGAATGCTGGTCCGAGAGCAGCCGCCAGGGGAGAGCCCTGGTGCACGGCGGGATAAAAACCCGGGAGACCTCAGTGGCCGCGCTTGGCAGGCACGAGGTTCTTCATGCCAGTCCGCGGTCAGAAAACCGATGAGGGACTGGACATGGGAAAAGCGCGAAATCTGTTTGTTGCACTGCTCGCTGCATCGACGCTGGCGACCGCATCGCTGTCATCAGCGTCAGCTGAGAAGAAGAAGGAATTCAATATCGCCTGGACGATCTATGTCGGCTGGATGCCGTGGCCCTATGCGGCCGAGTCCGGCATCGTCAAGAAATGGGCCGACAAATACGGCATCTCGATCAAGGTCACCCAGATCAACGACTACGTCGAGTCGATCAACCAGTACACCGCCGGCAAGTTCGACGGCGTCACCGTCACCAACATGGATGCGCTGACCATCCCCGCTGCCGGCGGCGTCGACACGTCGGCCATCATCATGGGCGACTATTCCAACGGCAATGACGGCGTCGTGCTGAAGAAAGGCAAGACGCTGGCCGACATCAAGGGCCAGAAGGTCAACCTCGTCGAGCTCTCGGTGTCGCACTATCTGCTGGCGCGCGGCCTCGAGACCGTGAAGCTGTCCGAGAAGAACATCAAGACCGTCAACACCTCCGACGCCGACATCGTCGCCGCTGCGAAGTCGCCCGACACCACCGCGGTCGTGACCTGGAATCCGCAACTCCTGGAGGTGAAGGCCGAGCCGGGTGCAACGCTGGTGTTCGACTCCAGCAAGATCCCCGGCGAAATCGAGGATCTCCTGGTCGTCAACAGCGCGACGCTCAAGGACAATCCGGAACTCGGCAAGGCGCTGACCGGCATCTGGTACGAGACCATCTCGCTGATGAAGGACCAGAGCGAGAAGGGCAAGGCCGCGCGCGAGGCGATGGCCAAGCTGTCGGGCACCGATCTCGCCGGTTTCGAGACCCAGCTCAAGACCACGTTCATGTACTATGAGCCGAAGGACGCGCTCGCCTTCATGACCGGACCGGAGCTGCCGAAGATCATGGATCTCGTGCGCACCTTCTGCTTCGATCACAATCTGCTTGGCGAGAAGGTGAAGTCGAAGGATGCGGTCGGCATCTCCACGCCAACGAAGGCGCTGGGCTCGGCCAGCAACGTGAAGCTGCGCTTCGATCCGACCTTCATGAAGATGGCGGCCGAAGGAAAGCTCTGATCGTGTTCCCGCCGGGCAACCAGTGTCTCCCCTCATCCTGAGGAGCTTGCGCGGGCGCAAGCGTCTCGAAGAATGACGCCCGGATCGGGGCCTCATGGTTCGAGACGGCGCTGGCGCGCCTCCTTTCAATGAGGAATGACGGAGTCTGTCGATGCCGCGTGCCATGAACGTCGTTCCGAACCGGGGCAGCCGGCTGTTGCTGGCCCTGTTGCCGTTCCTGCTGATCGCGCTGATCTACGTGGTCGGATCGGCGCAGCGGCGCGCGGACAATCCCGACGACAAGCTGCTGCCGCCGGTCTCCGAGATGGTCGCGACCTCCAAGCGGCTCGCGACCGAGCCTGATCGCCGCTCCGGCGACTACGTGCTGTGGTCCGACACGGCGGCGAGCCTGCAGCGCCTCGCGCTCGGGCTCGGCATCGCGGCGGTGATCGGGCTCGTGCTCGGACTCGCCATCGGATTGCTGCCGGTGGCCGGCGCCGGCTTCGGCACGCTGGTCGCGGTGCTGTCGATGATCCCGCCGATGGCGGTGCTGCCGGTTCTGTTCATCGTGTTCGGGCTCGGCGAATTGTCCAAGGTGGTGCTGATCGTCATCGGCGTCACGCCGACGCTGGTGCGCGATCTCTCACTCGAGGTGCAGGCCATGCCGCGCGAGCAGCTGATCAAGGCGCAAACGCTCGGCGGCTCGACCTGGCAGGTCGCGATCCGTGTCGTGCTGCCGCAGATCATGCCGCGCCTGATCAAGTGCCTGCGGCTGATGATCGGCCCGGCGTTCCTGTTCCTGATCTCGGCGGAGGCCATCGCCTCCGACGTCGGGCTCGGCTACCGCATCTTCCTGGTCAGGCGCTATCTGTCGATGGACGTGATCTTGCCCTATGTCGTCTGGATCACGCTGCTCGCCTATCTGTTCGACCTGGCCTTGGTGTGGATCGGCCGGCGCGCGTTCCCCTGGGCATATGACGGCGGAGCGCGCTGATGAGCACGCTCTCGTTCCGGAATGTCTGGGTCGAATACGGCAACCAGGTGGTGCTCGAACGCATCAATCTCGAGATCGCCTCCGGTACGTTCCTGTCGATCGTCGGTCCTTCCGGCGCGGGCAAGAGCACCTTTCTGCGTCTGATCCTCGGCCAGGAGAAGCCGACGCAAGGCGCCGTGCTGCTCGACGGCCAGCCTTTCCCGGCCGAGCCGGGGCCGGACCGCGGCATCGTGTTCCAGCGCTACTCGGTGTTTCCGCATCTGACCGTGTTCGGCAACGTGCTGCTCGGCTATGAGCTCGCGGCGAGCCCGTTCACGGCGCGGCTGTTCGGGTCGGCGCGCAAGGAGGCGATGGAGAAGAGCCTCGCGCTGATCGAGGCCGTCGGCCTGGCCGAGCATCGCGACAAATATCCAAGCGCGTTGTCCGGCGGCATGCAGCAGCGCCTGGCGATCGCGCAGGCACTGGCGAAGCAGCCGCGCGTGCTGCTGCTCGATGAGCCCTTCGGCGCGCTCGATCCCGGCACCCGCGCCCAGATGCATTCGCTGATCAAGCCGCTGTGGCGCGAGCACAACATGACCATCGTGATGGTCACCCACGACATCAAGGAGGCGTTCGGCCTCGCCACGCGGCTGATCGCACTCGACCGGCCGCGCAAGGATCCGCAGGCGCCGGAGCGGTTCGGCGCGCGCATCACCTACGACCTCGATCTCACCCGCGACAGCGCCGTGCCCGTGCTCGGTTTCATCCGCGCCAGCGTGCAGGCGGCGCAATAGTCAGTTCAAGAAACGTCGAAAGAAACGAAGGAGAGTCTTCATGTCATTCCCATCCATGCGCCGGTCGCGCCGCGCCGGATTGCAGCCGCAGCGCCGGAGCATGCGGCGTCACCATCCGGACTTCGACAAGATGGCCACCCAAGGCTGGCAGGCGCTGGAGGCCGAGGGCAAGCTGCCGAGCAATGGTTGGCGCAAGGAGCGGCAATGGGCGCTCGACATGGGCCTGCCCGGTGCCGACAGCCTGACCGATCGCGAGATCCCGACCTTTGCGCGCGGTGAGCTGCCGCATTTCGCCGGGATCAACACCTTCATGAAGGCGCCCTATGTCGAGAACGTCCGTGACGTCGCCAAATACGACGCCGCCGTGATCGGCATTCCCTTCGATTCCGGCACCACCTATCGCCCCGGCACCCGCTTCGGGCCGCAGGGCATCCGCCGCATCTCCGCGCTCTACACGCCCTACAACTACGAGCTCGGGGTCGACCTGCGCGAGCAGATGACCCTGTGCGATGCCGGCGACGTCTTCACCATTCCCGCCAACCTCGAAAAGAGCTTCGACCAGATCAGCCGCGGCGTCGCGCATGTGTTCTCGTCCGGAGCGCTGCCGATCATGCTCGGCGGCGACCATTCGATCGGCTTCCCCTGCGTGCGCGGCATCGCTGAGTGTACCGACAAGCGCATCGGCATCATTCATTTCGACCGCCACATCGACATCCAGGAGAAGGATCTCGACGAGCGCATGCACACCACGCCCTGGTACTGGGCGACCAATTTGCCGAACGTGTCGCCGACCAACCTGGTGCAGCTCGGCATCGGCGGCTGGCAGGTGCCGCGCGAGGGTGTCGAGGTCGCGCGCAAGCGCAACACCAACGTCCTCACCATCGCGGACATCGAGAAGATCGGCCTGGAGAAGACGGCGGAGATCGCGCTCGAGCTGGCCTGGAAGGATGCCGACGCGGTCTACATCTCGTTCGACGTCGACTCCATCGATTGCGGCTTCGTGCCCGGCACCGGTTGGCCCGAGCCCGGCGGCTTCCTGCCGCGCGAGGCGCTCAAGCTGCTCGGCCTCGTCGCCGCCGAGGGGCTGTGCGGGCTCGAAGTGGTCGAAGTCTCGCCGCCCTACGACACCTCTGATATCACCGCGCTGATCGGCGTCCGCGTCGTCGTCGAGGCGCTGGGCTCGATGGTCGCCCATGGCAAGCTCGGCAGCCACAAGCACATCATCAACAAGCCGGTCAGCTATTGAGGCCTGCGATGCGACATCACCACCACCACCACGGCGATCACCACCATGATCATGGCCATCCGCATGATCACGACCATCATCATGACCATCCGCCGCACGGCCCCGGGCACAACCATCCGCACGGGCGCACACCGGTGCAGTGGCAGACGCCGCACCAGCCCGAGGGCGCCAAGCCGGCCGCCATCGTCGAGCCCGACCTCGACAAGGTCGAGGCCGCCTTCGTCGACGGTTTCATCGCCGCCCCCGATCCGACCAGCTTCCTGCGGCTGGCGCGCGTCCCGTTCGAGATCCTGCGCGACGGCGCCAGCCTCAAGCTGCTGCGGGTGGAGATCGATGCGCTGACCGATGTCGGCAGCCTGACGCCGCATCTCGGCGGCGGCACCTTCCGCTACGATCCGCTGCCGTCGAACTTCATCTCACGCCGCCGCCGGCTGCGCTTTGTCTATTTCGACGGCACCGGCCTGTTGCCGCTGACCTATGCGGAGCTGCGGGAGATCGAGTGACCAGCTCAGAACTCAAGGCAGCGGCGTTCGCTTGAGCGCCGCTGCAAGCGCCTCGAAGCGACCGGTGACTTCCGGCAGCACGAATGCGCGCACGGTCGAGGCCGCGGCGACGCCGCTCACCAGCACGATGACATATTGAGCGGCGAGCAGCAGCGTGACGCGCCGGAGCCAGTGCGATCGCGGGCGCTCGGCGGTGCGCGCCGCGACCGGCGGCGGCGCATCGGGGGCGATCAGCCAGTCGTCGTGCTCTTGCGAGGATTCGGACATTTGCTCAGTGCCCCGAGAGCAATTGCTCGAGGCGCGATTTGAGCTGCCTGTTGGCGCGCTCCTGCAGGCGCAAGGCGCGCGCCGTTTCGAGATCGATCACCTCGCCATCGTCGTGATGGAAGGCGAGGCCGGCGCCCGCGCCGTCGCGCCACACCATCTGCGCCGGTCGTGACCATCCGCGCCGTTCGATGCCGATCTCGACGCGGTCCGGCAGCAGCACGCTGCCCTCGAGCTCGACCTTGACGCCGCGGTGGTTGAAATTGCGCACGACGCAGGCCAGCGTCGAGCAGCCTGAATTGAAGGTCAGCACGCCGCCATAGTAGACGCGCTGGCGAGCCTCACGACGACGATTTTGCATCCCACGTCCTCCAATGACTTAACGATTGATTAATCAATCGGAGGGTGTGTGGCGAGTCTCGCCGGTATTGAAATGTGGGTGGTGGTTAATGCGTACCGGACGCTTGCGGCGCGGTCGAAGTCGCACGACGTCTCACGCCCGCGCGAACATCCGGGCGTCGCCCGTCAGCACCGGCTGCACGGCATCGCTCAGCCGCACAGCGGCTGCCTCGACCGACAGCCCCGCCGTATCGACCACCGCATTGGCCCTTGCGTACAGCGGCTCGCGGCTCGCCAGGATGTTGCGCAGCTCGGCCATCGCCGAGCGGTCGTCGGCCATCGGGCGCAGGTCACCTTGTTTGCGCACACGCCCCATGTGCTCCTCCGGCTCGGCCTTGAGCCAGATGGTGTAGAACGAGGTCAGGATCAGGTCGAAGGTGACCGGCTCGGGCCCAGGGCTCGCTACGGAGAGATTGCAACCAGGGCGCGATTTGGCTAACAGCAGAGCCCATGGAGACGAACTCTGAGGGGAGCGGTGGCGGCGGGCGCTGGAGAATCGCTCTCCTTGCGCTCGTGCTGATTCCATTTCTCCCCGAAATTACAATACTGCTCGTCTCTTTCGGTGCGCGGCTGGGCGGCTGCGAGCCCGCCGCCAACGCGCCTTGCCATCTTGGCCCGCTTGCGGCCAGCGCCCTGATCCGCGGCGCGCTCCAGGCCGGCTCCATGGTTGCAATCGGCTTCTCTTTCGGTCTCTCCGCGGTGTGGCTAGCCCTGTGCTACCTTGCGATCGTCCAGGGATGGCGGCGGCGTTGGAGCCGCATTCTGCTCGCGCTGGCAACGAGCCTCCCGCTGGCGATCCTTCCCTATTTTGGGCCGATGTTGTCGATCTCGCCACTGGTGAACGCCGAGTGCCATCCCAATGAGGGCGGCATTCCACCCTGGTGCAGGATCTACGGCGGAGACGTCGGCGATCCCGCGCATGAAGCCGTGCGGATCGGCTGGAACGTCTTCATCGGGGCCCCGGTGGCCTTGGTGGCGTTTCTCGTGTTCGTCGTCGCGCTGATCGTGGCAGGCAGGCGCACGTCACCGCAGCGCCGTGAACGGGTGTCAGGATAGGGCGTTCTCGCAGCGCCAGCCGCGGCGGTCGATACGTATTGCCGCTCGCGAGCGATCGTGTTCATATGCATCCCCTGATTGATTTCAATCGTGAGATGCTGCAATGCGCAGACAATTCGTTTCGGCGGTATGCCTTGTCATTTCGACCTTCCTCGGATTGCTGATCACCTGCTCGGCCCATGCGCAGAAGGCGTCTGACGAAGACGTCCAGCGGATCAAGGCCTCACCGTTCGTGAAATATGCGCGCTACTACGCGCCCTATGCCATCCAGGCCGCTGCGGCCTATCTCGCGATCGATGATCTCGACCGTTACAGGTTCAAGCAGGACGATGACGGAGTTGGCGCCGACGTCAATTTCGTGGTCGGCAACATCTTCGAGCCAAAGGCTGCCCCGTTCGGCCAGGCCGCGCTGAAGGGATGGCAATATCAGTTCGGCAGCGACAAGCCGTTGACATGCATCGTGCCCACCGATGCCGCGTGTCAGGCAGCCTTCAAGAACCGGGGATGGGAGTTCGGCAGCGGGCCCGCCTTCCAGGTCTGGGCCCGCAAGCGTTCGCCGGCTGTCGATCACACCGCGTGCAGTGAGGTCAATCTCGTGTTTCGCGGCACTGTCGGCCTCAGCACCGGCGACTGGCTGTCGAACGCCAACCGCTTCTATTCGCCCTATGATGACTACTATCAACAACTGCGCCGCAACATCGACGGCATTCTCGGCATGATCCAAGGCCTCGACTGCTACCGCGTGGCGCGCAGGAAGCCGCAGATCGTATCGACGGGACATTCGCTCGGCGGCGGCCTGGCGCAGTTCGTCGCGCTCGCGCACGATCCGAACGCCCCGAAGATCGTGAAGGTGTTTGCGTTCGATCCCTCGCCCGTGACCGGCGCGCACCTGCTCGCCAACACGATCCGCACCGCCAACTCCCAGCAACTCGTGATCGATCGCATCTATCAGGAGGGCGAGGTCCTGGCGTGGCCGCGCTGGGCGGTCCAGGAATATCCGTCGGCGAGTTCGACCTGCGGCCCGTTCGTCAGGACCGTCAAGGTCGACGCGGTCCCGGGCTCCGGACTGCTGAACCTTCACGGCATTCGTCCGCTCGCGGTCAAGACGGTCGAGCTGTCCTATGACGGCGACCGCCTGAAGACCTATCAGGTGCCGCCGTCGCCCGCGGACTGCAGGTTGAAATACCAGCCGCCTGGTGAGGATGGCGACATGCTGGTGTCGATGGCCGATGGCCAGCAGCCGACGCGCTACGCCTCGACACCTGTTCGCGCGCGGACGACCGTGGCTGTCTCGCCAGATGCGCTGCCGCCGGCGTGGCGGACGCGGCTGGGCGGCTCGACCGCGAGGCTGGTGTCGATGCGCTCGCATCAGAAGCTCAAGCTCGGATCGTCGAAAGCTCGCAGGTCGCGCGTCGCTCACCTCTAAACGACCGTCACCCCCGCGCGAACATGCGCGCCTCATTGGCGATGACCGGCTTCACGGCTTCGCCCAGCCGTGCGGCCGCTGCCTCGACCGACAGCCCCGCCGTATCGACCACCGCATTGGCCCTTGCGTACAGCGGCTCGCGGCTCGCCAGGATGTTGCGCAGCTCGGCCATCGCCGAGCGGTCGTCGGCCATCGGGCGCAGGTCACCTTGTTTGCGCACACGCCCCATGTGCTCCTCCGGCTCGGCCTTGAGCCAGATGGTGTAGAACGAGGTCAGGATCAGGTCGAAGGTGACCGGCTCGGAGACGATGCCGCCGCCGGTCGCCAGCACCATCGGCTCCTTGCGCGCGAGCAGTTGCACCAGGGCGGCCTGCTCCATCCGGCGAAAGCCTTCCTGGCCGTAGAGCGCGATGATCTCGGCAACCGAAAGCCCGTTCTGCCGCTCGATCTCCTTGTTCAGCTCGACGAAGCTCCAGCCGATCCGCTCCGCCAGCATCTTGCCCAGCGTCGACTTGCCGGCGCCGCGCAGGCCGATCAGCGCAATGCCTGAGAACGAACGCCGCAATGGCGCCGATGCGCTGCCGGCAAGCAGCTCCTTGACCTCCGCGATCTGGCTCGGGGTCGCCTTCTTCAGGAGATCGCGAATGACCGGCCAGTCCGGCGATGGCTCGCCGCCGGGGATGATGTCGTCGAGCGGCGCGTTGATCGCATTGGCGATCCGGCGCAGCAGCACGATCGAGACATTGCCTTTGCCGCTCTCGAGCTGGGCGATGTAGCGCTCGGAAATCCCGGAGACCTCGGCCAGCACCTTGCGCGACATGCCGGCGAGGCCGCGCATCCGCCGCACCCGCTGGCCCAGCTGGTCGAGGAAATCGGTCTCGGCCGCGGACTGGCCGTCGTCGCGCGGGGCATCGCTGTGTGGCGTCATATCCCTGAGGTACTCTTTTGACCAGGAAACATAATGCCGAGGAGGATTGACAGCAAGCGATGTTGGTGGCCTTGTATGAATTATAATTCAAAAATCCGGGGAGAATGCCGTGAAGTCGTACAATGCGGTATCGTGGTTGCTTGACCGCAATGTCGAGGCGGGACGCGGCGACAAGCTCGCCTACACGGACACGATCTCGGAGCTGACCTATCGCGGTCTGCAACAGCAGACCTGCCGCGTCGCCAACATGCTGCGCCGCCTTGGCGTCCGCCGCGAGGAGCGCGTGGCGATGATCATGCTCGACACGGTGGATTTCCCCGCGGTGTTTCTCGGCGCGATGCGCGCGGGCGTCGTCCCGGTGCCGCTCAACACGCTGCTGACCTCGGAGCAATACGCCTATGTGCTCGCGGACTGCCGCGCCCGCGTGCTGTTCGTGTCCGAGGCGCTGTATCCGGTCGTGAAGGACATTGTCGGCCCGATGCCGGATCTCGATTGCGTCGTCGTGTGCGGCGCCAATGCCTTCGGCCACAAGCTGCTCACCGAGGAGCTCGCGCGCGAGAGCGATCAGTTCGACACGGTCGCGACCCACGAGGATGAGCCTGCGTTCTGGCTGTATTCATCCGGTTCGACCGGCATGCCCAAGGGCGTGCGCCATCTGCACGGCAATCTCGCCGCGACGGCCGAGACCTATGCCAGCCAAGTGCTCGGCATCCGCGAGAGCGATGTCTGTCTGTCAGCCGCAAAGCTGTTCTTCGCCTATGGCCTCGGCAATGCGCTGACCTTCCCGCTGTCGGTCGGCGCAACCACGATCCTCAACTCCGAGCGCCCGACGCCGGCGCTGATGTTCAAGCTCCTCAACCGCTACAATCCGACCATCTTCTACGGCGTGCCGACCTTGTTCGCCGCGATGCTGCACGATGAGTCGCTGCGCCATGAGAAGGCCGGCAGCGCTCTGCGCATCTGCACCTCGGCCGGGGAGGCGCTGCCGGAATCGGTCGGCAATGCCTGGAAGGCGCGGTTCGGCGTCGACATTCTCGATGGCGTCGGCTCGACCGAGCTGCTGCACATCTTCCTGTCCAACGTGCCCGGGGACATCAAATACGGCTCATCGGGGCGCCCTGTACCGGGCTATCAGGTTCGTCTTGTCAACGAGGCCGGCCAGGACGTGCCGGACGGCGAGGTCGGCGAGATGCTGGTGCATGCACCGTCCGCCGGTGAGGGCTACTGGAATCAGCGCCACAAGACCCGCTCGACCTTCGAGGGCTATTGGACGCGCACCGGCGACAAATATGTCCGCGACGCCGATGGGCGCTACACCTTCTGCGGCCGCTCCGACGACATGTTCAAGGTCTCCGGCATCTGGGTGTCGCCGTTCGAGGTCGAGAGCGCCCTGATCACGCATCCCTCGGTGCTCGAAGCGGCCGTGGTGCCGGAAGCCGATCCGGAAGGCCTGTTGAAGCCCAAGGCCTATGTCGTGCTGCGCCCGAGCGTCGACCGCGCCACCCTGCACGAGGCGCTCAAGGATCACGTCAAGCAGAAGATCGGCCCGTGGAAATATCCGCGCTGGATCGAGGTGGTGGACAGCCTGCCGAAAACCGCGACCGGCAAGATCCAGCGCTTCAAGCTGCGCGAGGGGGCGCATTAGCTGTCATTGGCTGTCATTCCCGCGCGCGCCGCAGTCGCGAATCCGGAAGCTCGACGTGGGTGAGATCAAGCGACAGACAATCTCGAGATTCCCGATCGGCCCAGCTTCGCTGCGCCGTCCGGAATGTCGGGGCCGGGATATGTGCATGGTGACGCAACTCATCGCCGCGAACTCCGCTCGGCTCTCTCCCCCCTTGTGGGGGAGAGGTGGAGAGGGGGGTACCACGCGCGCCGGTGCGTGTGGCTTACCCCCCTCCCTAGCCCTCCCCCACAAGGGGGGAGGGAACGAGGGAGCGAGCTGCGGGAGCATTTTACATCACGTGCAGACGGAGCGGTCGCGATGGCGCTAGCTGCATCAGGCTTCCTCACCATCGACACCGCTCAACTCGAACATCGCTTAATCGGTCCGCAGCCATCCGACGCGCCATGCATCGTGCTGCTGCATGAGGGCCTCGGCTCGGTCGGCCTGTGGGGCGATTTTCCCGACAAGCTCCAAGCCGCGACCGGCGCCTCCGTGTTCGCCTATTCGCGCGCCGGCTACGGCGCCTCAAGCCCGGTGATGCTGCCGCGGCCGCTCGACTACATGCAACGCGAGGCCCGCGATGTGCTGCCGAAGCTACTTGATGCGATCGGCTTCCAGCGCGGTCTCCTCGTCGGCCATTCCGACGGCGCCTCGATCGCGGCGATCTACGCCGGCGGCCGCGCCGATCATCGCCTCGACGGCGTCGTGCTGATCGCCCCGCACGTGATCGTCGAGGACGTCTCGGTCGCGTCGATCGCCGCTATCAAGACCACTTACGAAACCACGGAGCTGCGCACCAAGCTCGGCCGCTGGCACAAGGACGTCGACAACGCGTTTTACGGCTGGAACGGCGCCTGGCTCGATCCGGCATTCCGGGCCTGGGACGTCACCGGCGACCTCGCCTACATCCGCGTCCCCGTCGCGGTGATCCAGGGCATCGACGACCAGTACGGTACCATCCGCCAGGTCGAGATCATCCAGGAGGAGTGCTACTGCCCGGTCGAGGTGACGATGCTTCCCAAGACCGGCCATTCCCCGCATCGCGAGTCTCTGGACGCCACCTTGCGGGTCATTGCCGAGTTCGCGGCCGCGACCTTGCCGGCCCCGGCATCACGAACATGAAACAAAGTGCATGTTTCGGCTTTTTGTCGTAGACGTCAGTCAAAACATGAATTATTGTGCATCTCAACGATAAGCACTCCAACGAAGGGTGACTCATGGCCGGGGAAGACCGCGTGCTCGCGGGAGGCAAGACGTTCATCGATTTTCAGACCGATCCCTCTCGCTACAAACATTGGAAGCTCTCGATCGACGGCGAGGTGGCGACGCTCGCCATGGACGTCGACGAGAATGGCGGCCTGTTCGAGGGCTACCAGCTCAAGCTCAATTCCTATGATCTCGGTGTCGACATCGAGCTGGCGGACGCCGTGCAGCGGCTGCGCTTCGAACACCCCGAGGTGAAGGTGGTCGTGCTGCGCTCGGCCAAGCCGCGTGTGTTCTGCGCCGGCGCCAACATCCGCATGCTCGCGGGCGCCACCCATGCCCACAAGGTGAACTTCTGCAAGTTCACCAACGAGACCCGCAACGGCTTCGAGGATTCCAGCGAGAATTCCGGCCAGCGCTTCATTACCGTGGTGAACGGCACAGCGGCCGGCGGTGGCTATGAGCTCGCGCTCGCCACCGACCACATCATCCTCGCCGATGACGGATCGTCCTCGGTGTCGCTGCCGGAGGTTCCGCTGCTCGCCGTGCTGCCGGGCACCGGCGGCCTGACGCGCGTCGTCGACAAGCGCAAGGTGCGCCGCGATCGCGCCGATGCGTTCTGCACGACGGAAGAGGGCGTCAAGGGCAAGCGCGCCGTGCAGTGGCGACTGGTCGATGAGATCGCGCCGAACTCCAAGGTCGATGCCAAGGTGGCCGAGCGCGCCAAGGAGTTCGCGGCCGCCTCCAAGCGCAACGGCAGCGGCAAGGGCGTTGCGCTCACGCCGCTCAAGCGGGTGATCGATGCGTCAAGCGTACGCTACGGCTTCGTCAACGTCGACATCGATCGCGCCGCCCGCATCGCTACGATCACGATCTCGGCCCCCGAAACCGCGCCGCCCGCCGACATCGACGGCATGATCGCGCAGGGCGCATCGTTCTGGCCGCTGCAGGTTGCGCGCGAGCTGGATGATGCCATCCTGCATCTGCGCATCAACGAGCTCGGCATCGCCATGCTGGTGTTCAAGTCGCATGGCGACCGTGCCCAGGTGCTGGCCCATGACGCCTTCCTGGAGGCCAACAAGGCGCATTGGCTGGTCAACGAGATCCGTCACTATTGGAAGCGCGTTCTGAAGCGCATCGATGTCACGTCGCGGACGCTGGTGACCTTGGTTGAGCCCGGCTCCTGCTTTGCCGGCACACTCGCCGAGCTCGTGTTCGCCTCCGACCGCTCCTACATGCTGATCGGCACCATCCAGGGCGACAACCGTCCGGCGCCGGCGATCGAATTGTCGGCGATGAATTTCGGCCCCTATCCGATGAGTCACGGCCTGACGCGGCTGGAGTCGCGCTTCCTCGCTGATCCCAACGATCTCGAGCGTGTCCGCGCGCAGACTGGCAAGCCGCTCGAGGCCGACGAGGCCGAGGAGCTCGGCCTCGTCACCTTCGCGCTCGACGACATCGACTGGGAGGACGAGATCCGCGTCTTCCTCGAGGAGCGCGCCAGCTTCTCGCCGGACAGCCTCACGGGTCTCGAAGCCAATCTGCGCTTCGCCGGCCCCGAGACGATGGAATCGAAGATCTTCGCCCGCCTCACCGCCTGGCAGAACTGGATCTTCCAGCGCCCCAACGCGGTCGGCGAGGAGGGCGCGCTCCGGCGCTACGGCACCGGCGAGCGGCCGAGCTACGATATGACGCGAGTGTAAGGGGAGCAGGGAGTGGCGAATAGCGAATAGGGAAGGATGTCTGGACCCCCTATTCGCTACTCGCCATTCGCTACTCGCCTCCAACAGATCAAAGCCCCCGGGAGGTCTCCATGAACATGAACATCATGAACGTCGACTACTCGACCAAGATTCCGAACAACGTGAATCTCGCCGAGGACCGCCAGGTCCTCAAGGCGCTGGAGGGCTGGCATCCCGGCTATGTCGACTGGTGGAACGACATGGGTCCCGACGGCTTCCAGCAGTCGCTCGTCTACCTGCGCACGGCCTATTCGGTCGATCCGCGCGGCTGGGCCAAGTTCGACTACGTCAAGATGCCGGACTATCGCTGGGGCATTCTCCTTGCTCCGCAGGAAGAGGATCGCAAGATCCCGTTCGGCGAGCATTATGGCGAGCCGGCCTGGCAGGAGGTGCCCGGCGAATACCGCGCGCTGATGCGCCGCCTGATCGTGATCCAGGGCGACACCGAGCCGGCCTCGGTCGAGCAGCAGCGCCATCTCGGCAAGACCGCGCCGTCGCTCTACGACATGCGCAACCTGTTCCAGGTCAACGTCGAGGAGGGTCGCCACCTCTGGGCGATGGTCTATCTGCTGCAGAAATATTTCGGCCGTGACGGCCGTGAGGAGGCCGACGAGCTGCTGCGCCGCCGGTCGGGCGACGCGGATTCCCCACGCATGCTCGGCGCCTTCAACGAGAAGACGCCGGACTGGCTGTCGTTCTTCATGTTCACCTACTTCACCGACCGCGACGGCAAGATGCAGCTGCACTCGCTCGCGCAGTCCGGCTTCGACCCGCTGTCGCGCACCTGCCGCTTCATGCTGACCGAAGAGGCGCACCACATGTTCGTCGGCGAGACCGGCGTCGGCCGCGTCATCCAGCGCACGGTCGAGGCGATGCGGGCCGCCGGGATCGATGATCCCACCGACATCGCCAAGGTCCGCGCGCTCGGCGTCATCGACCTGCCGACCATCCAGAAGAAGCTGAACCTGCATTACACGCTGTCGCTCGACCTGTTCGGCTCGGAGGTCTCGACCAACGCTGCGAACGCCTTCAATGCCGGCATCAAGGGCCGCTATCACGAGACCCAGATCCAGGACGATCACCAGCTCAAGAACGCGACCTATCCGGTGCTCAAGCTGGTCGACGGCGAGATCAAGCGGGTCGACGAGCCGGCGCTGACCGCGCTCAACATGCGCCTGCGCGACGACTACTCGCAGGACTGCGTCAAGGGCCTGTTGCGCTGGAACAAGATCATCAGCACGGCGGGCTACGACTTCCAGCTCAAGCTGCCGCATACCGCCTTCCACCGCGCCATCGGCGAGTTCAAGGACGTCCATGCGACGCCCGACGGCATCCTGATCGACGAGGGGACCTGGGCCAAGCGCAAGAGCGACTGGCTGCCCTCGACCGATGACGGCGCCTACATCTCCTCATTGATGAAGCCGGTCACCGAGATCGGCGAGTACGCGTCGTGGATCGCGCCCCCGAAGGTCGGCATCGACAACAAGCCGGGTGACTTCGAGTACGTGAAGATCGAGACTTGATGAGAGGCGAATAGCGAGTTGCGAATAGGGGAAGTAGCCTATTCGCTATTCGCTATTCGCTATTCGCTATTCGCTATTCGCTATTCGCCCTTCTCAGCTATCCCAGCCCGCGCCCGGAATGCCCGGATTTGCGTAGACGATACCGCCATCGACCGCGATCGTATTCCCCACCACGTAGTCGCCCGCGCGCGAGGCGAGGAAGATCGCTGTGCCCGCCATGTCCTCGTCGGTGCCGATGCGCCCGGCGGGCACGCGCGAGGCGACCTCGTCGGCGTTGTCGCGTGCTGCCTTGTTCATGTCGGACTTGAACGGTCCCGGCGCGATCGCGGTCACCACGATGTGGTCCTTGATCAGCTTGGCCGCCATGCGCCGCGTCAGATGGATCAGGCCGGACTTGCTCGCCGCATAGGAATAGGTCTCGAGCGGGTTGACGAAGATGCCGTCGATCGAGGCGATGTTGATGACCTTTGCCGGCCGTTCGGCGCTGGCCGCCGCACGCAAGGGAGCTGCGAGCGCCTTGGTCAGGAAGAACGGCGTCTTGAGGTTGAGGTTCATCACCTTGTCCCAGCCGCTCTCCGGGAATTCGTCGAAGTCGGCGCCCCACGCCGCGCCGGCATTGTTGACGAGGATGTCGAGCTTGGGCTCGCGCTTCTTGATCTCGCTCGCGAGCGTCTCGATGCCGGCCATCGTCGAAATGTCGATCGGCAGCGCGACGCATTCGCCGCCATATTCCGTCGTCAGTGCCTTGGCGGTCGCCTCGCAGGGCCCGGCCTTGCGCGCGGTGATGTAGACCCTCGCCGCGCCATGCGCGAGCAGGCCGGATGCGATCATCTTGCCGATGCCGCGCGAGCCGCCGGTGACGAGCGCGATGCGTCCTTCGAGTGAGAACAAGTTCCTGAGCATGAAGCCTCCCTTTTCTTATGTCATGCGTGCTTGTGAGCGGGACGCGCCAGCACGTCAAGTGAGACGCAGTCGCACGAATTCGCCGCAATTCAATCGGGGGAACGTTATGGCGGGGCTATGCCGCGTCGATGCGGCGGAAGCCGTTCCACATCGCGGTGGCCGCGCCCGAGGTCAGCACCGGCAGCACGCGGGCGTCCTGGTAGTGGCCGTTCAGCGAGACACGCGACAGGGCCGTGAGATGATCGGCGCTCCCGGCGAAGATCATGCCGGGGCGGGTGGTGACGGCGGTCTTGTAGCCGCTCGCGGCCGCCAGCACGAACTCGCGCTGGGAGGCGGCGGCGCAGTCGCCGTAGGGATAGGCCATGTGTAGCACCGGCCGCTGCAACTCGTTCTCGATCCGAGCACGGCTGTCGGCGATCTCGATGCGCGCCGTCTCCTCGGTCTGCTTGGCGAGATTGCAGTGACTGATCGAATGTGCGCCGATCGAGATCAATGGCTCAGTCGAAAGCGCCCGGAGCTCGTCCCAGGACAGGCAGAGCTCACGGCAGATCGAGGCCTCGTCGACGTCGTAGCGCGCGCACAGCGCGCTGATCTCACGCCGGACGTCGTGCTCGCCCGGCAGTGCGCGCAGCCAATCGTGCAGGCGCTGGAACGTCACGCATTTGGCTGCCGGCGTCGATGCATCGAGCTGCAGCGACAGCCCGCCGATCTCGATGTCGATCGTTTGCGCCTTCGCGACCAGCCGCTCCAGCGTCACCCACCAGAGCCGGCCCAGTCCCGATGCGAAATCGCTCGTCACATAGATGGTGAACGGCGCATCGAACTCGCGCATGACAGGCAGCGCGAAGTCGCGGTTGTCGCGATAGCCGTCGTCGAAGGTGAAGCAGGCGAAGCGGCGCGAGAAGTCCTTCGCCACCAGCCGGCTGTGCAACTCGTCGAGGGTGATGATCTCGATGTCGTGGTCGCGCAGGTGCGACAACATTTCGCGCAGGAAATCCGGCGTGACCTCGAGGTGACGATTGGGCTGGAAATCGGCGTCGTGGTGCGGCCGCACATGATGCAGCGTATAGATCGCTCCCACGCCCGAGAAGATCGGGCGCAGCCAGACATGCGCGCCGCTCAGATACAGCGCTTCCAGGCCGGCACGGATAAAGGTTTTGCGAAATCGCCTCATCTGAAATATGCGGCCCGGTGAGTGTCGGGACAAGGTTACCGACGAATGATTGAAGAAAGCCTTAGCCTGCGGTCGCAACGTACCGTGCGGCGCGCCTCATTTCCGGTTTGACAGGCATGCAAGGGTTTGTTTTCTCTCTGCTTCCTCGATGCGACGGATGACGAATGCGTGGACTTTTCAGGTGGAGCGGGAAATGGTGGCCTGGCGTCCTCCCGCTGATCGTGCTTTGGGGCCTCGCGGCCTGGACCAGCACCGTTCCCCTGGAGAATGATCTCGCCGGCCGCAGTTCGGCCGTCCTGAAGGGGGCCGTGCTCGACAGGACAAGCGTCACGGTGGATGGCCGCGATGTCTCGCTGCGCGCCAATGCTTTTTCCGAGGCTGGACGCCGCGATGCGGTCGCTGCGGTGGACGGCGTGGCCGGCGTGCGGCTCGTCAACGACGAGACGCGGCTGGTCGCCGAGGCCAAGCCCTTCGTCTGGTCGGCCGAACGCGACGTCGTCCGGGTGACGCTGGGCGGCAATGCGCCGTTGCCCGCCTTGAAGGGCAGGCTGATGGACGCGACGCGGGCGGCGCTGCCGGGCGTGGAGGTCGCTGACCAGATGGGCCTGGCGCGCGGCGCGCCAACGCGCTTCGAGGATGCGGCGCTGCTGCTGATCGGCCAGATCGGCAGGCTGAAGGACGGCAAGTTCACGATCTCCGATGGCGAGGTCGCATTGTCCGGCATGGCACGCGAGCTCGGCGGCCGCGAGGCGATCGCAGCTGCGCTCGGCAAGCTGCCGGACGGCTTCAAGGTCGCCAGCAACGACGTCAAGGCGCCGCCCTACATCTTCCAGGCCTACAAGGACCCGGTCGCGGTCACCGTGACGCTCGCCGGCAACGTTCCCGACGAGAACATCCACGCCGTCGTCGTCGGCTCTTCATCGCGAAAATTCTTCAGCGAGAAGGTCGTGGACAATCTCAAGAACAGCATCGGTGCGCCCACCAACTTCGTGAATGCGGTGGTGCCGGCGCTGGGCGCCTTGTCCCGGCTGTCGACCGGCACGCTGGTGGTGTCCGACCGCGACATCAAGATCTCCGGCGACGCGCTCTATGACGCCGCCGCCGCCCAGATCCGGACCGGGCTCGCCAAGGATGTCCCACAGGGCTGGCAGGTGAAGGCCGACATCACGGTGAAGCCGGCAGCCGCCCCGGTCGATCCCACGGTGTGCCAACAGCTATTCTCCGACCTGCTCGGCAAGGCGAAGATCCGATTCGAGACCAGCCGCAGCGACCTCGACAGGGATTCCACCGGTCTGCTCGACCGCCTCGTCGAGATCGCGTTCCGCTGCCCCTCCGCCAATGTCGAGATCATCGGCCACACCGATGCCGATGGCGACCCCGCGGCCAATCAGGTGCTGTCGCAGAAGCGCGCCCAGGCCGTGGTCGATTATCTGGTCAAGGCCGGATTGCCGGCCGACCGCTTCACCCCGATCGGCTATGGCAGCACCCAGCCGGTCGTCTCCAACGACACCGCCGACGGCCGGGCACAGAACCGCCGCATCGAATTCGTGGTGAGGTAACGTCATGGCCTATCTCGTTGCCTTTCACTGGGGCTGGCTGGCCGGCGCCTTCGCCATCGGGCTGGCGATGGGCTGGGTCGCCGTGGTGCATCGCGCCCCGCGCGTGTCGGGCTGGCTGACCTGGCTGCTGGCGGTGCTGGCCGCCGGCCTGGTCGCGGCGGCCGTGGCCTGCCTGATCCCCGGACGGGCCGGCTACTGGCTCGAGCTGCTGCTGATCATGTTCGTGCCCTACCTCGTCGGCTGCGCCATCGGCACGTGGCTGCGGGCGCTGGTGGTGATCCGCAGCATGCGGACGAAATCGGCGGCCTGAAGCGGCCGCCCGCCGGTCTGCGTCCGACGCCACCTGCCAAGACTGCGGCGGCGCGCGCCGCCGTCCGCGTGCCCGGGTCATCGCAACTGCGAGACACGAAGGTTTGACGAGGTGCGACCCTGTCAAACGCGCAGCCGGCGCTTATCGTTGAACGATGACGACCCGCCCAGCCCTGGGGCCCCCCGGAAAGCCCGGAGATGCGCGTTCCTCACCGAAGTTTAACCTGGGCTTTGCAGGCTGGCCGGGAGCGTGCGCCGACGCTCCGTCCTGCATGATGGCTTGCCTGATGTCTTTGCCTGATGTCTTGCCTCATGTGCGGCAAAACGGTGCATCGCATTTCCGTAAAGCCTGCTAAGTATATCCATGTGTACGCTTTTGTTCGCACGCTCCGTGTTCCCCAATGCGTCGAAACGCGCTACGAGGGCGTTGTATGCGCACATGACGCTGCGGCCTCCGGGGCGCGGCGTCCCCGGCCGTCGTGATCGGATCACGGTGAGAGGTGTAGATGCTTGAAGCCATACGCAGAGCGGCCACGTTCCTGCGCGAGAAGCAAGTCCTGCACAAGCTCGGCGTGCTGATCAGCATCGCTGTGATCGCGGTCGCCTGCTACGTCCTCTACCACATGCTGCGCGGCATCGACACCTACGAGGTGCTCGAGGCGATCAAGAGCACGGAGCCGCATCAGATCGCGCTCGCCGCGCTGTTCGTCGCCGCCGGCTATTTCACGCTGACCTTCTACGACCTGTTCGCGGTGCGCGCGATCGGCCACGACCACGTGCCCTACCGCGTCAATGCGCTGGCCGCCTTCACCAGCTATTCGATCGGCCACAATGTCGGCGCCAGCGTCTTCACCGGCGGTGCCGTGCGCTACCGCGTCTATTCGGCCCATGGGCTGAACGCCATCGACGTCGCCAAGATCTGCTTCCTCGCCGGCCTGACGTTCTGGCTCGGCAATGCCGCCGTGCTCGGGCTCGGCATCAGCTATCATCCGGAGGCGGCGGCCTCGATCGACCAGCTGCCGCCCTGGGCCAACCGCATGGCGGCGATCGCGATCCTGGTCGGTCTGTTGGGGTATGTCGCCTGGGTATGGACCAAGCCGCGCGTGGTCGGCCGCGGGCCGTGGACCGTGGTGTTGCCGAGCGGCCCGCTGACCCTGCTGCAGATCGCGATCGGCATCATCGACCTCGGCTTCTGCGCGCTCGCGATGTATGTGCTGGTGCCGGACGAGCCCAATCTCGGCTTCGTCGTCGTGGCCGTGATCTTCGTCTCGGCGACCTTGCTCGGCTTCGCCAGCCATTCCCCCGGCGGGCTCGGCGTGTTCGACGCCGCGATGCTGGTCGGGCTGTGGCAGATGGACCGCGAGGAGCTGCTGGCCGGAATGCTCTTGTTCCGGATGCTGTATTATTTGGCGCCGTTCCTCATTTCTGTAATCTTGCTGACGTTTCGCGAGGTTATCATCAGCACGCGGTCGAAACGGCTGCGGCAGGCCGCGCTCAGCCTCGATCCGGCCCCCCCGCCCGAAGCCGCTTTTGTGAGGAAGCGCAGCGATTCCGGTGCCTGACGCCAGCTCAAGGGAACAGTAGGACGAGATGGCTCTCGACGCTCCCTCCGACACGGCGCTTTCGATCTTCACCCCCTGGCCGGACCGGCTGCGCCATTCTGCGATCATTCTGCTGGCTGCGGCGCTCGCGCTTGCCGGGCTCGTGCTGCTGGACGAGCTGCTGCCGCTGCGGGCCCTGGCGGTATTCCTGTGTATCGCCGCCGCAGCCCTGGTGCCGTGGCGGCTGCATGGCGCGGTCGCCAAGCGGGAGGAGGAGCGCCACGCCAACCCGGTCGAGGCGCCGGCCGTGAGCGCGGTGGTCGAAGGCATCCCCGATCCCGCCGTGCTGCTCGATCGCGCCGGCCGCGTCATCCACCTCAACGCCGCCGCCGCGCAGCTCGCGCCTGCCTTGCGCAAGGGCGAACTGGCCCAATTCGCGCTGCGCACGCCGGAGATCATCACCGCGCTGCGCGAGGCGATCGCCACCACCGAGATCCGCCGCGCCACCTATCACGATCACGTTCCGGTCGATCGCTGGATGGAGCTGATCATCACGCCGGTGCCGGTGCCGACGGCGTTCGGCGGCACCGACAAATGCATGCTGATGACGTTCCACGATCTGACCCCGCTACGCCGGGTCGAGGAGATGCGCGCCGATTTCGTCGCCAATGCCAGCCACGAGCTGCGCACACCGCTGGCGGCGCTCTCGGGCTTCATCGACACGCTGCAGGGGCCGGCCAAGGACGATCCGAAGGCGCGCGAGCGCTTCCTCGGCATCATGCACATCCAGGCGACGCGCATGGCGCGGCTGATCGACGATCTCCTGTCGCTGTCGCGGGTCGAGCTGTCGGCGCATGTCCAGCCCCACGCCATGGTCGACGTCGTCCCCATCATCCGCCAGGTCACCGACGGGCTGGAGTCGCTGGCGCGCGAGCGCCAGGTGGTGATCGAGACCAGCCTGCCGGAGGCGCCGGTGACGATCGCCGGCGACCGCGAGGAGCTGCTGCGCGTGTTCGAGAACCTGATCGAGAACGCGCTGAAATACGGCGCCTCGGGCGGCCGCGTGATCGTCTCGCTGGAGCAGGCCGTCTCCGCCGAGAACGCGCCGGAGATCCGGGTCAAGGTGCGCGATTTCGGCCCCGGCATCGCGCCCGAGCATCTGCCGCGGCTGACCGAGCGCTTCTATCGCGTCGATGTCGGCGACAGCCGCGCGCAGGGCGGCACCGGGCTCGGCCTCTCTCTGGTGAAGCACATCCTCAACCGCCATCGCGGCCGGCTTCTGATCGAGAGCGTGCCGCGCAACGGCGCCGCTTTCACGGCCTGCTTTCCGCAGTCCAGGCCCGCAGCACGCGCCTGACGGGCGGGCGCATCTTGCGGCCCGGCGCAGGCCGGGCGCACGTCATCGATCGTTGTGAACAGAGGCCGGACATCGCGAGGCGATGCGGAGCACCTCATCGCCCGCCGTGGTCGCCGGCCGCTCAGCGCGTGGTCGACTTCGCCGGCTGGCGGCGGCGGTCGGCTGCGGGCTGATAGGCGACGCGCGAATGCTGCGCGCAATAGGGCAGGCCGGACAGCGCCTTGCCGCCGCAGAAGAAGAAATCCGCGCTCGAGGGATCGCCGACCGGCCAGTGGCAGGTCGCCTCGTTGAGCTCCAGCAGCGACAGCCGCTGGTTCATCGGCACGACGTTGTCGAATGCAACCGGATCGGGATCCGCCTCAACCTCGAAAACCTGTGCGAGCGCCGTGTTGCCGCGCGCCACCGGGCGCGCCACCCGCATCATCGGCTGTGCCGGGCGGGCCGCCTTGCGCTGGCGCGGTGCCGCGGTGGCCGGGCTCTTGGCGCGGCCGGACAGGCCCAGCCGGTGCACCTTGCCGATCACGGCGTTGCGCGTCACGTTTCCGAGTTCCGCGGCGATCTGGCTGGCCGACAGTCCGGCTTCCCAGAGTTTTTTCAGTTGCTCGACGCGATCGTCGGACCAGGTCAATACGGTCATCGAACCTTTCCCTTCGCGTTGCGCCGGCCAATTCCGGGACGGCGCTGCGATGCTGTCTCAAGAAAATCCCTGGCGGCAGAATCCCTTGTCCCTCGCCGGGCGCGCGCAAGGCACCCGGACGTTACGCAAACTCAGAGAACTTCGAGAGGGATCAGAACTGCCGCACGAGATGTCGTACTCGACGTTGAAAACGCTACAATATGGCGTGACTCCCGCGCAAGAGTCGGCGGCCGCAGTCCACACATTCCGTGGTTCCCTGTGGCACGTCTCGATCTGTGTCAGGCGTCCGGAATCTCACGGGCCGGCCCCCCATGCATCAGCTGACGCGTAGTTGACTCCCACCGCTGCCCGCATACAATAGATACACGTGCCGCCTTGAAAAGGCGGCACATTTTGTTTTCCAGGGTGGGGTCCCTGATGCGCGATGGCGCCGCGTGGCGCGTGTCTCGGCCGGCCCGTCAGCTCATGTGATCCGCCATGACCAGTGTTGCCGCTACGCATCTCCTCCCCGTATTCGCCCGGGTCGATCTTTCGTTCGAGCGCGGCGAAGGCGCGTGGCTGATCGCGACCAATGGCGACCGTTATCTCGATTTTACCTCGGGCGTCGCAGTCAATTCGCTCGGCCATGCGCATCCGCATCTGGTCAAGGCGCTGCAGGAGCAGGCGGCCAAGCTCTGGCACATGTCGAACCTGTTCAAGAGCCCGGATGGCGAGCGCCTTGCCGCGCGGCTGTGCGAGCAGAGCTTTGCCGACTACGTATTCTTCGCCAATTCGGGCGCGGAGGCGATGGAAGGCGCGATCAAGATCACGCGCAAATATCACGCCGCCAAGGGACATCCCGAACGCTATCGTATCATTACGTTCGAAGGCGCGTTCCACGGCCGCACGCTCGCCACGCTCGCCGCGACAGGTTCGGCCAAATATCTCGACGGCTTCGGTCCGCCGATGGACGGCTTCGATCAGGTTCCGTTCGGCGACATCGAAGCAGTGAAGAAGGCGATCGGTCCGCACACCGCCGGTATCCTGGTCGAGCCGGTGCAGGGCGAGGGCGGCGTGCGCACCGCGCCGCTGCCGTTCTACAAGGCGCTGCGCCAGCTCTGCGACGACAACGGTTTGTTGCTGGTCATCGACGAGGTCCAGACCGGCATGGGCCGCACCGGCGATCTGTTCGCGCATCGCTGGCTCGGCGTCACGCCGGACGTGATGTCGCTGGCGAAGGCGCTCGGCGGCGGCTTTCCGATCGGCGCCGTGCTCGCCACGGCCGAGGCCGCGTCGGGCATGACGCCGGGCTCGCATGGCTCGACCTTCGGCGGCAATCCGCTGGCGGTCGCCGCGGCCAACGCCGTGCTCGACGTGATGCTGGCGCCCGGCTTCTTCGATCACGTCCGCAAGATGTCGCTGCTGTTGAAGCAGAAGCTCGGTGCCGTTCTCGATCGTCATCCCGATGTCATCTCCGAGATCCGAGGCGAGGGCCTGCTGATCGGCGTCAAGGCGGTGGTGCCGTCGGGCGATCTGGTCGCGGCGCTGCGCGATCAGAAGCTGCTCACGGTGGGGGCCGGCGACAACGTCGTACGCTTTCTGCCGCCGCTGATCGTCAACGAATCCGAAATCGAACAATCGGTCGAGATGCTCGATCGCGCCTGCGCGGCGCTGTCGGGCGGGCCTGCCAAGCAGGCGGCCGCATCATGAGCAAGACCATGGGCAACACGCCGCGTCATTTCCTCGATCTCACCGAGATGCCGGTGGAGGAGTTGCGCAACGTGCTGGCGCTGTCCAGCGCGATGAAGAAGACCTTGAAGGCGCGCGAGCCGGCGAAGAAGCCGCTCGAGGGCAAGGTGCTGGCGATGATCTTCGACAAGCCGTCGACGCGAACCCGGGTGTCGTTCGACGTCGGCATGCGCCAGCTCGGCGGCGAGGCGATCATGCTGACCGGCACCGAGATGCAGCTCGGCCGCGGCGAGACCATCGCCGACACCGCGCGCGTGCTGTCGCGCTATGTCGACGCCATCATGATCCGCATCCTCAGCCATGAGGCGCTGCTCGAGCTTGCCGCGCACGCCACCGTGCCCGTGATCAACGGTCTGACCCGGCGCTCGCATCCCTGCCAGGTGATGGCCGACGTGATGACCTTCGAGGAGCATCGCGGCTCGATCGAGGGCCGCACCGTGGCCTGGACCGGCGACGACAACAACGTGCTGGCCTCCTGGGCCCATGCCGCCGAGCGCTTCAAGTTCAGGCTCAACGTCGCGACCCCGCCGCAGTTGTCGCCGGGCAAGCCGATGAAGGATTTCATCCGCGCCACCCGGGCCGACATCCATCTCGGCCACGATCCGGAGGTCGCTGTCGCCGGTGCCGACTGCGTCGTCACCGACACCTGGGTCTCGATGGGTGACAAGGACGGCGAGCATCGCCACAATTTGCTCAAGCCCTATCAGGTCAACTCCAAGCTGATGTCGCTCGCCAATCCCGAGGCGCTGTTCATGCACTGCCTGCCGGCGCATCGCGGCGAGGAGGTCACCGACGAGGTGATCGACGGCCCGCAGTCGGTGGTCTTCGATGAAGCCGAGAACCGCCTGCACGCGCAGAAGGGCATCCTGGCCTGGTGCTTCGGCGAGCGAGCTTAGGGGCTTGATAACGAGAAAGTTTGAGCTACGTATTCGGTGCACCCTCTCCCCTTGTGGGCTACGGGATGCCCGAAAGCGATTCCAAGCGATTTCTGGATGTGATTCAAAGTTTTCGACCGGTTCGGTGGAGAG
>NZ_JAUHJM010000017.1:0-45000 GCF_032381235.1 Bradyrhizobium sp. SZCCHNR1053
TCTCTTCTCGGAAAAGGAGTGCGCCAACTATCTCAGAAACTCAGGATATGTTTCCGTATAAATACAGCATGCTCTAGGTAGCGGTAGTCGCAAGTTTTCTGCAGCGTCACCGTAATTCCCTGGACGGATTGTCTGGCTGTCGTTCTTCTGAGCATCGCGGTTGAGATATTTGAAGTGCGAGCGCAACCTACATCACTGCGTTGACCGCCGTAGATTTATCGTTTGGCCCAAACCAATCGGCATTATTGTGCAGTGGACAATTGGTGGCGTAGCCTTTCCGGAGCCCTTCAATGTCGAAATAGTAACAGAAGTTCGTGTATCGTGATCTTTGGAAGACGTCGACGTAGAGAATTGTGCCGTAAACGTAGAAGCGGTGCGTCCCTCCTTGAATTTTTGAGATGTCATCCTTCAGCAGGGTCATAGTCAGTGTGTCGGCATACCGTTCTTCGTTTGGAGCGTCCACCGTTGTAGTTTGCGATGGCAAGGTCGCCATGTGATCTAGGTAAAACGTCTTGGCGTTCATAGGAAACGTTTCAGTTCGCATGCGCCATTTGACGGCAACGCTCCCGGCGGGAGTTTGTCCGTACACTTTGTAAGCAGGTGTTTCGCTTACATCCCAACTGCCATCAGGCTTTTCCAAAAAGAAGCTTCGACCGTGGGTTACGTGAATGTAGGCTCTCAAATAACGTTCTTCGTTGTCGCTAGCGATCCAGGCCTGCCAGCCGGTGAAGGCCGCTGCCGCGACTCCTCCTATCGCTGCAACGAACGCGAAGAATGTCATTAGGTAGTCAAGCAGATGCTTAGCCGGCGGTGCCACGTCCGCTCCAGACCGCCACGATGCGCTACCAGAAGACGACTCAGTATTCGCGCCTTTTTGCGCTTGGTCGCTCATTCGCGAATTTCTCTTGCCGCGCTTGCTGTTCATGTTGCTGATAGCGATGGGGGGGGTACGCTTAGACGGCATCAAGTCCACATGCCGTCCGGTGTCTTTGAGTAGCTGCAATGTTCTCACGAAGCAGATCTATCTGCTGCTTCATTCGAGGAGTAGGATTTGAAGCACCCTCAAGGCGGTTCAATGCGGCCCGCCGGGAATCGAGGTATTCGCGAGTCGAAATATCGATGCTGGCTCGGATTGTATCCAAGGACCGCTCCCTTTTGATTCGGTCGGGGGAACAAAGATAGCGCCCCTGATCTCTTCATGTAAGACGCATCTTGTGTTCTACGGGCGCACAATCGACCGGGATATCTCGTCTAGGATTACGATGAAGCTGCAATTAGCGGTTTGGCTTGGTGGGCGGACGAGCTTTTCGGTTTCGATCGACGATTCGGCTCGCGGTGCCCAACGCGTCTGCCGCCTGCTGCGTCGAACAACAAGCCTCACGAACACTTTCAGCGGGCGTCACCCTGTTCACGGGCGTCGCTCGGTTCGGCTGCTCTACAAAAGATACGTGTTGCGCTTTATCCGAAATCGTGCTCTACTCCCCCGCATCCCGTCCCGCTGAGGGGGCGCTTCGCGATCGTCACGGACGTCGGGTGCGGGATGCGGTGGGCGCATTGGGGCGCAGCGCGGGCTTGCTCGCGCGGACGAACGACCCCGGTGCGACGATGAAGTCGCGTGGTTCTGGCATCGCGGTGCTGATGCCAAGCAGGCCGATGACGAGTCGACTGTGACGGGGGCAAGACAGCCGTTCCCCGGGAAGATCGCGTATAAGTCGTAACACCATCGCGCAGGGAAGGCCGGGTGATCTCGGCTGAGCCTGTGGTTCTACCGCGTGCTTTTTGTTGCACGCGGACCATGGGCGCCGGCCGGCGCCCGGCCTTCCCTGCGCCCTCGCTTCTCGAGAGGGTGAGATGTCAGGCATCCCTCGGGCGCCGAATGCGTCGCGAGAGCAATGGTGCTCGTCTCGCTGATGATTCCTCCGCGGGGGTGTTTGATCATGTGCATCGTAACGTTCGCCACGACGTCATTGCGAGGAGCGCAGCGACGAAGCAATCCAGAGTCCCGCCCGGAGCCCTGGATTGCTTCGCTGCGCTCGCAATGACGGAGTTTGGGGTGGGCGGCGGGCGTCACACTCGGATGTCGATGTTATCGGGACGGCCCGCCGTCATCGGGCCACCCCGTAGCTTTCCGGGAACCCGGCGGTCACACTCCCGTGTGAACCGCGGCCGGCGCCGGGAAAGTCCCCGCAGAGCGGGTGCCTCACGGCTGCCTTTGTGCTAGGTTGAACATCCGGGCAACCTGGAGGGATTGTTGAGCGGTGTCACCCCCGAGCCGGCTGGGCCGGCAAGCAGCACGCCCGATGGCCTGACGCATGATGGCTTGGCGCGGCTGAAGCTGGCGCAGGCGCTGAAGCGGGCGCGTCTCGCCATCGCCTGGGAGCGCGGCTGGCCGCACGTCGCCCGGCTGCTCACGGTGGTCGGTCTGTTCTTGATCGTGTCCTGGGCCGGCCTCTGGCTCAGCCTGCCGTTTGCGGCGCGCATGATCGGGATCGGCCTGTTCCTGCTGCTGTTGCTCGGCGCCGCCGTGCCGATGCTGCGCTTTCGCTGGCCCGGCCGCGACGAGGGCCTGGCGCGGCTCGACCGCGGCTCGGGCATCGCCCATCGCCCCGCCACCGCACTCACCGACACGCTCACCACTCAGGATCCGCTGGCCCGCGCGCTGTGGCAGGCGCAGCGCGAGCGCACTTTGGCCTCGATCAAGCGCATCCGCGCCGGGACGCCGCGGCCGCGGCTGTCGCTGCACGATCCCTGGGCCGTGCGCGCGCTGGTCGTCGTGCTGCTGGTTGCGACCTCTATCGCGGCCGGTGACGAGCGGGCGCTGCGGGTGGCCTCGGCGTTCGACTGGAACGGCGTGCTGACGCCGGTCACGATCCGCGTCGATGCCTGGGTCAAGCCGCCGCTCTACACGGCGAAGCCGCCGATCATCCTGTCCGCCGCCAACAAGGAAGGCGCGGTGCCGGCGAGCGGCCCGATCGTGGTGCCCCAGGGCTCGACGCTGATCGTGCGTTCCAGCGGCGGCAATCTCGATGTCATCACCGGTGGCGGCGTCGCCGAGGCGGCGCCCGGCGAGGGCGCGGCCGGCGAGGCGGCGCCGAAGGGCACCACCGAGAAGCACTACACGATCAAGGCCGACGGCACCGTTCACGTCCGCGCGCCCTCGGGGCAGCCGCAATGGGTGTTCGCGGCGACGCCGGACAAGCCGCCGGTCATCAGCATGGCCAAGGACCCCGAGCGGCAGGCGCGCGGCTCGCTGAAGCTGTCCTACAAGCTCGAGGACGATTACGGCGTCACCGAAGCCCGCGCCCGGGTCACCGCGCGGCCTGTCGAAGGCAAGGCTGCCGAGAGCAAGACGGCCGACGCGCCCGCCGCGCGGCCGCTGTTCCAGCCGCCGGAGTTTCCGCTGGTGCTGCCGAACGCGCGCACCCGCAACGGCGTCGGCCAGACGGTGAAGGATCTCAGCGAGGACCCCTACGCCGGCGCCGACGTCACGCTCACGCTGACAGCCAAGGACGAGGCCGGCAACGAGGGCACCAGCGAGCCGTTCGAGACCAGGCTGCCGGAGCGGCTGTTCACCAAGCCACTGGCGCGGGCGCTGATCGAGCAGCGGCGGATCCTCGCGCTCGACGGCAACCGCAACGGCGACGTGTTCACCGCGCTCGACGCGCTGGCGATCGCGCCGGAGCTGTTCACGCCCGAGCCCGGCCAGTATCTCGGCCTGCGCTCGGTGACGCGGCAGCTCGAAGCGGCGCGCACCGACGATGCGCTGCGCGAGGTGGTGGCGAGCCTGTGGGCGCTGGCCGTCACCATCGAGGACGGCAACATCTCCGACGTCGACAAGGCGCTGCGCGCGGCCCAGGACGCGCTGAAGCAGGCGCTGGAGCGCGGCGCCAGCGACGAGGAGATCAAGAAGCTCGCCGAGGACCTGCGCAAGGCGATGGACAACTACATGCGCCAGCTCGCCGAGCAATTGCGCAACAACCCGCAGATGGCGCAGCGGCCGCTCGACCAGAACACCAAGATCCTGCGCCAGCAGGACCTGCAGAACATGATCGACCGCATGGAGCGGCTGTCGCGCCAGGGCGACAAGGAGGGCGCGCGCGAGCTGCTCGAGCAGCTGCAGCAGATGCTGGAGAACCTGCAGATGGCGCAGCCCAACCAGGGCGGCGACAACGACATGGAGCAGGCGCTCAACGAGCTCGGCGACATGATCCGCAAGCAGCAGCAGCTCCGCGACAAGACCTTCAAGCAGGGCCAGGATTCGCGCCGCAACCGCAACAAGCAGCAGGGCGACCAGGACCAGAGCATGGGCGACCTGCAGCAGGACCAGCAGGCGCTGCGCGACCGTCTCAAGCAGCTTCAGGACCAGCTCGCCAAGCGCGGCATGGGCCAGAAGGGCGAAAAAGGACAGAAGGGTCAGAAAGGCCAGAAGGGGCAACAGGGTCAGCAGGGCGATCCCGGTGATCAAGGCGACCAGGGCGATTCCGGCGACGGGCTCGACGACGCCGACAGCGCGATGGGCGATGCCGGCAGTCAGCTCGGCGACAACAATGCCGACGGCGCGGTGGAATCGCAGGGCAAGGCGCTGGACGCGCTGCGCAAGGGCGCAAAGAGCCTCGCCGAGGCGATGCAGCAGGGCGACGGCGACCAGCCCGGCGACGGCCCCGGCCAGCGCGCCGGCCGCCAGCAGGGCGCGCAGCAGACCGATCCGCTCGGACGCCCGATGCATCCCGGCCGCGACATCGACGATTTCTCCCAGAAGATCCCGGGCGAGATCGACGTGCAGCGCGTCCGCCGCATCCTCGAGGAGCTGCGCCGCCGTCTCGGCGATCAGTCGCGGCCGCAGCTCGAGCTCGACTACATCGAGCGGCTGCTGAAGGACTATTGAGGATGGGTCGGCCACGGGAGGTCATGCCCGTGGCTCACCGTTTTGACCGGAGGCCGCGTCGGTCAGTAGCGTTTCTCGGACAGGATGCGCGCCGCGTGCTGCAGCCTGTCGACGGAGCGTTCGGTGTCGGTGAGGGCGCAGCAGCTGACCAGCGTATCGATGATGGCGAGCTGCGCCACGCGGCTGCTCATCGCCTCCGGGCGATAGCGCGTCTCGTTGGCGACGGTGTAGAGCAGCACCTCGCAATGCGCCGCCAGCGGCGACTTGCCGAGCCGGGTGATGCCGATGGTCCGCGCGCCCGCCGCCTGCGCCAGCCGCGTCGCCAGCACGGTCTCGACCGTGCTGCCCGAATGCGACACCGTGACGGTCGCGACGTCGGGCCCGGTCATCCCGGCGCTGACCGCCTGGACATGCGAATCCACGATCGCATTGGCCGCCAGCCCGAGCTGCAGCAGCCGGTACGACAGGTCCTGCGCGATCGGCGCCGAACTCCCGATGCCGTAGATCTCGACGCGCCGCGCCTGCCGCAGCAGCTTCGCCGCCTGCGCCAGCGCGTCCATCGACAGCAGCCGCCGCGTCTCCTGCAGCGAGGCGGCATGCGCCGCGAAGATGTGGTCGGTGACCGTCGCCGGATCATCGCCGCGATGCAGGTCCTCCTGGATCAGCCGGACCGGCTCGATCAGGTCGCGCGCCAGCATGATCTTGAGCTCCTGAAAGCCCCGCACCCCGACCCGCCGGCAGAACGACACGATCGTTCCCTCGCTGACGCCGCAGGCTTCCGCGACCTCGGTGATCGACATGTGGATGAACGGCTCCGGCCGGGCGATGACCAGCTCCGCGATCTGCCGCGCCTTCGGCGGCAGCTCGTTCTGCAACTCACGAATACGAAACAAGATGCCGTTCGCGCCCGGCCCAGAACGAAAGGTCGATCCCATCACGCTGCGCCCCCGATACTGAGAAAATCTCATTCAGATTCATTTCGTAAATAAAAATTTCACAGCGCTGTCAAGTCGCGCTGATACGCCAGCGACGTTCGCAGGAGCAGGTCGGGCTCGCCCCGCCAACCCTGAATACGTTCTTCAAGATTTCAAAAGGTCGTATCAGCATGACAACACGTCGCGATTTTCTGGCAGGCGCCACGGCGGCGGCTGCCTTCGCCAGCATCCGCCAGGCGCTGGCCATTCCGGCACGGCGCCGGACCGGCACCATTCAGGACGTCAAGCACATCGTCATCCTGATGCAGGAGAACCGCTCCTTCGATCACTACTTCGGCACGCTGCGCGGCGTGCGCGGCTTCGGCGACCGCTTCCCGATCCCGCTGGAGAGCGGCAAGCCGGTCTGGTTCCAGTCCGACGGCTCCCGCGAGATCCCGCCCTATCACCGCGACTCGGCGACCTCCAACGCGCTGGTCGGCTACGGCACGCCGCATTCGTTCGGCGACAGCCAGGCGGCGTGGAATCAGGGCAAGATGGGCTATTGGGCGAAGTACAAGACGCCCTATGCGATGGGCTATTTCGGCCGCGACGACATCCCGTTCCAGTTCGCGCTCGCCGAGGCCTTCACGCTGTGCGACGCCTACCATGCCTCCATCACCACCGGCACCGATCCGAACCGCATCGTGTTCTGGTCCGGCTCCAACTTCAATCCGGCGCTGCGCGCGCAGGGCATCAACAGCACGACCAACGACTCCGAGCCCAACAACCTGCGTTGCTGGCCCAATCCGCACAATTGGGTGGCCGGCCAGCCGCAGCCGCAAGCGACCTACAAATATGTCGGCAGCGACTTCAATTGGGATACGCTGCCCGATCTCCTGAACAAGGCCGGCGTGAGCTGGCACATCTATCAGGACATGAACGACAACTGGACCGGCGCGATGCACGGCTGCCTGGCGTTCTCCAGCTTCCGTCATGCCCAGCCCGGCGATGCGAACTACGTGCACGGCCTGACCGGCGGTCCGGATTATCTCGACCGGCTGAAGGCCGACGTGATGGCCGGCACGCTGTCGGAGGTGTCGTGGATCCTGCCGACCCAGGCCAACTCCGAGCATCCCGGCGGCGGCAGCCCGACCCGCGCCGGCAATTTCACCGACCAGGTGCTGGAAGCGCTGACGGCCAATCCCGAGGTCTGGAGCCAGACCGTCTTCCTGCTGACCTTCGACGAGAATGACGGCTTCTTCGATCATCTGCCGGCACCGGCGGTGCCGTCCTACGACGCCAGCGGCAAGCTGATGGGCAAGGCGACCTTGCGGCTCGACGGCGAGTATTTCTCCAACACCGTCGGCAACGTGCTGACTGCGACCGACACGGTCAGCGGCAACATCCGCCCGTGGGGGCTCTCTGCGCGCGTGCCGATGTATGTGGTGTCGCCGTGGAGCAAGGGCGGCTGGGTCAACTCGCAGGTGTTCGACCACACCTCGATCGGGCGATTCCTCGAGAAGCGCTTCGGCATCAAGGTCGACGCCATCAGCCCCTGGCACCGCGCCGTCTCCGGCGATCTCACCTCGGCGTTCGATTTCGCCAGCCCGAACGATCCGCGCTTCCCGGAGCTGCCTGACCAGAGCAACTGGCAGGCGTCGGACGCGCACCAGAAGACCTTGCCGGCGCCGGTTGCGCCCGCGACACCGCAGCCGCTGTTCCAGGAGAGCGGCGCGCGCTATTCACGTCCGCTGCCCTACATCCTGCACGCCACCGCGAAGGTCGACGCCGCCGCGGGCAAGGTGAAGCTGTTGTTCGCCAACACCGGCTTCGCCGGTGCCGTGTTCCACGTCTACGACAAGCAGCATCTCGATCTCATTCCGCGCCGCTACACCGTCGAGGCCGGCAAGATGATCGACGATGAATGGAGCGTCGGCAGCGACGGCCTGTATGATCTCTGGGTGCTCGGCCCGAACGGCTTCCATCGTCATTTCAAGGGCGACCTCGACAAGGTCAGGCCGTCGAATGCAGCCAGCCCCGAGATCTTCGTCGGCTACAACGTCTTCGAGGGCGGCCTGCACATGCAGCTGCGCAACGACGGTCATGCTCGCGCGAGCTTCACGGTGAAGTCCAACGAGATCTATGGGCCGTTGCAGGCCGTCACCGCCTCGGTCTCGGCCGCGCTGGAGCCCCGATGTCCCGGCTTCGGTCCGCTGCCCGGCTTCCATGCGGTGGGTTTTGGCGCGGTGCCGGGTTTCCGCTCGGCTCCCGACTTCGATGCTCCGGGCTTCGGCTTCGGCGCGCCAACCTTCTTCCCCGGACCGGGCCATGGCGGTCCGTCCACGTCGTGGACGGTCAAGGTGTCCGCGCCCGGACGCCACGGCGAGCTGTACTGGCAACTGCGCAAGTCCGGCCATTGGTACGACTTCGTCGTCACCAGCGACACCGACGACAGCTTCTATCGCCGCGTCGCCGGCCACGTCGAGACCGGCCGTCCCTCGTTCAGCGATCCCGGCATGGCGCTGGCCGACCGCTTCTGATCGATGCATCTCATACGAGGTTCGGGGAGGGCGCCCATGGGCGCCCTTTCGCTTTGCTTCAGGCGCTGCCGAGATCGTGGATCGCGGGTGACAGTTGGCCTGCGGAGATGTTCAGCGTCGCCAGCGTGATCGGCAGCTTGAAGCGACGCGGCCCTGCGCTGCCTGGATTCAGGTAGAGCACGCCGTCGCGCCTCTCGATGCCCGCGCGATGCGAGTGACCAGACACGACGATGTCGATGCCCGACGTTGCAGGATCGACCGCGAGGTCGTGGACGTCGTGCACGACATGGACGGCACGCGTGCCGAGCCTGATGGTTTCGGTGGCGGGATATGCATTCGCCCAGTCTGCCGTGTCGATGTTGCCGCGGATCGCAGTCACCGATGCGATCAGGCGAAGCCGGTCAACGATCTCGTGCCGGCCGATATCGCCGGCGTGGATGATGTGATGGACGCCCGACAGACATCGCACTGCCTCCGGCCGCAGCAGCCCATGCGTGTCGGAGATGATTCCAACTTTGAGCATCGTTTCCTGCCGGCGTGATGGGTACCGCCTCAGGCGATCGTGAGAATCTCCAGCTCTTGTCCGGTAACCTCGACGACGTCGCCGGCCGACTTGCCCATCAGCAGGCGAGCCACCGGCGAGACGTGCGAGATCATGCCGCGCTTCGGATCAGCCTCATCCTCGCCGACGATCGTGTAGGTCTGCACGCGGCCGTCGCCGCGCTTGAACGTCACCGTGCTGCCGAACGCGATCTGCTCCGTCGATGTCGGCGCCGGCATCACCTGCGCGGTCCGGACACGCGCTGCAAAGTAGCGCGCGTCGCGCAGCGGCAGCGCCGACTCCCGTCGCCGCTCGTTGACGTCCTCGATTTCCTGCGCCGCTTCATGGGCCGCCTGCGCCTCGCGCAACTGCCTCTCGAGCGCCTTGAGTCCCGCCTCGGTGACGAGGTTCGGATGCGGCGAGACCGGCCGGTCGGGCAGCTGCGTTTCGGCGGCCGTTTCGGCGCTCTCTTCCTTGGTGAATGCGACGCTCACGCCGGACTCCTGAAAAAGGCCGCGAGATGTCGCGGCCCTCAGGGAGAGATCATGCCGGCTGCGCAGATTTCAAGCCGTGCGCGCATGCGGCGTGCGAGCGCGCTTGACAGAAGCGGCTACGCGCATTCTAATATACGAACTATAGTTCGCAATCCGAACCATACAAATCAAAATGCCGGTCGTCAAGGCCGGCGTCAGTCAGGAAACGTCGGAGCCTCCAAGTGGACGAGGACAGCAAGGCTGGCAAAAGCGTCGTGCAGTCGCTGGCCAAGGGCTTTCAGGTGCTGAACGCCTTCACCAGCGAGGAGCCCGAGCTGGTGCTCGCCGACGTCGCGCGCCGCGCCGCCCTCGACAAGGGCACCACGTTCCGCCTGCTCAACACGCTCGTGATGCTCGGCTATGTCGAGAAGGTCGGCGACACCAGGCGCTTTCGCCTCACGCTCAAATGTCTCGACCTCGGCTTCAACGCGATCGCGCGCTCGGAGCTGCGCACCCAGGCGCGCCCGATCCTGCGCAGCCTGGTCGGCGAGATGAACGAGGCCGCCTCGCTCGCCGTGCTCGACGGCAGCGACATCGTCTATGTCGAGCGCATCCAGGCCGGCCTGGTCCGGCTCGGCGTCGACGTGCGGATCGGCAGCCGGGCGCCGGTCTATTCGACCGCGGTCGGCCAGGCCATTCTCGCGCTGCTGCCGGTCGAGACGCAGATCCAGGTGCTGGAGGCGCAGCCGCGCATCAAGCGCACCGAGACCACGATCACCGAGCTCGACGCGCTGCTGCAGCGTCTGCGTCAGGTGAAGGCGGCCGGCTACGCGTTGTCAAATCAGGAAAATGCGCCCGGGCTGTGCGTGCTCGCGGCACCGGTCATCGATCGCGACGGCATTCCGCTCGCGGCGATCAGCATCGCTGCGCCCACCATGCGCATCACGGCGGACGACTTCGAGCGGCTCGGCGTGGCGCCGCTGCTCAGAGCGGCCGCTCAGCTGTCGCGGGCTCTGGAGGCGATGGGCGGGGCGAGCGCGACGGTCTCGAAATGATGAACATCGATGTGACGAAACAGGAGCAAGCATGAGCGTCATGACCAACTTCAAGGGGATCATCCCGGCGATCGCCGTCCCCTTCAACGCCGACCATTCGATCGACGAGGCCGAGCTGTCGCGCTACGCCGCCTGGCTCGGCAAGCGCCGCGGCATCGTCGGCATCATGACCAACGGCCACACCGGCGAGGTGTTCAGCCTCACCGCGAAGGAGCGCGCCGAGGTGACGCGCATCGTCGCCAAGGCGCTTACCGGCATCTGCCCGACCATCTCGTCGGTGGTTTGCGAGGGCATCAAGGACGGCATCGAGCATGCGCTGATGGCCAAGGAAGCCGGCGCCACCGCGCTCGACATCATGCCGCCGCATCACTGGCTGCGCTTCGGCTTCAAGCGCGAGCACTGCCTGGATTATTTCAGCGCGATCGGCGAGGCGACCAGGCTGCCGCTGATCGTGCACGTCTATCCCGCCTGGACGCGCGCCTCGTTCTCGTCCGAGCTGCTCGCCGAGCTCGCCCGTCTCGATCATGTCCAGGCCTTCAAGATCGGCACCCGCGAGATGAACAAATATGCCCGCGACCTCAAGGCGATCCGTGCGGCGGCGCCGCACAAGGCGCTCCTGACCTGCCACGACGAATATCTGCTGGCGTCGATGGTGCAGGGCGTCGATGGCGCGCTGGTCGGCTTCGCCTCGCTGATTCCAGATCTGATCTACGATCTGTTCGCGGCCGTCACCGCCGGCGACCTCAAGCTTGCGATGAAGCTGCAGGGCATGATCGATCCGCTGAAGGACGCCGTCTATGGCGGCGGCGAGCCGACCGGCGAGGCGCATGGCCGCATGAAGGCGGCGATGCAGGTCGCCGGCGTCATCCGCGACGCCACGGTGCGCCCGCCGACCCATACGCCCAGCGCGGAGGAGATGGCCGCGATCCGCGCCGCGGTCGCGGCTGCCGGTCTGACGGTGCAGGCTGCGGCCTGATTGATCGACAAGCGACGGTCGGGTGTGGCCCGGCCGTCACTCCAGACGACAACGAATAACATTCCGGGTGGACGCTCATGCTGATGATGGATGTCGACAATGCGCCACGGCGTGCCGCCGCGCCGGACGATGTGCTGATTGCGATCGAGCAGCTGTCGAAGACCTACGTCTCGGCCTCGGGCGCGGCCGTCCATGCGCTGAGCCGGATCTCGCTCGACATCAAGCCGGGCGAGTTCGTCTGCGTCGTCGGCCCCTCCGGCTGCGGCAAGAGCACCTTGCTGCGTCTGCTCGCGGGGCTTGATAGTTACAGCGACGGCCGGCTGCTGCTCGATGGCGAGCACGTCGCCGGTCCCTCGCGCAAGGTCGGCGTCGTGTTCCAGGCGGCCAATCTGCTGCCGTGGATGACGGTGCGCGACAATGTCGGGCTGCCGCTGCGCGTCGGCGGCCAGCATGCGCCGGCCGGCGACCGCATCGATCGTCTGCTCGCCGTGACCGGCCTTGCCGATTTCGGCGACAAATATCCCTATGAGCTGTCCGGCGGCATGCAGCAGCGCGCCGGCATCTGCCGCGCGCTGGCGCGCGATCCCGAGATCCTGTTGATGGACGAGCCCTTCGGCGCGCTCGATGCGCTGACGCGCGAGCGCCTGAACCTCGAGCTGCAACGGATCTGGCAGGAGAACCGCAAGACCATCCTGCTGATCACGCACTCGATCTCCGAGGCGATCTTTCTCGCCGACCGGGTCATCGTGATGTCGGCCCGCCCCGGCCGCATCCTCGCTGATCTCCACGTGCCCATTCCGCGGCCGCGCACGTTCGACGACATCGTGTTGCATCCGGACTATGCGCGGCTTGCCAGGGAAGTCCGCGGACTGCTCAATGCGCAGGAGCACGGCCATGACTGATCTCGCCAACGTCGCCGTTTCAGCCGTGTCCCAGAAGCCCGCAAGTCCGCGCCGCCGCATCCGCCTGGGATCGCCGATCGCCTGGATCGGCCTCGCGGTGCTGATCCTGAGCTGGATTGCCGCGGTCAACCTGCTGAACATTCCGTCCTACATCCTGCCGAAGCCCGAAGCCGTCGTCCGCGCGCTGTGGTCCGGGCTCGCGGTCAGCCCGGCCAGCCCGCTCGGCTATTACCTGCCATTGTGGAGCACGCTCAGCAATGCCGCGGTCGGCTGCGCCATCGGTGTCGGGCTCGGCCTGGTCATCGGTTCGCTGATGGCGGAAGTGGAAGCGATCGAGCGCCTCGTGATGCCCTATGCGTTCGCGCTGCAGAGCCTGCCCAAGGTGGCGATCGCGCCGCTGATCGTGATCTGGTTCGGCTTCGGCGACGGCTCCAAGATCGCGATCTCGGCGCTGCTGTCGTTCTTCCCGGTGCTGATCAACAGCTTCACCGGCCTGCGCGCGGTCGAGCCGGAGCGCATCGACCTGATGCGCTCGCTGTCGGCGTCGCGCTTCGAGACCTATCGCATCGTCAAGCTGCCGAACGCCGCGCCCTTCATCTTCGCCGGCCTCGACATGGCCGTGGTCTATGCGCTGCTCGGCGCCATCGTCGCCGAGTTCCTCGGCGCGCAGCGCGGCATGGGCGTCGTCATCACCCAGGCGCAGGCGGTCTCCGATGTCGCCGGCGTGTTCGCGGCGCTGATCATTCTCGGCGTGCTCGGCATTGTGCTGCACGGGATCGTGCGCTGGTGCGAGGCCAAGGTCGTGCACTGGGGCGCCAACCGCAAAAAATAAAGCAGGGAGGAACGAAGAATGGTTTCGCGCAGGTCATTCCTGAAGGGCAGCGCCGGAGCGGCGTTGCTGATGAGCGGCGCTCCGGCCGGGCTGATGGCCGCCGACGTCAGAAAGATCCGTTTCGGCGTTGGCCTCAAGGCGCTCAACGCCACCGTCATCAATTGCGTGATCGGCGAGGCGCTCGGCTACAATGCGCTGGAGGGTTTTTCGCTCGACGTCCAGGCGCTCGGCACCAACGCCAACGTCCAGGTCGCGACCGATCGCGGCTCGGTGGCGATCGGCGTCGGCGTGCCCTCGACGGCGCTGCCGCTGCTCGCCAAAAATGAATGGGGCGGCGCGAAAATGTTCTATCAGTACACCTACCCCTACAAATGGGACATCGCCGTCCCGCCCGGCTCTGCGCTCAAGAGCTACACCGATCTCAAGGGCAAGAAGATCGGCGTCTCGGACTTTGGCGCCACCGAATATCCGGTGACCAAGAATGTGCTGAAGGCGCTCGGCCTCGATCCGGACAAGGACGTGAGCTGGGTCGCGGTCGGCAACGGCACGCCGGCCGGCGTCGCCCTGCAGCGCGGCGTGGTCGATGCGCTGGCCTATTTCGACACCGGTTTTGGCCAGATCGAAGCGGCCGGCATCGAGCTGAGCTACCTGCCGCGTCCGACCTCGATCCCGATGGTCGGCGGCCAGTTCCTGATGGCGATGCCCCAGACGTTCGAGAAGGACAAGGATCTGCTGATCGGCTTCGGCCGCTCGGTCTGCAAGGCCTCGCAGTTCCTGCTCGCCAATCCCGCCGCCGGCGCCAGGGCGTTCCTGAAGCTCTATCCGGAGACGGCGCCGCGCGGCGCCAGCGAGGACGAAGCCGTGAAGGCCGTGCTGCAGTCGATCAGCCGCCGCATCAAGCTCTACGCGCCGCCCTATGCTGATACGAAGATGGGCGCGATCAACGAGCAGGAGTTCCGCACCGAAGCCGCGATGAACGGGCTCGACATCAAGGACTACAATGCGCTCTACACCAATGAGCTGATCGACAAGATCAACAATTTCGATGCAGTGAAGGTCAAGGCCGAGGCGGCTGCGTACAAGGGATGACAGTGGATCACGACAGCAGTTCCGGTTTTCGCCACGCGGTGGTGACCGGAGCCAGCTCCGGCATCGGCCGCGCCATCGCCGAGCGCCTGCTGGCGGCCGGCTGGCGCGTGACGGGCATCGACCGCGCGCCGTCGGCGTTCTCACATGAGGGCTTTCGAAGTCTGCAAGCTGATCTCGCCGAGCCGCACGCGCTGGTCGCGCAACTCGCAGGCATCGGCGTCGTCACTGCGCTCGTTCATGCTGCCGGCTACATGCGCGTCGGAAGGCTCGGCGAACTCACGCGTGAGAATGGCGAAGGCATGTGGCGCGTCCATGTCGGCGCGGCGGAGGTGCTCGCCAATGCGCTGGCGCCGCACATGACGGAGGGCGGGCGCATCGTCCTGATCGGCAGCCGCACCGCCAATGGCGCGGCCGGCCGCAGCCAATACGCCGCGACCAAGGCGGCACTCACCGGCCTCGCGCGCTCCTGGGCAATCGAGCTGGCGCCGCGCCTGATCACCGTCAACGTCGTCGCTCCGGCCGCGACCGACACGCCGTTCCTGCGCGATCCCAGCCGCGCGGGCACCGCGCCGGTGCTGCCGCCGATGGGGCGCTACGTCGATCCAGCGGAGGTGGCCGCGCTCACCGCCTTCCTGCTGTCGCCGGACGCGGGCGCCATCACCGGACAGACCATCACCATCTGTGCAGGCGCCTCGCTGTAGAGCGGCGCGTGCGGCCCCGACCAGGAGAATGACCATGACCGTCCGTATCGTCGACGTCCGCGAGGTGACGAAGCCGATCTCATCGCCGATCCGCAATGCCTATATCGACTTCACCAAGATGACCTCCAGTCTCGTCGCCGTCATTACCAATGTCGAGCGCAACGGACGGCCCGTCGTCGGCTACGGCTTCAATTCCAACGGCCGCTACGGCCAGGGCGGCTTGATCCGCGAGCGCTTTCGCGCGCGCCTCCTGGAAGCTGACCCGACATCGTTGCTCGATGCCAGCAAGGACAACATCGATCCGGACAAGGCCTGGGCGGCGATGATGATCAACGAGAAGCCCGGCGGCCACGGCGAGCGCTCGGTCGCGGTCGGCACGTTGGACATGGCGATCTGGGATGCGGTCGCCAAGATCGCCGACAAGCCGCTGTTCCGTCTGCTCGCGGAGCGGCACGGCCGCAAGGCCGAACCGCGCGTCTTCGTCTACGCTGCCGGCGGCTACTACTATCCCGGCAAGGATCTCTCGGCGCTCCGCCGCGAGATGCGCGGCTATCTCGAGCGTGGCTACAATGTCGTGAAGATGAAGATCGGCGGCGCCCCGATCGATGAGGACCGTGAGCGCATCGAGGCCGTGCTCGATGAGATCGGCTCCGGCCATCAGCTCGCCGTCGATGCCAATGGCCGCTTCGACCTGGAGACCGCCATCGCCTACGCCAAGATGCTGCGCGACTATCCGCTGTTCTGGTACGAGGAGGCTGGCGATCCGCTCGACTATCACCTGCAGGCGACGCTGGCTGACTTCTATCCCGGCCCGATGGCCACCGGCGAGAACCTGTTCAGCCACCAGGACGCGCGCAACCTCATTCGCTATGGCGGCATGCGTCCCGATCGCGACTGGCTGCAATTCGACTGCGCGCTGTCCTACGGCCTGTGCGAATATCTGCGCACGCTCGACGTCCTCAGGACCTACGGCTGGTCGCCGTCACGCTGCATCCCGCATGGCGGCCACCAGATGTCGCTCAACATCGCCGCCGGCCTCGGCCTCGGCGGCAATGAGAGCTATCCCGACCTGTTCCAGCCCTATGGTGGCTTCCCCGACGGCGTGAAGGTGATCGATGGCCACATCACGATGCTGGACCTCCCCGGCATCGGCTTCGAGGGCAAATCCGATCTCTATGCCGAGATGCGCGCGCTCAGCGCGTGAAGCTGAGCGGGGCGTCCGACGGCCGCCCCAGCGTCATTGCGAGCGCAGCGAAGCAATCCAGACGGTCTCCGCAGAGGGATTCTGGATTGCTTCGCTGCGCTCGCAATGACGGAGGAGAGAGGATCAGTTCCTTCAGCGACCTTTACGCAGGCGCGAGCCCATCAGGCATGTCCGCGCTCCATCGCACCCATCGCTGTCGTCCCGGGCAAACCGCGATGGCGCGAAGCGACGGCGTGGTGCCGACCCGGGACCCATACCCCCAGGGAGATGTGATGGCGCGAGATGTGGGACCAGTCTTGTCCCTCAACGGCGGCGGTGGCTATGGATCCCTGCGTTCGCAGGGATGACAGCGCGGACTGCAGCAACGTCGAGGATTATCGTTGGCGCGCTACGCCTTGCCCGCCTTCGACGCCAGCGCGTCGGCGACCGCGGTTCTGATATCGGCGACCGAGAACGGCTTGGTGATGACGTCGTGAGCGATCGCGCTGAGATTCGACGCGCGCTCGCGCTGATGGGCAAAGCCCGTCATCAGCAGGATGGTCAAATCGGGAAAATCGCGTGCTGCCGACAGCGCCAGCGCGATGCCGTCCATGATGGGCATCTGGATGTCGGTCAGCAGCAGGTCGAAGGCGCCGGCCTCGCGCGTCAGGATGTCGAGCGCCTCGGCACCGTCCTGCGCCGTCACGATCTCATGTCCATCCATGGCAATGGCGCGCGCGACCAAGGTCCGCATCGAATCTTCGTCGTCGGCGATCAGCACGCGCGACATGTCGTTTCGTCTCCGTCTCGTTGGCCCCGCGAGAGAGCCGCGAGACCGGAACCATCATGCACTGCCGGCGGCGAGGTCGCGCCGGTTGAAGAACCGTATATCGATATTGCGGCCTTCGGGAGGGGGCGAGGCGAGCCGCGACTTGAACGTCGTGCGCTCGCCGGGCTTGAGCGCGGTCTGATCGAGCAGCGTGTTCCAGGCGTAGATCTCGGTGCCCTGCGCGTCACGGACGCTGAAACGCAACCGCGGCAGATCGACCGATTTCTTCGTCAGGCTGACGATCGTTCCCTCGATCACCAGCACCGGCTTGCCGTCGACGGTTTCGGTCGCCACCTTCAGGTCCTTGAAGTTCAGGCCGCGCAGGTTCACCTCGAGCCCGACCAGCTTGTAGAACGACGCCGTCTGCGGCAGCAGCCTGACGACGTCGGCGCGCCACACCACCAGCGCAATCGTGAGCGCCGCCATGGCAGCCGTCAGCACCGGCAGGTTCAACAGCTTATTGCCTGGGAAATCCGGCAACGTCGGGCGCCTGATGAGCTTGCGGAGACCGGCGAGGCGCGAAGCCCCGCCCTGCGCCGGCTGCTCGGCATCGGCTGTGTCGTCGGGCTCGGCGAGGGCATCCTCGGGCCAGCCGGCAGCCAGCGGCGGACTTTCCACATCGGGCGTCCGTTCGTCGTCGTCTTCCTGGCGCGCGAGGGCTTCCCACTCGTCGGCGGCGTCACGGGGCGCGGCCGACGCGCCGGCCTCCGCCATGGCAGGCATGGGGGCGGGCGCCTCGACCGCATCCTCCGGTCGTGCCAGCCAGACCTCCTTGCAACGGGAACAGCGTACGCTGCGGCCAGCCATACCCAGGGTTGCCAGGTCGATGGCATAAGATGTCGTACAATGAGGGCAAACGATGAACATCGCGCCTGTTCTCCAACGGCCATTGCCGCTTTGTTTCCGACAGTTCGTGCTACAAGGACCGCCATGTCGACGAACTTCGGAACTCAATCGCGCCAATGGTACACGGCGACCGTTAACGAACCGGAAACCATAACGGGCGCTCAATCGGGCCATCGTACCGCTGAGCTTGGAGCGTGCGGGTCTGCCGCGCACGCGGTCGAACGGAGCTGACGCTTTGGTTCGGTTCGAAAATGTTGGGCTGCGCTATGGATTGGGGCCGGAGATTCTCCGCGACCTCAGTTTCCAGATTCCTGCCCATTCCTTCCAGTTTCTCACCGGCCCGTCGGGCGCCGGCAAGACCTCGCTGCTGAAGCTGCTGTTCCTGTCGCTGCGGCCGACCCGCGGTCTGGTCAATCTGTTCGGCTACGACATCTCGCTGCTCAGCAAGGAAGAGATCGCCGATCTGCGCAAGCGCATCGGCATCGTGCTGCAGGACTTCCGGCTGCTCGACCACATGACGACCTATGAGAACGTGGCGTTGCCGTTTCGCGTCATGGGTCGCGACGAGTCAAGCTATCGCAAGGAGGTCATCGACCTCCTGAAATGGGTCGGCCTCGGCGAGCGCATGGATGCGCTGCCGCCGATCCTGTCGGGTGGTGAGAAGCAGCGCGCGGCGATCGCGCGCGCCGTGATCTCGCGGCCGCAGCTGCTGCTCGCGGACGAGCCGACCGGCAACGTCGATCCGACGCTCGGCCGCCGCCTGCTGCGGCTGTTCATCGAACTGAACCGCTCGGGCACGGCGGTGATCATCGCAACCCATGACATCACGCTGATGGACCAATACGAGGCCCGCCGGCTGGTGCTGCATCAGGGACGATTGCACATCTATGAGTAGCGTAGACGATCGCGGCCTCCTGGTCGATCTCGGCGACGACCGCCCGCAACTGCCGGCGCAGGCCCGCATCGTGTCGCCGATCGTGCCGCGCGCCTCGATCGCGGGCCGTGCGCTGGTCGCCGTGGTGGCGATCATGACCTTCCTGGCCTCGATCACGACCGGCGGCGTGCTGCTGGTCAGCGAGTCCGCGGCCGAATGGCAGTCGGAGGTGGCGAGCGAGATCACGGTTCAGGTTCGCCCCAAGACCGGCCGGGATCTCGAGCGCGACATTGCCCTGGTGACGGAGGCGATGCGGGCGCAGTCCGGAATCGTGGAGGTCCGGCCATTCACGAAGGAGGAATCGAGCAAGCTGCTGGAGCCGTGGCTCGGCAGCGGCTTGTCGTTCGATGAGCTTCCGGTGCCCCGCGTCATCATCGCACGCGTCCAGCCCGGCACCAGCTTCGATCTCAACGCCCTGCGCGCCCGCGTGACCCAGGTTGCGCCGACCGCCAGCGTGGATGACCACCGCGCCTGGATCGAGCGCATGCGCTCGATGACCGGTGCTACCCTGTTTGCAGGCTTCGGCATTCTCGTGCTGGTGATCGCGGCCACCATCATCTCGGTGTCGTTCGCGACCCGCGGCGCGATGGCCGCGAACCGGCCGATCGTCGAGGTGCTGCATTTCGTCGGCGCCGGTGACCGCTACATCGCCAATCACTTCCTGCGGCACTTTTTGCAGCTCGGACTGGAGGGGGGCGTGATCGGCGGCGGCCTTGCGATGCTCGGATTCGGGTTCTCGGAGTCGATCGCCAACTGGTTCTCCGGCACCCCCGTCGGCGATCAGTTTGCGGCATTGCTCGGGACGTTCTCGCTGCGCCCGCTCGGCTATGTCGCGATCGCGCTGCAGGCCATCGTGATCGCCGCGGTGACCGGCTGGGCCGCACGCCGGACCCTGTTCACGACGCTGGCGAGCATCGACTGATGGCGGCTTCTATCCCCAGCCATCTCGTTGCGGATTTCACTTGGCCCGAAAACCGCCTAAAATCGTCTGCGCCGGGGTGAGGCAGGACGGGGTGAGCTGGGTCACGAACACGGCGGAGGTCGCGCGCCAGGATCGGCGGCGAGCGAACGTGATCGGGAGGCCGGCGAAACCTGCCTGCGTTCCCGGACTTGAACGACGGGATCGCGCGACGGCATGGCGCCGCGCGCAGGCAGGCAAGGACAAGCCAGGCGTTGCATGGAGCCGGAGACCGACCATAGCAGGCGAAAGCTGCCGTTCACCGTGGCGGTGTGGCGGACGCTCGCGGGTGCCGTGGCGACGCTCGGGCTCGGCTTCTTCGTCGCGGCGGTCGGTTTCGTCGGCTTCCTCTCGCAATTGCGCGGTGCCGAGATCCAGCCCGAGCGCAAGGCGGACGGAATCGTGGTCCTGACCGGCGGCTCGTCGCGCGTGTCGGACGCGGTGGAACTCCTGGCGGGAGGCTATGGCCGGCGGCTGCTGATCTCCGGCGTGCACCCGACCAACGAGGCCAGCAACATCACCAGGTCGCTGCCCGAGGCGCGATCATTCATCAACTGCTGCGTCGATCTGGATTATTCGGCGATCAACACCCGCAGCAACGCCGCGCAGACGCGGCGGTGGGCCAGCGAGCGCGGCTTCAAGTCGCTGATCGTGGTGACGTCGAACTATCACATGCCGCGGGCCATCGTCGAACTGTCGCATGCGATGCCGAGCATGGATCTCATTCCGTACGCCGTCGTCGGCGAGAAATGGCGTGACGAGCCGTGGTGGACCAGCGCGCCGACGCTGCGACTTCTGCTGTCCGAATATGCCAAATTTGTCGCCGCCGAGATGCGGCTGCGGCTGGCCGATCTCGGCCTCGATCTCGCGCCCGAGGTCGATCCGCCAACCGGCTCGGTGGCGCGCCGACCGACGACGGCGCAAGCCAATTGAACTGGGTTTCTGATGGTCTCGATCTTCCTGCGTTCGCTGCTGTTCAACATCCTATTCTACCCGAACTTCGTGCTCTGGGCGCTGATTGCGTTGCCGACCCTGGCGATGCCCCGCAAGGCGCTGCTGCGCGTCGCCAATTGGTGGGCGCAGAGCAACATCGTGTTGATGCGCGTCGTCTGCAACATTCGCGTCGAATATCGCGGCGTCGAAAAGATCCCGAAGGGGCCGCTTATCGTCGCCGCCAAGCATCAGTCGATGTGGGAGACGATCTCGCTGCTGCATTTCTTCGATGCGCCGTTCTTCGTTCTCAAACGCGAGCTGCTGCGGATTCCCTTGTTCGGACAATATCTGGTCAAGGCGGACATGATCGCGATCGACCGCAGCTCCGGCGCCCGCGCGTTGAAGCAGGTGATGCGGCGGGCGGCGGAGGAGGTGAAGCACGGCCGTCAGTTTGTGATTTTTCCGGAAGGCACGCGGCGCCCGGCGGGCGCACCGCCGGACTACAAGGGCGGGGTCGGCTTGATCTATACGGATTGCGGCGTGCCGTGCCTGCCGGTGGCGCTGAACTCAGGGCTGTTCTGGCCGCGTCGCACATTCCTGCGCTATCCGGGCACGCTTGTGGTGGAGTTTCTTGATCCGCTGCCGCCGGGCCTGCCACGCGATGAATTCATGCAGCGGATCCAAAGCGTGATCGAGGAGGCCACCAATCGGCTGGTCGCCGCAGGGCAGGCCGAGCAGGCCCGGCTGTTCGGCCGCATAGCGGCGGCGGTGAAAGCTTGACGCGTGCTATGGCGGCGCACCTTCCGGCGCAGGATGCAGCGAGTAGCCGTCATCGCGCAGCATCGTTGCGAGCCGATGCAACTGCGTGTCGCGAAGGCCCTGCGCCTCGATCGCCTTCACAGTCGAGATCACGTAGTCGCGATTGGCGCCGGACTGGCCGTGACCCTGACGCACATGGCGCAACTGTTCCTGCGGCGACAACCGGCCGGCATATTGCACATGGCCGCGATCGACCACGTAGACCAGCGCGCTCACCCGCTCGCGGGCGTCGTTCTCCAGCCATACCGAGCGCGTCACTTCGCGATACACCGAGGTCACCTGCTCACGCGCCCGCAAATAGGCGATGGTCTCGTCGCGCTTGTCTGCTGCCACCCGAAACGCAATGCCGCGACACGCGCCGCCGCGATCGAGACCGAGCACGAGACCGGGCTTCTCCGGCGTTCCGCGGTGGACGAACGAATACACACAGAGCGCGCGATGCTCGCCGATCAACCGCGCCGGCACCTGCTCGAGAAAGGCGAATCCGGGTCGCCACATCAGCGAGCCGTAGCCGAAGACCCAGAGGTCGCCGTGGGGAAGGTCGCGTTCGGAGAGGGTCATTGCGGACATCAATGCGGAGCCCTAAGTGTGGTGCTCGCGAATTGTTAATCTAGATACACAATCCGTGATCGCCGAATTGCCAAAATTGCTGCCCAAAGGGTGTCCTGCATGTCTCGTTTGCCGCAACCGCCGCGCAGGCGCTCTCGCTGGGGGCTTTTCATAGCTCCCGTCCTGCTCCTGATCGCCGCCGTCGCGTGGAGCGCATTCTGGTTCTTCGCCGCTTCGCAAGTGGATGTCCAGGCCGACGCCTGGCGTGCGCGCGAAGCGAAGTCCGGCCGCGTCTTCGATTGCGCGAACCGCTCGGTCGCCGGCTTTCCGTTCCGGCTCGAGGTCCGCTGTACGGATCCGAACGTAGCCCTGTTTTCGCAGGCCGCCGGCACGCCCTTGATGAACGCCAAGCTCGACGAGATTCTCGTCGTCGCACAGGTGTGGGACCCGAAGCGGGTCATCGCGGAGTTCAAGGGACCTGCTATGATCGCCGACGGTCGCGGACCGGCCTCGTTCTCCGTGAACTGGCGCGTCGGTGAGGCCAGTGTCCGCGGTCTGCCAGGGCCGCCGCAGCGCGCCGACCTCGTGTTCGAACAACCGACCATCGACCGCATCGAGGGCAACACTGCCGTGCCCGCCGCGCGCGCCGATCATGCCGAATTGCACGGCCGTGTTGCCGAGGGCTCGCCGTCCGACCATCCGGTGCTGGAGACTGCGTTGCAGATCGCGAACGGCAGCATCCAAGGCAGCCATCCTCTGCTTGCCGAACCGTTCAATACCGACGTCCAGGCCCGCGTCACGGGTCTCAAGGACTTCAGGCCCAAACCCTGGCCGGAGCGGTTTCGCGAGATCCAGGCGGCGGGCGGTCATGTCGAGATCGTCCAGTCGCGCATCCAGCAGGGCGAATTGCTCGCGGTCGCCGCGGGCACGCTGAGCTTGACCGCCAATGGCGGGATCGATGGCGAAGTGCAGATGACGGTCGCGGGGATCGAAAAGGTCATCCCGGCGCTCGGTCTCGACAAGATGCTCGAAAACGGCGTGCCGCAGGGGACGCTCGATCGCGTGGCGCCCGGTGTGAAGTCGCAGGACGTCAACAACCTGCTCGGTGCGCTCGACCGCGCGATTCCCGGCCTCGGCAAGGTTGTCAAGCAGAACGCCAATGTCGGCGTCGCGCTCGGTATCAATGCGCTCGGCAAGGAGGCCACCCTCGAAGGGCGCAAGGCGCGGACCTTCCCGTTGCGCTTCTCCGATGGCGTCGTCGTGCTCGGTCCGTTCAAGGTCGCCCGCGTCCCGCCGCTGTTCTGAAGCCTTCAGGGCTTCTTCAACTGCGGCAGCGGCCGGCCGAAGTCCGGCGCCGCCGAATCCTGGCCGATATCGACGATGCCGCGGCGGATCGCGCGGGTGCGGGTGAAGTGATCGAACAGCGCATCGCCGTCGCCGCGGCGGATCGCCCGCGTCAGCTTGGAGAGGTCCTCGGTGAAGGTGCCGAGCATGTCGAGCACGGCATCCTTGTTGCTCAGGAAGATGTCGCGCCACATCGTCGGGTCGGAGGCGGCGATGCGGGTGAAATCGCGAAAGCCGCCGGCGGAGAACTTGATCACCTCGGACTCGGTCACCTGCGCCAGCTCGTCGGCGGTGCCGACGATGGTGTATGCGATCAGATGCGGCAGGTGGCTGGTGATCGCGAGCACACGGTCATGATGATCCGGCGTCATGATCTCGACCTTGGCGCCAAGCGCGGCCCAGAACGCGCGCAGACGATCGATCGCGTTGGCATCTACACCGTCGGGCGGCGTCAGGATGCACCAGCGGTTGATGAACAGCTCGGCGAAGCCGGAGTCCGGTCCCGAATTCTCGGTGCCGGCGACCGGATGCGCCGGTACGAAATGAACATGCGCCGGCAGGTGCGGCGCCATGTCGCGAACGATGGCGCCCTTCACGGAGCCGACGTCGGAGACGATGGCGCCGGGCTTCAGATGCGGCGCGATCTCTTCGGCCACGGGACCGCACGCGCCGACGGGAATGCAGAGGATGACGAGGTCGGCATCCTTGACCGCCTCGGCATTGCTCGCAACGACGCGGTCGACGATGCCGAGCTCGGTCACGCGGGCGCGGGTCTTGTCCGAACGCGCCGTGGTGACGATTTCGCCGGCCATGCCTTGCAGCCGCGCCGCGCGCGCGATCGAGCCGCCGATCAGGCCGAAGCCGATCAGCGCGATGCGTTCGAACCGTCCCGCGACGCTCACTTCGTCCTCATGAATTCGCTGAGAGCCTCGACGACCAGACGATTGGCCTCCTCGGTGCCGATCGTCATGCGCAGCGCATTCGGCAACTTGTAGTTGGCGAGCGCGCGCAGCACGAGGCCGCGCCGTGTCAGGAATTCGTCGGCCTCGACCGCGGTGCGGCCCTTCTCGGTCGGGAAGTGGATCAGGATGAAGTTGGTGACGCTCGGCGTCACCTTCAGCCCGAGCCTGCCGATCTCCTCAGTGAGCCAGTTGCGCCAGGTCTCGGTGTGTGCCTTCGACATCTGCTGATGCGCGGTGTCCTCGATCGCGGCGACCGCAGCGAGCATCGCGGGCGAGGAGACGTTGAACGGCCCGCGGATGCGGTTGATGGCATCGACGATGTGCGCCGGGCCGAGCATCCAGCCGACGCGGAGCGCTGCGAGGCCGTGGATCTTGGAAAAGGTGTGGGTGACGACGGTGTTCTCGGTCGTGGCGACCAGCTCGATCCCGAACTCATAATCGTTGCGCGAGACGTAGTCGGCATAGGCGGCGTCGAGCACCAGCACGACATGCGAGGGAAGGCCGGCGCGCAGCCGCTTGACCTCGTCGAACGGGATGTAGGTGCCGGTCGGGTTGTTCGGATTGGCGAGCCACACGAGCTTGGTGCGCGGCGTCACCGCGGCCAGGATCGCGTCGACGTCGGTGCGATACTCGGTCTCCGCGGCAACCACGTTCCTGGCGCCGCAGGCCATGGTCGCGATCGGATAGACCAGGAAGCCGTGCGCGGTGGAGATCGCCTCGTCGCCTTGCCCGAGAAAGGTGTGTGCCAGCAGATTCAGGATCTCGTCGGAGCCGGCGCCGCAGACGATGCGGCCGGGATCGAGGCCATAGGTGCGGCCGATCGCCTCGCGCAGCACCCGCGAGGTGCCTTCCGGATAATCCTCCAGATGCGTGGCCGCGCTCTTGAAGGCGTCGATCGCCTTGGGTGAAGGACCGAACGGAGTCTCGTTCGCCGACAGCTTGAACACCTTGCGGCCCGGCTCGGGCTTCGGGCTCTTGCCCGGCGTGTAGGGCGCAATGTCGAGGATGCCGGGATTCGGCACGGGGCGGTTCATCGTCAACTCCGGAAAATCATCACTGGCGCGGGGCGTCTCAGCTGGGAACCGTATAGCGTTTCGCATGGCCGCCGACGAGGGCCGTCGAGCGGACCGAGGCGCCCGCCGCGATCAGGGCAGCCTTGATCTTGTCGAGGTTCGACGGCGACTCGATCGACACCAACAGCGCGGCGCCGTCGAAGGCGGTATCGGGCACCGCGATGACGTCGGCGAGCGGCGACAGCGCGCGGGACACCTGCGCATTCCAGCCGGAGACGCGGATGCTCCAGGTCTCGACCTCCAGCACCAGCGCGTCGTCCGCGACGCGCGAGATCGCGAACACCGGCAGCGCCGCTGGATGGTCGGCGCGCTCGATGAACGGCATCCGCGCGATGATCTTCGGCGCGCCCGCGGGCTCCAGCGTGATCCACCACGGCGTATGCCCCGAGGTCGTCGACACCAGCGCGAGATCGCCCTTCGAGCGCGCCACGGCTTCGACGGCGGCCTGGGCGCTGAAATGGGCGACATAAGGCACCACGAAGCCGAAATGGAACCTGGCGGAATCGCGCATCGCGGATTCGCCGACCGACACGTCGGCGTGAACCGAGAACGGCGCCTGCACGTAAGTGAACGTCGAGACGATCACGCGCCAGATGCCCTCGACGGTGTCGAGCGGCAGGATGCCGCGATGGCGCTGCACCAGGCGCCGCATCATGTCGGCCTCTCGCGCCGGGCGGAACGCCGAGCCGACCTCCTGGGTCTTCTTGACCTTGATCAGCCGGTCGATGATGTCGGCCCTGTTCATCAGCAGCTGATGGACCTGCTCGTCGATCGCGTCGATCTCCTTGCGCAAATCGGCGAGCGAGGGAGGGGCTGGCGGCGGGGTCGACATGGGCAGGGTCACTCTTCGCAGGCCGCGGGTCAACGCGCGGCGGACTGGAACGGATGCCGTTCTCTCCGATGCGGGGGACGTGCGCAACAGCAAGTTTACCTCGTGCTGCCTAGGCTTGGCTGACCTGCAGCCATGGGGCGCCCGATCGGCGGTCAACCCGAGCTTGCCTTGACGAGGAGCGCCCGCGGGACTAGTTTCTGCCTGTTCCGTGGTCATTTGAGCCGGCCGGCTTGCAGCCACGTTAAAAAACTCGCTAAACAGGCCGGGGACGTTATCGATCCCGGCCGAACCCCAGTTCAGGCCGGGTTTTTCATGGCCTGATGTGTCACGTGGTTCGGGAGCCCTTGCCGGATGGCCGGGGTGAGAGACATGACAGGCCTGACGCCGAAACCCACCTCCGCGCTGCGCACGATTGCGCCCGAAGAGCGCTCGCACGAGGTCGATCATCCGAGCTCGCTGGTCGCGCAGTTCGGTGCCGACAAGCCGCTCAGGCTCGATTGCGGCGTCGACCTGTCGCCGTTCCAGATCGCCTACCAGACCTATGGCGAGCTCAACGCCGACAGATCGAACGCGGTCCTGGTCTGCCACGCGCTGACCGGCGACCAGCACGTCGCCAACCGTCATCCGGTCACCGGCAAGCCGGGCTGGTGGGAGACGCTGGTCGGCCCCGGCCGCCCGCTCGACCCGAGCCGCTATTTCATCATCTGCTCCAACGTGATTGGCGGCTGCATGGGCTCGACCGGACCGGCCTCGCTGAACCCTGCGACCGGCAAGGTCTGGGGGCTCGATTTCCCGATCATCACCATCCCCGACATGGTGCGCGCCCAGGCGATGCTGATCGACCATCTCGGCATCGACACGCTGTTCGCCGTGGTCGGCGGCTCGATGGGCGGCATGCAGGCGCTGCAATGGACGGTGGCCTATCCGCAGCGCGTGTTCGCCACGCTCGCGATCGCCTGCGCGACGCGGCATTCGGCGCAGAACATCGCCTTCCACGAGCTCGGCCGCCAGGCCGTCATGGCCGATCCCGACTGGGACCACGGCCGCTACGGCGACAAGGGCGTTCATCCGCATCGCGGCCTCGCGGTGGCACGGATGGCCGCGCATATCACCTATCTGTCGGACGCGGCGCTGCATCGCAAGTTCGGCCGCCGCATGCAGGACCGCGAGTTGCCGACGTTCTCGTTCGACGCCGATTTCCAGGTCGAGAGCTATCTGCGCTATCAGGGCTCGTCCTTCGTCGAGCGCTTCGATGCCAACTCCTATCTCTATTTGACGCGCGCGATGGACTATTTCGACATCGCCGGCGACCACGATGGCGTGCTGGCGGCGGCGTTCCGCGGCATCAAGACGCGCTTCTGCGTGGTGTCCTTCACCAGCGACTGGCTGTTTCCGACTTCGGAATCGCGGGCGCTGGTTCATGCGCTCAACGCGTCCAGCGCGCGGGTGTCGTTCGCCGAGATCGAGACCGACAGGGGGCACGACGCGTTCCTGCTCGACGTCCCCGAGTTCTTCGAGATCGCCAGCGCTTTTCTCGATTCCGCCGGCAAGGCGCGCGGCCTCAAGGTCGCGACGGGAGGCTGAGACATGAGCATGCAGGGTGTGCTGCCGCTGAATGGATTCTCCGGCGGCGAGGTGCTGGCCTATCGGCCCGATCATCTCCTGATCGCCGGCATGGTCGAGAGCGGCTCCAAGGTGCTCGACATCGGCTGCGGCGACGGTGACCTGCTGCAGCTGCTCGAGAGCCGCGGCATCGACGGCCGCGGCATCGAGCTGTCGCGCGAGGGCGTCAACCATTGTGTCGCCAAGGGCCTCGCGGTGGTGCAGGGCGATGCTGACACCGATCTCGTCGATTATCCCGACGATGCGTTCGACTACGTGGTCCTGTCGCAGACCCTGCAAGCGACGCGGCGGCCCAAGACGGTGCTGGAAAATCTCCTGCGCATCGGCCGCCGTGCCATCGTCACCTTCCCGAATTTCGGCTTCTGGCGGCTGCGGCTGCAGCTGCTGGTCGGCGGCCACATGCCGCGCACCGACAATCTGCCTTTCACCTGGTACGACACGCCGAACATCCATTTCTGCACCATCAAGGACTTCGTGCAGCTCTGCGACGAGATCGGCGTCAAGATGGAGCGCGCCGTCGCACTTGATAGTTACGGCCGCCCCTTGCGTGTCGCCATGCCCTGGTGGTTCTGGAACATGTTCGGCGAGCAGGGGGTGTTTCTTCTGAGCAGGGCGGAGAAGGGGCGGTAGGGGGACGGGGGGCGACCGCAGCCCCGGGGCCTCGTTGAAGTTTGCGGCCCGCTCTCTCCGCCGTCATGGCCGGGCTTGTCCCGGCCATCCACGTCTTGCAGTATGGCGAGATGGCGGGCGGCTACGTGTACTTCATGACTAATCGTCCCAACGGTGCGCTCTATGTCGGCGTGACCAGCGATCTCGTGCGCCGTGTCTTTCAGCATCGATCCGGCTTGGTTGATGGCTTCACCAGGCGGTATCGCTTGAAGCGATTGGTGTACTTTAAAGTCTTCGACGACATTCAGAGCGCGATCCAACGGGAGCACAACATCAAGCATTGGTCGCGCGCCTGGAAGGTTGGACTGATCCTTGCGAGCAATCCCAGCTGGGATGATCTCTACGATAGGATCACAGCTTGAGGCGCGCACGAGGACGGACGTGGATGGCCGGGACAAGCCCGGCCATGACGAGCTTAGGGTGGCGGGATTTCACTTTTCAAAGAGCCGATGGCGGTTGAGACAAGGCTGCGCATCCCCGCGGCGCATCTGCGCCCGAGCTATGCGTCATGCATCGCCTCCGATAGCGAAGAGGCGCAGGGAAGGCCGGATGCTGGCCGCACCCATGGCCCGCCTGCGGAAAAAATGCAGGCGGCAGGAACCACAGGTACGAGCCGGAACACCCGGCCTTCCCTGCGCGATGGTTGAACGGCTGCTTCGCATTCTCCTCGGTGCGCCGGGCTTTTTGGCCACCGTGTCGCGCAATGCGCTTGCGCGCATCGCGCTGGATACCAGCATCGGGGTATCAGGACCGCGCGACTTGACCGTGCGTGCCGGAATTGCTCGTCCGCGCGAGGAAGCCCCACGCGCAATCCGACACGCCCACCGCATCCCACCTCAGCGTTTGTGACGACCGCGATACGCCCCTCTTGCAGTGAGGCGGGACGGGCGGAAATCTACGCTTGATTTGGCCGACGACGCAAGCCGCGATCGTGCGACAAACTAACACGACGGGCAGTCCGTGCATGAGGCTCATGCGCAAACTGCCCGTCGTGCAACGTCTGATGCCGTTCCTGCGGCTTGCCCCGTGATCTACAGCAAGCCGACCTTGTGCATGATGTCGCGGATCTGCGCCGGACTGGGATCACCGACCGCCGGGCTGGACCACTCGCTGGTCGTCGTTGCCGGGCCCCTGGCAACCGAACCGGCTCCGTTGAGCTTGCCATTGGGCGCCTGCGGCACCAGCGTCGGAGACGTCGCGCCGCTCTGCGCCTCGCCGCGCGCCAGTCCCAGCAGGCGACGGAGAACGTCGAGCGAGGGATCGGCCGTGGGCGCGGAGGCCACGCCCGCTTCCAGGCCGAGTGCGCGCATCGCGTTCGGCAGTCCGGCTCCCGAACGGTTGGGATCGCCGAACTGCAGCGGCGTCGATGTCTCCTTCAGGATCTGGAACAGCCGCTCGACACGCCGCGCGTCGCGTGTCGCGAACTGGCCCTTGAAGTCGGGATGATGCGCCAGCACGAGCGCGGCGAGACCGGTGACGTGCGGCGTCGCCATCGAGGTGCCGTCCCAGGCCCCGAAGCCATCCGCCGGCAGCGAGGACACGATGCCGACGCCCGGCGCGCAGACGTCGATCTCCGGCCCGAAGCAACTGAACTTCGCCGGAAAATATCCGTCGGCGCTCCGGAAGCCGTCCAACCCCTGCTGGGCGTGGAAGCTGTCCTCGGGAAACTCGCCCCATTTGCCCATCGCGGCGACCGCCAGGCAATGCGGCGTCGAGCCCGGAAACTGGACCGGCCCCGACGAGTTTCCCGCGGCGACGATACAGGCGAGGCCCATCTGCTTGGCCCGCAAGATCCGCTCCTCGATGATCTGCGACGGCTCGCCGCCGCCCAGACTCATGTTGGCGACGTCGATGCCATTCTCCATGCAGTAGTCGAGCGCCGAGACGAGATCGCTGAACCGGCCGCCCGGGAAGATCCGGCAGACATGGATTTCGGCCGCCGGAGCGAAGCCGCGAATGCCTCCGCCGGAGCCGATCGGTCCGCCGGCGATGATCCCGGCGCAATGCGAGCCGTGACCGATGGTATCGACGGTCCAACTCGCGGGATCATTGCCGACGATGCTCTTGCCGATCGTGACGCTGTGCAGATTGCGATGCGTCGGCGCGGCGCCGGAATCGATCACCGCAATCTTCACTCCCGCGCCGTTATAGGCGAGGGGCAGGCGATCGAGGCCCATCGCGCGCTGGCCCCAACCCAGCAATTGCTGGCCGGGAAATCCGCGCAGATAGGCGCCGAGCGTCTTCGCGGCGATGCGGTTCACGCTGTCGGGGGTCAGTTGCGGACGATCGAGCCAGAAGGTCCAGTAATCGACCCGCGGCTTGATCAGGATCGAGCGGATGGTGTCGGGCGTCTCGCCCTGAATCTTGAGCGTGACGCGGCCGCTGGCGTCGGTGACGCCCTGAACCGGCCACACGCTGCCGAACACGTACACTTCCACCTCCGGCAGCGGGCCGCTCTCGCCGACCACTTCGATCGTCGTCGAGAACCCGTCGGCCAAGGGAATGAGAACGCCGGGATTGGGAAGCTGGTGCGGCGCCGGCACCTGGGGGACGGTCGGATCGAGCATGTAGGTAAGCGGCGCATCGCGCTCGACCGCGAGCCGTGCTCCGGCCTGGGCCTTCAGCAATTCGGCCTTGTCGGGCGCCATTCGGGCCAGCACCATCGGGCCGAGCGGTGCTTGTCCTGGGTCGGCGCTCTGAAATCCGAGCAGGCGCGGCGGCTGAATTGTCTTCACCACGTCGATGTCGGGGCTGTTTGTCAGTTGCTGGACGATGAAGTCGGCGCTGAAGGTCCCAAGCCCCATCTGCTGGCGCGGTGCCAGAATGTACTGCGCCCGCCGTTGCGAGATCGTTGCGCCGGGTTGACCCGTCGCTGGCGCCGCCGTGCCGCCGTCGCTGCGGCTGGTCCCTTGTGCGGCTGGGGCTGATGCGGCGGTCACCCGTGCTGCGGCCTGCGGTGCGGCCGCGGCCTCGGCTGACGGCTGCGCCGCTCCGGGTTGTGCTCCGGTGCCGTTGACGGCCGAGCCGGCCGCATCCTTCTGATCCGAGATTTCAGGCTTGCTTCGTGCGGCCATTTGCGGGCTCCTTCATCCTCGCTCGTGACATCGTCGGGAGGCGCCGCTGAAGTCAGCCGGCGCCAAAGGGTTTCAGCGGAGCGTTCGGCTCCACCACGATCGTGCTGAAAGTCGATCGGAGGCGATCGGCCTGGCTCTTCGTCATCGACAGGATGACGACGTCAGGTGCGACCTGACCGACGCGTTTCACGCTGGGCTCGCGGCTCAAGTGATCAGCGAGCTGGCCGGACTTGACCGGCTCGCCTTGCACGATGAATTCCTGTTCTGAGTTCGGATCCGCCATGCGTCGTTCCCTCCATGTCAGGTCGGCGGTGGGCGGACTTTTCGTGCGCCCACCGCTTCACTCTCTTGGACCCGCGTTGCGATGTCGCGGGTCGTTGCTTCCAATCGGTCGTCCTAGTGCATCGTGCCGGCGGGCTGGCCGGTGCTGAAGATGCCGAGCGTGTGCCCGATGTTGAGGCCGGTCTGCGCGCCCTGTCCGATCTTCTTGAGCACGCTCCAGAAGCCCTGCAGCTCCATGTCGGTCGGCTGCGCCGCGGCCTGCTGGCCCGGCTGGCCGGCGCTGAAGATGCCGAGATTGTGGCCGACGTCGAGGCCGGTCTGGACGCCCTGGCCGATCTTCTTGAGCACGCTCCAGAAGCTCTGCAGCTCCATGTCGGTCGGCTGCGCGGCCGCCGCCTGCTGGCCCGGCTGGCCGGCGCTGAAGATGCCGAGATTGTGGCCGACGTCGAGGCCGGTCTGGACGCCCTGGCCGATCTTCTTGAGCACGCTCCAGAAGCTCTGCAGCTCCATGTCGGTCGGCTGCGCGGCCGCCGCCTGCTGGCCCGGCTGGCCGGCGCTGAAGATGCCGAGATTGTGGCCGACGTCGAGGCCGGTCTGGACGCCCTGGCCGATCTTCTTGAGCACGCTCCAGAAGCTCTGCAGCTCCATGTCGGTGGGCTGCGCCGCCGTCGCGGCTTGCGGACCGGTGCTGAAGATGCCGAGGTTGTGGCCGACATCGAGGCCGGTCTGGACGCCCTGACCGATCTTCTTGAGCACGCTCCAGAAGCCCTGCAGTTCCATGTCGGTCGGCTGCGCCGCGGCGGTGGCGGCTTGCGGACCGGTGCTGAAGATGCCGAGGTTGTGGCCGACATTGATGCCGGTCTGGACGCCCTGACCGATCTTCTTGAGCACGCTCCAGAAGCCCTGCAGCTCCATGTCGGTCGGCTGCGCCGCGGCGGTGGCGGCTTGCGGACCGACGCTGAAGATGCCGAGGTTGTGGCCGACGTTGAGGCCGGTCTGGGCGCCCTGTCCGATCTTCTTGAGCACGCTCCAGAAGCCCTGCAACTCCATCTCCGACGGCTGCTCGGTGCCGGGGCCGACGGAGAACGGCGCGAACCCGCCCGCGATTCCGCCGATGGCGCCGCCGAAGTCCCGGCCGGTCTTGCCGCCGATCAGGCGTCCGATCGCTTGTCCGGCGAACCTGCCGAGAACGGAGCCGAAGATCCCTTCGGGATTCAGTTGACCAAAGTCCTCAGTCGATTGCTGCATGCCACTCATGTTGAGCCTCCTCGCTCGTTATCTGACCTCTGAGCGACGCGCCGCTTGACCTCATCAGGAGTAGTTGCTGCGCGACGTCGATCGAGGGCGATGTTGCGCGTGTGGCCGTGATGCAAGTGTCAAGCGGGGCGTGAAAGTGCCGTCAAAATCGATCATGTGAGGCACGCATGGAGCAAGGGTCGCGCGGATCGTCAGACGCGAAGCATGCGCCTGATTTCGCGCTGCAGGGTTTCGGTTTCGCTCTCCGGCGTGGCACCGACCTGCTTGCGCAGCACGGTGCGGCAGAAGTCATATTGACGCAGGGCGTCGGCACGGCGACCCTGCTGTGCGTAGCAGCGCATCAGGGTGCGGTGGACGTCCTCCTGCAGCGGATCGGCGGCCAGCACGCGCAGCGAGAATGTCTTGGCGATCTCCACATGTTCGGGGCCGCCGACGTCCAGCAGGCCCGCGATGGCCCGTATCGCTCGCGTCTTCAGTCGTTGACGCTCGGCGGAGAGCCATGCCTCGAACGCGCAGGACGTCGAGCTGATGCCGTCGAGCAACTCGCCCCGGAATAGCGCGGCGGCGCGCGCCATGGTTTCCAGATCGCCGAGCTGCAGCAGCAGCTCGAACTCCTGCACGTCGGTGCTAACGGCGTTCGGATGGATGCGGATGTCGTCCCGTTCCGCCGAAATGACGTCGGCGCATTGCGGCAGCACCCGGCGCAGCGTCAACAGGGCCTGGCGAAGGTTTGCGCGCGCGTTGTCGCCGAAGCGGCCTTCCCACAGGAGTGCGGCAAGCTTGCTGCGTGAAATGCCGTGCGGAGAGGTAAGGGCGAGATAGCCCAGGAGTGTTGCAGCCTTGCGGCTTGGGATGACGACCTGCTCGCCGGAGACGCGTTTGATTTCAAGACCGCCAAAGAGATTGATACGCAGCAGACTCATTGTCTCTCTCCTCTGAATGGCGACTCGCTGCGATCGGCGTCAGCCTGCAGAAGTCGAGCTTCTCGTGCGATGAGAATGAGCGGCTGCAGCCGGATCAGGTCTGCACAGTCGTCGCCGAAGGGCGAGCCGCCACGCTGTCGTTGTCATCGTCGAAATGAGATCGGCAATGCAGTTAAGTCTGTCCGAGCAACGTTCGGTTCAATCTTGGATTGTATGACGAAGCGACACCGGGCCGGCTGGGCTTGCAGTATGCACTCCATCGGGTCCAGTCTGCGCGCAGCCGGAACCGCACGCTGTGAGCTACGGCACACTCGAGGACGGACACGCGCGTTGCGGTATCCTCTGGTCATGGTGATGAAGCACGGGATTGTTCCGATGAGATCGTTCCGCAAGGAACTTTGGTTCCAGACACCGGGCCGTCGCGCCTTCATCAACATCACGGATGATGTCGAGGCGGCGCTGAAGGAGAGCGGGGTGCGCGAGGGACTCGTGCTGGTCAACGCCATGCATATCACCGCGTCGGTCTTCATCAATGACGACGAGAGCGGGCTGCATTTCGACTACGAGCAATGGCTGGAGAAGCTGGCGCCGCACGAGCCGGTGGCGGGCTATCGCCACAACCGGACCGGCGAGGACAATGCCGACGCCCACATGAAGCGCCAGATCATGGGCCGCGAGGTCGTGGTCGCGATCACGCAAGGCAGGCTGGACTTCGGTCCGTGGGAACAGATCTTCTACGGCGAGTTCGACGGCGGTCGGCGCAAGCGCGTGCTGATCAAGATCATCGGCGAGTAGGCGAGTCCGTCGCGACATTGGCAGGGCTTGCTCGAACAGGCCGTCATTGCGAGGAGCGCAAGCGACGAAGCAATCCAGGGCCACGACGGTAGCTTGTCTGCGTAGCCCTGGATCGCTTCGCTGGCGCTCGCGATGACGGAGGAGGTGGCAATAGCCTCAGCTGTCATGCCGGCGCAGGCTGGCAGAGTCCGATGCATGTTGGAAGTGATCGTCGCTGGAATGGGCAAAGCCGGCTCGAAGCAGCCTGGTCCGCTGCGCGTGTCGAGCAAAGCGGCAACGCTTCGGCTGCGCAACTATCCCGCCTTCGACCGCGGATCCCGCGGCCCCCATCGCCCGGCCTCGACCAGCGCGATGAAGCGCTCGACCGACGCGTTGAACAGCGCCGGCTCCTCCAGATTCAACACATGGCCGGACTTCGGGAAGAACGTCAGCCCCGATGCCGGCAGGTGCTGCTTGAGGAACAGGCTCGGCGCGATGCAGGCGTCGTCCTCGTCGCCGCAGATGATGAGGGCCGGCGTCGGCACGCCGCGGATGGCGTCGGTCATTGTAAAGATCGAGGGCCGGCCACCCTGGAAACCGCGCATGGTGTTGGCCGAGCCTGTTGCGTCGTGGCGGGCGAGGGCGGCGTAGAAGTCGGCGTGGCCGCGCGGGTCCTTGACCAGGAAGGGAATGCGGCCGGGCGCCTCGCGCGTCACCCTGGCGGTCTCGGCTGAGCCCAGGGTCTCGAACTGCTCGGCGGTCGCGCGGCACTGGGCGCGGAAGGCGTCGAGTTGCTCAAGGCTGGAGCCTGAGCCGACCCCGGCCAGCACCATCGAGCGGATGCGCCCCGGCGCGTTCAGCGCCACCTGCAGCGAGGAATAGGAGCCCATCGACAGGCCGACGAAGTGGGCGCTGGCGATGCCGAGATGGTCCAGCACCGCCAGCGCGTCGGTGTAGAAGTGCACGTAGCTGTAGACGTCGGGCGCGGCCGGCACGTCCGAGGGCGTGTAGCCGCGCGCGGCGTAGGCGATGCAGCGGTGGCGCCGCGCGAAGTAGCGCAGCTGTGGCTCCCAATTGGTGTGGTCGGCGGCGAACTCGTGCAGGAAGATGAGCGGCGTGCCGGCGCCGACCTCTTCGAAATAGAGGCGAACGCCGTCTTTCGCCGTTGCGTGGGGCATCGTCAGCTCCTCCCGTGTCACGTGCTGCATGATGACGAGTCGCGCGACACGCGACAATGGTCGGGCCAGCGCCTTGTTTTCGCCGCGACATAGACTCGGAATCACCCTCCCGTCGCCAGCCTTTCGCCGTCGATGGTCATGGTTTCGTCACACCGCAACATTTTACGGACCGCCGCTGGCGGCTTGCAGAGGGGCCGCGCTGAGGGACCAGGGGGTGCCAAGTCAGGTACTGGGGGAAGTAACAGAAGGATTGAGTATGGTTGTGTCTACCCTTCGCCGGTCGCTTCACATCGTTGCGCTGACCATGTGCTCGGCAGTCGTCGCCGTCACCGCAACACCGGCTTCGGCCCGTCCGCATCACGGCTCCGGGCATCATGCCCACCGCAGCCACGGCGGCCATCACTACGCAAGGCATCATCACCACCGGCGCTCCGTCGCCCGGCTGTCGCGCTGGGAGCGCGGCGTGGCGCGGGTGGAGGTGAGCGGCATTGCCGACGCGCAGGCCAGCGTCATGATGCCGGGCACGGCGTCCGACGGCATGGCGTCGTCCGGCGGCTTCGGCGGCGGCAGCAGCGTCGTCTCCGCGGCGCGCAGCTTCATCGGCAGCGGCAACCCGACCGGCCGGCGCAGCCTGTGGTGCGCCCGTTTCATGAACATGGTGCTGGAGCGGACCGGCCATCGCGGCACCGGCTCCGACATGGCGCGCTCGTTCGCGAGCTATGGCCAGCGCGTCTCCGGCCCGCAGGTCGGCGCGATCGCGGTCATGAGCCGCCGTGGCGGCGGACATGTCGGCGTGGTCTCGGGCGTCGATGCCCAGGGCAACCCGATCGTCATCTCCGGCAACAACGGCAACCGCGTGCGCGAGACCGCGGTGTCGCGCGGCCGGGTGTATGCGTATGTGATGCCGAACTGACCAATCTCGAACTGATGAATCGAGCCGTCGAGGCTCGCTCGGTGTGCGCCTCCCCCGCTTGCGGGGGAGGTCGCATCGCATCGAAGATGCGATGCGGGTGGGGGAAGTCTCTCCACACGAAGATTTTCGGGTGGGGCGCCCCCACCCCGGCCCTCCCCCGCACGCGGGAGAGGGGGCGCGTCGCCGATGCGGCCAGCGCTCGAACTACACCAGCCGCGGCTGCTCCACGGCGAGTTCGTCGCCAACGGCGATATCACCGGCTTCGATCACCTCGGCATAGATGCCGCATTCATTGTTGCCGCGCCGGGTCATCAGCGCGGGCGGGATGTCGAGGTCGCGGGCGGCCGTGTCCGGGTCGACGTTGACCGCGGCGCAGCGGGTGGTGGTCTTCACGACCTTGAGCCGCGCCGAGCCGATGCGCAGCGTCTCGCCCATGAGCGAGGTCTCGTGCCAGGCCTGCCAGCCGGTGACGTAGACGTTGGCGCGGAAGCGCAGCGGGTGCACGGGAGCGCCGACCAAAGTCTCGATCTCCGCGATGGAGGCGAGGTTGATGATCGAGACCACCTTGCGCGCCAGGTCCGTGAAACTGTAGCCGCCGCCCGACAGCAGCTTTGGTGGCCCGCGCAGCTCGTCGGCGAACTCGCCTGCGAAGAAGCGCTCGATCGCCGCGCGGCCTTCGGGGCTCTCGAGATCGCCTTGCACGACGACGGCGTCGTCCTTGCGGATGGTGAGGATATTCGTCGCGTCGTCGAACACGGTCTTGAAGCCGGCGAGGCGCTCGTTGCGCATCAGCATGAGATACGCCGTCTTCGGCCGCCAGACCGGAGCGTCCGGATCGAACCCGCTGGGGCCGTTCTCCAAGGCGTAGCGGCGGTCGGCCGGCAAGGTCTGGCCGATCCGCAAAGGTGCCGTCTGCAATGGTTCCGGGGTAAGGCCCTTGACCGGATAGCGGTACAGGCCGGCGATGCGCGCGGGACGGGTCTGGCTCATGCCGCCTCATAGGAGATTCCCATGGCCGCGGCCAGGGCACACGAATTTGTGAAACGGCCTCTTCCGTTTTTGGCCCGCCTTCCCACATTTCAGCTCAAGCCGGGCGCAAGCCGGCGACGTCAGGGGTGCGGCGTTGATGGACGTCAACGTGCGCGGTCCGAAACCCAATGAAGATGCTGAAATCGTGCCTTCGGGGCGTCACAGCAGGCTGAGGGAAATATCATGAATATCGAAAAATATACCGAGCGCGCCCGGGGCTTCATCCAATCGGCGCAATCGCTGGCCGTGCGCGACGGCCATCAGCAATTCTCGCCGCTGCATCTGCTGAAAGTCCTGCTCGACGACGGCGAGGGACTTGCGGGCGGTCTCATCGACCGCGCCGGCGGCAATTCGCGCGCGATCCTGAAAGCGACCGAGGATGCGCTGGGCAAGCTGCCGAAGGTGTCGGGCAGCGGCGCCGGACAGGTCTATCTGTCGCCCGAGCTGGCGCGCGCCTTCGACGCGGCGGAGAAGGCGGCCGAGAAGGCCGGCGATAGTTTTGTCACGGTCGAGCGGCTGCTGCTCGGGCTGACGCTGGAGAAGAACAGCGAAGCAGGCGGCATCCTCGCCAAGGGCGGCGTCACCGCGCAGAACCTCAACGCGGCGATCGAATCCCTGCGCAAGGGCCGCACCGCCGACTCGGCGACCGCCGAGAATGCGTATGATGCGCTGAAGAAATATGCCCGCGACCTGACCCAGGCGGCGCGCGACGGCAAGCTCGATCCGGTGATCGGCCGCGACGAGGAGATCCGCCGTACGATTCAAGTTCTGTCCCGGCGCACCAAGAACAATCCCGTACTGATCGGCGAGCCCGGCGTCGGCAAGACCGCGATCGTCGAGGGCCTCGCGCTGCGCATCGTCAATGGCGACGTGCCGGAGAGCCTGAAGGACAAGCGGCTGTTGTCGCTCGATCTCGGCTCCCTGATCGCGGGCGCGAAATATCGCGGCGAGTTCGAGGAGCGGCTGAAGGCCGTGCTGCAGGAGGTCACGTCAGCCGAAGGCACCTTCGTGCTGTTCATCGACGAGATGCATACCCTGATCGGCGCCGGCAAGGCCGACGGCGCGATGGATGCGTCGAACCTGTTGAAGCCCGCGCTGGCGCGCGGCGAGCTGCACTGCATCGGCGCGACCACGCTCGACGAGTATCAGAAGCACGTCGAGAAGGACGCCGCGCTGGCGCGGCGCTTCCAGCCGGTCTACGTCACCGAGCCGACGGTCGAGGACACCATTTCGATCCTGCGCGGCCTGAAGGACAAATACGAGCAGCATCACGGCGTGCGCATCACCGATTCCGCGCTGGTGGCCTCGGCGACGCTGTCGAACCGCTACATCACCGACCGCTTCCTGCCTGACAAGGCCATCGACCTGATGGACGAGGCGGGCGCGCGGCTGAAGATGCAGGTCGATTCCAAGCCGGAAGAGCTGGATTCGATGGATCGCGAGATCATCCGGCTCAAGATCGAGCAGGAAGCGCTGAAGAAGGAGACCGATCCGGGGTCCAAGAGCCGGCTGCTGACCTTGGAAAAGGAGCTCGCCGACCTCTCGGAGAAGTCGGCTGGCCTGACTGCACGCTGGAGCGCGGAGAAGGACAAGCTGTCGAACGCGCAGAAGCTCAAGAGCGAGCTGGACGGCCTGCGCATCGAGCTCGCCAACGCGCAGCGCCGCGGCGAGTATCAAAAAGCGGGCGAGCTGGCCTATGGCCGCATCCCGGAGCTGGAGAAGCAGCTGGCCGACATCGAGGCCAAGGAGAATGCCGGCGAGATGATGGAGGAGGCGGTCACCGCCAACCACATCGCGCAGGTGGTCTCGCGCTGGACCGGCGTGCCGGTGGACAAGATGCTCGAGGGCGAGAAGGACAAGCTCCTGCGCATGGAGGATTCTCTCGGCAAGCGCGTCGTCGGCCAGTTCGAGGCCGTGCATGCGGTCGCGACCGCCGTGCGGCGCTCGCGCGCCGGCCTGCAGGACCCGAACCGACCGATGGGCTCGTTCATGTTCTTGGGCCCCACCGGTGTCGGCAAGACCGAGCTGACCAAGGCGCTCGCCGAGTATCTGTTCAACGACGAGACCGCGATGGTCCGGCTCGACATGTCCGAGTACATGGAGAAGCACTCGGTGTCGCGGCTGATCGGCGCGCCTCCCGGCTATGTCGGCTATGACGAGGGCGGAGCGCTGACAGAGGCCGTCCGGCGCCGGCCGTACCAGGTCGTCTTGTTCGACGAGATCGAGAAGGCGCATCCGGATGTCTTCAACGTGCTGCTGCAGGTGCTCGACGACGGCCGCCTGACCGACGGGCAGGGCCGTACCGTCGACTTCCGCAACACGCTGATCATCATGACCAGCAATCTCGGCTCCGAGTTCCTGGTCAATCAGCCGGAGGGCGAGGATACGTCGGAGGTGCGCGAGCTGGTGATGGGCACGGTGCGCGGGCATTTCCGGCCCGAGTTCCTCAACCGCGTCGACGAGATCATCCTGTTCCACCGCTTGCAGAAGAGCGAGATGGGGCGGATCGTCGAGATCCAGTTCACACGGCTCCAGAAGCTGCTGGAGGAGCGCAAGATCACCTTGTCCCTGGATGGCGATGCGCGCGACTGGCTCGCCGCCAAGGGCTGGGATCCGGCTTATGGCGCACGGCCGTTGAAGCGGGTGATCCAGCGTAGCGTGCAGGATCCGCTCGCCGAGATGATCCTCGCCGGCGACATCAAGGACGGCGACAAGGTCGCCATCTCCTCGGAAGGCAATGTGCTGACCTTCAACGGCAAGGCGCATCGCACCGCCGAGATCGCGACGTTCGAGGCGCCGATCCCGAAGCGCAAGCTGAACTGAGCGGCGTTTCGCCGAACTGAAACGGAAGCGGCCCGCGCTGAGCGATCAGCGCGGGCCGCTTGCGTCGGCAAAAAGACTTCCTTGGGTTGAACGGGCCAGCCCGGCGAGGCCGGGCTTTTAGCGGCTGACCTGGATCGGGCCGGCGTCGGAGATGCGCGAGGCACCGGCGCCGCGGCTGGTCATCATCTGGTCGACGCGATCGCGCTCCTTCTCGAAGCTGGCCATGATCTGGCCTTCGAGCGACCGGCCGCGCGGCAGCTTCACGCGCATCGGGTCGACGAAGCGGCCGTTGACCAGGATCTCATAGTGGACGTGCGGGCCGGTCGACATGCCGGTCGAGCCGACGAAACCGACGACCTGGCCCTGGCGCACGCGCTTGCCGGGCTCCATGCCCTTGGCAAACGCCGACAAGTGGCCATAGGCCGTCTCGTAGCCGTTGTTGTGCTTGATGCGGATGTACTTGCCGTAGCCGCCTTCGGTGCCGACCTTTTCCAGGACGCCGTTGCCGGAGGCGAAGATCGGGGTGCCGTAGGCGGTGGCCCAGTCGACGCCGGTGTGCATCTTCACATAGCCGAGGATCGGATGGCGGCGGCCGCCGAAGCCGGAGCGCATGATCGCGTTGTTGACCGGCTTGCGCACCAGGAACTTCTTCGCGCTCTTCCCGGTCTCGTCGTAATAGTCGACGACGCTGTCGTCGGGGGTCTGGAACCGGTAGTATTTCTTGGTCTCGCCGCCGACCGTCAGCGCAGCGAACAGCACCTCGGTCTTGTCGTTGTTGCCGGGCTTGTCGTCATCGTCGCCGGCATAGAAGACGTCGAACGAATCGCCCGGCTGCACCTTGCGCTGGAAGTCGACGTCGTAGGAATAGATCCGGACCATGTCCTCGATGACCGGCGTGGGCACCTTGTTGCGCATCGCCGTCTCGTAGATGCTCTGATAGAGGCGGACACCGGTGCCGTCATCCTCCTCGTCATTGGTGTTGTCGGCGGTCTCGGTGACCGTGTTCATGCTCTGCGCGTCCACGGCGACGTATCGTCCGAGGTCCGACAGCGCGGCCACCGCCTCGATCATGGTGTCGTTGGCGATGATGACCCGGAACGGCTGCAGCCGGGCGCCGGGGGCAGGGCCGGACGGCGCCATCAGGATACGGAGCTTCTCACCTTCCTTCAGCCCGCCGTCACGGCCGCGTGGGCCGAGCTGGGCGGCAATCGCCCTGGCCTCGTCGGGCGTCGCGCCCTGGTCGCGCAGGATCGAGGTGACGGTATCGCCCTTCTTGACCAGGTGGACACGCTCGCCGAGCGGATTGCCGCCGGTGATCTGGTCCTTGGTCTTGGGGAGCAAGGTGACATTTTCCGGCACCACCCGGGTCTCGAAGCCGGCGTAAGGATCTGGCGAGGTGCCGTCATTGGCGTAGGACAGTTTCAGGTCGCCGCCTTGGACGGCCTGTGCACCGGCCGCGTCAGCGGCGGCATTGGCGAGCGAGGCGTAGCGGACGCCGCCATTGTTGCCGCGCCAGTTCGCCGCATCGCGAACCCGCATGACGATTTCGTCGAGCGCCACCGAGGTCGCGATCTTCGCCTTGGGGAGCACCGCGGCGAGATCCTTGGTCACGAACGAGACTTCGGCGTCGGGCTCGACGGCCTCCGGATTGTTCGGATCCTCGCCGGACCCGGTCTTGTCGTTGTCGGTGTCGCTCAGCAGGCGCTGGGCGTTGAACGGCGGGATCTTGGCGGAAAGATCGCTCGTCGTCATCGACAGGTTGCCCGAGATCCGGACATAGGGACGGACCCGGATCAGCTCGCGCGATCCGGCGCGGGTCACGGTCGAGATGCGCACCACATTGCGCGCGGCCGCCGCTTCGCTCGGCGGCGGCAGGCGATCGCTCTTGCGCAGGGTGGCAACGCGGTCATTGGCGCCGAAGGCGCCGCGCAGCGCGCTCTCCATCCGCTCCGGCATGCGAGCGAAGGTCATTTCGCCGTCGAGCGACGCAAAAACGGCGCCGCCGATCAGGGCTGCGCCGCATAGACCAGTCAGAATCGTACCGGAGAACCATTGCACGGAGACGCGGCGGCGATCGATCACCGCGGCCTCGGAGCCATCGACCGATAGCGGCGGCTCATGACCGAGATCGATCATGCCGACCTCGCGTCCATACCCTCCGCGTGACGTCCGATGGTTCAACCTTCGTCCCCCAAGTTCAAAGTCAGCGCCGAAATCACTCAGCTGCCGGTCGGCTTAACGTCCAAGACAAACGGCTCGGAATGATGGCGCGCTTCTGACGGTTCGAGACTCTCTGGCCCGAAAGCCGGAATCCGCGAACCGCTATTGTTCTTCAGGATCTCTCGATGTCGTCTCGGCCGTATGAGTCAGGCGAAGGGCTCGCCACTTCCTTGATCTGGATCATCCTTGAATCGATGGCGGTCCCCGCTGGACCCAAATCAACCCAGGTCGATGCTTAACAAATCGTCGCAGGATTGTGGCCCAAGTGGGGCACGAAGTCCGCAAGAAGTCTGGGTTCTCTGGCCGTCCCGGAAAAAATGATTCGATGCGACGATTTGTTGACATTGGGCGTTGACACCCCGATCGGACCCCCCTATAAGCACGGTCACTGAGCGCGGCGCCGCTTCGGGACACACCGAGGCGAGCATTCGCGCCAATATTGCTCCTCACTTCTGCTGAGCGATGCACAACCGGTAGAACCCGGTTGCTCATCGACGTCGGAAAAGGTTGGGCGACCCCTCCATCCGAGGGTGGGACTGAGGTCCCGGGCTGTTTGACAAGTGAAGATGAAGAAAGAGAAACGTGGACGGCGGAGTCCTTGCGGGTCTCGGGATTGAGGGCTTCGGCTTTTGGTTCTGGGATCGGACGAGAAGACTTCGGCGGACAATGTTTCAAAGGTAACACCATGGTTTTCGCGCTGTGAAGCGTGGAGATCGATTGGTGGGACCTCGTCAAACGTTGTGATCAGCCGGTTCAAAGCTTCAAGTTCAACTTGAGAGTTTGATCCTGGCTCAGAGCGAACGCTGGCGGCAGGCTTAACACATGCAAGTCGAGCGGGCGTAGCAATACGTCAGCGGCAGACGGGTGAGTAACGCGTGGGAACGTACCTTTTGGTTCGGAACAACACAGGGAAACTTGTGCTAATACCGGATAAGCCCTTACGGGGAAAGATTTATCGCCGAAAGATCGGCCCGCGTCTGATTAGCTAGTTGGTGGGGTAATGGCCCACCAAGGCGACGATCAGTAGCTGGTCTGAGAGGATGATCAGCCACATTGGGACTGAGACACGGCCCAAACTCCTACGGGAGGCAGCAGTGGGGAATATTGGACAATGGGGGCAACCCTGATCCAGCCATGCCGCGTGAGTGATGAAGGCCCTAGGGTTGTAAAGCTCTTTTGTGCGGGAAGATAATGACGGTACCGCAAGAATAAGCCCCGGCTAACTTCGTGCCAGCAGCCGCGGTAATACGAAGGGGGCTAGCGTTGCTCGGAATCACTGGGCGTAAAGGGTGCGTAGGCGGGTCTTTAAGTCAGGGGTGAAATCCTGGAGCTCAACTCCAGAACTGCCTTTGATACTGAAGATCTTGAGTTCGGGAGAGGTGAGTGGAACTGCGAGTGTAGAGGTGAAATTCGTAGATATTCGCAAGAACACCAGTGGCGAAGGCGGCTCACTGGCCCGATACTGACGCTGAGGCACGAAAGCGTGGGGAGCAAACAGGATTAGATACCCTGGTAGTCCACGCCGTAAACGATGAATGCCAGCCGTTGGTGGGTTTACTCACCAGTGGCGCAGCTAACGCTTTAAGCATTCCGCCTGGGGAGTACGGTCGCAAGATTAAAACTCAAAGGAATTGACGGGGGCCCGCACAAGCGGTGGAGCATGTGGTTTAATTCGACGCAACGCGCAGAACCTTACCAGCCCTTGACATGTTTGGGACCGGTCGCAGAGATGTGACCTTCTCTTCGGAGCCCGAAACACAGGTGCTGCATGGCTGTCGTCAGCTCGTGTCGTGAGATGTTGGGTTAAGTCCCGCAACGAGCGCAACCCCCGTCCTTAGTTGCTACCATTTAGTTGAGCACTCTAAGGAGACTGCCGGTGATAAGCCGCGAGGAAGGTGGGGATGACGTCAAGTCCTCATGGCCCTTACGGGCTGGGCTACACACGTGCTACAATGGCGGTGACAGTGGGAAGCTAAGGGGCAACCCTTCGCAAATCTCAAAAAGCCGTCTCAGTTCGGATTGGGCTCTGCAACTCGAGCCCATGAAGTTGGAATCGCTAGTAATC
>NZ_JAUHJM010000017.1:50000-91376 GCF_032381235.1 Bradyrhizobium sp. SZCCHNR1053
CTGAAGGCGAAGCCACCGGAGGTCGAGAACAAGGGCAACATCGATCTCGTCGTCAAATATTACGACAAGCTCGCCGCTGCCTTCGGCGAGGATGACAACTGAGCCCAGACGTCACGTGATCTCAGAGCCCCGGCCGTCGGTCGGGGCTTTTTATTGACCGCGAGAGGGGTGAGGCTCGGGAGTGAATCCGCGCGCGAACGCCATTTCCATCCCTTTGCGGGTCGCGACGATATCGCTGTCCATGTTGTCCACGTCGACGTCGCCCCACCGCACGACTGCACCATGAGCAACGTCGTCTTTGAGCTTCACGCGATGCGCCAATCCGATCGGCAGCGCCCCAAGCTGGAGGCTTGTACGCGCCGGAATCACCTTACCCCAGACCGTGTAGCCGCCCTCACCATCGAGCATCTCGCCGGCGCGCAGGTCCTTCTTGGCGACGGCGACGACGTCGCCGCGGAAACCGAGCGGCTGTCCGGTCGGCTCGCGCCGCAGCGCCGCCGACAGCACCGAGACGTTCAGCTCCAACCCGATCAGGTGATAGGGCTTGTACATCGCCGCATAGCGGCCGCTGGCGTCCGTCTTCAGGCCGTATTGGCGGAAGCAGTCCGCTGCGTAGTCGTTCGGCGCCTCCAGCACGACATAGACGCCCCAGCGCAGATCGCGAAACACCGGCCGTCCGTCGCGTTCCAGCGATGACACCACTTCGACCATGCCCGATCGTTCCAGCACGCCGCCGCGGTCGCGCGGGCGCAGGATATGGGGCAGATCATCGACACCGCAAGGTGGAAACAGTAGTCCGTCCGTGGGCACGTCGAGCCCGGTCGCGTTGGCGATCGCGGCCATCTCGATGGCCGACTTGGTGCCGTCGAGGAAGGAATTGAACATCTGCGGATTCATGCCGGCAGACTGTGCTTCGCCCGCCGTCAGCCCGTAATGCTGCCAGACGCCGTCCGGCGTCACGTCGTGATAGGCCGGCAGATATTTCGTGCCCTTGCCGGCCGCGACCACGTGGAAGCCGGTCGCGCGTGCCCAGTCGACGAGCTCGGCTGTCAGCGCCGGCTGGTCGCCATAGGCCAGCGAATAGACCACGCCCGCCTTGCGCGCCTCTTCCGCAAGAAGCGGCCCGGCCAGCACGTCGGCCTCGACATTGACCATCACGATGTGCTTGCCAGCCTTGATCGCGGCGCGCGCATGGCGGATGCCGGCAGCAGGATTGCCAGTCGCTTCGACAACGACATCAACGCCGTCACCCGTCGCCTTCGAACCATCGGGGCTGAAATTCGTGCGCGCGATCAGCTCGGCGCTCCAGCCGACCGTCCGGCACGCGTCGCGGGCGCGCTCGGGATCGAGGTCGATGATGACGGGGGCCTCGAGGCCCGCGACATGCGGTACCTGCGCCAGAAACATCGAGCCGAATTTGCCGGCGCCGATCAGTGCCACGCGGACGGGCTTGCCGGAGGCATTGCGCGCTTGGAGGAGGGCGTGGAGGTTCATTGGAGAATTCCAGCGTTTCTTGGAGGCGCGGTAGGGCGGCTATCAGTTTCCCCGTCATGGCCGGGCTTGACCCGGCCATCCATCCCCAACGGGGGCCGTCGTCCTGATTGATGGATGGCCGGGTCAAGCCCGGGCATGACGACATTTTTCGTGGCGAGTGCTGTGCTCTACTCCGCCGCTTCGCGATGCGCCCGCGCCAGTTGTAGCAGCGCATCGTCCGGCACCGTCTCGATCGGCGTGAAGTCGCGATGCGCGATGTACTCCGGCCGCGTCGGGCTGCGGATATGGTTCGAGACGGCGTTGAGCGTGAGGTACACGATCTTGCGCGGATAGGGTGTGATGTTGCCGGCCGAGCCGTGCACAAGATTGCCGTGGAACATCAGCATGCCACCCGGCTTTCCGGTTGGCGCGACGATGCCGCCTTCCGCGACCAGCCGCGTCACCGTCGCCTCGTCCAAGGTCCACAATGGATAGGACGTCGTCGCGAGATCGTGCGACGCCTCGAGGTCGCCGGCATGCTGGCTGCGCGGCACCAGCATCAAGGGGCCGTTGATCGGCATGACCTCGTCGAGGAAGATCGCGATGTTCATCGCGCGCGGTTCCGGCATGCCGTCGTCGCGCTTCCAGGTGCCGTAGTCCTGGTGCCATTGCCAGACATCGCCGGTGAAGGCCGATTTGGCGTTGATCTTGAACTGATGCATGTAGACCTTCTCGCCGAAGATCTGCTCGATCGGCTCGATCATGCGCGGATGCGCCGCGAGCACGCGGAAGGCGTCGTTGTAGAGATGGGCGGCAAACGCCGTGCGCGGCGCGCCGCTCCTTTCGCGCCAGACCTCGGGCCTGTTGGCGGCGTAGATCGCCTCCGCCTCGTGGGCGAGGAACGCGGTCTCCTCCGGGCTGAACAGCTCGGGCAGGAACAGCCAGCCCTCGCGGTTGAAGAATGCAATCTGCTCCGGGGTCAGCTTCATGTCCTTCTCCCTCGCCTTGGCTTCCTCGGACGGGGCTCCCGCTCTTTGCACCGGGCTGCCTCTGCGTCGTGCTCCCATCCTCTCGGCCTGCCGATGGGCGTCACTGTGCTTCCGCTGTCGACATTGGCAGAATCCGGGTGGATCGCAACATTCTCCAAGCCTATTTTGACTGGCAGATGATACGGGGCAGATCGACGATGGAGCCCGCCATGTCTGACCACTTCTACGCACTTTTCGAGACCGCGATCGGCACTTGCGCGATCGCCTGGGGACCGCGCGGAATCAACGCGGTGCAACTGCCGATGGGCGGCGTCGCGCAGACCCGGACCCGGATGCAGCAGCGCCACCCGGGCATCGGCGAGGATGAGCCGCCGGCGCATGTGCAGCGCGTCATCACCCGCGTCAAGGCGCTACTGGCCGGAGAGCCGGATGATCTCACCGACGTGGCTCTCGATCTCGACGGCGTCAGCGCATTCCAGCGCGGCGTCTACGACATCGCGCGCCGGATCCCGCCGGGCCGGACCCTGACCTATGGCGACATCGCCAAACAGCTCGGCGGCGTCGAGTTGTCGCGCGAGGTCGGTCAGGCACTGGGCCGCAACCCGTGTCCCATCGTGGTGCCATGCCATCGCGTGCTCGCGGCCGGCAACAAGCCGGGCGGCTTCTCCGCCAATGGTGGCGTCGACACCAAGCTGAGGATGCTGGCGATCGAGGGCGCCGCGGTGAACCATACGCCCAGCCTGTTCGATTGACGGCAGAACGCTACTGGAAGGCGGGTTTGATCTCCGGCGCGGCTCGCTCTATGCGGTGGCGCGGTCTCGACCCCGCCAACCCATCTCCAACCAGAGCGCGCCGATGAAAATTCCGACCCTTCCCTTCACCGTGACCGACTGGTCGGCCGTTCCCGTGACCGAGCATCCGGGAGAGCAGGGCACGGCCTATTGGCGGACGCTGATGATCGGCGACATCCGGGTGCGGCAGGTCGAGTACACGCCGGGCTATCTCGCCGATCATTGGTGCGATCGCGGCCACATCCTTCTGGTGACGGAAGGCGAGCTCGAGAGCGAGCTCAAGGACGGCCGCAGGTTCACTCTGTCGGCGGGCATGAGCTATCAGGTCTCCGACTTCGGTGACGCTGCCCATCGGTCCTTTACGCCGAAAGGCGCCAAGCTGTTCATCGTCGACTGAGATCTGCGAGCATTACACGGTCTCGCAGACGAAGCCGTCGCCCTTGCGCCTGATGCGCCCGACCGAGGGCGAGGGAAAATGGGCCGTGCAGCACAGCGTCGCCGTGTCGCAATAGCGATCGAGAAAGGTGCGCCGCGTCGCTGCGGCCTGCGCCGGATCGACGTCGAATTTCGGTGACAGCTCGGGAAGCCCAAGCTGCAGCGGCGAGTGCATCAGGTCGCCGGAGAACACCGCGTCGTCCTTGCCCTTACCGACGGCGACCGCGACATGGCCGGGCGTGTGCCCCGGCGTCGGCAGCAGGCGGACGTGATCGCCGATCGCGAATCCATCCTTCACGATGTCGGCGCGCTTGGCCTCGACCACCGGCAGCACGCTGTCGGCGAATGGAGGCACCTCGGCCTTGGCGTTCTGCGCCACCCAGTAATCATATTCGCGCTGCGCGAAGACGTAGCGCGCATTCGGAAAGGTCGGCACCCAGCGGCCGTTGTCGAGCCGCGTGTTCCAGCCGACATGATCGGTGTGCAGATGGGTGCACATCACGACGTCGATGTCGTCGACCGACACGCCCGCAGTCGCAAGCGCCCGCATGTAGGTGTCGTCGGTCTTCATGTTCCAGACCGGCCGCGCGCGCGGCTTGTCGTTGCCGATGCAGCTGTCGATCAGGATGGTGTGGTGAGGCGTCCTCACCACGTAGGACTGAAAGCACAGGATCAGCGTGTCCTGCGCATCGAGGGCACCGGCCGCCTGCAGCGCGCTGCGTTCCGCTGCCAGCATCTCCGGCGTCAGCTCCGGAAACATCTCGCGCGCCGGCAGGAACGTGGTTTCCTGCTCGATGATGCGATGAATGGTCGTGTCTGCAACCGAGAATGTCAGCGTCACGTCAGCTCCTGTTCGGCGATCAAGCCGCCGGCGGCACCGAGACCTTCACCGATTCCCGCTCCAGCATCTTGTTGTGGAACGCGTCGAGCGTCGGAAACGCCTTGCGCCAGCCGCAATCCGCAAACCGAAAATCAGCATAGCCGAGCACGCAGATGAGTCCGATCGAGACGATGTCGAACGGGCGCGTCATCAAGTCGGGCTGCGCATTGAAGCGCGCCATGCCCATCCAGGCTCTGTTCCAGTGGTCGTCGGACCACGCCTGCCAGCGCAGGCCCTCCGGGCGCACCATCGCCTCGTAGCGGCACAACAGCATCGAATCGAGCATGCCCTGCAGCATCGAATGCTCGCTCTTCACCTTCCAGCGCGAGGGACCCGATGCCGGAATGAGCTTGTTGCCGCCGGCGAGCTCGTCGAGATACTCGACGATCACATAGGAATCCAGGATCACGTCGCCGTTGTCGAGGATCAGCACCGGCAGCTTCTTCAGCGGCGTGATCTTCGAATACTCCTCATTGGCCTGGCCCGGCGTCACCGCTGCGGCCATGAATTCGATCTTGTCGATCAGCCCGAGCTCGATGGCGGCGATGCGCACCTTGCGGGCGAACGGCGAGGCGGGCGAGAAGGTGAGTTTCATCGACGTATTCCTGTTGGCTCGCGACAGATGGTTCTCCGTCATTGCGAGGAGCGAAGCGACGAAGCAATCCAGAGTCGCGCGTGGCATCCTGGATTGCTTCGCTTCGCTCGCAATGACGGTGGATGGTGTTACGCCTCGATGATTTCCTGGCGCTGCTCGCCGAGGCGCTCGATGCCGAGCGTGACGACGTCGCCGACGTTGAGGAAGGTCGGCGGCTTCATGCCCATGCCGACACCCGGAGGCGTGCCCGTGGTGACGATGTCGCCGGGCAGCAGCGTCATGAACTGCGAGACGTAGGAGATGCACTTCGCCATCGAGAAGATCATCGTCGCGGTGGTGCCGGTCTGGCGGCGCTGGCCGTTGACGTCGAGCCACATCGACAGGTTCTGCACGTCTGGAATCTCGTCCTTGGTGACGAGCCACGGGCCGACCGGGCCGAACGTGTCGTGCGACTTGCCCTTGGTCCACTGGCCAAGCCGCTCGATCTGGAAGTTGCGCTCGGACACGTCGTTGCAGATCGTGTAGCCGGCGATGTGGTTCAGCGCCTCCGCCTCGGACACGTATTTGGCGCGGGTGCCGATGATGGCGGCGATCTCGACCTCCCAGTCGAGCTTGGTCGAGCCGCGCGGCTTCTCGACCTGATCATAGGGGCCGCACAGCGCGGTGTTGGCCTTGAGGAAGAAGATCGGCTCGGCCGGAATCGGGTTGCCGGTCTCCTTGGCATGGTCGGAGTAATTGAGACCGATCGCCACGAATTTCGAGATGCCGGTGACGGGGGCGCCGAGCCGCGGCTTGCCGGCGACGGCGGGCAGGGAGGCCGGATTGAGCGCGGCGAGCTTCTTCAGGGACTCCGGCGCATAGGCGGCGCCGTCGAGGTCCTCCACATGCGCTGACAGGTCGCGCAACTGGCCGGATGCGTCGATCAGGCCCGGCTTTTCCGCGCCCTTCTCGCCGTAGCGAACAAGCTTCATTGGTTTCTCTCCCTCAATTCGCTGGTATTCCAGAGCCCTGTCATGGAGCATGGCGGGAGGAAATTCAACCTCGCGGGCTATGCGTCGCCGCTGCCCTGTAATGCCTCGAAGCGGAAGGTGGCGCCGTCCCGCCGGATATGGCCGGCATGGAAATGGCCGCCGATCACCAGCGTCTCAGTGTCGGCAAAACGCGAGAACAGCGCCCGCCGGGTCGCGATCGCCTGCGCCGGATCGGAATCGACCGTCGAGCTCCAATCGAGATGCGCCATCTGGCAGGGATGATGGGCGACGTCCCCGGTGAGCAGGGCCTGCGCGCCATCCGAGCGGATGTGCAGGCTGACATGACCAGGGCTGTGGCCCGGCGTCGGGATCAGCGTGATCTCGTCGGTGATCACAGCCTCGCTTCCGACGAGCTCCGCACGTCCGGCCGCAACGATCGGCTGCACGGAATCGGCGAAGGTCGCGGTCTCGTCGGCGGCCTCGCTGTGATTGCGCCAATGCTCATATTCGCTGCGGCCGAAGACGTAGCGCGCATTGGCAAAGGTCGGGACCCAGCGGCCGTCGACCAGCCGCGTATTCCATCCGACATGGTCGACATGGAGGTGGGTGCAGATCACCATGTCGATGCTCTCAGGCGGGAGGCCAGCAGCGCTCATCGTCTCCAGGAACGGTGTCGCGCGGTTGTTCCACATTGGCACGCTGCGGCCCTGCTTGTCGTTGCCGAGCCCGGTGTCGACCACGATCCGCATCGTCGGTGTTTCCAGCACCAGGGTGTGGATCGACATCTTCAGCCGGCCTTCATCGGTCGCAAAATCGGGCGCGAGCCAGGACAGCTCGCGGATCGCCTCGGGCGTTGCCTGCGGCAGGATGAAGCGGGTGCCGCCGACAGTCTCCAGCTCGACGAATTTGGTGATCCTGACCCGGCCGATCGTCCAAGACATGCGCGCTTCCTCGTCGTATTCTTGATGCCGGTCACGATGCCGCGTGGCTTATTCCGGCGCAATGGATCAACTGCCCGGAACAAGCGTTGCTGCATTCCGTCCATGAGGAGAACGCCATGCCAGAGCTGACGATATCGCCCGAGAAGGTCGCCTTCCTGATCGAAAAGGCGCGCGAGTTCGACGTCAAGGAGCAGGCGACCGATGAGGAATCCGGCTCGAATGCCGTCGATGACGACATGGTCGACGTGCTCCAGGATAGCGGCGATGATCCTGTGGTGCGCGAGATCACCGGTTTCATCAACGCGATGACCGAGGACGAGCAGACCGATCTCGTCGCCTTGATGCGGCTCGGCCGCGGCGACGGCGATATCGACGAGTGGGACGATCTGCGCTGCGAGGCCGCTGGCCAGCGCGACCGCCACACCGCGCGCTATCTGCTGGGCGAGCCGATGCTGGGCGATCTGCTTGCGGAAGGTCTCGACGCCTTCGGCATCGACTGGACGGAAGGCCGCACCACGGCGGATTCGTCGAGCCCGAGCCAGCGCGACGAGGACGAGACCACGAAGCGGTAGGTCATTCGGAAAGGTAGAGTCGCTGTATTCATAGCGCGGATGGCAAACAGAACTCACAGCTTTATTAGTTGGATTCGAATTCCTATTACGCCGGCACTGCGCTCCCTCGCCCCCTTGCGGGGAGAGGGTTGGGTGAGGTGGACTCTCCACAGACATCCGCGTTCGCGGGAGAGCCCCCCTCACCCGGATTGCATCTTGCGACGCAATCCGACCTCTCCCCGCAAGCGGGCGAGGTGAAAGCCCGGGGTTGGCGTAGCAGGTTTCCGCGCCAGACCGCCCAAGGAAGTCTGTCTTACAGCGTGCCTGGGAAGGCGCCGCCGTCGAGTAGGATGTTCTGGCCGGTGATGTAGCCGGCCTTGGCGCCGCACAGGAAGGCGCAGGCGAGTCCAAATTCCTCGGGATCGCCGAAGCGACCTGCAGGGTTCGTCTTGGCGCGGTCGGCGAGGATCTGCTCCGGCGTGACACCGCGCTTCTCGGCTTCGCCCTTTGCCGTCGAGAGCAGGCGGTCGGTCTCGAACGGCCCCGGCAGCAGCGCGTTGATGGTGACATTGTTGATCACGGTCTTGCGCGACAGGCCAGCGACGAAGCCGGTGAGGCCGGCGCGGGCGCCGTTGGAGAGGCCGAGGATGTCGATCGGTGCCTTCACCGCGGCCGAGGTGATGTTGACGATGCGGCCGAATTTGCGCGCCATCATGCCGTCGACGGACGCCTTGATCAGCTCGATCGGCGTCAGCATGTTGGCGTCGAGCGCCTTGATCCAGTCGTCGCGGGTCCAGTTGCGAAAATCGCCGGGCGGCGGACCGCCGGCATTGTTGATCAGGATGTCCGGATCCGGGCAGGCCTTCAGCACGGCGGCGCGGCCCTCGGGCGTGGTGATGTCGCCCGCCACTTCCGTCACGGTGACGCCAGGATTGGCAGCGCGAATCTCGGCTGCGGTCTTTGCCAGCACTTCGGCGCCGCGTGCCGTGATCGTGACATGCACGCCCTCATTGGCGAGCGCGATGGCGCAGGCGCGGCCCAAACCCTTGCTGGAGGCGCAGACGATGGCGCGGCGGCCCTTGATCCCGAGATCCACGATTGATCACTCCGATATGTCAGTGAGGCTGGAAGGAAGATGCGCGCATTCTAGCCAACCGCATTGCCGCTGATAAGAGCAGCCGGCCTGTGCCGAATTGCATGGCTCGCCAGGGAGGGGAGAGGCGGCGTCGCCAGGTCGATCAGATGCGCCGTTCCTGCTTCAGCCGATCGATCAGGCTTGCGACCTCCGGAGGCAGCGAGCGGAAGCCGTTTGCGCCTGCGAGCGAGAGCACCGGACGCAGGCGTGAGCCCTCGAGGAAGCGCGGCTGACGCTCGGGTGGAACGATCCTGTCGAACACCAGAACCAGCGTGGTCGCGACCATGCCGGTGCGCACTGCGCCCAGCAGAGCGCCGCCGAGCCGGTCGCCGAAGCCGGCTTCGGAACCGATCGCCTCGTCGAGCAGGATGCGGCCGATCTTGCCCAGCGCCATGCCGATGACGACGAAGGCGGCGAAGAACTGCAGCCAGTTCTGTGCCAGCGGAGTCCCGTGCACGTCGCGCAGTTGCGGGCTCATCGCCGCGACAGCGCCCATCGCCAGCGGCATCGCGAGCAGGTAGGCCAGAATCGTGATGGCGCTGCGCAACAGCCCGGTCGAGAAGCCGCTGTAGACGGCAACCATCAGTGCTGCACAAGCGGCGAGGTCGAAAGCGTTCATGGTTGCTCCGCCGCGGTTGTAGGCCGGTCCGGTAAACGATTCCGGTTTGCGCTGTTTCAAATCGTCTGTATCAATGCGCTGCAACAAATGAGGAAACCGTGGGAGGGACCATGTCCGACCTGTTCGACGTCAGCCGCGAGGTGATCCTGATCACTGGCGCGAGCCAGGGACTCGGCCGGCAGTTCGCGCGGGTTCTATCGGCGCATGGCGCCGCCGTTGCGCTCGCGGCGCGCCAGACCGGCAAGCTCAAGGCGTTGGAGGAGGAGATCAGGGCGAGGGGTGGTCGCGCCGCCGCGGTCGAGATGGACGTGACGAGCACGACGTCGATCGCCAGGGGCATGGATGTCGCCGAAGCCGCGCTCGGGCCCGTCACGGTGCTGATCAACAACGCCGGCATCGCGGTGGAGAAGCTCGCGGTCGAGCAGAGCGAGGCGGATTGGGACGCCGTGATCGGCGCCAATCTGAAGGGCGCCTATTTCGCCGCAACCGAAGCGGCGCGGCGCATGACGGCGCGCAAGGCCGGCGGCAACATCATCAACATCGCCTCGGTGCTCGGCTTCAGCGTCGTCAAGTTCATCTCGCCTTATGCGATCTCCAAGGCCGGCGTGGTGCAGGCGACCAAGGCGCTAGCGCTGGAGTTTGCGGCGAGCGGCATCCGCGTCAACGCACTGGCGCCCGGCTATATCGACACCGACATCAATCACGACGTCTGGGAGACGCCTGCGGGCGAGAAGCTGATCAAGCGCATCCCGCAGCGGCGCGTCGGCCATGAGAGTGATCTTGACGGCGCAATCCTGCTGCTGGCGTCCAGCGCCTCGCGCTACATGACCGGCAGCGTTGTCACCGTGGACGGCGGCTTCCTACTGACGTGAGGCCCTGCTGATCCGCAGGTTGATATCCCTCGATGGCAAGCGGACTCAGCCTTTCAGCTCGCTCCTGATCATGTCGGCGGCCTTCTCGCCGATCATGATGGTCGGCGCATTGGTGTTGCCGCCGATCAGGGTCGGCATGATCGAGGCATCGACCACGCGCAGGCCGGAGAGACCGTGCACCTTCAACTTGGGATCGACGACGGCGAGTGGATCGTCGACGCCCATCCTGCAGGTGCCGACAGGATGGTAGACCGTATCGACGCGGGCGCGCAGGACGGCGCGAATGTCGTCGTCGGTCCTGACGTCCGACGTGAACAGGTCGCGCTTGCCGAGGCTGCGCATCGCCGGCGTCTGCATCAGCCGCTGCGTCGTCTTGTAGCCGGCCACCATGGTCTCGAGATCCTCGGCCTCGCCCAGGAAGTTGGGATCGATCAGCGGCGCGGCGAGCGGATCGGCATTCTTCAAGCCGACCATGCCGCGGCTCTTCGGCCGGAGCAGACAGAAATGGCAGGAGAAGCCATTGCCGTGGCGCTTGCGGCCGTGATCGTCGGTGACGGCCATGCCGAAATGCAGCTGGATGTCGGGGATGTCGAGATCGGGCCGCGTCTTCAGGAAGCCGCCGCATTCGGCGAAGTTCGAGGTCAGGACGCCGCGGCGCTCGCGGCGATATTGGCCGATGCCCGCCAGCAGCCGACGCAGGCCTTTCGGCGACAGGGAAGAGAAGTTGGGGTTGTCGGAGGTGTAGGCGAAGATGAAATCCGGATGATCCTGCAGGTTCTGTCCGACACCCGGCAGATGGTGGACGCTGGCGATGCCGAGCCGCGCCAGTGCAGTTGCGTCGCCGACGCCTGAAAGCATCAGCAATTGCGGGGTCTGGAACGCGCCGGAGGCGAGGATCACTTCGCGCCGGCAGCGGATCTCCTTGACCTCCTTGCCCTGGCGATACTTCACGCCGACCGCGCGCTTGCCCTCGAACAGGATCATCGAGGCATGCGCCGATGTCTCGACTCGCAGGTTGCTGCGGCTGCCGAGATGCGGCTGGATGTAGGCCCGTGCCGCGCTCCAGCGCTCGCCATTGGCTTGCGTGACTTGATAGAGCCCGAGCCCTTCCTGCGTCTCGGCATTGAAGTCGTCGCGGATCGGAAACTGCGCTTCGCGCGCGGCCTGGAGGAAAATCTCGTGCACAGGATTGTCGGTCCGCAGCCGGTTGACGGGCAGCGGTCCCGATCGGCCATGATACTCGCCGTCGAACTCGGCATTGTTCTCGGAGCGCTTGAAGTAGGGCAGCACGTCGTCATACGACCATCCGGTGTTGCCGAGGGAAGCCCAATGATCGTAGTCGGCGCGGTGGCCGCGGATGTAGACCATGGCGTTGATCGCCGAGGAGCCGCCGAGCCCGCGGCCGCGCGGCTGATAGCCGCTGCGCCCGTCGAGGCCCTTCTGCGGCACCGTGGTGAAGGACCAGTTGTTGACGGGCCCCGCGACCATCAGGAACAGCATGTAGGGCGTGGTCACGATCCAGTTGTCGTTGCGTCCCCCGGCGTCGAGCAGCGCCACGGATGTCGCCGGATCTTCCGACAAGCGGCCAGCAACCGTTGCGCCGCCGCTGCCGCCGCCCACGACGATGAAATCGACCTCGTCCGTCACGCATCTCTCCCTGATGTTGTCTTGCTTGTTGTTTGAATGTCATTCCAAGGGCGGCGCCGCGCACAGCTGGCGAAACCATTGGGTTAGGCTTGCACCCCATCATCTCGGGGGCCGGGTTCGCACTTTGCGCGCCCCGGAATGACGATTGGTGTGGCTAGGACAGGAATCGCAGCAGCTTTTCGATTCGGGCGATGCTGGCGCCGTAAGGAGGATAGAGGTCCTTCATGCGGTTGAAGGGCGAGCGGTAGAATACCGGCTTCAGCTTGCTGAAGCTGTTGAAGCCCCATTCGCCGTGATAGTGGCCGGTGCCGGAGGCGCCGACGCCGCCCATCGGCTGGTTCATCTGCGCAAAATGCAGCAGGCAGTCGTTGATGGTGACGCCGCCGGAGACGGTGCGCGCCAGCACCGTGTCGCGCGAAGCCGCGTCACTGCCGAACCAGTACAGCGCGAGCGGCCGGTCGTGGGCATTGATGTGGCGGATCACCTCGTCGGACTGGCGATAGGTCATGATGGGCAGCAGGGGACCGAAGATCTCCTCCTGCATGATCGCCATGTCCGGGGTTGCACCGACCACGACGGTCGGTGGAAATTTCCGCAGCTTCTTCCAGGCCGGATCTTCCGGACTGGTCGTGCTCAGCGTCTTGGCGCCGCGCGCGATCGCGTCGCGCAGCAATCCTTCCAGCCGGGCATAGTGCCGCTCGGAGATGATCGACGTGTAGTCGTCATTGGTCGGGTTGGTGCCGAACATCTGCAGCATCTGCCGGTGCAGCTTGCCCGCGAATGCGTCGCGTTGCGGCTCGGGCACGAACACGTAGTCCGGCGCGATGCAGGTCTGGCCGGCGTTGAGCAGCTTGGCATAGGCGATCCGCTCCGCGGCTTCGTCGATGTCGGCGGAGACGTCGACGATGGTCGGTGACTTGCCGCCGAGCTCGAGCGTCACCGGGGTCAGGTTGCGCCCGGCGGCCTCGGCGACGATGCGGCCGACGCGGGTCGAGCCGGTGAAGACCAGATGATCGAAAGGCAGCGCGGCAAAGGTCTCCGCGACGCCGTCGTCGATGCCGGTGACGATGAGCTGGGTCGGGTCGAAATTCGCCGCGATGAGCTCCTTGAGCAGCGCGGAGAAGTGCGGCGTTAGCTCGCTCGGCTTGATCATGACCCGGTTGCCGGCGGCGAGCGCGCCGATTGCCGGCGCCAGCGTCAGCTGCAACGGGTAATTCCACGGCGCGATGATGCCGACCACGCCGAGCGGCTGCGGAATCAGGCGGTTGCGCGCCGGCCAGAACTGCAGCGCGGTGGCGATGCGCCGCGGCGCCATCCAGCGCGGCAGCACCTTGAGCGTGTGCCTGATCTCGGCCTGCAGGAACAGCGTTTCGGCAATCGTGGTCTCGACGGCGCAGCGGTGGCCGAAATCGGCCGAGATCGCCTGCTCCAGGCGCTTCTCGTTGTCCGACAGCATCGCTCGCAGCCGCTTCAGGCCGTCGAGCCGCGCCGCGAGGGCGGGTGGAGGCGCATTGCGGGAGGCCTCGACCTGCGCCTGGAACGCGTCGTCGAGCGCCGAGAGGGCTGGGCTCTTCAGGGACTGGTCCATGGACGTCTCCTCGCGTGTACCGCGGCCGCGTGCAGGGCCGTCATTCTGGTTGGCCTAAAGCTGCCGCGTTGCGGAACCCTTGGCAAGCACGGCATCGGTTTGCGCCGCCTGGCGATAGCCTAGAGCCAAACCGTTTGGCGGGTGTGTGGTTCGTCGATCCCTGCCGCCGCCCCTCGAGGAACTTTGTCGTTGTTCCCAGCCTGGGCCGTGCGCCTCATGCTGGCGGGCAAACAGGCCGATCTCATAAGAGATTGGATTATCGATGTAATTCGAACAACGAGGCTCGTAGCGGGCGGTGTCACAATCCGGCAAAAAAACTTGCGGAAAGCCCTTTCCAAACCGGCCTCGCATTGGTACATACCGCCCGCACCCGATGGCCGACCCGGCCGGCGGGCTCAAGCCTTCTCAGGAAGCCTTTGGGATGGATCGGCAGCGCCTCAGGCGTCTGCCAGGACCGCCCGGCGCTTCTCTGAAGGTGACGCACAAGTTAACGCGGGGTGGAGCAGCCCGGTAGCTCGTCAGGCTCATAACCTGAAGGTCATAGGTTCAAATCCTATCCCCGCAACCATTGAGAACGAAACTCCCGTAGCCGACGAGGCTGCGGGAGTTTTGGTTTGTGCCGCGTCCTCCCTGTGAGCTGCTGTGCAGCTGAGGACAGTGCCGTCTCCCCATGAAGCGTGGCATCGGAGATGCGGGAATTATCACCAGGACGGCGCGCACACGACCATGTGAGCCGGCGGACAATTCTGCGAAGCTCGCGTTGAACTGAAGTATTGAAGCAACGGCGAAATCCACAATCCGTCTGCCTGCGGTACAACGCCATCGCCCTGGCGTGGGGGCAAGCTTGCACATTGCGACAGCGCAGCCACCGTCACGATGTCAGACGCAGCAGGTTGCGCACGGCAGGGCGCCATTCGCCGGTCATGGTGTATTCGAGGCCGAGCCGTGCGCCGCAGGTGATCGCCAGCATCGTCAGCGGCGCCGAGACCGCCAGCGTCGAGAATGCCGACAGGCCCTGTCCGATGGTGCAGCCCATCGACATGATGCCGCCGGTGCCCATCAGCAGCGCGCCGGTCATGTGACGCTTCAGCTCGCGCGCGTCATCGCAGGCTTCCCAGCGGAAGACGCGCGAAAACATTGCCGCGACGAACGAGCCCAGGATCACGCCGGCGACGGAGCCGATCGCAAAGTCGGCCCGGCTGCCGGACAGCGTGGCGATGTAGAGCACGGTATTGCCGAGCGGGGCAACGAAGGTCAGGGATGCCACGCGCGCCGGATCGAAATCGTCATTGCCGAGCCAGCTGGTAGCGAACCAGCCGAACGCCACCGCACAGCCTACGGCGAGGCCGGAGAGCAGCAGGCGCGGCGATCTCACGAGGCGCCCGTCGGCCAATGCCCAGGCCGCGAGCGCGACCGCTGCGACGGAAACGGTTGCCGGCCGCGCATATGAGCCAAGTGCGGGCGACAGCAGCATATCCATGCCCTGGGTCATCGTTTCGGGCAGGCGTATGGAGAGCGGCTCGATCAGCGAGATGCGCAGGAATCCCGTGAGCCCGCGCATCGCGGCCAGGGCTGACACGCCCAGCACCAGAAACACGACGATGGCGCGCAGATCACCGCCGCCGATACGGACCAGCGTCCCGAAGCCGCAGGTGCCGACCAGGGCCATCCCGATGCCGAACGACAGGCCGCCGAGGATGGCGCCGCCGAGCGGAATGGACGACGTCAAGTAGATCGAGCGCGACAGGTCGATCAGGCCGAAGCTGGCGAGCAACTGGGTTGCGACCAGCGCGACCGCGGCCGCCAGCGCGAAGGATTTGAGTCGTCGGGTATCGGCGCCGAAGAACGCGTCCTCCAGCATCGCGAGCGTACAGAAGCGGCCGGCGCGACCGGCGACGCCGAGAACGGCGCCCGCGAGCAGCCCACACATGAACGTCAGTGCTGATGGGCTGAGCATTCCTCTCCGACATCCTCGTTGGTTTCCCGGCATTGTGCGCCAGGAACGGCGGGGACGCCAGACCTCTCGCGCCGCTACAGGGCGCGCCGATGCGAAGCCCGAGACCGCGAGGGCCAACCTCTCAGCGGCGGCGCTTGCGGACCGGCTCGCAATAGACGTCGTAGATCGCCGTCAGGATCTTGCGGACATCTTCGCTCGCAAGGCTGTAGTAGATCGTCTTGCCGTCGCGCCGCGTCGTGACCAGCCGGTCGAGCCTGAGACGGGCGAGCTGCTGCGAGACGGTCGACTGCCGCTCGCCCAGGAACTGCTCGAGCTCGGTGACGGATTTTTCGCCTTCGGCGAGGATGCAGAGCAGCAAAAGTCGGGACTCGTGGGACAGCGCCTTCAGCATCTCGCTGGCTTCCCGCGCCTTCTCGATCATCTGCTCGAGCTCGGCAGAGGTTTCGATGTCCTTCAACTTCGGCAGCGGCATGAATTCTGAATCCCTCGGTTGGCGTCAGGAGCGGGCCGGAGCCCCGCTTGTAGCATTCATTATGCGGCCGAGCAGCCCAAAGAAGAACGCATCGCCGGGATAACCGCGGATGCGTCCGATCTCGCGGCCCTGCTCGACCACCACGAAGGTCGGGGTGAACGCTCCCGGATCGATGCCGGAAAGATCCGTCGGCAGCGGCTTGGCAAGGTCGACCCGTCGCAGCGGCAGCGCGCGCCCTTCGTCGGTCTTGGCATAGATCGGACCGATTTCTGCGTTGAAGCGGGCGCACCAGCCGCAGCCCGGACGTTCGAACATCACGAGCTCGGAGGCAAACGCCGGGGCCGAGAGGCAAATGCCGGTCACCACCGCCCCTGCGAGCGTTGCGAATCCGCGCGATGCACTTCTGCTGGACATGCCGAGATCCTCTCTGGACTTGTCGGTCAATCTATCATTAAATTCGAATATGTACTAGTGCGCGATTTCCGAATCCTGCCCGGCGGGCCGGGCATGTAGCGCTGGCCGACCGGGAGGAAAGATGGATCTCGACGTCACGCTGGGGGCCGCGCTGGCCGCGGGTCTGTTGTCGTTTCTGTCACCGTGCATTCTGCCGCTGGTCCCGCCGTTCCTGTGCTACATGGCCGGCGTCTCGGCGGCCGACGCGATCGGCGAAACCAGCATGGCCCAGCGGCGGCGGACGGTGCTGACGGCGCTGTGCTTCGTCGGCGGTTTTTCGCTGGTGTTCGTCGGTCTTGGCGCCACCGCCTCGGTGTTCGGGCGATTCATCGCCGGCCATCTCAGCCAGCTCGGCATCCTCGCCGGCCTCGTCATCATCACGATGGGGCTGCATTTCCTCGGGGTACTCCGGATTCCGCTGCTGTACCGGAGCGCGACGATCGACGTCGGAAGCAAGCCGGCCGGTCTGCTCGGTGCGTTCGTGATGGGACTTGCCTTCGCCTTCGGCTGGACGCCGTGTGCGGGGCCGGTCCTTGCCGCCGTGCTGATGATGGCAGGCGCGGAGGCGACGGTCGGCAAGGGCGCGCTGCTGCTCGCTGCCTACTCGGTCGGGACCGGCATCCCGTTCCTGATCGCCGCGGCCTTCACGGGGCAGTTCATGACCATGCTCAAGGGCATCAAGCCGCATCTCCCCCTGGTCGAGAAGACGATGGGCGGCTTTCTCGTCCTGACCGGCGCGGCCTTTCTCGCCGGCGTGATCCCGCGGATGTCGGAATGGATCTTCGAGCGCTTTCCGTCGCTCGCCACCATCGGCTGATCAGCCGAAGCGGAAGTCCAATAGATTGACGAAGGACTGCAGCTCGATCTCATAGCGATGCACCAGGCCGGCGTCGCTCTCGCGCGCGGCGCGGCCGATCTCGCCGGCGCTCGTCGTGGCGCCGTCGATCAGGCGGCGGAATTCGGCCTGGCTCGCCACGTCGGGCGCGGCGAGGTCGTTGCAGCGTTGCAGTCGGTCGCGCAGCGCTGTACCGGCCTGGACGACCTCGCCAGGCTCGGCCTTGCCCGCTGCGAGCCGCGCAGCTGCGTTGCGCAACGCGTCCATGACGGGCGACAGCTCGAACACGCAATCGCTGAGCTCGACCACGCCGGCGTCCTGCCTCAGGGCGTGAAGCGACCGGCGCAACGCGGCAATGGCCGCCGCAGCGCGCGCGCCGTCACCTGCGGTCAGCGCTTCGTCCGCCTGCTTCAGGCGATCGTTTCCGGTGGCGATCAGCTCTGCAAAGGATTTGGCCGAATAGGGCGCATTGGAGCGCTCGGCGAGCCGGCTGAGCCTGGCCCAGGCGATCCGGGCGTCGTCGAGCTCGATCTGCGCCAGGCCCACATTGCCGGTGCGGCCATAGCTCGCGGCTGTGCGCAGGCTGGCCATCGCCGAGTGCATGAAGGCAGCAACATCCGCGTTCTCTTCGGCGTGCCCACGGACGCCATGCGTGAGGCATGACAGCACGAGCGACAGCATGATGACGCGGCGCAGCATCGAATGTCCTTTTCACATTCTGTTATTCGAATATCATGTATCGAAATTCCGTGGACTTGGCAAAGTGGACTTGGCAAAGCGCGCGAGCAGGCTGATGACGACGAACCGGACGATGACGCGGCGCGATCTGGTTGCGCTGCTCTCTGCCGCGGCGGCCGTCGGCCTGGCGTCAGCGCCGGCGCAGGCCGACGCGGCGCTCGGCGACGACGGGCTCTATCACCAGTCCTGGTTTCTCAACAGCTTCCTGGATCTGCGCGAGGATCTCGAAAGCGCGGCGTCGGAAGGCAAGCGGCTTGCGATCATGTGGGAGCTGCGCGGCTGCCCGTATTGCCGCGAGACTCATCTGGTGAACTTTGCCGACCAAGGGATCACGGACTACATCCGTGCCAATTTCGAAGTGCTGCAGCTCAACCTGCTCGGCGCGCGCAAGGTGATCGACTTCGACGGCAAGGAGTTCACCGAGAAGGAGCTCGCCGAGCGTTACGCGATCCGCTTCACGCCGACGTTCCAGTTCTTTCCGCCATCGGCCGAGGGCGTCTCTGCGAAGGAGCCGCTCGCGCGCGAGGTGGCTCGCGCGCCGGGCTATCTCAAGCCGCCGCATTTCCTCGCAATGTTCCGCTTCGTGCGCGACAAGGCCTATGAGCGCGGCACATTCCGCGACTATCTCGCTTCGACCAAGGGTTGAGTGCAGTGCGGCATCGAAATACGCTTGACACCAATCACATTATCAAATCATAATTCTTGAATATGATGGATCGTAAGTCCGTCGTGTTCATCGTAAGGCGAGGGGACGCCTCGTCGGTCAGGGTGGAAACATGCGCCGTTTGATTCCGGCCGCCTTGCTCTGCGTGTTGCTGTCGGCAGCCGCGCGAGGTGACGAGCCGATCAGGCTCGATGTCGTCGACTATGCCATTCCGAAATCGCTGACCGGCGCGCCCGGCAATGCCGATGCCGGCAAGAAAGTGTTCTTGACGCGGACGCTGGGCAATTGTCTCGCCTGCCATCAGGTGTCGTCGCTGAAGTCGGAAGAGTTTCACGGCGAGTTCGGTCCGTCGCTCGACGGCGTCGCGACCCGCTACAACACGGCGCAATTGCGCCTGATCGTCGCCGATCCCAAGCGTATCTTTACCGATACGGTGATGCCCGCCTTCTACAAGAACGACGGACTCAATCGCGTCAGGCCGGAGTTCGTCGGCAAACCCGTCCTCACCGCCGCGCAGGTCGAGGACGTCGTCGCCTTTCTCGAAACATTGAAATAACCGCCTCTGGAGGATGATGCATGGGCGCAATCAACAGACGACAGGCGTTCCTTCTCGGCGGCGGTTTCGTCGCCCTGACGGTGCTGCCGATGGCCGCCAACGCCGAGCCGAGCAACGACGCGGCCGAGATGATCAAGAAGTTCACCGGCGGCAAGGAAGCGGCCAAGGGCAAGATTACGCTCGATCTGCCTGAGATCGCCGAGAACGGCAACACCGTGCCGCTCGCGCTCACGGTCGAAAGCCCGATGACACCAGACAACTACGTCAAGGAAGTGCTGTTCGTGGCCGACGGCAATCCGAACGCCGGCGTCGCCACGCTGATGTTCACGCCGATGTCCGGCAAGGCCGAGGCGTCGATCCGTATCCGTCTGGCGCAGACCCAGAACGTGATCGCAATCGCGAAGATGAGCGACGGCTCGCTCTTCACGGAGCGCAAGACCGTCAAGGTCACCATCGGCGGCTGCGGCGGCTGAGACAGGGGAGAGACGAACATGGCAGACAAGCCGCGGATCAAGCTTCCGAAGGAAGCCAAGAAGGGCGAGATCATCCAGATCAAGACGCTGGTCTCGCATCTGATGGAATCGGGTCAGCGCAAGGATGCGCAGGGCAAGCCGATCCCGCGCAAGATCATCAACAAGTTCACCTGCGAGTTCAACGGCAAGCCGGTGTTCTCCTGCGCGCTGGAGCCGGCGATCTCCGCCAACCCGTACATCCAGTTCGACGCAAGGATCGACGAGGAAGGCACGTTCAAGTTCGCCTGGACGGATGATGATGGCTCAGTCGTGACGGCCGAAGAGAAGATCGCGTTGAAGGCCTGATCGGCCGCGTGTGATCGCTAGGAGGAGTGACGGATGTCCATTCGCTACGGTTCTCTCGCCGTCCTGGCTTCGGCCGCGCTCGCCCTGTCGGCAGTCGCGACGTTCGGCCAGGAGGCCGAACGGAAGGGCATTCCGGCGCCTCCCGGTCACGTCTTCAAGACCATCATCTCGGGCTATCAGTTCCGCACCAAGGAAACGCGCGCGCTCCAGGATGACGACCTGGAGAATCCCGGCTTCCTCGCGGTGGAGCGGGCCGCCGACGTCTGGAAGACGGTCGACGGCAGCGAAGGCAAGTCGTGCATGAGCTGCCATGGCGAGGCGGAAAAGACCATGAAGGGCGTCGGCGCCGCCATGCCCAAATGGAGCGATAAGCTCAACAAGCCGGTCAATCTCGAGCAGCAGATCAACATCTGCCGTACCGAGCACATGAAGGCGCAGCCCTGGGCCTTCAAGTCGAAGGAACTGACGGACATGACGGCGTTCGTCCGCTACCAGTCGCGCGGCATGCCGGTGGCGGTGAAGACCGACGGTCCGATGTCGCCATGGTTCGAGAAGGGCAAGGAGATCTACTATACGCGGGTCGGGCAGCTCGATCTTGCCTGCGCGTCCTGCCACGAGAAGAACAACGGCAAGTTCATGCGCGCCGATTATCTGAGCCAAGGCCAGACCAACGGCTTTCCGACCTACCGGCTGCGCGATCAGCGCCTGATCCCGCTGCACGAACGGTTCGAGGGCTGCATGTTCGACGTTCGCGGCGTGCCCTACAAGCCGCTGTCGGACGAGTTCCTCGCCCTCGAAGTCTACGTCGCCTGGCGCGGCATCGGGCTGCCCGTCGAGACACCGTCGGTCCGCAACTAGCCGCGGACACAAGGAAGATACATCATGATATCGCGTCGCGAATTCGTTCAGGTCGCATTGGCGGCGGCTGCCTTGACGGGTGGCTCCGGTCTTGCGGGTGCGACCCGCGCCTTTGCTCAGCAGAAGCTGACCGAGAAGGAGCTGCTGGCGTTCGATCCGGTCGGCAACGTCACCTTGGTGCATGTCACCGACATCCACGGCCAGCTGATGCCGCTGTATTTCCGGGAGCCGTCGACCAATCTCGGCGTCGGCGACGCCAAGGGCCAGCCGCCGCACGTCACCGGCAAGGATTTCCTCACCCGCTTCGGCATCGCGCCGGGCTCGTCGTCGGCCTATGCGCTGACGTCGGAGGATTTCGAGGCGCTCGCCAAGACCTACGGGCGGATCGGCGGGCTCGACCGCGCCGCCACCGTCATCAAGGCCATCCGCGCCGAGCGCGGCGACAAGGTCGTGCTGCTCGATGGCGGTGACACCTGGCAGGGATCATGGTCGTCGCTGAAGACCCGCGGCCAGGACATGATCGACTGCATGGCGCTGCTGAAGCCGGATGCGATGACGGGGCATTGGGAGTTCACCTACGGCACCGAGCGCGTCAAGCAGGCGGTCGATGGTCTCGGCTTTCCGTTCCTCGGCCTCAACATCCGCGACACCGAATGGAACGAGCCGGCGTTCGAAGCCTCGACGATGATCGAGCGCGGCGGCGTCAAGATCGCGGTGCTCGGCCAAGCCTTCCCGTATACGCCGGTCGCCAATCCCCGCTGGATGATTCCGAACTGGTCATTCGGCGTGCGCGAGGAGGATGTTCAGACCCAGGTCGACAAGGCGCGCAAGGACGGCGCCGGCCTCGTGGTGCTGCTGTCGCACAACGGCTTCGACGTCGACCGCAAGCTGGCCAGCCGCGTCAAGGGTCTCGATGTCATTCTCACGGGTCACACCCATGATGCGCTGCCCGAGGCCGTGAAGGTCGGCAAGACGCTGCTGATCGCGTCGGGCTCCTCCGGCAAGTTCGTCTCGCGGCTCGATCTCGACGTCAAGGACGGCGAGGTGAAGGGCTATCGTTACAAGCTGATCCCGCTGTTCTCCGACGTGATCACGCCCGATCCGGCGATGGCGGCCAAGATCGCCGAGGTGCGCAAGCCGTTTGCCGCCGATCTCGCCCGCCCGCTGGGACGGACCGAGACGCTGCTGTATCGCCGCGGCAATTTCAACGGCACGTTCGACGACCTCATCTGCCAGGCGCTGCTGCAGGAGCGCGATGCGGAGATCGCGCTGTCGCCGGGCTTCCGCTGGGGCACCAGCGTGATGCCGGGCCAGGACATCACCTTCGAGGACGTCACCAACGCCACCGCGATCACCTATCCGGCCGTCTATCGCATGGGCATGACCGGCACGCGGCTGAAGGAGATCATCGAGGACGTCGCCGACAACCTGTTCAACGTCGACCCCTACTACCAGCAGGGCGGCGACATGGTCCGCATCGGCGGCATGTCCTACGCCATCGACGTCAACAAGCCGCAGGGGCAGCGCATCTCCGACATGCGCCTGATCAAGACCGGTGCGGCGATCGATCCGTCGCGCGAGTATCAGGTCGCGGGATGGGCCAGCGTCAACGAGGGCACCCAGGGGCCGCCGATCTGGGAGGTCGTGTCGAGCTATCTGCAGCGCCAGAAAACCGTGCGTCTCGAGCCCAACCGGGCCGTCAAAGTCTCCGGAGTGTGACGACGATGTCCAAGGACAAACTACTTCCCTCAGCCCCACGTGCGTCGCGCCGTGGTTTCCTGACGGCCGCCGGCGGTCTTGCCGCCACGGCGCTGGCCTCGCAGGCGCGTGCCGGCGCCGGCAATCCCGCCAACCAGCCGCCGAACGTGCCGGAATGGACGCGCACCCTCGGCGAGGGCGTCGCTGTGCGCCCCTACGGCAAGCCGTCGAAGTTCGAGAAGGACGTTGTCCGCCGCGACGTCGAATGGCTGACGGCTTCGCGCGAATCCTCGGTCAGCTTCACGCCGCTGCATGAGCTCGAAGGCATCATCACGCCGAACGGGCTGTGCTTCGAACGCCATCACGGTGGCGTGGCCGACGTCGATCCGGCCGATCACCGGCTGATGATCCATGGCCTGGTCGAGCGACCGCTGCTGCTGACGCTCGACGAGCTCAAGCGCTACCCGCGCGTCAACCGCATCCACTTCATGGAATGCGCCGCCAATTCCGGCATGGAGTGGCGCGGTGCCCAGCTCAATGGCTGCCAGTTCACGCATGGCATGATCCACTGCGTGCAGTACACCGGCGTCTCGCTGCGCACCCTGCTCGAAGAGGCCGGTGTCAAGACCAACGGCAAATGGCTGCTGGTGGAGGGCGCCGACTCCGCGTCGATGGATCGCAGCCTGCCGATCGAGAAGGCGCTCGACGACTGCATCATCGCCTACAAGATGAACGGCGAGGCGCTGTATCCCGAGCAGGGCTATCCGATGCGCCTGGTCGTGCCGGGATGGCAGGGCAATCTCTGGGTCAAATGGCTGCGCCGCATCAAGGTCGGCGACCAGCCCTGGCACACCCGCGAGGAAACCTCGAAATACACGGACCTTTTGCCGAACGGCAAGGCGCGGCGCTTCACCTGGGCGATGGATGCCAAGTCGGTGATCACCAGCCCGAGCCCGCAGGCGCCGATCAAGCATGGCAAGGGCTTTACGATCGTCTCGGGACTGGCGTGGTCGGGCAACGGCAAGGTCAGGCGCGTCGACGTGTCGCTCGATGGCGGTCGCAACTGGTGGCCGGCGCGGATCGACGGCCCGGTGCTCGACAAGGCGCTGACCCGCTTCTACTACGAGTTCGATTGGAACGGCGAGCCGCTGCTGCTGCAGTCGCGGGTGCAGGACGAGACCGGCTACGTCCAGCCGTCCAAGGCCGAGCTGCGCAAGGTCCGCGGCTACAACTCCATCTATCACAACAATGGCATCCAGACCTGGCACGTGCAGGCAAACGGTGAGGTCGAGAATGTCGAGGTCGCCTAAGCTCATCATTGCCGCTGCGGCGCTGGCAACACTTGCGGGCTCGGTGGCATTCGCCGGCGGTCCGAGCGAGAAGACCGAGGCCAAAACCGAGGCCAAGCCGCCGCAGCGCTTCAACATCGGCCGCGCGCCGAGCGCCGAGGAGATCCGCGGCTGGGACATCGACGTGCGTCCGGACGGGCAGGGGCTGCCAGTCGGCAAGGGCACCGTCGCCCAGGGCGAGAAGCTGTTCATGGACAATTGCGCCAGCTGCCATGGCGAATTCGGCGAGGGTGCCGGCCGCTGGCCGGTGCTCGCCGGCGGCAAGGGATCGCTGACATCAGACAATCCGGTCAAGACGGTCGGCTCCTACTGGCCCTACGCCTCGACGCTGTTCGACTACGTCCGCCACGCGATGCCGTTCGGCAGCCCGCAGTCGCTGAAGGTCGACGAGTACTACGCGCTGGTTGCCTATGTGCTCTATCTGAACGACGTAATCACCGATCAGAACTTCGAGTTGAGCAACAGCAATCTCGCCACGATCAAGATGCCGAACGAGGGCGGGTTCATCATGGATGACCGGAGCACGAGCGAGAAGGCGTTCTGGCAGAAGGATCCGTGCATGAAGAACTGCATCGCGCCGGTCAAGATCACCGGACGCGCGACAGCGGTCGACGTCACGCCGGAAGACAAGGACGGCAAGCCGCGAGGCGTCGAGTGAGGATTGCCGGATGCAGCCGCCGCCAGATGCTGTTGGCGGCCGCATCCGTCGCCCTGGCCGGAAGCGGGGTTGCGTCCATCGCCACTGCAGCCGAGCCACACAGGCTCGCGTTGCAGATCAGCGACGAGGATCCGGCCAAGATGCGCGCGGTGCTCGACGTGGCCGCGAATGTCTCCCGCCACTATTCGGGCGAGGGCGCGGAGGTCGAGATCGTGATCGTCGCCTTCAATGGCGGCCTCGACATGTTGCTGGCCGACCGCTCGCCGGTGAAGGAGCGGGTGCTCGGCTTCGCCAAGTCGATGCCCAATGTGAGCTTCATCGCCTGCGGCAACACCTTGGAGACGCTCGCGAGCAAGGAGGGACGGCAGCCGCCTCTGCTCGACGGCGTCACTGTCGTCAAGACCGGGGTCGCGACCCTGCTGGAGCTGTCCGAGAAGAACTGGACGATCGTGCGTCCCTGAAGGAATTTGCGATGCGGTGGTGGCTGGCTCTCGTCCTCTCGTTCATTGCGTCGATCGCATTCGCGGCCGAGGAGCCGCGCGAGCTCGCGATCGGCGGGCGTACGGCGCTCGGCACGCTCCGGCTGCCGGCGCAGTCGGGACCGGATGTGCCGCTGGTGCTGATGACGCACGGCACGCTCGCGCACAAGGACATGGAGACCATCCAGGGCCTGTCCAAGGCGTTGGCCGAGCGGGGGATCGCCTCGCTCGCGCATAATCTCGTGCTCGGTCTCGATCGCCGCACCGGCATGTACGATTGCGCCAAGCCCCATGACTATGCGCCTGACGATGCGATCGCCGAGATCGCCGCCTGGCTGAGCGAAGCGCGCAAGACCTCGTCGCACGTCTTCGTGCTCGGACATTCGCGCGGCGCCAATCAGCTCGCGCGCTATCTGGTCGCCAATCCCAAGGCCGCGATCGACGGTGCGATCCTGCTGGCGCCGGCGACGGCGAGCATCGAGGCCGGTTTGAGAGACGCCTATGCGGAGAGCTACGGTCAGCGATTGGCGCCGCTGCTCGACAAGGCTGAGGCTGCGATCGCCGCCGGGCGCGGCGGTGATTGGATGTCGGTGCCGGGCTTCATCTATTGCCGCGATGCCAAGGTGACGGCGCGCGCATTCGCAGCATTCTATCGCGCCGACCGGCGCCAGGATACGGCGGCGCTGATCGCCGATGTGAGCCTGCCGGTTCTGGTGCTTGCGGCAGCGCAAGACAAGACGGTACCGGACGTGGCAGCGTCGTTCGTGCCGCTGGCGTCACGCGCCGGCAGCCGTGTCCGATTGGAGACGATTGACGACGCAGATCACTTCTTTCGCGATCTCGCCGCCGAGGATGCCGCTGATCGCATCGCAGGATTCATTGCAGCCACGCGTTAGGAGTCACCATGGAACGTCGATCTTTGATGCAAGCCGGTTTTGCCAGTGTGTTTGGAATCTTCGGTGTCAGCCGCGCACGCGCGGCGACGGAGTCTCCGCGCCAGCGCGTCGCCTATCATCTCGCCGATCAGGACCGCGCCCTGTTCGTTCTCGGCAACCTCCAGAATCACGTCGATGGCACCGGAGGACCTGGACGCGCAGACATTCGCCTGGTGATCCACGGTCCGGGCTTGCGGGCCTTTCATGCGATTTCGGCCGACCAGACCATCTCGGCTCTGGCCGAGCGCCTCATGAAGGCCGGCGTCGGCTTCGAGGCCTGTGCCAACACCATGAAGGCGCAAGGCGTGAAGCTCGACGATCTCTTGCCAGGCTTCGCGGTGGCGGAGAAGGGCGGCGTCGTGCGTCTCACCGAGCTGCAGCAGAGTGGATACGCCTACCTGCGCCCGTGACGGGCGCATGCGTCCTTGCCGATGCCGCCCGGTATGTTGAGCGGCAGGCCTGAACGACGGGAGCGCCTGTGCTCACCGCATTGATCGACCTTCTGGGTGAGGAGCTGGTGTCGCTGCTTTGCGGGCTCGCGGCCGGCGGCGCGTTCGGCTTCTTCGCCCAGCGCAGCCGCTTCTGCCTGCGGGCGGCCACGGTCGAGTTCGCGCGCGGGCAGGGCGGTCCGCGGCTGGCGGTATGGCTCCTCACCTTCGCCTCGGCGCTGCTGGGCACCCAGGCACTGGTGGCGATGGGCCTGCTCGACGTCTCTGAAGCGCGCCAGCTGGCGCAGCAGGGCAGCATTTCCGGCGCGATGATCGGCGGCACGCTGTTCGGCTGCGGCATGATCCTGGCGCGCGGCTGTGCCAGCCGTCTGCTGGTGCTCTCGGCCAACGGCAATCTGCGGGCGCTGCTGTCCGGCCTGATCTTCGCGGTGACGGCGCAGTCCGCCTATCGCGGCCTGCTCGCGCCGGCACGCGAGTGGCTCACCAATCTTTGGCTCGTCGACGGCGGACCGTCGCGCGACATCATGAGCCTGTTCGGCGGCGGCACGCCCGAGAAGCTCGGCTTCGGCATGCTGTGGTTCCTGGCCGGGCTCGCCGCCGTGTCGAAGTTTCAGGTCGGCCCGAAGATCCTGCGCGCGGCGGTGGCCGCGGGTGCGGCGGTCGCCGGGGGCTGGCTCCTCACCTATCAGCTCGGCCAGGCCTCGTTCTCGCCGGTGCCGCTGAAGAGCCTCACATTCAGCGGTCCTTCGGCGGAGCTGCTGATGCAGGTGCTCGCCAGCACGCAGCTGAAGCCGGGCTTCGATCTCGGCATCATTCCGGGCGTGTTCATCGGCTCGTTCGTTGCGGCCGCGCTGGCGCGCGAACTCAATCTCGAAGGCTTCTCGGATGGGCGCGGCATGCGCCGCTACATGATCGGCGCCGTCCTGATGGGATTCGGCGCCATGCTGGCGGGCGGCTGCGCCGTCGGCGCCGGCGTGACGGGGGCATCGGTGTTTGCGCTCACAGCGTGGATCGTGCTCGGTGGCATGTGGTTGGGTGCGGCCGTCACCGATTTTGTCGTCGACCGCTGGCTGTTCGCCACCAAGCCGGCGCAGAGCCCGGTTCAGCCGCCCTCCGTCATGCCTTCTTGAGGCATCCTGCGGAAGCGAGCCTGCTTCTGCTGAGCGGCATTGGACATGCAGCGTCAAGGCGCAGCATCCATGAATCTCCGGGACCTGTCTGTCACAGGCTCGTCGACGCGTGGCGTATCGGCGCACTTCAAGCCTCCGACGAAGAACATTGTCCGATCAGATCGGATCGAGCCCGAAGACACGCGTCTTTGCGTCGTCACGCCGGAGCGCGGATCGCGTAGTCCGCGGATTGGCCACAGGAGATGCGTGCCGAACACGGCATTCGGACCATCGTGCCCGATCATGACGTTGGTAGATTCCAGTCCGGAAATCCCGCCCGTTAACCAATTTGCGAAGGTCGGGTGATACCGTCGCGAGGGGACGACGCAATCATGCGGCGGACCGATACGAATCGCCGGGACTACGAAAGGCACGCGTGATGTCGCAACTCTCCATTCGAGCAAAAATGGCGGCCGTCATTGCGCTGCTGCTGCTGGCGATGACCATCGTCGGGTTGCTGGCCGTCCGCGGCATGCAGACAATCAACACGCATACCGAACAGATCGCCAAGAACTGGCTGCCGAGTGTGCGCGTGCTCGGCGAGTTGCGTTCGGCGATCAATCTCAATCGGGCGCAGCTGCGAGCCTACATGACGGCTGATACGACTGAGGAGAAGGACAATCTCGACCGCAACATGAAGGCAACGCTCGCCGTCATCGCGACGGCGCGCCGCTCCTATGAGGCGATGATCTCGTCGGCCGAGGAGCGCAGCCTGTTCGAGAGCTGGTCGCGGGGCTGGGAGCAATATGTCAAGGCTGCCGATGGTGTGCTCGAGGTGCTGCGCGCAGGGAACGGCAACGCGACCAAGCAGGCGAGCGATCTGTTCAACAAGACGGTCCGGAGCGTCGCCAATCAGTCGGACGAATTTCTTCGAAAGCTGATTGACCTCAACAATCGTGGCGCCGACGCCGAAACCAAGATCGCCGCGGATGGCTATGCCGAGGCATTTGCATTGATGTCGACGGTCATCGTCCTTGCCGTTCTCACCGGCATCGGCGTCGGAAGCTGGTTCGTTCGCGACATTTCCCGGTACATCGCTTCCATCATCAGGCCGATGCAGGCGCTCGGTGAGGGCAACCTGGCGATCGAGATCCCCTATCGCGGTCAGAAGACCGAAGTAGGCATGATGGCCGACGCCCTGGACGTCTTCAAGACCGCCTTGATTGCGAAGAAGCAGGCCGACGATATCGCTTCGAGAGAGGCAGAGGTGAAACTGGAGCGCGGCCGGCGGCTCGACGAGATCACTGGCCGCTTCGAGGCCGTGGTCGGCGAGATCGTCGATACCGTGTCCACGGCATCGAGCACTTTGGAAGGTCACGCCGACGGGCTCAGCAACACGGCGAGCCGCGCACAGAACCTGGCCACATCCGTCACCGCGGCTTCCGAGGAAGCCTGCGCCAATGTGCAGTCGGTGGCATCTGCGACCGAGGAGCTCTCCGCGTCCGTCAACGAGATCAGCAGGCAAGTCCAGGATTCGGCCCAGATGGCCAATGAGGCGGTGGCGCAGGCCCGCAAGACCAATGAACAGGTCAGCGAGCTTTCGAAGTCCGCTGCCCGCATCGGCGACGTCGTCGAGCTGATCAATACGATTGCCGGACAGACCAACCTGCTCGCGCTGAATGCAACGATCGAGGCCGCGCGCGCCGGCGAAGCCGGCCGCGGATTTGCCGTGGTCGCATCCGAGGTCAAGGCGCTTGCCGAGCAGACGGCGAAGGCCACCGGCGAGATCGGCCAGCAGATCTCCGGCATCCAGTCCGCCACCCAGCAATCGGTCGGTGCGATCCGCGACATCAGCATCACCATCGAGAAATTGCAGGAGATTTCGTCGACGATCGCATCGGCCGTGGAGCAGCAGGGCGCCGCCACGCAGGAGATCTCGCGCAACGTCCAGCACGCGGCGGTGGGAACGCAGCAGGTCTCAGCCAACGTTGCGGATGTGCAGCGCGGCGCCGTCGATACCGGAACCGCGGCTTCCCAGGTTCTGTCCGCCGCGAAATCGCTGGCCGACGACAGTGCCAGACTGAGCATGGAAGTGAAGAAGTTCATCGCCGGCGTGAGAGCCGCCTAGGGTTCGTAGCGACTGAGAGCCGCGCAGATCCGATCTCGCCGCCATTTCGGCCGGCCCGCGTCGGGTGTGCTGACAGGTGCGCCGGCCACGCTGCCATCGCTTCTGCGGTGGCTTGCGAGGCTCATCTCGAGGATCTTTCGCGCGGCCGCGGCAAGCTGCGTGACCGAGTCGCCTGGTGACGATGGGCTTGCGAGGCCCGCGCCGACATGAACAGAGCGTGGGGTCGCGGCGGATCATGCTCCGCCGCGGCTTGCCCGGGGCTGCCGTCCCCGAGTTCGTCAGTGCCGCTGTTTCCTCGCAGTCAGGCTGCCGCAGAGCCCCGCCTTTTCACCTCACCCGTCGGCAGCGGCTGAATTATAATTGCAGAAATTCGAATATATGCATATAGTAACGTAAGTCGGTCGCGGCGCTGGGCCGCGTCAGCAGGGAGGACCCGTCGTGGCAATGATGAACGACGTCATGGTCAAGGATCTGGGCAAGTCCAGGCGCATCGACTGGTCGCCCTATCTGGTCGGCGCCGGCATCGGCGTCCTCAGCTGGGTGGCCTTTGCCGGGTTCGGCGACCCCCTCGGCGTCACGACGGCGTTTTCGCGCATCGCATCGCTGTTTGCCGCGCCGGTGATCGGATCCGACGCCGTCGCCGCCAACAGCTATTGGAAGTCGATGCCGTTGAAATGGGACTATGGCGTCTGGTTCCTGGTCGGCATTCCGTTCGGCGCATTCCTGTCGGCGATCATCTCCGGCACGTGGCGCCTCGAACTGGTACCGGAGGTCTGGAAGGAGCGCTTTGGCCCGTCTGTGGTCAAGCGCTTCGTGGCCGCGTTTCTCGGCGGCATCGTCATCATGTATGGCGCGCGTCTGGCCGGCGGTTGCACCAGCGGACACGGCATCTCCGGCGGTCTGCAATTGGCGCTGTCGAGCTGGCTGTTCCTCGCCGTGATGTTCGCGACCGGCCTTCTGGCGTCGCGCGTCATGTTCCGCAAAGCATAGGAGAATGGCCATGACGTCATTGATGAGCATCGCCGGCCCGCTGCTGATGGGCGCCGTGTTCGGCTATCTGCTGCAGCAGGGCAAGGTCACGAGCTGCAACGTGATCGAGAACCAGTTCCGGCTGCGCGACTTCACCGTGCTGAAGGTGATGGGCACGGCGATCTTGGTCGGCGGCATCGGCGTGCTGCTGCTGGTTGATACCGGCAACACCAAATATTACGTCAAGGACGCCAACATGCTCGCGGTCGCGCTCGGCGCGGCGCTGTTCGGCGTCGGCATGGTGGTCTACGGCTACTGCCCGGGCACCGCGCTCGGCGCCATCGCCAGCGGCAGCGTGCATGCCGCAGTCGGCGCTTTCGGCATGATTGTCGGCGCGATCCTCTATGCGCTGAGCTTCGACTGGGTGAAGGCTCACGTCCTGAATGTTTGGGCGCTCGGCAAGGTGCGGCTGCCCGACATCACCGGCGTGCCGGATGGCGTCTGGTTCGCCGCGCTCGCGATCGGCGCAGGTGCGTTCTTCTTCTGGGTCGAAGCGTCCGAGGCCAAGGCGAAGCGGACACAGGGGTAGGCGGAGTCGCCGAGTGCCCCTATGTCAATCAGTGAGAGGTTCCTCCCATGCTATCAGGACTGTTCAGCAAGCTGACCGGATCGACCAGCGTGCCGGCGATCGAGCATGACGAGCTGGTGCGGGCGCATCAGCAGCGGAGCTGCGTCATCGTCGACGTGCGCGAGCCGCATGAGTTCAAGGGCGGACACATTCCCGGCGCCGTCAATCACCCGCTGTCGCGTTTCGACCCGGGCGACCTCGTGCACGACAAGCCGGTGGTTCTGATCTGTCAGGCCGGCGGCCGCTCGGCCACCGCGCTGCGGCGGGCGCTGTCGGCGGGGCGGCAGGATATCCGCCACTATGCCGGCGGCATGAGCCGCTGGCGGGCGCGCGGCGGTCCTGTCGCCTGAACGCGCCCTGTCCGACAGATCGGACGTTCTGCTCTGTCAGGACGTTCCGAACGGATCTGTTCTGGTTGAGATGAAATGACCTGCAACCAGCGTGGGTTGCGGCAGGTCAAGAGCAAAGTGTGCGGCGGAAAGCTTCGATAGCCGTTCTCGCCCGCAGCAGCTAATTTGTTGTTGGTCCACTACATTGGTTGACTCGTTCAGGAATAATTAGTTGCAACGCTGCAATACTCGAACACCGGTCGACGTTCGAGGATTGCATGTTGAAGCTTGTTGGCTTGAGAACCCGGATCACCCTCTCTCTGGTGATCGGCGCGGCCGCGACGGCCCTCTTCGTGCTGCTGGTCGCCATGTGGATCATCGGCGGCATCATCGACCGCGCCAATGAGCGCGAGCTCCACGCCCAATATGACGCCTTCAATTCGCGCCTGCAGCTGGAGTCGACCCGCGCGGAAGCCATGAGCGCGGTGGTCGCCAAGATCCCCGCCGTCCAGGACGCCATGGCGCAGAACGACCGCGACGCCTTGATGCGGCTGTTCGGCGCGGGCATGGCCAGCATGAAGTCCGATTACGGTGTCGACCAGTTTCAGTTTCACACGCCGCCGGCGATGTCCTTCCTGCGCGTGCACCAGCCGGCCAAGTTCGGCGACGATCTGTCGGGCTTCCGCAAGACGGTGGTGGCCGCCAACACCGACCGCAAGCCGATCGTCGGGCTGGAGGGCGGCGTTGCCGGCCTCGGCCTCCGCGGCGTCGTACCGATCGTTTCCGCCGGCAAACATCTGGGCTCGGTCGAGTTCGGCCTGACCTTTGGCCAAAACTTCTTCGACGAGTTCAAGCGCAGCCGGAATGTCGACGTCGCGTTCCGCCTGGCTGGCGACAACGGCTTCAAGCTGTTCGCGACAACGATCGGGGAGACCTCCTTCTTCGCAAGCGGCGACTATCGCGAGGCATCGGCCGGCAGCTTCCTGTCGCGCCAAGGACAGCTCAAAGGCGTTCCGGTGGTCGCGCTGCTGGGCCCGATCAAGGATTTCTCCGGCAAGCCGATCGGCGCCGTCGAGATCATCATGGACAACAGCGAGTTCATCCAGGCTCGCAATCGCGCCGGGGCGTTGGCGATCGGGATGACGCTGGCCGGCCTCGTGCTGATCGCGCTCGCCGGGCTGTTGATCGCGCGCAGCATCTCCCGCCCGATCGTCCAGATGACGAGCGCCATGCGCGAGCTCGCCGATGGCAACCTGGACGTCAGCGTCCCGGCCGACTGGCGCAAGGACGAGGTTGGACAGATGGCGCGCGCCGTTTCGGTCTTCAGGGACAACGCCATCCGGATGAGGGATCTGCAGGCGGAGCAGGAGAAGGCCCAGGCTCGTGCCGAGGAGGACCGGCGCCGCATGCTGATGGAGGTGGCCGATGGCTTCGAGGCCAGCGTCCGCGGCGTTGTCGACGCAGTGTCGGCTGCGGCCATCGAAATGGAGGCGACCGCCCGTTCGATGTCGGTGACGATCGATCAATCGAAGCAGCAGGCCCTGACGGTGTCGCAGGCGTGCGGCTCCGCATCGGATAATGTCAACACCGTTGCCTCGGCGGCCGAAGAGCTGTCATCCTCGATGAACGAGATCAGCAAGACGCTCGAGCGTGCATCGTCCGTGGTTCGCAAGGCCGCGGACGAAGGGCAGCAATCCAACGACAAGGTGCAGCGGCTCAACGTTGCCGCCATCAAGATCAGCGAGGTCGTCGCACTCATCAACCAGATCGCCAGCCAGACCAATCTGCTGGCGCTGAATGCGACGATCGAGGCCGCGCGCGCCGGCGAGTCGGGCAGGGGATTCGCCGTCGTCGCCAGCGAGGTCAAGACGCTGGCGACCCAGACGGCCAAGGCGACCGAGGAGATTGGTGCTCAGATCGCCGCGGTTCAGGCCGAAACCGCCGCCGCGGTCCAGAGCATCGGTATGATCTGCACCACGATCCAGGAGGTCGACGAGATCTCGACCATCATCGCCTCATCGATCGCGCAGCAGGATGCCGCGACCCGCGAGATCGCCGGCAATGTGAACGTCGTCGCCGGCAAGACCCAGGACGTCACGCGCAACATCGCGGGCGTCACGTCCGGGGTCGTGCAGACCGGCCACGCCGCTAACGAGGTGCTGTCGGCGGCCGGCGAGCTCGCGCAGCAGTCGACCCGGCTGCGCAGCGAGGTCAACCAGTTCCTGGCTCATATCAGAGCGGCCTGACCGGTCGTTGGGTGGCTGAAGTATCAAGCTCGCCGACACGCCGATCGCTCCGGCGTATCCGCCACGGGGGTGATTCCCGTGTCCGACCGGCATGAGCTGTGTCCTGGTGCCGTGGTCTCGAGAGCGCGAGGCGGGGCGGCGCCTCCCGTCCCGTGACTCACGCCTGCTTCGCGGCCGCCTTCTCGAGCCGCTTCGCCATCACGCGCCAATAGGTGCCCGGCATGAACCGCTGCAGGAGATCCATGAAGCGCGCATCGCCGCCGATCAGGATGCGGGGCTCATTGCGCTCGATGCCCTCGATGATCCGCAACGCGGCGTCGCGCGGGCTGGTCCTGGCGAGCCGCTCGAACCGTTCGATGGCCTGCACGCGGCGCGCATTGTCGGTCATGCCGTGGCCGGCGCGGGCGTTGCGCGCAATCGCCGTGGCGATGCCGCCGGGATGCACGACGGACAGCCGCACGGGACTGCCGGCGGCTGTGAGCTCGTGACGCAGGCTCTCGGAAAATCCCCGCACCGCGAACTTTGCCGCGGCGTAGGCCGATTGGCCGGGCGGAGCGATGATGCCGAAGATCGAGGACAGGTTGACGACATGCGCTTCGCGCTGGCGCGAAAGATGCGGCAGGAACGCGCGCGTGCCGTGCACGACGCCCCAGAAATTGATGTTGAACAGCCAGTCCATCTCCGCCTGATCAATCTCTGCGAAGCTGCCGAACAGTGCCACGCCGGCATTGTTGACGACGATGTTGAGGCCGGGATGCGCGCGGGCCGCGTCCTCCGCGAACTGGTTGACTGCAGCGACATCGCTGACGTCCAGCCGGTGCGTGGTCACCTTGCGGCCGCTCGCGGCGAGCTCGGCGGCGAGGCTTGCGAGGCCCGCCTCGTCGCGGTCGGCGAGCGCGAGATCGCAACCGCGCCCCGCCAGCTCCTGCGCCAGCGCACGGCCGATGCCGCTGGCTGCGCCTGTCACGGCGGCAGATGCGCCTCGAATGATCGTCATTGTCGCTTCACTCCCCTGATCGACCGGATCTACGTGCCTGTTCCAATTGCAGCTGGGCTTTCTGCCACTTTTTCTGATTGGAACCGAACCATCCGGCCGTTCAGCTTTTAACTCACATTACTTTACGAGCACACATTCGTGGAGGACCTGCATGGGACAGTCGCAACCTTTCCGTGCCACCGCACTGATCGTGGAAGACGATCTGGCGCAGCGCGAGATGATCACGCTGCTGCTCGAAGAGAGTGAGTACGACGTCATCGCGTGTGAGAGCGCGGAGGCCGCCGAACTCGTCCTGAACAAGCCGGGTCATCGCATCGTGCTGCTGATGACCGACGTCAATCTGGCGGGCCGCATGAACGGGGTCGAGCTTGCCCATCTCGCCAAGGCGCGTCACCCCCACATCAATGTGGTCGTCACTTCTGGCCGGCCGTTGTCGCAGCCGCTGCCGGGCGGCACGAAGTTCTGGAGCAAGCCGTGGGCGCCGCTGGACGTGCTGCGCGAAGCCGAGGTGACGCTCGAGCGCGCGCCCGATATCAGGTGAGGCGTGTTGCGTGGCAACCGCCGACCGGTGGAGACGTAGGATCGGCTAGCGGGTCGAGCTGACTGAGAGCCGGGTGGAAGCCGCGCTCCCACCCGGGAAGTGCAACTACTTCTTCTTGGCAGCCTTCTTGGTCTTCTTCGCAGCTTTCTTGGTGGCCTTCGCGGCCTTCTTCGCCTTCTTCGCCATGGCATCCTCGTCAGGAGTTGATGGATTGCAACGCGACTTCGAGGCTTCGCTGGCGCACGCCAGCCATGCATCAGCCTCGGGTGTCGATCCCAGCAGATTCGCGAAGCTCTGCCTCACGCTGTCACCAGCGCGGTTGCGCTTATCCACAGCTCGATGCATTCGCCGGCCAGTTGCGCCGCTGGCACGCAGGTCGTGACAAGGTTAGCGGATCGTAAAAGGTGTCTTCATTGATTCAAAACCAAGGCGCAATCTTGGTTGCGACCTTGAGGAACCGTTAACTGCGCCGCGCCCATGTTGCCGCGAACAACAGGGGAGCTCATGAGCGCGGCGATATTGAACATCGAGGACAGGAGCTGCGGCGTCCTGCTGTCGGGATGCTGAACGTTCCGACGCTGTGGACCGCCTTCGTGGTCAATTTCCTCGCGCTGGGCCTGATCTGGGCCTACGTGATGCGCAGCTATCCCAATCTGGATTCGGCGCGGTACTGGACGGCGTCTGCGTTCATGTGCGCGCCAGCGGCGACGTTCGCGCTGACGCGGTTCTATTTCGGCTCGTTCGTTCCGCTGCTGGCCGGCGGCTCGCTGATGACCTTCGCGATCTGCCTCGCGGCGATGGGTGTCGAGCGCTTCTATGGCTACAGGGCGTCGTGGCGGCTGAGCTTGACCGTCGTTGCGATGACTTGTGCGTCGATCGCATTCTTTCAATACGTGTACGACCACGGCCCGCTGAGGATCCTGTGCTACTCGATCGGGCAGGCGGTCCCCATGGCGATCATCGCGCGGCTGGTGCTGGATGCGAGGCGCGGGCCCGTCAATCCGGGAGCGCGGCTGGCCGGCCTGCTGTCCGTTCTGATCATCGCGGTGTTTGCCGCGCGGTCGATCGGGGCGTTCGTCGGCGCCGATTTCAATTTCAGCCACTCCACCAGCGGCCAGGCAGCCGCGGTGCTGCTGCTGATCTTCCTGTCGATGTCGCTCAATTTCGGCTTCCTGCTGATGGCGGTGGACCGGCTGCGCAACGAGGTCGCCGATCTCGCGCTGCTCGACGATCTCACCGGCGTCGCCAACCGCCGTCACCTGATGCAGCGCCTGAGCGAGGAATGCGCGCGCGCCGAGCGCTCGCGGCGGCCGTTCGCGCTGCTGGTGATCGACCTCGACGGCTTCAAGATCATCAACGACACCCATGGCCATGCCGCCGGCGATGCCTGCCTGCAGCACTTCACGCTGATGGCCCAGACCCGGCTGCGCCCCGGCGACATGCTGGCGCGCACCGGCGGCGACGAATTCTGCATCGTGCTGCCGGCGTCCGCCCTGCGCGAAGGCGCGATGATCGCGCGGCGCATCCTGCAGGTCTGCCGCGACGATGCGGAGGCCTGTGCCGGCGCCGAGGTGCCGATCGAGGTCTCGATCGGCATTGCCGAATGGACCGAGGATGTCGGCGCATTCCCCGACCGGCTGATGGCGCGGGCGGACCAGGCGCTCTATGCCGCCAAGAAGGAGGGCAAGAACCGCTATGCCGTCTTCGCCGGTGACCATGAGACGCCGGCATTGGCGCCGGACCAGATCGAGCCGATGATGGCGCCGCCGCGCCGGCAGGATGCCACCGCCGGGTAGCCGGTGCTATCGTTGCCGGCCATGAGGCCGGTTCTGTTCTTCCTCCGCGCAGCGCTCGCGCTGCTTCTTCTTCCTGCGCCGGTCTCGGCCGAGGATCTCACGTCGCTCGCCCGCTCGTCCGGCACGCCGGACATCCCCGGTCTGAAGATGGTCTGGCTGGCGCCGTGGGGCGATCCGGCCAAAGCCCATCCCTGGACCAACATCATCGTCCACCAGACCGAAGGGCCGGCGGGATCGGCGCGGGCGGGGGCGCTGGCGCAAGCCAAGAACCCGAAACGGCGCGGCGTCACCCTGTGGGTGGAAACCGACGGCACGGTGTATTGGGCGGTGCCGGAAACCCTGGTGACGCTGCATGGCGACGGCGCCAACCGCAACGACAACCGCTATATCGACAACGGCCCGACCTATCGCAAGGTCGTGCGCGACAATTCCATCGGCGTGGAGTTCGCCGGCAACTATCCCAACGTCACCCGGCCCGCCACCGAAGCCCAGGTCGCCGCGTGGCGCATTCTCTCGAAGCTGCTCCGGCTGCGCTATCAGATCCCGCGGGAGCGGATCTATGCGCACAACTGGATCGACTACAAGGATGCCCGCTATTGCGAGGGCTGTGCGCTCGCCGGGCTCGCCCGCGCTGCGCCGGACTGATCACATATCAAACTGATCACATAACAAGAAGCCGGCGTCTCCGCCGGCTCCGATCGCATCCAAAGACCACCTTCAAGCCGTAAGCCGCGCCGTTAATGCGCGGCCTCCAGGGCCGCCGCCTCCTGCTTGGCGATGGCGCCCTTGACGGCGGACTGCACCTTCTCGAACGCGCGCACCTCGATCTGGCGCACCCGCTCGCGCGACACGCCGAACTCGGCGGCGAGGTCCTCGAGCGTCATCGGCTCGTCGGCCAGGCGCCGCGCCTCGAAGATGCGGCGCTCGCGCGCGTTGAGCACGCCGATCGCGCCGTTCAGCGCCTGCCTGCGGTGGTCATATTCCTCGTGCTCGGCCATGATGGCTTCCTGGTTGGGCGAGGTATCGACCAGCCAGTCCTGCCATTCGCCCGCTTCGCCGTCGTCGCGGATCGGCGCGTTCAGCGAGGCGTCGCCGCCGAGGCGGCGGTTCATGTCGACCACGTCCTGATCGGTCACGCCGAGGCGCTTCGCGATCAGCTTGACCTGATCCGGATGCAGATCGCCTTCATCCAGCGCGGAGATCTTGCTCTTGGCCTTGCGCAGGTTGAAGAACAGCTTCTTCTGGTTCGCGGTGGTGCCCATCTTCACGAGCGACCAGGAACGCAGGATGTACTCTTGTATCGACGCCTTGATCCACCACATGGCGTAGGTGGCGAGGCGAAAGCCCTTCTCGGGCTCGAACCTTTTCACCGCCTGCATCAGGCCGACATTGCCTTCCGAAACGACTTCGGATATCGGCAGGCCGTAGCCGCGATAGCCCATGGCGATCTTGGCCACGAGCCTGAGGTGGCTGGTCACGAGTTTATGCGCTGCGTCGCTGTCGTCATGCTCGCGCCAACGCTTGGCGAGCATGTACTCCTCCTGCGGTTCCAGCATCGGGAACTTGCGGATCTCGGCGAGGTAGCGTGAAAGTCCGGATTCTCCATTGAGAACCGGCAGCGTAGCTGTACGGGCCATCGAGCGCCCTCCAGTTGGTTCAGGCCCCCGATAGCGGCGGGCCAGGCAAAGCGGTCGCTTGGTTAAAGCCGGCCGGTTTGCGACGTTCCATGCGTCGACCATTCGACGCAGGCGCAACATACACCATTTTCGCCCCCCGGTGGAAGGATTCCGGGGGTCACGTCCCCGTGTGGCTGCCATAACCTGCTGGCATGCTTGCGTTTTTCTGAAGGCGCTGCGTCATAGCGCCGCTCGCAGGGCGCTCCTCAACAGCATGAGATCCTCCGGCAGCTCCGATTCCCAGTGCATTATTTCTCCCGTCCGCGGGTGCTCGATGACCAGGAGATAGGCGTGCAGCGCCTGCCGTCCGAGCGCCTCGAGCGCTTGCCGCGCCGCCGGCGCGAGCTGGTTCGCCTTGGTCTTGAAATGCGGGCCATAGACGGCATCGCCGAGCAGCGGATGGCCGAGGTGAGACAGATGCACCCGGATCTGGTGGGTGCGCCCGGTCTCGAGATGGCAGGCGATCAGCGACGCCACCGGCTTGCCGTCGCGGCCGGTAAAACTCTCCTGCACCTCGTAATGGGTGATGGCCTCGCGCCCCCGCGGGCGCACCGCCATCTTGTCGCGGGCATGCGGATGGCGGTCGATGGCGGCGTTGATGGTGCCATGCGGCCGATGCGGCACGCCCCACGCGAACGCCAGATAGCCGCGCTCCATCGCGCCGGTGCGGCCGTGATCGGCGAACTGCGCGCTGAGCGAGGCGTGCGCCCGATCGTTCTTCGCGACCACCATCAGCCCGGTGGTGTCCTTGTCCAGCCGGTGCACGATGCCGGGCCGCTTGACCCCGCCGATTCCGGAAAGACTGGCGCCGCAATGCGCGATCAGCGCGTTCACCAGGGTGCCGGTCTCGTGCCCTGCGGCGGGGTGCACGACGAGGCCGGCCGGCTTGTCGATGACGACGATGTCGTCGTCCTCGTAGATGATTTTCAGCGGGATCGCCTCGGCCGCGGGCTCGGCCGGCACCGCTTCCGGCACGTCGATTGTGATCGTGTCGCCGGCTGTGACGTGATAAGCGGGGTCCCGCACCGCCTCCGCGCGGAGGCAGACCTGACCGGCCAGGATCAGCGCCTTCAGCCGCGACCGCGACAGCTCCGGCAGCCGGACCGCGAGCACGCGATCGAGCCGCGGCGAGCCTTCGTCGCCGGCGACCGTCACCGTCATCACGCCGCTAGGATTTGAAGTCGAGATGTCCATGAATTCCACCGTTGCGCCCGAGCCGTCCTCGCCCGAGCAGGCCCAGCTGATGGCGCGGCTGCGGCGCATGATGATGATCGCGGGCGTGACCACCTCGATCGCGATCGCAGTGCTTCTGGTCGCCATCGGCTACCGCCTTTTCCGCGGCGATGGAAGCACAGCTTCGGGCCCCGACCTCACCGCCATGCTGCCCAAGGGCGCCCGGATCGTCGCCACCGGCACCGCCGGCGACCGCCTGGCGGTGACGCTGGACGTCTCCGGCACCACCGAGATCCGCACCTTCGACGCCAAGACCCTGAAACCCACCGGCCGCCTCCGCTTCGCGGTGGAGCCGTAAGGGCAGGGCGGTTTCGCTCGGACGCCAGCCATTATTGCGTTGCTGCCCCATCTCTGCCGACTCGGGCGGTCAGCGCCTCCCCCGCCTGCGGGGGAGGTCGCATCGCATCGAAGATGCGATGCGGGTGGGGGAACTCTCTCCACACGCACCGCCGCCGCGGCGCCCCCACCCCAACCCTCCCCCGCAAGCGGGAGAGGGAGCCCACCGCCGCCTTGGCCGGCTGTTTCCATCCTATGATGGCCGATCCCTTCGCCACCCGGGCAGTCCACTCCCCTCCCCCTAGCGGGGAGGGGTCGGGGGTGGGGGTCCCCACGGGGAAAGACCCTCGAGGCACTCACCCCACGAAATTTCCCATCCCCCGTCTTGCGGCGCGGCGATTTCGAGGCTATGCGGTTCAACTCACGCTCCCTTCGTCTAGCGGTTAGGACGCGGCCCTCTCAAGGCTGAAACAGGGGTTCGATTCCCCTAGGGAGCGCCATTCCCGGCGCTCAACCCGATATCTCCGACCTGTAAGCGCGGCTTCGCAGCCTCGCGGCGCGCGTTCGCGTCCGAGCTTTGCTCTCAGGCACGCCCTTCCAAGAGAAGGGCGCAGGGAAGGCCGGGTGCAGGCCGCACCCATGGCCCGCCTGCAAAAAGAAAAGCAGGCGGCAGTCACCACAGGATTGGCCGAACAACCGGCCTTCCCCGCGCGATGGGTTGAACGGCTGCTCCGTGCTCTCCCAGGGGACCGGGCTTGCTTGCCCCCGTCATCGGGATGTCGCCGACCAAGACACCAGCGTCGGGGTGTCGGGACCACACGGCTTGACCGTCCGCCTCGGGTTCGTTCGTCCGCACGCGAAACGCGCACTGCGACCCTAGGCGGCCACCGCATCTCCCGCTCCACGGTCCGTGACGATCGCGAAACGCCCCTTCAGCGAGCAGGAGACGGCGAAGAGCATCGATCTGATTTGCCCGACGAGGCTGGGCAAGAATCCGAATTAGGGGGGTGAGAGGGCTCGGCGCGGTGCAATTTCGAGCCAT
>NZ_JAUHJM010000018.1:0-86902 GCF_032381235.1 Bradyrhizobium sp. SZCCHNR1053
GAGACAACACAGCAGTGATCGAATAGTGTCAGGGATCAGCCCGGTCCAAAATGTCAGGGATCAACCCGGTCGGTCACCGGGGCCCCCCACCCCCAACCCCTCCCCGCAAGGGGGAGGGGAGCTGACCGGCCACGCCGCGAGACACGGGCTCAGATCGTCACGACTCCACCGATCCGTCTGGATATGGAACGGACCGCCGCCGTCGAAGCGATACATCGCGCCGCCCTTAACGACGCCTCCTCGTTCCCTGCGTCCCTCGCCACATCCCTATCGCCCCGCCTCTCGCAAAGCGCTAAGTTCGCAGCCAATTCACGGGGCGCAGCGATCGAGGAGTTCGCGAAGGCCATGCTGCACGACTGGGGCGTGATCGCAGCCGCGTTCGGCTACATCGGCTTCCTGTTCCTGGTCGCCAGCCGCGGCAACCGGGCCGGAGAGCGGCGGCCGGCGGAAAGCCGTGGCCGGCTGGCTGGGCTGATCTACCCGCTGTCGCTGGCGATCTACTGCACCTCCTGGACCTTCTTCGGCTCGGTCGGCTTCGCCTCGCGCACCAGCGTCGACTTCCTTGCGATCTATCTCGGGCCGATCCTGATGGTCGGCGCCTGCACGCCGCTGCTGCGCCGGGTGATCCAGCTCGCCAAGTCGCAGAACATCACGTCCGTGGCCGACCTGATCGGCGCCCGCTACGGCAAGAGCCAGGCGGTCGCAGCAACGGTGGCGCTGATCGCGATCATCGGCTCGGTGCCCTATATCGCGCTGCAGCTCAAGGCCGTCGCCTCCTCGCTGCAGACCATCCTGATCGACGACCGCGCCTTCGCCCACATCCCGATCGTCGGCGACATGGCGCTGATGGTCACGCTCGCGATGGCCGTCTTCGCGGTGCTGTTCGGCACGCGACAGACCGACGCCACCGAGCATCAGCACGGCCTGATGCTGGCGGTCGCGACCGAGTCGATCATCAAGCTCGTCGCCTTCATCGCCGCCGGCGCCTTCGTCACCTTCTGGATGTTCTCGCCGGTCGAGCTGATCGAGCGCGCGATGAAATCGCCGGAGGCCGAGCGCGCGCTGGAATATGTGCCGGGCATCGGCAATTTCCTCACCATGACCCTGCTGTCGTTCTGCGCCGCAATGCTGCTGCCGCGCCAGTTCCATGTCAGCGTGGTCGAGAACGCCGACGACGCCGAGGTGTCGCGCGCGCGCTGGCTGTTCCCGCTCTATCTGGTCGCGATCAATCTGTTCGTGATTCCGATCGCGCTCGCCGGCCTCGTCACCTTCCCGTTCGGCGCCGTCGACAGCGACATGTATGTGCTGGCATTGCCGATCGAGGCCAATTCGCAATGGCTGTCGATCCTCGTCTTCGTCGGCGGATTGTCGGCGGCGACCGCGATGGTGATCGTCGAATGCGTGGCGCTGTCGATCATGGTCTGCAACGACATCGTCGTGCCGCTGGTGCTGCAGCGTCAGGAGCAGCGCGAGATCGGCCGCGACTTCGCGGGCTTCCTGCTCGGCACCCGCCGCATCGCGATCTTCGCCATCATGGTGATGGCCTATTTCTACTACCGCGCGCTCGGCAACACCCAGCTCGCCGCGATCGGTCTGCTGTCGTTCGCCGCCATCGCCCAGCTCGCGCCGAGCTTCTTCGGCGGTCTGTTCTGGCGGCGCGCGACCGCGCGCGGCGCCATGGGCGGCATGCTGGTCGGCTTCGCCGTCTGGCTCTACACGCTCTTCATCCCGAGCTTCCTGGACACCTCGACCGCGGGCATCCTGTTTCTCCAGCACGGCCCGTTCGGGCTGGAGGCACTCAGGCCGCAGGCGCTGCTCGGCACCGATCTGCCGCCGCTGCTGCATGGCGTGCTGTGGAGCCTGTCGCTCAATCTGTTGACCTACATCGTGCTGTCGCTGGCGCGGCAGCCGTCGTCGATCGAGCTCTTGCAGGCCGACATCTTCGTACCGGCCGAGCTGACGCCGAGTGCGCCGAGCTTCCGGCGCTGGCGCTCGACCGTGACGGTGCAGGACATCCAGAGCACGGTCGGCCAATATCTCGGTCCCGACCGCGCTCGCGCCTCGTTCGAGGCGTTCGCCGCCCAGCGCAACCTCCCGCTCGATCCGGCCGCGCCGGCCGATTTCGAGCTGCTGCGCCATGCCGAGCACCTGATCGCCTCCTCGATTGGCGCGGCGTCGTCGCGCCTCGTGATGTCGCTGCTGTTGCGCAAGCGCACGGTGTCGGCCAAGGCCGCCTTGAAGCTGCTCGACGATTCCCATGCCGCGCTGCATTTCAACCGCGAGATCCTGCAGACCGCGCTCAACCACGTGCGCCAGGGCATCGCGGTGTTCGACGCCGACCTGCAACTGATCTGCTCCAACGGCCAGTTCGTCGACCTGCTCGGGCTGCCGCCGGATCTGGTGCAGATCGGCAGCCCGTTGAAGGAAATCCTCGAATTCATGGGCACGATCGGCGCGCCGACCTATGAGGACAGCGAGGCGCTGCTGGCGCGCCGACTCGCCGCCTACACCACCGAGGGCGAGCCTTATCTGGAACGCCTCGCCGACCGCCACATGGTGATCGAGGTCCGCACCAACCGCATGCCGGATGGCGGCCTCGTCATCACCTTTACCGACGTGACGCCCTCGTTCGAGGCCGCCGAAGCGCTGGAGCGCGCCAATGCGACCTTGGAGAAGCGCGTGCGCGACCGCACCGAGGAGCTGACAAGGCTGAACTCGGAGCTCGCGCTGGCCAAGAGCGCCGCCGAGGACGCCAACATCTCCAAGACGCGCTTCCTCGCCGCCGCCAGCCACGACATTCTGCAGCCGCTGAACGCGGCGCGGCTCTACGTGACGAGCCTGGTCGAGCGGCAGACGGCGGGCGAGGATTCGCGCCTGGTCGAGAACATCGACGACTCGCTCGAGGCGATCGAGGAGATTCTCGGCGCGTTGCTCGACATCTCCCGGCTCGACGCCGGCGCGATGACGCCCTCGATCTCGAGCTTCAAGATGGCCGACCTGATGCGCTCGCTGGAGATCGAGTTCGCGCCGGCCGCGCGCGCCAAGGGTCTGGAGCTGGTGTTCGTGCCGTCGTCGCTGCCGGTCGAATCCGACCGCCTGCTGCTGCGCCGGCTGCTGCAGAACTTCATCTCCAACGCCATCAAGTACACGCCCAAGGGCCGCGTGCTGGTCGGCTGCCGCCGCCACGGGCAGTCGCTGCAGATCGGCGTCTACGACACCGGCGTCGGCATCCCCCCGGTCAAGCGTGGCGAGATCTTCAAGGAATTCCACCGCCTCGAGCAGGGCGCGCGGATCGCGCGCGGCCTCGGCTTGGGGCTGTCGATCGTCGAGCGCATCGCGCGTGTGCTCAATCACGGCATTGCGCTGGACTCGCGACCCGGCCGCGGCTCGGTGTTCTCAGTGACGGTGCCGATCGCCAAGGCGATCAACCACACCGCCGCCGTCACCACCGCGACCCCGCTGGCAACGACGCCGATCGCGGGCGCCCTGATCGTCTGCATCGAGAACGATCCCGCGATCCTCGACGGCATGAAGACCCTGCTGACGGCGTGGGACGCCGAGGTGATCGCCGTCCCCGATCCGGAGTCCGCGGTGGAGGCGATCGCGGCACGCGACGGCGCCGTCACCGGCCTGCTCGTCGACTATCACCTCGACCGCGGCAACGGCATCGCCGCCATCCGCGACATCCGCCGCCGCTTCAATGAGGCGCTGCCCGCGATCCTGATCACCGCCGACCGCAGCCCCCACGTCCGCGCCGCCGCACGCGACGACAACATCGCCGTGCTCAACAAGCCGCTCAAGCCGGCGTCATTGCGGGCGCTGTTGGGACAGTGGCGGATCCAGCAGATGGTGGCGGCGGAGTAGTTCGCAAAGGCGCGGCTGCTCACCCGAAAAAGAGGCAGCCCCGACTGGCGAACAAAGGAATCAGAAAAAGGCGAGGCTCAAATCCAGCCCGTAGGTCTGGGTCAGTATCCATACGAAAAATAGAGCAGCGAAGAACAGCACCAGATGTCTGAGCAACTCGTCCTTTGCACCATCCGATGACTCGGAAAAAGCCCTCGAAAGAGCCCTGGCCATGGCAGTCATGTGCGACCTCTACCTCCCCCCGCTCAAAATAGGTCAAGACGAAGGGCTGAAAGGTTCACCAAGGCGGGAACGCTGACCCGCAGCAGCGCGGCGCACCTGGACCCGCCCTTTGGCTGTCGCAATTGCTGGTCCGTTCGCATTCAAGCGACGGCACTACGCCTCCAGTGCGGTGATCATGTCCACCCGCGTCACATGCCGGCCGCCCTCGAAATCCGCAGTTAGGAACGCGTCGACGATATCGAGCGCCAGCCCCTCGCCGACCACGCGCGCACCGATCGACAGCATGTTGGCGTCGTTGTGCTGGCGGATCATCCGCGCCGAGAAGGTGTCTGCGCAGACGCCGCAACGGATGCCCTTGACCTTGTTGGCAGCCATCATAATGCCCTGGCCGGTGCCGCGCAGGATGATGCCCAACCGGCAATCGCCGGAGGCGACGCGACGCGCGGCCGCTTCGCCATGCTTCGGATAATGCGTGCTCTCCGGCGTCGTCAGCCCGATATCGACCACCACCCAGCCTTTCAGCGAGAGATGAGCCGCAATGGCTTGTCGCAAGGGGATGGCAGCGTGGTCGCTGGAGAGGACGACGCGGCTGTGGCTGTCATGGAGCAGGCTTTCCTCGTTCCGGAGCAGGTTCGCGGCTCGAATGAGTCGGATTAGGTACTCGACGCACTGGATCCGAGATCAATCGGCAAATCTCTTCCCCCGCATTATTTTGCCAGCGACCTCAGCTTGTCGAGCCTCTCGCGCACCTCGCTCCCGTTGCGGTTCAGGATGGGCCCTGCAGATCCGGTCAGGAAGGTGATGTACGGATCTCGATCCTGCAGAAAGAAGATGTAATCAGCCCCCGCCAGGAGAGGGAGCGTGCAATTGCCGTATGCAAATGGCGCGCTCCTGACCTTTTCGTCGTCCGGCGGCTTTCCTTTGATCACCTCGATCGCTTGGGCCGAAGCTTCGATGATCTGCTTGTAGGCCCCCTTCATATCGTCTGGCGCGGCAATCTCCTGGACCGACGTGAGGTGTGCGACGAGGACCGCGGAGGCTTGCGAAAACAATTCCTCCTCGGTCACGAGCGGCTTCCGAGAGAGGGAAGAGCAAGCGGACCCAGGCGAGACATGCGCAAGCGATATCGTAATCAACGAGGCGACCAAGATCCGGCGGGGCATTGCGAACATCGAGCTGCTCCACTCTGGGGTGGGCATATAACATCCTCTTCAACGGCCGATCAACTGTCTGGGGCAGCCGCCTGTCTCCCAGCGGTCGGCAATCGGCTGATCCAGCCGATCTCGCGAACGACAATCGCCAGCCCGGTAGAGTGTTGATACGCTGCTCTCGCGAGATAGCGCCCTGGCCGCAACGCCAGTGTCAGATGATGGCTGCGCAGATCGTCACCTCGATCGGCTGAATCGATCAGATACATGACCCCGGACGCCCCCGTCTCGAATTCGAGTCGCTCAGCGTCCGGGCCATCGAGGTCGGCCCGCAGTTGCGGCGCCCTCAATGCAGGCTCAATCGGTCGCTCATCGTCGACCCCAATCCATTGAACGAGAACCCCTCGGTCTTCGCGATCATCGGCGTACCACGCCACATCACCGGCATCTCCGGACAAGATGACGGCCGCACCATTCCCGCAGACGATCGATCCCAGCCAGCCCGTCGCCCTGCACGCACGCGCATAGTCGCTCTGATCTTCAGGGTCTTCATGGCTACTCCATCCCTCGATGCCCCGCCAACGCGACAGTTGCTCAGCGGGGATCAGCACGTGAGGGCCACGGGTCGTTTCAATCCAGGTGCGGGTGCGTGACATGCGGCTAATGATAGCAGATGCGTCTACTCTTGGACCAACAAAGCTCGGCAGCTATTCGAGCCGAAACGAGGCCCCCCCGCGAATTGAGTTTCTTTTTTCCAGAAATCATGCTACGAGTCGCGCCATCCCGTGCCCGCCATGAGGGGCGCTTCGCGATCGTCACGAACGTGGGGCGCGGGATGCGGTGGGCGCGTCGGGTCGCAGCGGGCTTTGTCCTGCCGACGAACGATCCGGCGCGCACGGTCAAGCCGTGTGGTCCTGGCATCCCGTTGCTGATGCCAAATCCGTGACGACGGTGTTGCGGATGACGGGGGCAAGAAAGCCGGTCCCCGAGGAGAGCGCGGAGCAGCCGTTAAAGCCATCGCGCAGGGAAGGCCGGGTGTTTCGGCCAGACCTGTGGTGACTGCCGCCTGCTTTTTTCTGCAGGCGGGCCACGGGCGCGGCCAGCGCCCGGCCTTCCCTGCGCCCTCTATCTTCAAGAGGGCCGATGATTGGCAAAGCTCGGACGCGCTGTGCGCCGCGAGGCCGTGAAGGTGTGTCGCGAGTGAAGCAGAAGGCGTGCGGAATGGACGCTGTCCACATACACTGCAAGGCGGCATCAAGCGCCGGCCAATGGCGCCTCCGGCAGACTGCTGCGGGGTATCGTCATTCCGGGGCGGCTCGCAGAGCCGAACCCGGAATCTCGAGATCCCGGGCCCCGTCCTTCGGACCATCCCGGAATGACGACTCATCCAGATTTTCCCGTCGCCTACTTCCCCGTCGGCGTATCCTGCCGCCAGGCGCTGCCCGCGATCTTCGCGGCGGCGATCACGGCCTGGGTCCGGCTCTCGACACCGAGCTTCTGCAGGATGGCCGAGACATGCGCCTTGATGGTCGCCTCGGAGACGCCGAGCTCGTAGGCGATCTGCTTGTTGAGGAGGCCCTGCGACAGCATCATCAGCACACGCACCTGTTGCGGGGTCAAGGTGACCAGCCGGTCGCGCAGCTTCGTCATCTCCGGATCGGCCCCGGCGGCGAGGTCGGTGTCGGGCGGCACCCAGACGTCGCCGTCCATCACCTTCTTGATGGCATCACGCAGCGTATCGACGCCGAACCGTTTCGGAATGAAGCCGGACGCGCCGAAATCGAGCGAGCGGCGGATCGTCGCGCCGTCATCGCTCGCCGACACGATGACCACCGGGATCGCCGGATATTGCGCGCGCAGATAGATCAGGCCCGAGAAGCCGGAGATGCCGGGCATGGTGAGGTCGAGAAGTACGAGATCGACATCGGAATCCTTTTCCAGCAGTGCGGTGAGGTCCTCGAACGAACCGGCCTCGTCGACCACGGCCTCCGCGAGCACGCTCGCGACCGCCTGCCGCAAAGCGTTGCGGAACAGCGGATGATCATCGGCAATGACGAGATGGGTGCTGGCAGTCGCCATGAATCCAGATTTGACCTTGCGAGACCGACGACATGCTGCAACTGCACGCGCCCGGTTTTCCGGAAATACTCGCCCGGCCACCGGTTGCATGCAAGCGTCCAATTCCACTTGCAGGGAAGGCGGTTAATCCGAACCTTGTGCAACGCAACATCGGTAACGCGACGGCCTTTCACCGAACTTGATCCGCCGCAATGTCCCCATCTTTACCGCGCGCCGCAGAGGGCAGAGCCGAAAGTCGTATTGGGGCGGGTTTCACTGCAATGTTACTGAAGGCCAAGGTCTCCGCGACCTGCGCCGTCCAAGTCCGGCATGCGGAGGCGAAAGCCATCATCACAACAATCATGGGGAGCGAATGCCGATGTCGACAATGGTAGCCACACAAGCGAGATCGGGAGGCATGACGAAGGACGAACGCTTCGTCATTCTGGCTTCCTCTCTCGGCACCGTGTTCGAGTGGTACGACTTCTATCTCTACGGATCGCTGGCCTCGATCATCGGCGCGCAGTTCTTCAGCGCCTACCCGCCGGCCACCCGCGACATCTTCGCGCTGCTGGCCTTCGCCGCCGGCTTCCTGGTCCGCCCGTTCGGCGCCATCGTGTTCGGCCGCATCGGCGATATCGTCGGCCGCAAATACACCTTCCTGGTCACGATCCTGATCATGGGTCTGTCGACCTTCATCGTCGGCATCCTGCCGAACGCCGAGACCATCGGCTTCGCTGCGCCGGTGATCCTGATCGGTCTGCGCCTGCTGCAGGGCCTCGCGCTCGGCGGTGAGTATGGCGGTGCGGCCACCTACGTCGCCGAGCATGCGCCGATGGGCAAGCGCGGCTACTACACCTCCTTCATCCAGACCACGGCGACGATGGGCCTGTTCCTGTCGCTGCTGGTCATCCTGTTCACCCGCACCATCATCGGCGAGGCCGACTTCGCCAAATGGGGCTGGCGCGTTCCGTTCCTGGTGTCCGTGCTGCTGCTCGGCGTCTCCGTCTGGATCCGTCTGCGCCTCAACGAGTCGCCCGTGTTCCAGAAGATGAAGGACGAGGGCAAGAGCTCGAAGGCGCCGCTGACGGAAGCGTTCGCGAACTGGGGCAACGCCAAGATCGTGCTGCTGGCCCTGATCGGCGCCACCATGGGCCAGGGCGTGGTCTGGTATACCGGCCAGTTCTACGCGCTGTTCTTCCTGCAATCGATCCTGAAGGTCGACGGCTACACCGCCAACCTGCTGATCGCCTGGTCGCTGCTGCTCGGCACCGGCTTCTTCGTCGTGTTCGGCATGCTGTCCGACAAGATCGGCCGCAAGCCGATCATCATGGGCGGCTGCCTCATCGCGGCGCTGACCTTCTTCCCGATCTTCAAGATGATCACCACCAACGCCAACCCGGCGCTGGAGAAGGCGATCGAGGCGACGAAGGTGGAAGTGGTGGCCGATCCCGCCGGCTGCGGCGATCTGTTCAACCCGGTCGGCACCCGCGTCTTCACCGCGCCTTGCGACACCGCCCGCGCCTTCCTGGCCCAGTCCTCGGTCAAGTACTCGACCGTGTACGGTCCGGCCGGCTCCGGCGTGAAGGTTACCTTCAACGGCAAGGAAGTGCCCTACACCGACGCCAAGACCAGCAACCCGGCGCTGACGGCGGCGATCGGCGAGGCCGGCTATCCGAAGGCCGGCAACCCGACGATCGTGAAAATGGCGCATCCGTTCGACATCTTCCGTCCGCAGGTCGCGGCGATCATCGGCCTGCTGCTGATCCTGGTGATCTTCGTCACCATGGTCTACGGCCCGATCGCAGCGATGCTGGTCGAGCTGTTCCCGACCAAGATCCGCTACACCTCGATGTCGCTGCCCTACCACATCGGCAACGGCTGGTTCGGCGGCCTGCTGCCCGCCACCGCCTTCGCAATCGTGGCCTCGACCGGCGATATCTATGCCGGCCTGTGGTACCCGATCACGTTCGCCGTGATCACCGCGGTCGTCGGCTTCATCTTCCTGCCGGAGACCAAGGACGTCGACATCCAGGCCGATTGATCACGAGGCGAGCGGCACCCCGCTCGCATCTGCTTCCAACGACGAACGGCCGCGGATCACTCCGCGGCCGTTCCGCTTTTTGCGCCAGGGATTTTCTCTTTTATGGCCTCACGCCGCGCCGATGAACTGCAACACCACCTCGCGCCGATGCGGACGCGCGCGATGCTCGATCAGATAGAGCGCCTGCCATGTGCCGAGCATCATGCGGCCGTCCTGAACCGGCACCTGCTGCGAGACCGCGCTCAACATGGTCTTGACGTGCGCCGGCATGTCGTCGGACCCCTCGGTGTCGTGCACCCAACCGGCATTCTCCGGCGCCAGCCGCGCCAGCGCCGTGGCGAGATCGTGCAGCACGGTGGGATCGGCATTCTCCTGGATCGTCAGCGACGCCGAGGTGTGGCGAATGAACAGGGTCACCGCGCCTTCCCTGGCGGATACTTCACGCAGGAACGCCTCGACCTCGCGCGTGAAATCGGTGAAGCCGCGGCCCGAAGTCTGTACGGTCAGAGTCGAGGTTACGATCGTATTGATGACGCTCGCCGAGGGCGCGCTGCGCGACATCGATCTGGCTGGCATGCGTTCAGCCTCCTCGAAGCGGTCTCAGATCCTGCCCGAGACGTCCTTCTGCACCCGCGTCGCCATGTCGAGCAGCCGGCGCCAAGCCTGTTCGAGGAACCCCATCATGCGATCCATGTCCTGGTCGCTGGGCAGCGGGATCTCGAGTTTGCGCGTTGCATCGGAGGATTTCGATTCACCCGGCTTGTCCCCCGTCTTGGGTTCGGCTTTCTTCAACTGATCGGATTTGGGCAGCGCCTGATCTTTCGGCAGCGGCTCATCGATCTTGCCGGAGATGCTCTGGTCGCGCGACGCGAGCTGGCCCTTGAGCTTTTCATTCTCCGCCTGCAGACGGCCGATCTCGGCATCCAGCGCGGCGCGCTCATCGGGCACCGCGTAACAGGCGAAGCCCGACCCACCGCTGTTGTTGCACATCGAGACCGCACCGGTCCTCGTATCGAGCCGGATCACGCCATCCGACGTCGTCGACATCGTGTAGCGTCCCTTGTCGCCGTCAGGCGCGGTGTCCTCGACCGCAAACGCCTCTCCGCCGAGACAGCTCAACGCCAGCAGCGCGAGGAGGGGCGGCCGGTAGGGCTTCGTGAGACTCATGGCTGGCTCTCCCAGGCGCATTCGCAACCGCCGCCATGCACGCCGACATTGTGTCGCGGCCATGACGTTGCCCCAGGTGCGATCCCCTGCCACAGGCCGCACCTATGTTTCGGACGTATAGGCGGAGCGACCGGATTTCAACGCGTCCGCCAGCAGCTCGAGCCGGTCCTGCCCCCAGAAGATCTCGCCGTCCAGCACATAGGCCGGCGAGCCGAACACGTCGGCCGCGATCGCGTCCTGCCGGTTCTGCTCGTAGGCCGCCCCGACCATGTCCGTCGCCGCCTGCGTCACGAGATCGCGGCCCGGCAGTCCGGCTGCATCGGCCAAGCCGGCGATCACCTCGGCATCCGCAAGATTGAGCTGCTGCTCCCAGATGGCCGGGAAGGCGCGCTGCAGATAGGGCTCCGGATCGAGGCCGGCCTGCTGCGCCGCGATGACGACGCCGTCGGCGAGCCGGGCGTTGAAGGGCCAGTTGTTCGGCTGGATGTGGAAATCAAGACCGCGCTTGTCGCGCCACCGCTTCAGCTCGACGATGCGATAGCGCTGCCGCGCCGGATGGCGCCTGGCCAGTGGAAGCCCGCCGGTCTCGGCGAACAGATCCACCAGCATGACCGGCTTGAGGTTGACGGTCGCCCCGTGGCTCGCGGCGATGTCGCGGAACAGCCGGTGGCCGATATAGGCCCATGGCGACTGCAGCGAGAAATAGTAGTCGATCTGGCGCGCCATGCGGGTTCCCGTGTTGGTTGGAGCTCAGCGAGAGCTGATCATCGGGTCCTGACGGGTGCAAGATCGCAGCCGCACACAACACTGTTGATGCGGCGCGGTGACACGCGCGACCGATCTGACGAAAAAGCCGAGAAAACGTGTAAATTCAGGCATCTAACAGTTCAACACGCAATCTTGACTTGGGGGGATGCGGTCAGTATGGTCCGCCCGGCTTTAAAGGGCGATGGGGCGCTAATTCCTGAAACTCGCGGCACCGGGTCGGGTCTCCACACGTGGCGGATGGCACATGGCGGATGACACGAACGAGAGCAGCGGACACAAGGATCGCGACAAGTCGCCCGATGAGGTTGCGCTTTCCGCAAGGCTCGGAAGTCTCGACCAACGGTTGTCCGAAATTCGCGACGGCCGAAAGATCGGGGCTGATCAACCTGGAAACGGCAGCGGTGACACTGCAGCCCGGGCTTCGGCCATGGCGCGTGGCCTGCGACTGTCGTCCGAGTTGATCGCCGGTGTCCTCGTCGGCGCGTTGCTTGGCTGGGGCTTCGACCGCTTGCTGTCGACATCGCCCTTCGGATTCATCGTGTTTTTCCTGCTCGGCTTTGCCGCCGGCGTGTTGAACGTGGTGAGATCCGCAGGCATAGCTCCCGACAGGCCCCGCCAGTGAGATCAGCGCGGAAGATCGTCGAGTGAATTGCAAAGCGCCGGCGTGGCCGGTGAACAACTGAGACGCCACGCGGATGATCGATCCGATCCACCAGTTCCATCTCAACAAGATCTTCACGATCGGCCACATCGGCAATCAGGAGATCACCTTCACCAACTCGTCCGCGTACATGCTGCTCGCGGTCGTGCTCATTGCCGTCATGATGATGGCCGCCGGGCGCGCGCTCGTGCCGGGCCGGTTCCAGTCGGTGGTCGAGCTGTCCTACGAATTCGTCGCCAACACCATCAGAACCAGCGCCGGCTCGCACGGCATGACGTTCTTCCCGCTGGTGTTCTCGCTGTTCATGTTCATCTTCGTCTCGAACATCGTCGGCATCATCCCCTACACCTTCACCGTCTCCAGCCACATCATCGTCACCTTCTCGCTGGCGCTCTTGGTGTTCCTGACGGTCATCATCTACGGCTTCTACAAGAACGGCCTGAAGTTCTTTAAGCTGTTCGTGCCGTCCGGCATCCCCGCGGTGATCCTGCCGCTGGTGGTCGTGATCGAAATCATCTCCTTCTTCTCCCGCCCGATCTCGCACAGCGTCCGTCTGTTCGCCAACATGCTGGCCGGCCACGTCACGCTGAAGGTGTTCGCGAGCTTCGTGACCATGCTCGGCGCGCTCGGCTTCGTCGGCAAGGTCGGCGCGCTGCTGCCGCTCGGCCTGACGGTCGCGCTGACCGGCCTCGAGCTGATGGTCGCGTTCCTCCAGGCCTACGTCTTCACGATCCTCACCTGCATCTATCTCAACGATGCTATCCATCCGGGCCACTGATCCGGCCCTCTCTACCAAACCCCTCAAAGGAGTTCGTTTCATGGATCCGGTTGCAGCGAAGTACATTGGCGCGGGCATTGCCTGCATCGGCATGGGTGGCGCGGGTGCCGGCATCGGCATCATCTTCGGCAACTATCTGTCGGCCGCTCTGCGCAATCCGTCGGCTGCCCAGGGCCAGTTCGGCAACCTGATTTTCGGCTTCGCGGTGACCGAAGCGCTCGGCATCTTCTCGCTGCTGATCGCGCTGCTCCTGCTGTACGCCGTCTAAGACGGCTTGAGCCGGACAGGAGAAGCCCGTGGCTGAAAGTCATGGCGAGGCCAAGGGCGGCGAGGCCAAGGGCACCGCAAGCGCCCATACTGAGGCCGATGGCGGGCATGGTTTCCCTCCCTTCCAGAAGGAAACCTTTCCCTCCCAGATCGTCTCCCTGGTGATCGCCTTCGTGGCGCTGTACGTGATCGTCTCGCGTGTGGCGCTGCCGAAGGTCGGGGCCGTCATCGACGCCCGCCAGAAGTCGATCGACGGCGATCTGGCTGAAGCGCAGCGGCTGAAGGATGAATCCGAAGCCGCGATGAAGGCGTATGAAAGCGAGCTGGCGACGGCTCGTGCCCGTGCCCAGGCGATCGGAGCCGAGACCCGCGAGAAGCTCGCGGCTTCTTCGGACGCCGAGCGCAAGGCGCTGGAAGACAGCCTCGCAGCCAAGCTCGCGGCGGCGGAGAAGTCCATCGCCACCACGCGCACGACCGCAATGAGCAATGTCCGCGGCATCGCCGCAGACGCAGCCAGCGCGATCGTGAAGCAGCTCACCGGCAAGGCCCCTGCAGCCAAGACGGTCGAGGCTGCGGTCGATGCATCGTTGAAGGGAACAGCCTGATGCATTTGCTTGCTGATCCGGAAACCTGGGTTGCGATTGCCTTCGTGATCCTGATGGGCCTGTTCGCCTATCTCGGTGTCCACCGCACGGTCCTGAAGGCGCTCGACAATCGCTCCGAGCGCATCAGGAACGAGCTGGCGGAGGCCAAGCGGCTCAAGGAAGAGGCGGTCAAAGTGCTCGCCGACTACAAGACCCGCCGCGCCAGTGCCGAACGCGAGGCCGAGGAGATCATCACCAGCGCCAAGGCGGAAGCCGAGCGCATCGCGGTGGAAGCCAAGGCCAAGATGGAAGACTTCGTCGCCCGTCGAACCAAGGCCGCCGAGAGCAAGATCGCCCTCGCCGAGGCCCAGGCTCTCGCCGACGTCAGGTCCGCTGCGGCGGATGCCGCCGTCCAGGCCGCCGCGACCGTGCTGTCGCAGTCGGTCAAGGGCGCTCTTGGCGAAGACCTCGTGGCCAAAGGCATCGCGGAAGTCGGCCGCAAGCTGAACTGAGCGGCAGTCCATCTGATCCAGTATCTTCAAAAGGCCGGGGCGATTTCATCGCGCCGGCCTTTTGCGTTGAAGGCCATCGGCCCCGGACCTGCCGAGCGCGGCCTCGCCGTCGTTCACCCGCCTCACCTCCGCTTCTTGCCGTGCGGCCGCTCCGGGGTCAGGGCCTGCGGGTCGAAGCCGATGTAGAAGACGTAATTGTCGGCATTGGCGCCGGGCGGCGGCACCGGATAGACCATGTCCTCGGCGACGATCGTGAACGGCACGCTGCCGTCCTCGGTCATCTGCACCGTGGTGCGATACGACTTGGTCGCGATCACCTTCTCGCCGATGCCGCCCTGGACCACGGCGATGCGCATGGGAATGTCGACGCTCGCCGGCGCGCCCGCCGGTCCGGCAACGATGCGCCCCTGGATGCCGATCTTGGCGATGATTTCGGCCCCGTTGAGATTGCATTCGCGCGCGGTCTTCGTGATCGACGCCTGGAACCGGACGTCATTGCCGACCGCCTGCTTGCCGGGCGCGGCCACGGCGTAGGTCGAGGCGCCGGCGCGAATGCTGACCGGCGGACAGGTCAGGCCCTCGGTCGGATCGGCCGGCGGTCCGCCGCCGGCGGGCAAGTTCTCCTGTCCCTTGTTGTCGGAGCCGCCGCCGAACAGGCTCTTGAAGCGGTCGGTCAGCGATTGGGCGGCCGCCGGCGGCGCCGCGCCCGCGGCTCCCAAGGCCAGCAGCACGGCTGCCAACGTCCCAACCCTGATCACGCTCGTCTCTCGCATCGTCTGATATCCCCGGCAACTCGGTCGCCCAGCCCAGGCGTCTATACCCAATTCAGAGGCCGGAACCAGCCCCGATCGGCCTCTCCCGCGGCCATCCCGATCACGATTGCTACCCCCGGAAATCCTCGTGCAACAGGCCATAGAGGTAATGGTCCTGCCAGACTCCGTTGATGCACAGGTAGCGACGCGCCAGGCCCTCGCGGGTGAAGCCGCATTTCTCCAGCACGCGAATCGACGGCGTATTGGTCGGGATGCAGGCCGCCTCGACCCGGTGCAGATTGAGCTCGCCGAACAAGGTCGGCAGCAGCAGCCGCAGCGCCGCCGTCATGTAGCCATGATGCCCGAACGGCTGCCCCATCCAGTAGCCGATGGTGCCGGCCTGAACGATGCCGCGGCGGACATTGGCGAGCGTGATGCCGCCGAGCATGGCGCCATCCTGCTCGCGGAAGAGGATGAACGGATAGGAGCGGTCGGCCGAGATGTCCTCGGCATAGCGGCGCAGCCGGCGGCGGAAGCCGGAGCGCGTCAGATCGTCGGACGGCCAGATCGGCTCCCAGGGCGTGAGATAGTCGCGGCTGATCTCGCGCAGCCGCGCCCATTGCGCGTAATCGGCCATCTGCGGCGCGCGCAGCAGCAGGCCCTGGCCGCGCGGAGCCAGCGCAGCCGGTCCGTTGGATGGCAAGCGAAACAGGGCCATCTGTGATGCTCCCCCTGCTCTTTCCGGGTCGAAGCCTGCTCCGACCCACCCCAGATCTCCGGCGCCGAGTCCTGGCGGAATTCAATGCGAAGACCGCACCGAGCCGTACCACGTTCAGTGCAGTTGGGCCTTCGATCTCGAACCGGTCAGACCTTCGGCGAAAGTTACCGCTGTGTCCAGACCCCTGCCGGTGCCGAGCGCGACGACGGCCGGCTTGCTGCGTGCGAGCAGCGCCCGCGCCGCATCGCGCGTGCTCTCGACGCTGACCGCCTCGATCTTGGCGACCATCTCCTGCAAGGTCTGCGGCCGTCCATAGGCCAGGATATGCCGCGCCAATTGCTCGGCACGGGCACTGCAGCTCTCCAGCGCCATCAGCAGCCCGGCCTTCATCTGCGCCTTGGCGCGGGCGACCTCGGCCTCGCTCAAGGTCTCCACCGCATTGCCGATGATGTCGACCACGACCTCCATCATCTCGGGCGCGTCAGCCGGATCTGTCCCGGTGTAGAGGCCGAAGAAGCCGGTGTCGCTATAGGGCGCGTGGAACGTGTAGACGGAGTAGCAGAGCCCCCGGTTCTCGCGCACCTCCTGGAACAGCCGGGACGACATGCCGCCGCCCAGGATGTTGGTGAACACCTGCAGCGAGAACAGCGACGGATCGGCCTGCGGCACGCCCTCGAGCGCGAGCGTCAGATGCGCCTGCTCGAGATCGCGGTGCACGACGCGTGAGCCGCCCTTGCCGAATGTCGCCGGCAGCGGCTTCGGCGCCGGGCCGCCATTGAAGCTGGCAAATCGCTTCGTCACATCCTCGACCACCCGCTGATGATCGACGGCGCCGGCGGCCGCGACCACCATGTCGGGTCCGCGATAATGCGTCGACAGATAGCCGTGCAGCTTGTCGCGATCGAACGCCTCCAGCGTCTTGGCGGTGCCGAGCAGCGAGCGGCCCATCGGCTGGTCCGGAAAGCACAGCTCGTTGAGATGCTCGAACACGACGTCATCGGGCGTGTCCTGTGCCGCGCCGATCTCCTGCACGATCACGTTCTTCTCGCGCTCCAGCTCCTCCGGCACGAATGACGGATTGGCCAGAATGTCCGAGAGCACATCGAGCGCCATCGGCACGTCCGCCTTCAGCACGCGGGCGTAATAGGCCGTGGTCTCGGTCGAGGTGCCGGCATTGAGATCGCCGCCGACCGCCTCGACCGTCTCGACGATCTCGCGGGCGCTGCGCGTCGTCGTGCCCTTGAACGCCATGTGCTCGAGCAGATGCGAGATGCCGTGCTCGTCCGGCTTCTCGTCGCGACCGCCGACGCCGGCCCAGACCCCGAGCGCCGCCGTCTCCAGATGCGGCATCGTGTCGGTGACGACCGTCAACCCCGTCGGCAGCTTGGTGACTTCCACACCCATCATGCAATTCCCTGCTTGGCGGCCCGGCTGACCGAGCGGATGAACTTCTCCACCTCGGCCTGGTCGTTCCGCATGATCCTGATGTCCTCGCGCTTGCTCATCAGCCCTTCGAGCCACACCGGCAGGTGCGGCCGCATCCCGCAGGCGGCCTCGACCGCATCGGGGAATTTGGCGGGATGGGCGGTCGACAGAACGATATTCGGCACCGACAGATCCGTGCCGTCGCGATCGGCTACGGCCAGCGCCACGGCGGTGTGCGGATCGACGAGATCGCCGGCCTCGCGGAAGGCGGCACGGATCGCCGCCGCGGTCTCGGTTTCGTCGGCGCGGCCGGCATCGAAATCGGCGCGGATCGCCGCCAGCATGGCATCGGGCAGCACGAAGCGGCCGGACTGCTTGAGGCTGTCCATCAGCCGCCGCACGGTGCCGGCATCGCGGCCGCCGGCTTCGAACAGCAGCCGCTCGAAATTCGACGACACCTGGATGTCCATCGAGGGCGAAGCCGTCGCATGCACCTCGCGCACCTCGTAGATGCCGGTCGTCAGCGTCCGGGCGAGGATGTCGTTGACGTTGGTCGCGACGCGCAACGTGCGCACTGGCAGGCCCATGCGCTTGGCGACATAGCCGGCGAAGACGTCGCCGAAATTGCCGGTGGGCACGGTGAAGTCGACGGCGCGGTGGGGCGCGCCGATCGCGACCGCCGAGGTGAAGTAGTAGACCACCTGGGCGACGACGCGCGCCCAGTTGATCGAGTTGACGCCCGACAGCCTGACCGAATCGCGGAAGCCGTGATGGTTGAACAGGCCCTTCACGATCGCCTGGCAGTCGTCGAAATGACCTTCGATCGCCAGCGCATGCACGTTGGCCGCACCCGACGTCGTCATCATCCGCCGCTGCACCTCGGAGATGCGGCCATGCGGGAACAGCACGATCAGATCGGCATAGTCGCGGCCGGCGAAAGCCTCGACCGCCGCACCACCGGTATCGCCGGATGTCGCCACGACAATGGTGGTGCGCTCGCCGCGCTTGGCCAGCACGTGGTCCATCAGCCGCGAGATCAGCTGCATCGCCACGTCCTTGAACGCCAAGGTCGGGCCGTGGAACAGCTCCAGCACGAACTGATGCGGTGCGATCTGGTCGAGCGGCACCACGGCGGGGTGACGGAAGGTCGCATAGGCCTCGTTGGCCATGCGGCCGAGCTCGGCATCCGAGATCTCGCCGGCGACGAACGGCTTGATGACCTCGACCGCGACCTCCCAATAGGGCCGGCCGAAGAACGAGGCGATCGTCTCGGGCGTCAGCTGCGGCCAGGTCTCGGGCACGTACAGGCCGCCGTCGCGGGCGAGCCCGGTCAGCATCACATCGCAGAAGGTGAGCGCGGGGGCTTCCCCGCGGGTCGAAACATAGCGCGTCAAACCGCTCTCCTGACCTGCGTCACCAGGCCATAACCCGTTGATTGAATTCGAAATCGGAACCGCCTAGCGGCAACATGGTCCGGCACCATAATGGTTTTGGTCCGTGCGCGAAACCGGTTGTTGGCACAGCAATGGTCGCGGCTCCGGGTTACGGCGGCGTTACGGACGCCGGCGCGGGAGCGCAGCGCATGGTGGCGCTCCGAACCAGCCTCCCGCGCTCCGCCGTCATCGCGCGGTTCAATGCGTTCGGTAGAAATGTTGACGATCGTCGTCTGCCGGCTATCTGCGCGAGCTCGCCTGGGCGGCCGAGGGGCCGATCGTGATCCGCCAGGGCGAGGACATGGGCGTGCCCTGCTGCCTGCAGGTCGATCTCGACGGATCGGCCGCCGCGCCGGTGAAGGTCTCGGGGAGCGTGCGGTCGATCGAGGCCAAGCCGTAGCCCGCAACCGTAGCCCGCATGAGCGCAAGCGACATGCGGGATCAGCACCGGTCCCGCATGTCGCTTTGCTCATGCGGGCTACGAGTGACCCGGCGGCCGCTCAGAGCTGTGCGGCCTCCGCGCCCTTCGCATCGGCCTCGGCGAACACCGCCTTGGCCGCGAACAGGCCGTTGAGCGCGGCGGGAAAGCCGGCATAGACCGCCATCTGCATGATCACCTCGGTGATCTCGTCGCGGCTGAGGCCGACATTGAGACCCGCATGGATGTGCACCTTGAGCTGAGGGGTGGCATTGCCGAGCGCGGTCAAGGACGCGATGGTCGCGATCTCGCGGCTGCGCAGATCGAGGCCGGGGCGCGAATAGATGTCGCCGAACGGAAACTCGATCACGTAGGTCGCGAAATCCGGCGCGATGTCGGCGAGCGCCGCGATCACATTGTGGCCGGCCTCGCCGTCGATGCTATCGAGCGCGCGCCGGCCGCGCGCCAGCCGGTCCTGATCGTTGTTGGCGCCCGATTGCGTGCCGCCCGGCATCGGGCTCGTCGTCGTGGATTGGCTGGGCGTTGATTGCGTCATCATCGTTCGTCCTCTCGTTCGCGCCGGCATAGCTGGCGATCTTGGCGTCGAGAACGAGAAGACAATCCTGCAAGCTGGCGACGCGCGCCCGGACCGCGTCGCGATGGCGCTCCAGGAGCCGGCGTCGGTCCGGCTCCGTGGCAGCGCCGCCCGCGCGCAGCTCGGCATAGCGCAGCATGTCCCGGATCGGCATTCCCGTGGCCTTCAACCGGCCGAGGAATTCGATCCAGGTCAGGATCGATGCGTCATAGTCCCGCTGCTGCGCATGGTCGCGATCGGCCCTGGGCAGCAGCCCGATCCGCTCATAGTAGCGGATGGTATGGGGCGTGAGCCCCGACTGCCTCGCCAGCTCGCCGATCTTCATGCGCGCTCATCTCCATTCACGACGCCCGGCAGGCTACGGGTTCGAGCGCGCTCTAAGTCAAGCGCCGTTTCGCGGGCTACGGGCTCATCGGTTCGCTGCGCGCCGGCCGCGCGCCCACACCGCGAACGCGACGATCAACGCGGCGGCCAGAGAGAACCAGGTGATCGCGTATTGCATGTGCTCGTCGCGCAGATGCGGCGACAGCGGGCCGGGCTTGGGGATGCCGTTGTCCGGCACCGGGGTCTCGAGGTCGATGTAGAACGGTGCGACCTCGCCCCAGCCGAGGGCGTTTGCCATGGCCTGATGATCCCTGGTGAACCACAGGCGCTTGTCGTGATTTTCCGCCGCGGTGAGCAGGCCGGCGGCTTCCGGGAAACGCAGATAGCCGGTCAGGGTCACGGGGGCGCCGGTGACGAGCTTGCCCACCTGGCGATCCTGGACGCTGCGTTCCTGCATCGTGTTGGCGACGAAGCCGGCGTCGATCACGACGGTCTCGCCAGACGGCAGGCGCGCGGGGAGGAACGCCCAGGTGCCCGGCCCGGAGACGTCCTCGCGCACGGCCGAGCCGGCGCTGTAGACCATCGCGTCCGGCAGTCTGGTGTAGGTGGCGGTGAAGCTGACGCGGCGAAATTCGTCGCGCTCCGGCGTCAGCGTGCGCCATTCCGTCTGTGGCGGCAGCGGCTCGGGCGCAGCGGCGACGCGATCGGTGAGCGCGGCGATCAGCGCATGCTTCGCTGCCCGGCGCTGCAACTGCCAGACGCCGAGGCCGATGAACAGTGCGACCATGACGAGGGTGAAGGCGGCAAAGGCGCGCGATGAGGTGTTGGGGCGCGTCGAGGTCATCGTTGCAGGGCCGCCAACGACAGGCTGCACGCTCTGCCGACGCAGACGGTGCACTCCCCTCCCCCTTGCGGGGAGGGGTCGGGGGTGGGGGTGCCCCACGGAAGACTGCCGCTGGGGCTACCCCCCTCCCCAACCCTCCCCCACAAGGGGGGAGGGAGCGCACCGCGCTGGCGGCGAGTCGATGCGTCCCTCATCGCGGCGTCTTGTCCACCAGGCGGCCGGGGGCGGCCTTGTGGTGGAATTGCAGGGCGATCAGCAGCGACTTCATCGCGCGCAGCGGCAGCAGCGTCGTCACCAGGATCAGCGGTCCCCATAGCGCGGCGTGGACCCAGAACGGCGGCTGATACTTCACCTCGACGATCAGGGCGGCGCCGACCACGATGGCGCCAGCGAGCATCATGATGAAGATCGCCGGACCGTCGCCGGTGTCGATGAAGGCGTAGTCGAGATCGCAGGCTTCGCAACGCTTGCGCAGGTTGAGGAAGCCGTCGAACAGCTTGCCCCGGCCGCAGCGCGGGCAGCGGCAGGCGAGCCCGCGCAGGACGGTCTGGGCCAAAGTGACGGGCGGATGGGTGGTCATGGTGTCTTGCCCCCTGGGCGGCCGGGCGACGCCTCATGGTGATACAACCGGAGGCGACGAGAGCGGATCACATTTCGATCAACCGCCGGGCGCCGCCGCAACGAGAAAGGGCGGCCCGACGGCCGCCCCTTCTTAGCACGTTCGGCGGAACCGGTACGCGCCAGCTTCAGTGCGCGCCGTGGGCCATCGCCTCGGCGCCGTGGCCCCAGACGTAGATGCAGATGAAGAGGAACAGCCAGACCACGTCGACGAAGTGCCAGTACCAGGCGGCGAACTCGAAGCCGAGATGCTGCTTGGGCGTGAAGTGGCCGGCATAGGCGCGCGCCAGGCAGACGATCAGGAAGATCGTGCCGACCAGGACGTGGAAGCCGTGGAAGCCGGTCGCCATGAAGAAGGTCGAGCCGTAGATGTGGCCGGCGAACGAGAACGTCGCGTGGCTGTACTCATAGGCCTGCACGCAGGTGAAGGTGGCGCCCAGGAGGATGGTGAGGATCAGGCCGTATTTCAGGCCCTTGCGGTCGCCCTCGAGCAGCGCGTGGTGGGCCCAAGTCACCGTGGTGCCCGAGGTCAGCAGGATCAGCGTATTGAGCAGCGGCAGATGCCAGGGATCGAAGGTCTCGATGCCCTTTGGCGGCCAGACGCCGCCGAACAGGGCGTCGCGGGTGGCCTGCACCTCGAAGTTCGGATACAGCGCGGCATTGAAATAAGCCCAGAACCAGGCGACGAAGAACATCACCTCGGAGGCGATGAACAGGATCATGCCGTAGCGGTGATGGAGCTGCACCACGCGGGTGTGATCGCCCTTGTACTGCGCTTCCTTGATGACGTCGCCCCACCAGCTCGCCATGGTGTAGAGCACGCCGATGGTGCCGATGCCGAACACGACCGGCGCGGCGCCGAACATCTTGTGCATCCAGCCGATCGCGCCGAACGCCATGATGAAGGCCGAGACCGAGCCGACGAACGGCCAGGGGCTCGGGTCGACGAGATGGTAGTCGTGATGCTTGGCGTGCGCCTCAGCCATGTCAGGTCTCTCCCCAGATCGATGCCGGTCGCGCCGGCACGGTGTCGTTCAACAGCAATGGTCCCCGGATATCGGACGTCCGCGCGGTCACAGGTTGCCCCGCGGTTTGTCCGGCTCGCCCGCGGCGATCGGCTTGGGCTCGGCGTCGCGAACGGGATAGAAGGTGTAGGACAGCGTGATCGTCTTCAGCCCGTCATTCTCGTGATCGGCCGTGATCGCCGGATCGACGTAGAACACGACAGGCATCTCACGGGTCTCGCCCGGGGCCATGGTCTGTTCGGTGAAGCAGAAGCAGTTGATCTTCTGGAAATAGGCGCCCGACGTCAGCGGCGTCACGTTGTAGGCCGCTTGCGCCATGGTGGTGCGCGCCGCCTGGTTGGTGACCTTGTAGTAGACCGTGACCACCTCGCCGATCGCGACCTCGATCTCGGTCTTCTCCGGCTCGAACTTCCACGGCAGCCCGCCGGCGACATTGGCATCGAAACGGATGCCGATCCGGCGCGCCAGCGGCGCCGACGACGGCGCCGCGGTCGCGACCTGCGTGGTGCCGTTGAAGCCGGTGGCGCGGCAGAACCAGTTGTAGAACGGCACGGCGGCATAGGACGCGCCGACCATCAGCACCACGACGGCGCCGCAGATGCCGCCGACCAGCGCATCGCGGCCGAGGCCGCGGCGCGGCGCGGCCGGCGCTGTCGCCGGAACGATCTGGTCGGTTGTCTCCATTGCGGTCTGCTTCGCCCTGTCCTGCATCGCGTCTCTACATCGGCCGATTCAGCACCGCGGGACCCTTCACCATGGTCACCGCGAAGAACAGCACCACCAGCACGCCGAGCGCGAGCGCAATCGCGATCGAGCGGCGACGGCGGCTGCGCAGCTGCGCCTCGGTGAGGACGATGCCCTCTTGCTCGTTCGGATCTGCCATCGTGATCGCCATGTTTTCCAGTCTCGCGCCTCTTACCAGATCAGCGGCGCGATCATGCGCGCGACCGCTTCGAGCCCGAGCGTCGCGAACAGCGCGAACAGGTAAAGGATCGAGAAGGCGAACAGCCTGCGGTTGGCGCGCAGCGAGGTGCTGCGCTCGCGCTTGCGGAACACCTCGATCGCGAGCCATAGCATGCCGGCGCCGAGCGCCAGCGAGACGACGCCGTAGACGGCATCGAAATAGCCGAGCGGCCAGGGCGCCAGCGCGACCGCCACCAGCACGATCGTGTAGAGCAGGATCTGCAGCCGGGTCGCATCGGGGCCGGCGACCACCGGCAGCATCGGCACGCCGGCGCGGGCGTAATCGTCGCTGCGGAACAGCGCCAGCGCCCAGAAATGCGGCGGGGTCCAGAAGAAGATGATCAGGAACAGCCAGAGCGGCTCCGGCGCGATCGATCCGGTGGCCGAAACCCAGGCGACGACCGGCGGCAGGGCGCCGGCGGCGCCGCCGATGACGATGTTTTGCGCGGTCCAGCGCTTCAGCCACAGCGTGTAGATGACGACGTAGAAGAAGATGGTGAAGGCGAGCAGCGCGCCGGCGAACCAGTTGACGAGGATGCCCAGCGTCAGCACCGAGAAGAACGACAGCGTGATGCCGAAGGCGAGGGCCTCCTGGCGGGTGACGCGGCCGCGCGGGATCGGGCGGTTGGCGGTGCGCGACATCAGCGAGTCGATGTCGCCTTCCAGCGCCATGTTCAGCGCCCCGGAAGCCCCGGCCCCGACCGCGATGCACAGCAGCGAGGTGATGGCGAGCACCGGGTGGAAATGGCCCGGAGCGATCAGCAGGCCGATCAACGCCGTAAAGATCACGAGCGACATCACCCTCGGCTTCAGGAGCGCGAGATAATCGCCGACATCGGCCTCGGAAATCCGCGGGCCGACGGCAATGGCGTTCTGATCGATGACCGACACGACGAATCCAGACTTCAATTCACAGGCTTCAATTCAAACGGCTCTGACGCAGGGCGTGCCAGAACCTCGATTCAAGACTCCATCCGGCAAACCATCGGGCGCACCACCGGCGGATATCGACGCGGCGCCGGATGGGCGCCGCGTCGGAGAGATCAGGCTCACTGCACCTTCGGCAGCACCTCGAACTGGTGGAACGGCGGCGGCGAGGACAGGGTCCATTCCAAGGTCGTCGCGCCCGGTCCCCACGGATTGTTCGCCGCCTGCTGCTTGCGCATGAAGGCGTCGACGACCCCGTAGATGAAGATCAGCACGCCGAAGGCCGAGATGTAGGAGCCGATCGACGACACCAGATTCCAGCCGGCATAGGCGTCGGGATAGTCGATGTAGCGGCGCGGCATGCCCGACAGGCCGAGGAAGTGCTGCGGGAAGAACACCAGGTTCACGCCGACGAAGGTGACCCAGAAGTGCGCCTTGGCGATGGTCTCGTTGTACATGTAGCCGAACATCTTCGGGAACCAGTAGTACCAGCCCGCGAAGATGGCGAACACGGCGCCGAGCGACAGCACGTAGTGGAAGTGCGCGACGACGTAATAGGTGTCCTGCAGCACGCGGTCGACGCCGGCATTCGCCAGCACGACGCCGGTGACGCCGCCGACCGTGAACAGGAAGATGAAGCCCACCGCCCACAGCATCGGCGCGCGGAATTCGATCGAGCCGCCCCACATCGTGGCGATCCAGGAGAAGATCTTCACGCCGGTGGGCACCGCGATCACCATGGTGGCGGCGACGAAATAGGCCTGCGTCGCCGAGGACATGCCGACCGTGTACATGTGGTGCGCCCATACCACGAAGCCGATGCCGCCGATCGCGACCATGGCGTAGGCCATGCCGAGATAGCCGAACACGGGCTTGCGCGAGAAGGTCGACACGATCTGGCTGATCATGCCGAAGCCGGGCAGGATCAGGATGTACACTTCCGGATGGCCGAAGAACCAGAACAGATGCTGGAACAGCAGCGGGTCGCCGCCGCCGGCCGGATCGAAGAAGGTGGTGCCGAAGTTGCGGTCGGTCAGCATCATGGTGATGGCGCCGGCGAGCACCGGCAGCGACAGCAGCAACAGGAACACCGTCACCAGGATCGACCACACGAACAGCGGCATCTTGTGCAGGGTCATGCCCGGCGCACGCATGTTGAAGATCGTGGTGATGAAGTTGATCGAGCCGAGGATCGACGACGCACCGGCGAGATGCAGCGACAGGATCGCGAAATCCACCGCCGGTCCCGGATGACCCGAGGTCGACAGCGGCACATACATCGTCCAGCCGGCGCCGACGCCGTTGGCGCCGGGCTCGCCCTCGACGAAGGTCGAGGTCAGCAGCAGCGCGAACGAGGCCGGCAGCAGCCAGAACGAGATGTTGTTCATGCGCGGGAACGCCATGTCCGGCGCACCGATCATCAGCGGCACCATCCAGTTGCCGAAGCCGCCGATCATCGCCGGCATGACCATGAAGAAGATCATGATCAGGCCGTGCGAGGTCACGAACACGTTGTAGGTGTGGTTCTCGTGAAAGAACTGCACGCCCGGATACATCAGCTCGATGCGGATCGCGACCGACATGACGAGGCCGATGATGCCGGCGCACACCGCGAAGATCAGATACATCGTGCCGATGTCTTTGTGGTTGGTCGAATAGATCCAGCGGCGCCATCCGGTCGGATGGTCGTGCGCGTGATCGTCATGGCCGGTCAGGGTCGTCGCGTTCGTCGCCATTGTCCAATCCTCAGTGTCCCCGTAGGCCGCGCGAGGCGGCCCTCAATCCTAAGCGCTCGTCCCCGCGCGCTACTGCGATATGCCCGCAGCCGACGCGTAGGTGCTGGTGGGCGCGCTGGCGTACTTCTTCTTGGCGTCCTCGACCCAGGCGGTGAATTCCTGGTCGCTCACGACGCGCACCGCGATCGGCATGTAGGCGTGATCCTTGCCGCACAGCTCGGAGCACTGGCCGTAATACATGCCGACCTTGGTCGCCTTGAACCAGGTCTCGTTGAGGCGGCCGGGAATGGCGTCGATCTTGATGCCGAAGGACGGCACGGCGAAGGAGTGGATGACGTCAGCGCCGGTGGTCTGGACGCGAATCACCTTGTTGACCGGCACGACCATCTCATTGTCGACCGCCAGCAGGCGCGGCTTCTTGTCCTGCGCCATCAGCGAGTCGAACTCGAACTTGCCGTTGTCGGGATAGGCGTAGCTCCAGTACCACTGCTTGCCGGTCGCCTTGATCGTGAGGTCCGCCTTCGGCACGTCGAGCTCGAGGAACAAGAGGCGGAACGACGGCACCGCAATGGTGACGAGGATCAGCACCGGGATCAGCGTCCACGCCACTTCGAGCAGCGTGTTGTGGGTGGTCCGCGACGGCACCGGATTGGCGCGCGCGTTGAACTTGACCACCACGGCGATCAGCAGCGCCAGCACGAACAGCGTGATGATGGTGATGATCGTCAGCAGCAGGCCGTGGAACCAGGTGATGTTCTCCATCACCGGCGTCGCAGCCTCCTGCAGCTTGACTTCCCATGGCGCCGGCTGCCCCGTTTCAGCAAACGCCGCTCCACCCGACACGAGCGTCATGCCCGTTACAGCCAACCCCAGCAAGGCGCTCAATTGGCCTTTCGACATCTTCATGCCGTCGCGCTCCCTTCAGAACTTTCCCCCTCAGCGCACCGCCCGCTTCACGCGGCGGCGCGCCGTTCGATCCGCTCTCCTGACAAATGGCCTTCGGGCGGATGCATAGAAAAGCACCTGGGCCAGTTCACTGGAATGACGAAATCTTTCTTCTCAAACCATAATTCTTGATCTATCGCAATGCAGTCTTGCGCCGGATATCGCGCGCCGCGCTGTTCGTCGCGACAGGCGTATTTTCCGGGAGATTGCCGCATGCCGTGATTTCGCGGGCAACGGGCGCTTGACAGGCGTGCGGCGCGATGTAGGCAAACGGGACACGGCCGTTTGCGAGGCTGATTCGGCGAGGCGCAGCGGCAGCGCCCACCGGGGTGCGGCCATATTTGGTATCGTTTCGTGCCGTACGCCGGTGACGCTGTCCTCAAGACGCCATCATTGCCGTATCATGGCGTCGGACGCGCAGACCACCCACAGGAAATTGTCATGGCACCGACCCGGATCAGGGTTTCAACGGACAGGACAGCTGACATGCCGACCCCAGCTGCGAATGACTCGCGCCGTTTGTACCGATTCAGCGCGGTGCGTGCGCGACTCACGCATGTCGCCGCAATGACCTCCGCCGCAGCAACGGCGATCGCGCTGATGGCCGCGACGGTGGTCGGCGTGCCGCACGCGGCGTTGGCACAGGGCGCGGTGCGCTCGGTGCATGGCGACTGGCAGATCCGCTGCGACACGCCGCCCGGCGCGCAGAGCGAGCAGTGCGCGCTGATCCAGAGCGTCGTGGCCGAGGACCGCTCCAATGCCGGCCTCACCGTGATCATGCTGAAGACCGCCGACCAGAAGAGCCGGCTGATGCGCGTGGTGGCGCCGCTCGGCGTGCTGCTGCCCTCCGGCCTCGGCCTGAAGCTCGACAACCAGGACGTCGGCCGCGCCGGCTTCGTGCGCTGCCTGCCCAATGGCTGCGTCGCCGAGGTGGTGCTGGATGACAAGCTGCTCGGCCAGCTCAAGACGGCCAAGACCGCGACTTTCATCATCTTCGAGACGCCGGAGGAAGGGATCGGCTTCCCGCTGAGCCTCAACGGACTCGCCGAAGGCTTCGACAAGCTGCCCTGACGTTGGCCACGATTGACAGGCCCCTCCCGCGCACGATGCCGTGATCGAGCCGTGAGTTCGCGCGTCTGAATGCGCGCGCCGCGGCCTCAGCGCGGGCCGTCGAGCGCCAGCGCCATCACCAGCAGGGTCTTGTCGAACCCGTCATCGCCGGGCTCCCGCGGCTGCACCGCCTTGAGCAGGAATCCGGCCTTCTGGTACAACCGGATAGCGTTGGTGTTGCTGCGGTAGACCGTGAGCTCGACACGCGAGAAGCCGGCCGCCCGCGCGGCCTCGAGCGCCGCCGCCATCAGTCGCCTGCCGAGGCCCTGGTGCCGGAACTGCGGCATTAGGCCCATGCCGAGCACCCCGATCCGGGCATCGATTGGCCCCGATTTGGGCGTCACATCGCACCAGCCGACCACCTCCCCGGCCGAGAGAGCGACGAATTGCGGATATCCCTCGTGGATGTTGTTCAGAATGAAGGCGCGCGTGGACTCCAGCGGCGGCGCCTGCACGAACGACAAATAGCGCCGCTCGCGCGCGACATGATCGAGCGTGCGGTGGAAGCTCTCGATGTGAGCGGACGTGATGGGAACGATCTCAACCATGTCAGTTCGGTAATCATCCAGCCCCTCGCGCCCCGGCGTCAAAACAACTATCTTGGAATGAACGCTCCGACAACGGATTGACACATGACTGCTCCCACCACTTCCCTGCTCGAGCGCGCCAATCTGGATCGCGATGCGGTCCGGAGCGAGGTCGCGCGCGGCCTGGCCGGCGCCGATGACGGCGAATTGTTCTTCGAATACAGCCAGACCGAGGCGCTGACCTTCGACAATGGCCGGCTGAAGCAGGCGACCTACGACACCAGCCAGGGCTTCGGCCTGCGCGCGGTGAAGGACGACGCGGTCGGCTATGCCCATTCCTCCGACGTGTCGCTGCCGGCCCTGATGCGCGCCGCCGATGCGGTGAGCGCGGTCAGGGGCGGCTATTCCGGCACGTTCGCGAGCGCACCGCCGCACACCAACGTCCGGCTCTATGGCGACGACAATCCGCTGGACGCCCCGGGCTTCGAAACCAAGGTCAAGCTGCTCGGCGAGATCGACGCGTATCTGCGCGACAAGGATCCGCGCGTGCGCCAGGTGACGGTGAGCCTGGGCGCGACCTGGCAGGTCGTGGAGATCCTGCGGCCCGACGGCGAGAGCTATCGCGACATCCGCCCGCTGGTGCGCGTGAACATCTCCGTCGTCGCCGGCCAGGGTGATCGCCAGGAGAGCGGCGGCAAGGGCTATGGCGGCCGCGAGGCCTATGCGCGCTTCATCGAGACCAAAGCCTGGCGCGAGGCCGCCGACGGCGCGCTGCGCGAGGCGCTGGTCAACCTGGAGTCTGTCCCCGCCCCCGCCGGCGAGATGGACGTCGTGTTAGGGGCCGGCTGGCCCGGCGTGATGCTGCACGAGGCCGTCGGCCACGGCCTCGAGGGCGACTTCAACCGCAAGAAGACCTCGGCCTTTGCCGGACTGCTGGGCAAGCCGGTCGCCGCCAAGGGCGTCACCGTGGTCGATGACGGCACCATGGCCTCGCGCCGCGGCTCGCTGTCGATCGACGACGAGGGCACGCCGACCAGCCGTACCTTGCTGATCGAGGACGGCATTCTCGTCGGCTACATGCAGGACCGCCAGAACGCGCGGCTGATGAACATGGCGCCGACCGGCAACGGCCGCCGCCAGGGCTACGCACATGTGCCGATGCCGCGCATGACCAACACCTACATGCTGGCCGGCGAGCACGATCCGGCCGAGATCATCGCATCCGTCAAGAACGGCATCTATGCCGTCAATTTCGGCGGCGGCCAGGTCGACATCACCTCGGGCAAATACGTCTTCCAGTGCACCGAGGCCTACAGGATCGAGAACGGCAAGGTCGGTGCGCCGGTGAAGGGCGCGATGCTGATCGGCAATGGCCCGACGGATTTGAACCGCATCAGCATGATCGGCAACGATCTGTCGCTCGATACCGGCATCGGCACCTGCGGCAAGAACGGCCAGGGCGTGCCGGTCGGCGTCGGTCAGCCGACGCTTCGCATGGATCGCATCACCGTTGGAGGCACGGGCCGATGAGCCTCGACAAGATGTCCACGAGCAAGATCGGAACCAAGGCCGTGCGTAAGGAAACCACTTGGGGCGGTCAGCTTGCGCAACTCGCCGCCGTGGTGATGGTGGTGTTCGTCGCCAAGGGCGCGATCGCCGAGCCGTTCTACGTGCCGTCCGGCTCGATGGAGCCGACCCTGATGATCGGCGACGCCCTGCTGGCGTCGAAATTCCCCTATGGCTACGGCACCTCGTCGCTGCCGATGCAGATCACGCTGCCCGAGACCGGCCGCCTGTTCGGCGAAACGCCGAAGCGGGGCGACGTCGTCGTGTTCCGCTGGCCCGGCGACACCTCACAGGCCTGGGTCAAGCGCGTCGTCGGCCTGCCCGGCGACCGCATCCAGATGCGCCAGGGCCAGCTCTACATCAACGGCCAGGCAGCCGCGCTGAAGCCGGACGGCATCGGCGATGCCGAGGACGACACCGGCCGCAACGAGCCGGCCTATCGTTACGTCGAGACGCTGCCGAACGGCGTGTCGCATTTGATCTTCAAGATGCGCGACAACGGCCGGCTCGACAACACCCCGGAGGTGACCGTTCCGCCCGGCAAGCTGTTCGTGCTCGGCGATAACCGCGACAACTCCGCCGACAGCCGCGTTGCCTTGCGCGACGGCGGCGTTGGCTTGCTGCCGATCGACAACCTCGTGGGCCGCGCCGATGCCGTGGTCGGCTCCTGGGACCTCGGCTTCAAGAACCAGCCGGTCTGGGCCTGGCTGTCGGGCTTCCGGCTGGATCGCTTCTTCACCGCGGTGCGCTGAGCGGATCGCGGCCGTGACCTTCGACGATGTCAGGGCGCTTGCGCTGACATGGCCGGAGGTCGAGGACGGCACGTCCTACGGGACGCCCGCGCTGAAGGTGCGCAAGAAGATGCTGGCGCGGCTGAAGGAGGACGGGGACAGCCTCGTCCTGCCCGGCGTACTGCTGGATGAACGCGCGATGCTGGTCGAGACGCGCCCAAAGCTGTTCTATTTCACCGATCACTACCGCGACTATCCGATCGTGTTGCTGCGCCTGTCGAAGGCGAAGCGCGCCGACGCAGAGCCGCTGTTGCGCCGGCAGTGGCGGGCCCTGGCGTCAAGGAGAGCCGTAGCCGTGTTCGATCGCGGCTGAAACGGGCTGCACGCCGTTCTCCATCTCGTGTATTGAACGTGTCGACGGCACCCATGTTCTGATGCCTTCGACTATCATGACCAAAGACGATTTCATCGCAGCCGCGCTGCGCAACCCCGTCAACACCGCGATCATGCGCGTGCTGCGTGAAACGGCCGTGCCCGATGCCTGGGTCGTCGCCGGCTGCCTGACTCAGAGCGTCTGGAACGTGCGGACCGGCCGTCCGATCGATCACGGCATCAACGACTACGACATCTTCTATTTCGATCCCGATACGTCGTGGGATGCTGAGGACGCCGTCATCCGGCGCATCACATCCTGCCTCCATGACATCGAAGCCAAGGTGGAGGTGCGCAACCAGGCCCGCGTCCATCTCTGGTATCCCGCCAAGCACGGTCGTCCCTACTCCGCCGTGTCGCGATCAACCGATGGAATCGACCGGTTTCTCACCGTCAACACGCAGGTCGGGCTCCGCCCCGCCGCCGATGGATATGAGCTCTATGCGCCCAAGGGCCTCGGTGACATCGCGCAGATGATCGTGCGGCCGAACCACACGGCCAATTTCTCGGCGACGAACTACATCGCCAAGGCGGAACGTTGGAAGGCACTGTGGCCTGAGATCACCGTGATCGTCGCGGAAGACTAACATTGTTGGACCAACACGTGAAACGACAGGGACGCAGGCATCTTCGTTTGCCGTCCTATAGCCGGCCCGCAAAATAGCGGCCCTCGTCGCCCCGCGCTATCGCACCACGCCTGACGTGAACCCCGCGCGGCGCCGCGGCGGCTTGATCTCCTTCTTCAGGAAGCAATGCGCCTCCTTGCCGGCATAGCCGGGCCGCGCGAAGGTCCAGGCCCGGCATTTGTTGTCGCCTGTGCAAGCAGCCTTGCAGATCTCCTCGGCGTCGGCGGCCTTCTCTTCCTTCTTGTCCGCCGCCTTGTCACCGCTGCTCTTGTCGCCCTTGTCGGCGGCCTTCTCGGCCTTGTCGCCGCCCTTCAGATCGGTGGTCTTGATGTCGAAGCTGCGGTAGTCGCCGCCGGGACGGTCGATCGACGTCTCGACCGCATCGTTGCGGATCTCGACGACGCCCGCGCCACGCACGCCGGAAACGCAGCAATTGTCCGGCACGCGCGCCGGCACGCTGTTCTTGAGCCAGCACACCGCACCCGCTTCCATCACGGTCGGATAGTTGAAGCTCCAGGCGCGGCACCGCCGGTCGTGCTCGCACAGCAGCGCGCAATCGGCCGGGTCGCCGGAGGTGATCGGCGCGCTCATATAGTCGCCGCCGGGGCGATCGGAATAGGTCTGGGCTGAAGCCGGCGTCAGGCACACAGCCGCGAACAGGCACGCCAGTGCCCTCAGCCATGCCCCGATGAAGCGCCCCACGCGCCGCCGCTGAACCATCCGACCCATTGTTAATGTTCGAGTTTTCTTGCGAGTTTTTAGGCAGTCATTTGATCGCCACGAACCTGTATGGCGGATGAACGGCTCGGACCGGTGGGAGCAGCGGAAGGCAACGCAGCGGCGCCCAGGCGCTGAATCGAACCTGGGACACAAATCGCAACAAAAAACAGCGGACCCAAGCCGCCAGCCGCCTCAACGTGGAGCAGGCGGCGCAGCGAACCTGCGACGGTCGCAGGCTCAGCCCTTCCGATCAGAACGCATATTCGTCGTAGGCCGGCTCGACCGAGCCGCCCCACGGGCCGTCGAACTTCTCCAGCATCTCCTCGGCCGGCGAGCGGCCGGAATCGATGATCTGGTCGAGCGGCTCGAGATAGCGGCTCTCGTCGCGGCCGAGATGGTCGATGCGGCCGCGCCGGCGCAGGCCGAGATGCGCCAGGGTGAGGCATTCCTTGGCGATCTCGAACACGTAGCGATTGCGAATACGCGCCTTGAAGCCGAGGCGCGGCACGTCGTCGCGCAGGTTCTGGCGCTCGAACGCGGTCCAGGTCTTGACCAGGTCCCAGGCCGCGTCGAGGCTGACGTCGTCGTAGAGCAGGCCGACCCAGAACGCCGGCAGCGCCGGCAGCCGGCCCCACGGCACACCGTCGGCACCGCGCATTTCCAGATAGCGCTTCAGGCGCACCTCCGGGAAGATCGTCGAGAGGTGATTGGCCCAATCCGACAGCGTCGGACGCTCGCCCGGCATCGCCGGGTTCTTGCCTTCGAAGAAGTCGCGGAACGAGGTGCCGGAGACGTCGATATAGGTCTCCTCGCGTTTCACGAAATACATGGGAACATCGAGCGCGTAGTCGACCCAGCGCTCGAAGCCCATGCCATCCTCGAACGCCCACGGGATCATGCCCGAGCGCTGATTGTCAGTGTCGCGCCAGATCTCGGAGCGGAACGACAGGAAGCCGTTCGGCTTGCCTTCGGTGAATGGCGAATTGGCGAACAGCGCGGTCGCGATCGGCTGCAGCGCCACCGAGACCCTGAGCTTCTTGACCATGTCGGCTTCGGAGGAGAAGTCGAGATTGGTCTGAACGGTGCAGGTCCGGTACATCATGTCGAGGCCGTAACGGCCGACCTTCGGCATGTAGCTGGTCATGATCTTGTAGCGGCCCTTGGGCATCACCGGAATTTCGGCGCGCGACCAGGACGGCGTCATGCCCAAGCCGAGAAAGCCGATGCCGAGCGGAGTTGCGATCTCGCGTACCTGCGCCAGATGCGCCATCAGCTCCGCATGCGTCTGGTGCACGGTCTCGACCGGCGCGCCCGACAGCTCGAACTGGCCGCCGGGCTCCAGCGAGATGGCGCCCCCGCCGGTGACATCATAGAGCCCGATGATGTTGCCGCGCTCCATGATCGGCTCCCAGCCGAGCAGGAGCTTCATGCCTTCGAGCAGCGCGCCGATGCCGCGCGCACCCTCGTAAGGGACCGGGCGGTGACCGTCGAGCGTGAACGGCGTCTTCTCGTGCTCGGTCCCGATGCGGAAGGCGGACGGCGGCTTCACGCCGGCCGCGAGCCACGCCACCAGCTCGTCGCGCGACTGCAGCGGGGTCATATCGATCTGGTCACGCGCCATGGGAGTCTCGGTTCAGAAGCGCTTCGAGGGTCGCGCGTGGTGACAGGAAAGGCCGCGGACCCCAGGGGGCCGCGGATGTGAATGGGGACGGATGCTTCATCGGGTCGCCGCGCCCTCTCCAGCCGCCAACGGAGCGGCCTGACCACAGGAGCAGCCAAGCCGATCCAGCAGCATGCAAAGCTTGGCGGCGTCGGTATCCGACAGCTTGGAGCCGACATGCTTCTCGATCGCGGCGGAATAGGCCGACCACATCCGCTTCTGCAGTTCGCGTCCGGCCTCGGTGATCTCGACGAACTGGCCGCGCTTGTCCATCTTGCATTCCCGCCGGACGACCAGACCTTCTTCGACCAGCCGGTCGATCAGCCGGGAAGTGGAATATTGCGGGATCAGCATCTGCCGCTCGAGCTCGACCGGGCGCAGCTCGCCCGCGGGCGCCCGGGACAGCTCCAGCAGCGCATCATACCAGGCGAGCGGCGGAAAACCGGCCTTCTTCAGCTCCTGCTCGACGCAGTCCAGCACCCGGCTCTGGACCCGCATCAGGCGGATCCAGGCGGCGGTCGCCTCGGTCGATGGTTTGCGTTTCATGGGCCGGCTCGTATCCTTCAGGTCCTCGTTCTAGCGCATTCGATGCACCTGCATCAATCTTGACTATTCCATGCAAGTGCATGTAAGGGCGGGTGTGACGCCGCGATCGGTTCCAACCACGACGATGGTCTCACGGAGGGAATACCCAATGAAGCTTTATTATTCACCCGGCGCCTGCTCGCTCTCGCCCCACATCGCCCTGCTCGAGGCCGGCCTGCCCTACGATCTCGTCAAGGTCGACCTGCGCGCCAAGACCCTGGAAAATGGCGACGATTACCTCAAGGTCAATCCGAAGGGCCAGGTGCCGGCGCTCGGGTTGCCGAGCGGCGAGATCGTGACCGAAGGCCCGGTCATCGTCCAGATGATCGCCGACCGGGCGGCGACCAAGAACCTCGCCCCGGCGCGCGACAGCGGCGAGCGCTACAAGCTCTTGGAGTGGCTGAACTTCATCACCTCGGAGCTGCACAAGAATTTCAGCCCGATGTTCTCGCCGGTGCTCTCCGACGACGCCAAGGCGTTCTTCAAGGACCGCGTGATGGGCAAGTTCAAATATATCGACGGCCAGCTTGCCGGCCACGACTATCTGATGGGCCAGCAGTTCACGGTCGCCGACGGCTATCTGTTCACCATCCTGACCTGGGCGGACCGGATGAAGTTCGACCTGTCGGCGATGCCGAATCTGGTGGCCTACAAGAACCGCGTCGCCGCGCGGCCGAAGGTGCAGGAGGCGCTGACCAAGGAAGGGCTGATGAAGGCGGGGTGAGCGATTGCTTCTTACCGAAGCGATTGCGACGTCACGAAGCCGGTGAGCTCCCCTCCCCCTTGCGGGGAGGGGTCGGGGGTGGGGGTCCACACGATGACTCTAGCCGAGTTCATGAACCTCCCGGCTCCAGCGATTATCATGACGTGATGTCCGTTCCATTCGACATTCTATGCTGACCACGAAGGACCGGCCCGATTTCATCGCGCTGTTGTGGGACAGCCTCGCATCTGAAGACGCGCGATTGACGTCGGCTCAAGAAGTTTGGTTGGCTCGTCGCTTGGCTGGCTTCGATGCGGATGCGCGAGGCGCTGTGCCGTGGAGGATATCGACCGCGATCTTTTCACCCGAGCTCACGCTGAGACTCCGAGGTGAGGGGCATCTTCAAATCATCGAGACCTTTTGCTGAGACCCCCACCCCCGACCCCTCCCCGCAAGGGGGAGGGGAGCGCACCGTCGATGCGGTGCTATCGAGACTCATCAGGCAGCCCGCAATCGTCAAGCCGCCGCCTTCTTCGGCGGGAAGCGGCCGTAGAAGGTTTCGCCCTTGGCGGCCATCTCTTCCAGCAGCTTCGGCGGGGCGAAGCGCGAGCCGTACTTCTCTGTGAACTTGTGGCACAGCTCGACGAACTTCTTGGTGCCCATGAAGTCGATGTAGGACAGCGTGCCGCCGGTGAACGGCGCGAAGCCGAAACCGAGGATCGAGCCGACATCGGCCTCGCGCACGTCGGTGATGACGTGGTCCTCGACGGTGCGCGCAGCCTCCACCGCCTGCACCACCAGGAAGCGCTGCTTCAGCTCCTCGACGTCTAGCGTGTCGGGATCGAGATGCTTGGGCTGCAGCTTGGCGAGATCCGGCCACAGGCTCTTCTGACCCTTGCCCTTCTCGGGATAGTCGTAAAAGCCTTTGGCGTTCTTGCGGCCGAAGCGACCCTGCTTCTCGACCAGCTCGACCATCAGCTTCTTGTGGTCCTGGTTGATCGCGTTGGGTCCGAGATCGTGCTCGGTCGCCTTCATGATCTTGAGGCCGAGATCGAGCGCGACCTCGTCCGACAGCGACAGCGGGCCAACCGGCATGCCGGCCATCTTGGCCGCGTTCTCGATCATCGCCGGCGGCACGCCTTCGAGGAACATCTCGTTGCCCTCGGCGATGTAGCGCATCACGCAGCGGTTGGCGAAGAAGCCGCGGGAGTCGTTGACCACGATGGGCGTCTTGCCGATGGTGCGGACATAGTCGAGCGCGGTCGCCAGCGCGACGTCGCCGGTGGCCTTGCCCATGATGATCTCGACCAGCATCATCTTCTCGACCGGCGAGAAGAAGTGGATGCCGATGAAGCGGCCCTGGTCCTTGAACTCCTCGGCCAGCGAGGTGATCGGCAAGGTCGAGGTGTTGGAGGCGAAGATCGCGCCGTCCTTCAGATGCTGCTGCGCCTTGGCGTAGGTCTCGGCCTTGACCTTGCGGTCCTCGAACACGGCCTCGATGACCAGGTCGCAATCCTTCAGCGCGGCGTAGTCGGCGGTCGCGGTGATGCGGCCCATGATCGCCTCCGCCTCGCCCGGCTTGGCGCGGCCCTTCTTGACCAGACCATCGACCACGCTCTGGGCATGCGCCTTGCCCTTGTCGGCGCTCTCCTGGTCGCGGTCGATCAGCACGACCTCGAGGCCACCGCGCGCCGAGACGTAGCCGACGGATGCGCCCATGAAGCCGGCGCCGATCACGGCGATCTTCTTCAGCTTGCTTGGCGGCACGTCGGCCGGACGACGCGCGCCCTTGTTCAACTCCTGCATCGACAGGAACAGGCTGCGGATCATCGCTGCGGCTTCCTTGGAGCGCAGGATGTGGGCGAAGTAGCGCGACTCGACGCGCAGCGCGGCGTCGATCGGCAACTGCAGGCCCTCATAGACGCAGCTCATGATCGCGCGCGCGGCCGGATAGTTGTCGTAGGTCTCGCGGCGGTAGATGGCGTTGCCGGCCGGGAACATCATCATGCCGTTCTTCGAGAACACCGGGCCGCCCGGCAGCTTGAAGCCCTTCTCGTCCCACGGCTGAACGGCCTTGCCGCCGCCCTTGATCCAGTCCTTGGCGGCCTTGATGAGGTCAGCCGCCGGAACGATGGCGTCGACCAGCTTCAAGGCCTTGGCCTTGTCGAGCGTCAGCGCCTCGCCCTTCAACAGCAGGTTCATCGCGTCCTGCGGCTGCACGATGCGCGGCACGCGCTGGGTGCCGCCGGCGCCGGGGAACAGGCCGACCTTGATCTCGGGCAGGCCGAGACGGGTCTTCGGGTTCTCGGCCGCGACGCGGTGATGGCAGGCCAAGGTCAGCTCGAAGCCGCCGCCGAGCGCGAGGCCGTTGATCGCGGCGACCCACGGTTTGCCCGACGTTTCCATAGCCCGGTAGATCTGCGAGAAGCGCCGGCTGTTGTCGAACAGCATCTGGTTGGCGGCTTCCTCGCCCTTGCCCTTCAGCACCTCGGCATAGGTGCGGTTCATGCCCTCGAGCATGGACAGGTCGGCGCCGGCGCAGAACGCCTCCTTGGCCGAGGTGATGACGACGCCCTTGATGGCGGCGTCAGCAGTGGTCTCCTTGACGATGGTCTCGAGTTCGATCGCCGAGGTCTCGTCCAGCACGTTCATCGAACGTCCCGGAATGTCCCAGGTGATCAGCGCAATGCCGTCGGCATCGGTTTCGAGTTTGAAGTTCTTGAAGGCCATATTGATCTCCCTCGGTGCCAGCAGCCGGTCGGCGCGGCGTTGTCCTGAAATCGTAGGGTGGGCAAAGGCGCCCTTGCGCCGTGCCCACCGACGGTGTCGATGAAGACGATGGTGGGCACGCTTCGCTTTGCCCACCCTACGTTAGGAGTTCGTCACACCCGCTCAATGATGGTCGCGGTGCCCATGCCGCCACCGATGCACAGCGTGACCAGGGCGGTGGCCTTATCGGTGCGCTCCAATTCGTCGAGCACGGTGCCCAGGATCATCGCGCCAGTGGCGCCGAGCGGATGGCCGAGCGCGATGGCGCCGCCATTGACGTTGATCCTGTCCTTGTCGATCTCGAACGCCTGCATGTAGCGCAGCACGACCGAGGCGAACGCCTCGTTGAGCTCGAACAGGTCGATGTCCGAGGTCTTCATGCCGGAGCGCTCGAACAGCTTCTCGGTGACGTCGACCGGGCCGGTCAGCATCATCGCGGGCTCCGAGCCGATATTGGCGAAGGCGCGGATTTTCGCGCGCGGCTTCATGCCATACTTCGCCCCGGCCTCCTTGCTGCCGAGCAGCACCGCGCCGGCGCCGTCGACGATGCCCGAGGAGTTGCCGGCGTGATGCACGTAGTTGACGCGCTCGATCTCCGGATGCGACTGGATCGCCACCGCATCGAAGCCGCCCATCTGCGCCATCGCCGCGAACGACGGCTGCAACTGCGCCAGCGACTGCATCGTCGTCGACGGGCGCATGTGCTCGTCCTTGGCGAGGATGGTCAGGCCGTTGATGTCCTTGACCGGAACGACCGATTTGCTGAAACGGCCCTCCTCCCAGGACTTGGCGGCGCGCTGCTGGCTCTGCACGGCGTAGGCGTCGACATCGTCGCGCGAGAAGCCGTACTTCGTCGCGATCAGATCGGCGGAGACACCCTGCGGCATGAAGTAGGCCGGCACCGCCATCGACGGGTCCATCGGCCAGGCGCCGCCGGAGGCGCCGATGCCGACGCGGCTCATCGACTCCGCGCCGCCGCCGATGACCAGCTCATGCTGGCCGCTCATGATCTGCGCGGCGGCGAAATTCACGGCGTCGAGGCCGGAGGCGCAGAAGCGGCTGATCTGAATGCCCGGGACGGCGTCGCCGAGACCCGCATTCAGCGCGGCGAAACGTGCGATGTCCGAGCCGGCCTCGCCGACCGGATCGACCACGCCGAGCACGACGTCATCGACCGCGTCCTCGGGAATGTTGTTGCGGTCCTTGAGCGCCTTCAAAGGCACCGTGGCGAGCGCGAGCGCGGTCACCTCATGCAGGCTGCCATCGGATTTGCCGCGGCCGCGGGGGGTACGCACGTGGTCGTAGATAAAGGCCTCAGGCATCACGCCCTCCTCATCTGATCGGATTCGTTGTTGTTGGTGTTCGACGGTAGCCGGCGCGCGAGCGGCGCACTGGCTCCCGCCACAGCATCAGAAGGCTTCCGCCGGCAGCTCCATCACGGTCGCACAGCCGGCCTGCAGGCGGGCGAGATGCGCGGCCGTCTCAGGGATCACGCGCTCCATGAAGAAGCGGCCCGTGATCAGCTTCGTGGTCAGATAGGTCGAGCTGTCGCCGGCCGCAATCTTGTCCTGCGCGACCTTGGCCATCTTCGCCCACATGTAGCCGAAGGTGACCAGCGCGAAGAGATGCATGTAGTCGGTCGCGGCGGCGCCGGCATTGTCCGGCTTGGTCATCGCGTTCTGCATCAGCCAGGTCGTGGCCTGCTGCAGATGGCCGAGCGCGGTCGACAACGGAGCGACGAACGGCTTCATCGCATCATTGCCGCCCTGCTCCTTGGCGAAGGAGCCGACCTCGGCGAAGAACGCCATCACGGCGCGGCCGCCGTCGCGCGGCAGCTTGCGGCCGACGAGATCCAGCGCCTGGATGCCGTTGGCGCCTTCGTAGATCATCGCGATGCGGGCATCGCGCACGAACTGCTCCATGCCGTGCTCGGCGATGTAGCCGTGACCGCCATACATCTGCTGCGCCTGAACGGCGTTGGCGAAGCCCATGTCGGTCATGTAGCCCTTCATGACCGGGGTCATCAGGCCCATGTGATCGTCGGCCGCCTGACGGTCCTTCGGGTCAGCTGAGCGGTGCGCGACGTCGCTCTTCAGCGAGGTCCAGACGACCATGGCGCGGGCGGCCTCGTTGAAGGCGCGGATCGACAGCAAGGTGCGGCGCACGTCGGGATGCACGATGATCGGATCGGCGGCCTTGTCGGGCGCCTTGGGCCCAGTCAGCGAGCGGCCCTGGATGCGCTCGCGCGCATAGGCGACCGCGTTCTGATAGGCGACCTCGGACTGCGCGAGCCCCTGCACGGCGACGCCGAGCCGGGCCTCGTTCATCATCACGAACATGCCCTGCATGCCCTTGTTCTCTTCGCCGATCAGCCAGCCGGTGGCGTTGTCGTAGTTCATCACACAGGTCGAGTTGCCGTGGATGCCCATCTTGTGCTCGATCGATCCGCAGGTCACTCCGTTGCGCGCGCCGACGGTGCCGTCCGGATTGACCATGAATTTCGGCACCACGAACAGCGACACGCCCTTGATGCCGGCGGGCGCGCCCTCGATGCGGGCGAGCACGAGATGGATGATGTTGGAGGCCAAGTCGTGCTCGCCGGCCGAGATGAAGATCTTGGTGCCGGAGATCTTGAAGCTACCGTCGGGCTGGCGCACCGCCTTGGTGCGCAAGAGACCGAGATCGGTGCCGCAATGCGGCTCGGTGAGGTTCATGGTGCCGGTCCACTCGCCCGCCACCATCTTCGGCACGTAGGTCTTCTTCTGCTCCTCATTGCCATGCACGATCAGCGCGGCGGTGGCGCCCATGGTGAGGCCGCCATACATCGAGAACGCCATGTTGGCAGAGCACTGGAATTCGTTGACGGTCTGGCTCAATGTCACCGGCAGGCCCTGCCCGCCATATTCGGTCGGCGCCGACAGGCCAAGCCAGCCGCCCTCGACGATCTGCTTGTAGGCCTCCTTGAAGCCCTTCGGCGTGGTCACGCTGCCGTCGTCATGGCGCTTGCAGCCTTCGAGATCGCCCACGCGATTCAGGGGGTGCAGCACCTCTTCGGCGAGCTTGGCGGCCTCGCCGAGGATCGCCTCGCGGACATCGGCCGAGGCATCGGAGAAGCCCGGCAGATTGTCGTAGCGGTCGATCTGGAACACGTCGTTGAGCAGGAAGGTGACATCTTCCACGGGGGCTTTGTAGATCGGCATCGGCGTCTCCGGCAGGAAGGCTGAAGTTTCAGACTGAAATTGTGCGGACGCGGCAGGCAATGCTGGCCGCGGACTGTAGCGACTTCTAAGAGCTTGCGGCAGCCATTCGTTTGCGGCTGTCGGTCACATCACGACGGCTTGCTCATCGCGGCCAGCTGTTCGCCCATCAGGCGGTGCAGCAGGTTGATGGCCTTGAGCGGCCGCACCATGACCTTGAAATGGGTAATGCGGCCGGCGTCATCGAAGGTGATGATGTCGACGCCGTTGAGCTTGATGCCCTCGATCTCATTCTCGAATTCGAGCACGGCGCCCGTGGCGTTACGCCACTCCCCGACATACTTGAATCCGGGACCGCCTAAGACTTTCTCAGCACTCGCGAGATATTTGAAGGTGATGTCGCGGCCGCGCTGCGGCGTATGCACGACGGGACTCTCGAACACGGCGTCCGGGTGCAGCAGCTCCCGCAGCGCGCCGAGATCGTGAGACCTCATATAGCCGTACCATCCATCGAGGCCGGTCATTGTCATTGGGCGTCTCCTCAGGGCGGAACAGGCCAGCACCACAACCACCCCATATGCACATTGACGCATATGCGCCAATGTGCATAATGTCAAGCGTGGAGCGGGGCAGAACACGATCAGAAAAACGGGAGCAGTTTCCGGCCATGGCCCTCGGCGACGCCATCCTCGCCTGCCTCACCGAACATCCGATGACGGGCTACGAGCTCGCCAAGACGTTCGATTCCTCGATCGGCTTCTTCTGGAAGACGGACCACCAGCAGATCTACCGCGAGCTGTCGCGGCTGCGCGACCGCGGCTACATCCAGGGTCGCGAGGTGGTGCAGACCGGCAAGCCCAACAAGCTGGTCTACACATTGACCGCGGAGGGCCGCGCGGCGTTTCGCAGCTGGGCGGCGCGGCCGAGCACGCCGGCCTCGACGAAGGACGATCTTCTCGTCCGGCTCTATGCACTGGGCGCCGCCGACATCGGGCCGATCCGGGCCGACCTGATGGCGCGGCTCGAGCATCATCGCGACCGCGCCGAGCGCTACGATCGCATCCTCAAGAAGCATTATGCGGACGGCAACGTGGCCCCGGCCGATATGGGCAAGCTCCTCAACCTGCGTCTCGGCCTGCGCCACGAACGCATGGTGGCGGAATGGTGCGAGGAAGCGATCACCGCGCTCTCGACGATATCCGGCGCGAGCAGCGTGCGGCCGCTCGATCCATCATCGCGTGAAAATGCCGGCTGATACCCGCCGTTCGATAGGGCAAAACTTCTGACCGCGCCGGCGGTAAACTTAACGCGTTATTTACCGTAAAAGTCAAAAGTCGGGACCTGGAGCAGACGATCTGCGCGGACCCGTTCATGTTCATGTCCGGGACGCGTGGAGAGGCTGGAGGCGCTTGGTGGAGCGCTGGAAGCGGAACCGGACGAGACATGAATTCGCGCGTACCGTGGAGTAATGAAGGCATCGACCCGTCCGTCCGTGAAAGGGCCGAGGCCGCGGCGCAACGCGCCGGCATGACGCTGAACGACTGGATCAACTCCACGCTCGGCGCATCTACCCCGCCCGACTTCCGTGGCAGCCACGCGCCGCGCAGCACGCCGACCGTCAGCCGCGATGCCCGCGAGGTGACCGACATCCACCAGCGGCTCGACTCCATCGCACGGCAGATCGAGCAGATGTCGCGCCCCGTCTCGCGCAAGGATGCGCCACGCGACGAGCAGGGCGTCGCGCGTCAGCTGAATGATGCGATCTCGCGGCTCGACGCCCGCCTGTCACAGATCTCGACGCCGCTGCGCAAGCCGGACACCGAAGACCGCTATCGTGGTCCTGACGGCGTCGAGCGCGCCGCTGCGCAGCTCTACCGGCCCGCCCAGCCGCTCAGCGCGGGTTCGTTCGACGTGGCCGTCGCTGAAATCAGCGCCCGCCAGAGCGAGCTCGACAATGCGCGCCCGCTGCCGCCGCACCAGGCGCCGCCGACCGCGCCTGCCATGGCATCCGCAGCAGCGCCGCTGATGACCCCGATCAGCGCGCCGCTGACGCCGCCGCAACCGGCCGCACCCACGCCCGATTTCTCACTGCTCGAACGCCATCTGCTGAAGATCACGAGCCAGATCGAGGCGCTGCATCGCCCCGAGGACGGCATCGAGCAGTCGATCGCCGGATTCCGCAACGAGCTCTCCGAGATCCGTCACGCCATCACCGAGGCGATGCCGCGCCGGGCGATCGAGTCGATCGAGAACGAGATTCGCTCGCTGTCGCGCCGCATCGACGAGAACCGCAACACCGGCGTCGACGGCCAGGCACTGGCCGGGATCGAGCGCGCGCTGACCGACATCCGCGAGGTCGTCGGCTCGCTGAAGCCTGCCGAGCAGCTCGCCGTCTATGACGAGGCGATCCGCAATCTCGGCGCCAAGCTCGACCTGATCCTGCGCGCCAATGACGACCCCGGCACCGTGCAGCAGCTCGAAAGCGCCATCGCGGCGCTGCGTGCGATCGTCGCCAATGTCGCCTCCAACGACGCCCTGGAACGGCTGTCGGACGATCTTCGGCAGCTGTCGTCGAAGGTCGACCAGGTCACGCAGGCGCGCGACAATCACGAGTCGTTCCATGATTCCTTTGCGGCGCTCGAACAGCGCATCGCCGCGCTGACCTCGACGCTGGAGAGCCGCGAGCCGCCGCCGGCAGCGCGCGACAACACCGCCCAGATCGAGGACGCGCTGCGCGGCCTGTCCGACCGCATCGACCGCCTGCAGGTCGGCAACGACGGCTCATCGGCGATCACCCATCTCGAACAGCGGATCAGCTATCTGCTGGAGCGGCTCGAGGCCGCCAACGACCCGCGCGGCGGCAACATGACCCGCGTCGAGGACGGCCTGCAGGACATCCTGCGCTATCTCGAACGGCAGCAGGCGACATTCGCAGCGCTGGCGGAGAGCCGGTCGCAGCGCGAAACGTCGCAGGACGGCGGCCTGATCGACATGGTCAAGCGCGAGCTGTCCGACATCCGCTTCAGCCAGACCGAGACCGACCGCAACACCCAGGACTCGCTCGAGGCCGTCCACAACACGCTGGGGCACGTCGTCGACCGCCTCGCCATGATCGAAGGCGACCTGCGCAATGTGCGCGCCACCGCGGGCCCGCCGGCCGCGCTGCCGCCGCTGGCACCGCCAATCGAGTCGCCGATGCCGGCTGCACGCGCGCCGGCGCCCCAGGCCCATGCCGAGCCGGCCAGGCCAGAGCCTGCCTACCGGCCGGAGCTGCCCAATCCGGCGGCCGAGCAGCCAGCGGGACAGATTGTCGCTCCGGCCGCGGGTCAACAGGCGTTCGCGGCCGCCTCGCGCGACTTCCACGCCGCTCAGGCGCCGGCGGCTGCCATGCCGCCGCCGATTCCGCCGAAGGCAATCGCCGACATCCTGGAGCCGCACGCGGCACAGGCGCCCCGCGCGACCATCATCGTCCCCGAGCTGCCACCGGATCATCCGCTTGAACCGGGCACCCGTCCGCCTGGCCGGACCGCATCGCCCGCCGAGCGGATCGCCGCGTCCGAGGATGCGCTGAGCGAGCTTCCCGCCGGCAAGCGGGAGCCGGTGTCGACGTCGAGCTTCATCGCGGCTGCGCGCCGCGCGGCGCAGGCCGCGGCGGCTGCACAGCCCGTTGACGCCAAGAAGGCGAAGAAGGACAAGCCGAAGGAGAAGGCCAAGGAGCCGCCCAAGGACGTCGTCAAGGAAGTCGCCAGCGACGTCGCCAAGCCCAAGGCCAAACCCAAGGACAAGCCGACGTTCGCTCTCACCGCTGAGGGTGACGAGGAGGTCTCGACCATCGGGTCGAAGATCCGTTCGCTGCTGGTCGGTGCCAGCGTCGTGGTGATCGTGCTCGGCACCTTCAAATTTGCGATGTCGCTGCTCGACAGCGGCAGCACGCCGCCGCCGATCTCGCCGATGGAAACCCAGGGCGAGGCGCCCCGGGCGCAGATGCCGTCGGCCTCGCCGGGCCTGTCGCCGCGGCCGACGACGCCCGACCAGAGCGTGCCGTCGTTGACGTCGCCGACGCCGATCGACCGTCAGTCCTACAACCGGGCCATGCCGAGCGAAGCGGAGACGATCGCGATGCTCGCGATCCCGCAGGACGTCGAAAAGCCGGCCACGGTACCCGCTGCCGTCCCCACTGATGTCACCGGCACGATCCCAACCGCCGCCAACGGCCAGAAGCTCGGTCTGGTGCAGGTGCCCGCCTCCGAGAAGCTGCCCGATGCCATCGGCGGACTGGCGCTGCGCAACGCCGCTCTGAGGGGTGATCCGACCGCCGCCTACGAGGTCGGCGTGCGCTTTGCCGAGGGCAAGGGTGTCGCGGCGAACTATGAGGAAGCCGCGAAGTGGTATGACCGCGCGGCACAGGCGGGGCTGATCCCGGCGGTCTTCCGTCTCGGCACCTTCTACGAGAAGGGTCTCGGCGTGAAGAAGGACGCCGACATCGCCCGCCGCTACTACGTCGTCGCCGCCGAGCGCGGCAGCGCCAAGGCGATGCACAATCTCGCCGTGCTGGATGCCGACGGCGGCGGCAAGGGCGCGAACTACAAGAGCGCCTCGCAATGGTTCCGCAAGGCCGCCGAGCGCGGCGTCGCCGACAGCCAGTTCAACCTCGGCATTCTCTATGCCCGTGGCATCGGCGTCGAACAGAACCTCGCCGAGTCCTACAAATGGTTCACCCTGGCCGCAGCGCAGGGTGACGTCGATGCCGGGCGCAAGCGCGACGATGTCGCCAAGCGGCTCGATGTCCAGTCGCTCGCCGCGGCCAAGCTCGCGATCCAGACCTTCACGGTCGAACCGCAGCCCGACGACGCCGTGAATGTGCCGGCACCCGCCGGCGGCTGGGATGGCACGCAGGCGATCGCCAAGGCAGCCGCGGCCAAGGCGGCGCTGGCGAAGCGCGCGGCTGCGACGGCGCTGCGCTGACGAGGGCATTTCTCTGGGCAGGCTGACGAGCGCTCGCGCGCGGCCTGCAAAATCCTCCTGGCTTGCAATCGCGCCGCCATAGTGTCGCGCGGTCGATCGATATAGGTTGTCGCGGCGGATCATCACGAGCGCCGCGAGGGAGCATCGACGCGTGTCAGCGGGGAACGAACAACACGACGGCGCGCGCTTCCTGCAGTCGCCGACGGGCCCCCGCGTGCCACCGCGGACCACGGCGAACGTCGCCCCCGCTCCGCCTCCTCGCCAACCAATCCAGCAAGTGACCGACGGCTATCCTGCGGCGTTCCGATGGCGTCGGCTGGCTTCCGTCATTTTCTTCGTTGCAATCCTACTCGGCGGGGGCATTCGCGCCTACCGCGACCTGTCGCGACCCGACGCCTGGTCGTTCTGGAAGGATCAATACATCTCGCCGAGTCTGTCGGCGGCGCTGGTCGCCGACCCCGCGCTTGCCGGGCTGGGCGACAGGCGCGCCGTGCTCGCCGTCAGCGGCCCCATCGGACCCGCGGCGGCCGGCTGGCTGCGCGAGCGGATCAGCGAGGCCCATTTCAAGCCGGGCGACCTGATCCTGCTGTCCTCGCCCGGCGGCAACCTCGACCAGGGAGTGCTGATGGGCGAGATCATCCGCGCTCACGGACTCGCCACCGCCGTCGGCGTGGCCGACAATTCCGGCCGCATCCGTCCGGGCTTCTGCGCCAGCGCCTGCGTGTTCGCCTTTGCCGGCGGGCAGACCCGCTATGGCCTCGATGGCTCGGCGCTCGGCGTGCACCGCTTCACGTCGGAGGCCCGTGGCGCCGACGCGGTCGCCGACACCCAGCGCGTGACCGGCGCCATCCTCGGCTATATGACACGCATGGGCGTATCGTCGCAGGTCATCGAGGCGATGTCGCAGACCCGCGAGATCCGCTGGCTCGATCCGAGCGATGCCGAGGCCATGAGGCTGGTGACCGCGCCGCTCAAGGCCCTCTGACGGAGCGCCCAGACCCCCACGCTCGGCGCCGGTGGATGTCACTTTGGGCGGGAATGACTGATCCCTTCGCTCCCATTTTCGGTTATGCAGGAGCCCGGCGTCCTGCTTCGCATGCGCGGGATGCTCGCTCGAAGGTTCGCAGAGGCCGCGCCGATGCAGATTTATCTTCCGATCGCCGACATCCCGGTCAACATCTTCCTGTTGCTGGCGATGGGCGCGGCCGTCGGCTTCGTCTCCGGCATGTTCGGCATCGGCGGCGGGTTCCTGATGACGCCTCTTCTGATCTTCGTCGGCATCACGCCCGCGGTCGCGGTCGCCTCGGTTTCCAGCCACATCGCCGCCTCCTCGTTCTCCGGCGCGCTGTCCTATTGGCGGCGGCGCGCGATCGATCCCTCGCTGGCCTCAGTGTTGATGATCGGCGGCGCGCTCGGCACCGGGCTCGGCGTCGCCACCTTCACCCTGTTGCGTTCGCTCGGCCAACTCGATCTGATGATCGCGCTGTCCTATGTCGCCCTGCTGACGAGCGTCGGCGGCACGATGTTCTGGGAGGGTCTGCGGGCGATGATGCGCGCGCGCCAGGGCGCGGTCGCGACCGTACGGCGTCCGGGCAGCCATGTCTGGATCCATGGCCTGCCGCTGAAGATGCGCTTCAAGCGCTCGAAGATCTATGTCTCCGTCATTCCGGTGATCGCCATCGGCCTCATCATCGGCTTCCTCGGCGCCGTGATGGGCATCGGCGGCGGCTTCATTCTGGTGCCCCTGCTGATCTACCTGCTGCGCGTGCCGACCTCGACCGTCATCGGCACCTCGATGGTCCTGACGCTCGCGACCATGATGATCGCGACCATGCTGCACGCGATGAGCAATCATCTGGTCGACGCCGTGCTGGCGCTGATCCTGATGGTCGGCGGCGTCACCGGCGCGCAGTTCGGGGCCCGCGCCGGCCAGATGATCCGCGGCGAGCAGCTGCGGTTGCTGCTCGGCCTGCTGATCCTCGCCGTCGGCATCCGGTTCGCGATCGAGCTCGTGATCAAGCCCGACGACCTGTTCACGATCCGCGAGACCGAGATCAGCAGATGACGCCGCTCCGCCTCGCCAGCCTCACCTTCATGCTGCTGCTTGCCGGCGCCGCATCGGCGCGCGCCGAGCGGCTGATCGTCTCGGTCTCCAACCATCGCGTGACGGTGACGCCGAACTATTCCGGGGAGGAGCTGGTGCTGTTCGGCTCGGTCGAGAAGGACGTCCAGACCCCGCCGGGTCGCACCGCCTATGACCTCGTCGTCACCGTCCGGGGCCCGCGCGCCGACATGGTGACGCGGCGCAAGGAGCGGAAGTTCGGCATCTGGATCAACACCGACTCGCGCCAGTTCCTCAAAGTGCCCGGCTATCTGGCGCTGTTCGCCAACCGCCCGTTCGACACGATGGCCGCGCCCGAGGTGCTGCGCCGGCAGCAGCTTGGACTCAACAACGTGCTGCTGACCCAGCGCGTCGGTCCTGACTATGCCGACGTGGTCCCGAACGACGCGTTCCGCAGCGCTTTCGTGCGACTGCAGTCGCAGCACGGCCTGTATCGCGAGGACACGTCCGCGGTGACCCTCCTGACGCCGACCCTGTTCCGTACCGGCATCCCTCTGCCCGCTGCGGTGCCGATCGGCACCTATGAGGTCGAGATCAAGCTGCTCGCCGACGGCGCGCTGGTCACCAAGACCGAGACTGCGTTCGAGATCGTCAAGGTCGGCTTCGAGCAGTTCGTTGCGAACTCAGCGCGGCAGAACGGCTTCGTCTATGGTCTCGTCACCGCCGCGATGGCACTGATGACGGGATGGATGGCCTCGATCGTGTTCCGTCGGGATTGATCTTTTCCGCCTCATTGCGAGGAGCTGGACGACGAGGCGATCACCGTCCTCACACCGGGCTCCAGAAGCTTCAGCCGCGCACCGAACCCGAGCGCATCGAAGGTCTTGCGCAGATCCTGCGCGTCCTGGCGGAAATGGGCCCAGCCGTCCGTGTGAACCGGAACGATGGCGGCCTCGGCAAACACGCGCGCGGTCTCGATCGTGTCGTTGGTGTCCATGGTGAGATGGAACGGCCCGCGTGTCTGCGCCGCTCCGGCAAAGGGCATCACGACGCTAGGCTTGAAACGCCGCGCCACCTCCGCCACACCGTCATAGAACACCGTGTCGCCACTGACATAGACGGGCGCGCCGTGCTGCGGGATCAGGACGAAGCCGATCACATCGCCCGCGAGCGGCTCGATGCCGGCGGGACCATGGCGCGCCGGCGTCGCCGCGACCGTCAATGTCCTGCCGCCCTTGCTGAGCTGCGTCGTCTGCCACGGCGCCAGCCCTTCCGCCGGCGCACCGAGCCTGCCTGCGCCGACTTCCGTCGTGAGCACGCGCGGTGCACGTGTCAGGAAGGCGCGGCCGCCGTGGTCGAGATTGTCGGAATGCTGGTCATGGCTCAGCAGCACCGCATCGACCTCGCCGATCGCCTCCGCGGTCATCGCCGGTCCAGTGAGCTTCTCCAGCACGACATGCGGCAATTCATAGCGGCCGGGAGCATCGAATGTGGGATCGGTCAGCAGGCGGAAGCCATCGATTTCGATCAGGGCGGTCGGGCCGCCGATCAGGGTGATCGCAACGCTCATGATGATGCTCCAACGGTTCGGGCCGGCGCCCGCGTGACCAGATAGATCCCGAGCGCGACGGGAAATACGCCGAGCAGGTCCTGCAGCGCCACGTGCTCGCCGAGCACCAGGAAGGCGAAGATCATCGCCAGCGGCGGCATCACGAAATGATAGGCGCTGGCGGCGGTCGCGCCGCAGACTTTCAAGAGATGGAACCAGAGCACGTAGGCCAGGATCGAGCCGCCGAGCACCAGGAAAGCAAACGCGCCGATCAGTTGCGCATTCGGCACGATCGCGTCGACGTTCGACAGGCCGAGCGCAACCGGCCACAGCACCAGCCCGGCTGAGAGGTTCTGGATGCCGTTGCCGACCCACAGGCTGCCCTTCGGGGCGAGCTGCTTGAACAGGATGGTGCCGGTCACGATCGAGGCCAGCGCCGCCAGCGTATAGAGAATACCTTCGAGCTGGTCGGTCCCGACGGACATGCGGTGCCAGACGATCATGGCGACGCCGATGGTGCCGAGCGCGAGGCCTGAGATCTTGCGCAGGGTCAGCGGCTCGCGCAGCAGCAGCGCCGCGAACACCGCGGTGAATACGGGATTGGCCGAGACGATCAGGCCGCCGAGCCCCGCCGACACCGTCTGCAGCCCGGTGTAGCCGAGACTGAGATACAGCGCGTTGTTGGCGATGCCGATGATCGCGAACACGGCCGCATCGCGCCAGCTCATGCGCAGCTCGCCCCGGACTGCCGACACCACGACAATGAGGACGCCGGCGAGCGAGAACCGCGCCGCGAGCAGCAAGAGCGGCGGGCAATAGGTCACGCCGACCTTGCCGGCGACGAAGGCGAAGCTCCACAGCAGACAGAACAGGCCGATTTCGAGCGGCAGCAGGTTCGACTTCATCGGGGTCACGGCAACCGAGGAAACGGACGACATCAGAGCTCTCCTTCGTCGCCGGTGTAGGGCTGTTCTTTCCCATTTGGAAATTAAATGATAGACTGGCATTCAGTGGTTTTCCGAATGGAGGTCCCGCGTGCTCGATCTGGACCTGTTGCGCAGCTTCGTCTCGGTGGTCGAGGCCGGCGGCTTCACCCGCGCCGGCGAGCGCGTCCACCGCACGCAGTCGACGATCAGCCAGCAGATCCGGCGGCTCGAGGAGGATCTGGGCCAGACGCTGCTCAACCGTGACGGCCGCGAGGTCACGCCGACCGAGGCCGGCGAGCGGCTGCTGTCCTATGCCCGCCGCCTGCTGGCACTCGCCGAGGAGGCCCGCGATGTCGTGGCGCGGCCCGGACCCGACGGCGCGGTGAAGCTCGGCATCCCCGAGGATTTCGCGGCCTACCGGCTCGCCAAGCTGCTCGCCGCGTTCTCGCGCGCCCACCCCGATCTGCGGCTCGACGTGCGCGCCGACCAGAGCCTCAACCTGAAGCGCGACATCGAGCGCGGCGATCTCGATCTGGCGCTGCTCAAGCGCGGCGTCGACGACACCAGGGCAGCGATCGCGGCATGGCCGGAGCAGGTCTATTGGGTGACCAGCAAGGCCCATCCCGTCGACCTCGACGCCCGCTCGCTGCCGCTGATTGGCTTCCCGCCCGGCTGCCTCTATCGGACCCGGGCGATCCATGCGCTGGAGAGCGAGGGGCGCGCCTGGCACATGGCCTACACATCGTCGAGCCTCGCCGGCATCCAGGCCGCGGTCGCCGCCGGCATGGGGCTGAGCATCCTCTCCGAAATGTCGGTGCAGTCGGAGCACCGCGTGCTGACGGCCCGCGAGGGCTTTGCGCCGATCGAGCGCACGGAGGTTGCGCTGGTCGCCTCGCCCGACGCGAGCCCGGCGACGTTGCGCCTGGCCGACCGGCTGGCCGAGTTCTGCGAGAAGGTACAGGCGAAGGCGGCGTAGCAGCGAGACGTCCGCGACTCCTGCGACCATGGCGCCACGAGCAAAGTGCATTCCCTCCCCCGCTTGCGGGGGAGGGCTAGGGAGGGGGCCGCTCCGACGGCGGTGCGCTTGGCGCCCTCTCCCCCGCAAGCGGGGGAGAGGGCGCAGCGGTGCGCGCAGCGGGCATGATCAGTCCAGCGTCGAATGATCCGTTCGACCTCTGATCACTGATCCAACTAATGAATTTCCATCATCCGACTAATAGCACCGCGCCGCGGCGATGCTGTGCAGGCGCCTATCTCCCAGCACATGCGCGATGAAGGCGCGCTTCGGAAACAGCTTGGCGAAGGCCGCGTCGCGCACGCTCAGGCCGCCGGCATAGGCGCCGAACGCCGGCATCACGGCGCGCTCGCCGTCGGAGACGAAGCAGCGTCGCTCCAAAGTGCGCGCCCGCGTCGCCACCCGCGCTTTGGGGTGCAGATGGCCGGCGATCTCTCCACGCGCGCCGGTCGGCTCGTGACGGAAGCTGATCGCGCCGACCGTGATCTCGTCGACCACCTCGCCGCCGATGCCGCGCGGCGCCGGATCGTGATTGCCCGTGATCCAGACCCAGTCGCGGCCGACCTGGAGGTTGGCGATGCAGGCGCGATCGTCACCGGTCAGGCGCGTATGCGCGTCGCGATCGTGAAAGCTGTCACCGAGCGCGATCACGGCGCGCGGATTGTAGTTCGCGACCACGGCGGCCAGCCGGTGCAAGGTCGCGGCGGTGTCGAACGGCGGCAGCAGCGTGCCGCGTGACGCGTAGCTCGAGCCTTTTTCCAGATGCAGGTCAGAAACGATGAGCAGGCGCTGCTCGTCCCATACCAGCGCGCCGGAGAGATCGACGCGCAGCGCGGTGCCGGCGACGTCCATCATGCCCGATGCGCAGAAAGTCCCCCGCAAAGCCGCCTCGCTTCTCAATCTACCCCATCGCTTCCTTCACGAGTTCCTCGGCGGCTTCCGCCAGGAGCTCGTCAGCGGCCTCGCCATAGACGGATTCGCGGCCGATTTCCAGCATCACCGGCACCGCCAGCGGCGAGACGCGATCGAGTTCCCGATGGGTGATTCGTCCCTTGATGCGCTGGAGCATATCACCGAGCCGCTTCAGATCGAGCAGGCCGGTGGCGGCATCGGCGCGCGCGGCGCGCAACAGCATGTGATCGGGCTGATGCCGGCGCAGCACGTCGTAGACCAGATCGGTCGAGAACAGCACCTGGCGGCGGGTCTTCTCTTCGGTCGTCGAACGCCGCGCGATCAGGCCGGAGATGATCGCACAGGACCGGAACGTGCGTTTCATCAGCGCCGATTCGGCCAGCCACGCTTCGAGGTCGTCGCCCAGCATGTCCGGATCGAACAAGGCGGCGAGATCGAGCCGGCCTTGGCTGACCATCAACGACATGTCGCCCAACCCCCACACCGCGAGCGCATATTCATTGGCGACGAAGCCGAGCGGCCGGACGCGCGCCCGCTCCAGCCTTCGCGTCAACAGCATGCCCAGCGTCTGATGCGCGAGCCGGCCCTCGAACGGATAGCAGACGAGATAATGCTTGTCGGAGCGCGGGAAGGTCTCGACCAGCAGCTCGCGGCGCGCCGGCACGCGCGACACGTCCTTCTGCAGCAACAGCCAGTCGCGCACCTGCTCCGGCAAGGCCGACCATGCGCGGCGATCATCCAGCAAGCCGCGGACGCGATCGGCGAGATAGGTCGACAACGGAAACTTGCCGCCCATGTAGGACGGCACCTTGGGATCGGCATCGTTGGCGCGCGACACATACACCTGGTCCTCGGCCAGCGCCTCATAGCGCACGATCTCGCCACTGAACACGAACGTGTCGCCGAGCGTGAGCCCTTCGATGAACGCCTCCTCGATCTCACCCAGCAGCCTGCCGCCGCGCGCGATCGCGCCGGTCGAACCGGCGCCGCCGCCGCGCGAGCGCACCAGCCGCACCTTCAGCATCGCCTCCTCGACGATGGTGCCGACGTTCAAGCGATAACTCTGCCGCACCTTGGGATTGGCGACGCGCCAGCGTCCTTTTGCATCCTGCTTGATGCGCGCGAAGCGCTCATAGGTCTTCAGCGCGTAGCCGCCGGTGGCGACGAAGTCGACGACATCGCCGAAATCCGCGCGCGACAGCGACGCATAGGGGGCCGCAGTGATGACCTCCACATAGAGTTCGTCGCTGAGAAACGGCTCGGCGCAGGCGCAGCCGAGCACGTGCTGCGCCAGCACGTCGAGCGCGCCGGTGCGCAAGGGCGGCGTGTCCTGCGCATTGTCGGCGATGGCATCGATCGCGACCGAGCATTCCAGCACCTCGAAGCGGTTGGCCGGCACCAGCACCGCCCGCGAAGCCTCGTCGAGCCGGTGATTGGCACGGCCGATGCGCTGCATCAGCCGCGAACAGCCCTTGGGCGCGCCGACATTGATGACGAGATCGACGTCGCCCCAGTCGACGCCGAGATCGAGCGAGGAGGTGCAGACGACGCCGCGCAGCCTGCCTGCCGACATGGCATCCTCGACCTTGCGGCGCTGCGCGACGTCGAGCGAGCCGTGATGCAGGGCGATGGCGAGATTGTCGTCGTTGATGCGCCAGAACTCCTGGAACAGCATCTCGGCCTGGCTGCGGGTGTTGACGAACACGAGCGTGGTCTTGTTTCGCTTGATCAGCTCGTACATCTCGGCCAGCGCATGGCGCGCGCTGTGGCCGGCCCACGGCAGCCGCTCCTGCGTGTCGAGCATCTCGACCACCGGCGGCGCGGCGCCGCCGGCGACCACGACATCGGCCGCGGCTATGCCACCGCTTGGCTGCGGCACCAGGAAGCGCGCGAGCTGCTCGGGCTCGGCGACGGTCGCCGACAGGCCGATCATGCGCATGTCCGGCGCAAGCCGCCACAGCCGCGCCAGCGCGAGCGACAGCAGATCGCCGCGCTTGGAGGTCACCAGTGCATGCAGCTCGTCGAGCACCACGCGCTTCAGTGAGGAAAACAGAAACGGCGCATCGTCGGACGACAGCAACAGCGCCATCTGCTCGGGCGTCGTCAGCAAAATGTCCGGCGGATAGCGGCGCTGGCGCTGCCGACGCGACACCGGCGTATCGCCGGTGCGGGTCTCGACCTTGATCGGCAGGCCCATCTCCGAGATCGGCGCCTCGAGGTTGCGGGCGATGTCGACCGCGAGCGCCTTCAGCGGGGAGATATAGAGCGTGTGCAGGCCGGCGGGTCGCGGGATGCGGTTCGCCGTCTGCTTGCTCTTTTCCGTGTTCGCGAGTTCGACCAGTGCATTCGGCTCGGTGCCGGGTGCCACCATCGACACCGCCGCCGGAGGCCCCCCTCCCCGCCCCTCCCCCACAAGGGGGGAGGGAGTGGAGAGAGCGGATGGCTTGGCAAGAACAGAACGATGCTTCGGCGCGACGGCGGAGCCGAGCTCCACCAGGGTCGGCAGGAACCCGGCGAGCGTCTTGCCGGCGCCGGTCGGGGCGATCAGCAGCGCCGAGCGTTGCGCGCGCGCCTTCTCCAGCAGCGCCAGCTGATGCGCGCGCGGCGCCCAGCCGCGCGCCGCGAACCATTCGGTGAAATGGTCGGGCAAGGCGGCGCTGTCGTCAGGCGGGACTGGTGAGACGCGGGGCGGCACCGGGGGAAGGTAGGCAGTCGCCCGCGGTTCGTCGAGGGGCGGATAGGCGCCTTAGCCTTCACGGCTGCCGTGCCAGCCTATCCTGAAGCGCCAGCGCCTCGCCACGCTCCGCCGTCGTCCCCGCGAACGCAGGGACCCATACCGCGGCATCGGTGAGACGCATACTGCCAGTCATCGTCCCAACAAAGCCGGTGGTTATGGATCCCTGCGCCGCGTGCGCAATTGCGCACTAGGCAGGGACGACAGCGGAGTTTGAGGCTGCATCCCTCGCCACATCGTCATTGCGAGGAGCGAAGCGACGAAGCGATCTAGACTGCGTCCGCGGAGGAACTCTGGATTGCGTCGCTTCGCTCGCAATGACGAATGAGACCGCTGCCCCCTACTCCGTCATCGGCTTCTCGGAGATGCTCCAGTCCTTGCCGTCGAAGATCGAGATGTAGAGCGTCTTCATCGGCGTGTAGTCGTCCGGCGTGTAGGCATAGTTGACGCCGTCGAGGAAGAACGGCGAGTGGAAGCCGGCGAGTGTCGTGGCGTGCTTCAGCACGTTCTCGCGCGTCAGCGTATCGCCGCAGCGGCGCAGGATCTCGCCCATCGACACCGCCTGGCCGTAGCCGGCATAGGCGATGGTGTTGTCGGGATCGATGCTGGGCAGGTACTTGGCGCGCAGCGCCTCGAAGCCCTTCACGTCCGGATCGTCCTTCCACTGCGGCACGCCGGCGTCCTTGGAATAGCGGATCGCGACGATGCCCTTGGCATTCTCGAGGCCGGCGGCGGACAGGATCGAACGGCCGGTCGAGCCCGCCGACAGCAGCTGCAGCGGCTTCCAGCCGAGCTCGGCCACCTTGCGGATCGACTGCGACGAGGCCTTTCCCGTGCTGATGTTGTAGAACACGTCGGCGCCGGACTTCGACAAATTGATCAGCTGCGAGTCCACCGTCGGCTCGGTGAGATCATAGGTCTGATCCATGATCACCTGCGCCTTGCCGCCGGCGTCGGCCAGCACCTTCTTGAACGGTCCCAGGAAGTCGCGGCCGAAATCGTCGTTCTGATAGAGGATGCCGATCTTGGCTTCCGGCTTCACGCTCAGCACGTGCTTGGCGAGAATGCGCGCCTCGGTCGGATAGAGCGGCAGCCCCGCCATGGTCCATTTGTAGTTCTTCGGATCATTCCACTTCGAGGCGCCGGTGTTGAGCAGCAGCTGCGGCACGCCCTTGGAATTGAGGTATTTGTGCACGGCGGTCTGCGGCGCAGTGCCGAGCGAGCCGTACAGCGCCAGCACTTCGTCCTGCTCGACCAGCCGCCGCGTCGCCTCGACGCATTTCGGTGCGCTATAGGCATCGTCCATGGTCAAGAACTTGACCTTGCGCCCGTTGATGCCGCCCTGCTCGTTGAGCATCTGGAAATAGGCTTCACCCACCCGGCCGAGCACGCCGTACAGCGAACCGGGACCGGAATGCGGAATGGTCTGACCGATCTTGATCTCGGTGTCGCTGGCGCCGGCATCATATTTCTTCTCGGCAGCCCAGACATGGGGCGACGCGATGGATGAAGCGCCGATGGTCGCAAGCGCGGTGGCGCAGAAATCGCGCCGCGTCAGATGTTTTTTCATTTTTGTCTCTCCCTAGACTACCGACATTTTTTGGCATCGGGAGAGCTGCGGCAAGAGCGAAGTTGCCGCATTGGACGCTGCGTGCAGCGCATTCAATAGCGTGTAGACTCAAGTCCTGACGGCGACCACGGCCAGCCCGCGCACCGGCAGCTGCTCCTCGGTGCGCGGCGACGCCGGCTCGAGATGGGCCAGCGTCAATCCCGCGGCCGCGATCACGCCACGGACATATTCCGCTCCATGGGCATAACGCAGCCCCTTCCCCATGATCACACCGTCGCCGTCATGGGTCTCAACGGTAAAGGTCAGCAGCCCGTCCGGCGCCAGCACACGTTGCGCCTCGCGCAGCACCGGGCCGAGGTCGCCGACATAGACCATCGCATCGGCTGCGAGAATGAGATCAGCAGACGCAACGTCCTGGCGCTGCAGCCCTGCGGTCATGTCGTCGACCTCGAGCCCGGCATAGAGCCCGGTGGCGCGCGCCTCCGCGATCATGCCGGCCGACAGGTCGATGCCGATGAAGCTGTCGACGTTGCTGGCGAACGCCGCTGCACCCAGCCCGGTGCCGCAGCCGAGATCGATCGCGCGCTTGAAATAGGCCGGCTTGCGCTCGGCCGCGCGCACCGCGAGCACGGCCTTAAACAGGATCGCCGGCGCGCGGTAGTTGAGCCGCTCGATCAGTTCGGCCTCGAAGCGCGGCGCGTACTGGTCGAACAGCGACTGCACATAGGCCTTCGGCATGTCCGAGAGCGGCGCGGCGCCGAGCTGCATCAGACGCACAGCGGCACCGTGGCGGTCATCCGGATCGGCAACGCAGGCGTTCCGGAAGGCAGAGATTGCCTTGTCGGTTTCACCGAGCGCGATCCTGATCTTGCCGAGTTCGAACCAGGCCGAAGCGAAGCTGGGGGCGACCTCGATGGCCTGCTCCATCACCTCGGCGGCCGCGACCAGGTCGCCCTTCAATTGCAGGTCGCGGGCGAACTCGTAGCGGCGGTCGGCGATCAGATCGCCGGAGGACAGGAACAGGCGGTTGGGCATGCTGGAACCATCATCGTCAATTCGGGCTTCTCATCGAGGAGATGGATGCGCGGGTCAAGCCCGCGCATGACGAGATGGAAACTGGCACGACCTGAAAACGCGTCTTGCGTGACCTATATGACCGGCATGCGCCCGCAAGACATCCTGCTGCCCGTTCCCTCCGGCCTGTGCTGCAAGGCCGGCGGCTTTCACATCGATCCCGTGCGCCCGGTCGAGCGGGCGCTGATCACCCACGGCCATTCCGATCATGCCCGTGCCGGCCACGGCGCCGTGCTGGCGACGCAGGAGACGCTCGACATCATGCGGCTGCGCTATGGCGAGAATTTTGCGGGCTCGATCCAGGCGATCGGCTATGGCGAGGAGATCAGGCTCGGCGACGTCACCGCGAGCTTTCATCCCGCCGGTCACGTGCTCGGCTCGGCGCAGATCAAGGTGTCCTGTGGCGGGACCTGCATCGTCGCATCCGGCGACTACAAGGATGCGCGCGATCCGACCTGCGCGCCGTTCGAGCTGGTACAATGCGACGTCTTCATCACCGAGGCGACGTTCGGCCTACCTGTGTTCCGTCACGGCGACGCAGCGCTGGAAGTGAACAAGCTGCTGGCCTCGGTGGCGCTGTTTCCCGACCGCGCGCATCTGGTCGGCGCGTATTCCCTCGGCAAGGCGCAGCGCGTGATCGCGCTGATCCGCGAGGCCGGCTATGAGCAGCCGATCTACCTGCATGGCGCGATGGAGAGGATCACGCGCTACTATCGGGACAAGGGAATCGCGCTGGGCGAGCTGAGGCCTGTGAAGGGCGTCAAGAAGGCCGAGCTCGCCGGCACGATCACGCTGGCGCCGCCGAGCGCGACCTCCGACCTGTGGACGCGGCGCTTTCCCGATCCCGTCACGGCCTTCGCCTCGGGCTGGATGCGGGTGCGCGCCCGCGCCCGGCAACGCGGCGTCGAGCTGCCGCTGGTGATCTCGGACCATGCCGACTGGGACGGGCTGACCGCCACCATCGCGGCGACCGGCGCAAGCGAGGTGTGGGTCACCCACGGCCAGGAGGACGCGCTGGTGCATTGGTGCCGGAGCAAGGGCCTGGCGGCCCGGCCGCTCGACCTGGTCGGCTATGGCGACGAGGAGGAGAGCGAGGTGGTGGCGACGGAGGACGCGGAGGCATGAACCGCTTCGCCGAGCTGCTCGACCGCCTCGCCTATGAGCCCGGCCGCAACAACAAGCTGCGCCTGCTGACGTCGTACTTCCGCGAGGTCGAGGATCCCGATCGCGGCTACGCGCTGGGCGCGCTGACGGGCGCGCTGTCGTTCAAGCACGCCAAGCCGGCGCTGATCCGCGAAATAATCGCCGCGCGCACCGATCCGGTGCTGTTCGCGCTGTCGTATGATTATGTGGGGGATCTCTCGGAGACCGTCGCGCTGATGTGGCCGAAGGACAGGGCGCATCATCAGCAGCTCGTTCCTGGGTACCCCCCTCCCCACCCCTCCCCCACAAGGGGGGAGGGAGCGCTGGCGCGTTCGGAGTTGCTGTCTCGGGCTGCATCGAGCATCGCTCCCCCTTCACGTCTCCCGTCCCCCACAACCGCTCTCTCCGTTCCCTCCCCCCTTGTGGGGGAGGGTCAGGGAGGGGGGGCCCCCACGGGCGGTCTCACGAGGGACCCCGCACCCGGCCACAACAACCCGCCACCGCCGACGCTGACCGAGGTCGTTACCACCCTGCGCACCCTCGGCAAGACCGAGATGCCGCGGCAACTGGCGCGCTGGCTGGATGAGCTCGACGAGACCGGGCGCTGGGCACTGCTGAAACTGGTCACCGGGGGCTTGCGCATCGGCATCTCCGCGCGCCTCGCGAAGACCGCAGCGGCCGCGCTCGGCGACAAGGACCCGCACGAGGTCGAGCTGATCTGGCCGGGCCTCGCGCCGCCCTATCTCGACCTGTTCGCGTGGCTGGAGGGCCGCGGCGACAAGCCGGTCAACCGCGATCCCGCGCCGTTCCGCCCTGTGATGCTGGCGCATGCGGTCGAGGACGACGACTTCGCCGGCATGAACGCGGCCGACTACATCGCGGAATGGAAATGGGACGGCATCCGCGTGCAGGCGGTGAGCGGCCGCGAGGCCGACGGCCGCGTCGTCACACGGCTGTATTCGCGCAGCGGTGAGGACATCACGGGAAGCTTTCCGGACCTGCTGCCATCGCTGCATCTGCCCGGCGCGCTCGACGGCGAGCTGCTGGTGGTGCGCGATCAGCGCGTGCAGAGCTTCAACGTGCTGCAGCAGCGGCTGAACCGCAAATCGGTGTCGCCGAAGCTGATGAAGGAGTACCCGATCCACTTGCGGGCCTACGACCTGCTCGGCGATGAGGACGATGACCTGCGCGAGCTGCCGTTCGCCGAGCGCCGCGCGAAGCTGGAGGCGTTCATCAAGCGCCTGGACGATCCGCGCGTCGACCTGTCACCGACCATTGCGTTCGCGACCTGGGACGCGTTAAGGGCTGCGCGCGCCAATCCCGCCTCGGCCGGGGCCGGCGACGATGCCGAGGCCGTGGAAGGCGTGATGCTGAAGCGGCGCGACGCGCTGTATCTGCCGGGGCGTCCCAAGGGGCAGTGGTGGAAGTGGAAGCACGATCCGCACATCATCGACGCCGTGCTGATGTATGCGCAGCGCGGCCACGGCAAGCGCTCGTCCTATTACTCCGACTACACGTTCGGCGTCTGGACGGCGGGAGACGGCGGCGATCAGCTGGTGCCCGTCGGCAAGGCCTATTTCGGCTTCACCGACGAGGAGCTGCTGCAGATCGACCGCTTCGTCCGCCGCAACACCACGGAGAAGTTCGGTCCCGTCCGCCACGTCGTGCACGAGCCCGGGCAGGGGCTGGTGCTCGAAGTGGCGTTCGAGCGCCTGCAGCGCTCGCCGCGGCACAAATCCGGCATCGCGATGCGCTTTCCGCGCATCAACCGGTTGCGCTGGGACAAGCCACCGCGCGACGCCGACCGGCTGGAGACGCTGGAGCGCATGCTGAAGAGCGAGACCCCGGCGTGACAGCGCGGGAACATTAAATGCCAGTAACCAGCTTGCGGCGGCGAGCCGGGTTCCCCACCTGCCCTGCCGTGCTTTATAATCGGGCTCGCGAATCCGACGAACCCGCCTGGAGACGATGACATGTCGAACGACATCAGGGACTATCCGGCCCGCGCCCGCAGCTCGGATGGCCTGTATCGCTTTCTCGGCGGCTCGCCGCTGTCGGTGGCGTTCCGGCTGGTCCTGCTGTCGATCCTGGTCGGCGTGGTGCTGTCGGCGATCGGCTTCGATCCCTTGAACATCCTGCACAGCATCCGGCTGCTGTTCATCCGGCTGTACGAGCTCGGCTTCGACGCCTTCAACTGGCTGTGGCGCTACTTCCTGCTCGGCGCCGTGATCGTGATCCCGATCTGGTTCCTGTCGCGGCTGTTCGCCCCGCGCGGCCGGTAGAGAGACGCAGCCGATGCAGCTCCGCTTCGTCGGCTGCGGTGACGCGTTCGGCTCGGGCGGCAGGTCCAACACCTGCTTCCATCTGACCGGCTTGCGCACCAATCTCCTGATCGACTGCGGCGCCTCGTCGCTGCCGGCGCTGAAGCGGCTCGGCATCGCCTGCAACGATATCGAACTGATCCTGATCACGCATTTCCATGGCGATCATTTCGCCGGCCTGCCGTTCCTGCTGCTCGATGCGCAGTTTTCGCGCCGGACGCAGCCGCTGGTGATCGTCGGCCCGGTCGGCATCGAGGCGCGGCTGACGCAGGTGATGGAAGCGCTGTTCGAGCATTCGTCGCGCACGCCGCGGAAGTTCGAACTGTCGGTGATCGAGCTCGCGCCTGAGCAGCCAACGCGCTTCGGCGCGGTCTGCGTGACGCCGTTTCCAGTCGTCCACGGCAATTCGGGCGGACCGTTTCTCGGCTACCGGATCGAGGCCGAGGGAAAGATCGTCGCCTACACCGCCGATACCGAGTGGACCGACAGCCTGATCCCGCTCGGCCGCGACGCCGACCTGTTGATCGCCGAGGCCTACACCTACGACAAGGCGGTGAAGAACCATCTCAGCCTCGCGGCGCTGGAGGGGCATCTCGGCGAGATCGGGCCGAAGCGGCTGGTGCTCACCCATATGAGCGACGACATGCTGGGCCGGCTGGACCGCATCGGCCATGTGGCCGCGCATGACGGCATGAGCATCGACCTCTAGCTGAGAGACGCGAAAGGCCGCTAAGACCAGGAGAGACGCGCTTGCCGCGCGCTTTGCCAATCAGCGAGATGTTCTTGACTGTTTCAGCCAAAATCACGACTGCGCAGGTGTTCGACATCGCGGGTCCCGCGATGATCGCCAACCTGACCACGCCGCTGATCGGCATCGTCTCGACCACGGCGATCGGCCGGCTCGGCGAAGCGGCCATGCTCGGCGGCGTCGCCATGGCCTCGGTGATCTTCGATTGCCTGTTCTGGCTGTTCGCCTTCCTCCGCGCCAGCACACTCGCCTTCACCGCGCAATCGCTCGGCGCCGGCGAGAGCGACGAGATCCTGATGGTCCTGATCCGCGGCCTGGCGCTGGCCGCCCTGATCGGCGTCACCCTGATCGCGCTGCAACTGCCGCTGGGCGCGATCATCTTCGACATCATGGGCGGCAGCGACGCCGTGTTGAGCGCGGCCCGCAGCTATTTCATCGTCCGGATATGGTCGGCGCCGCTGGCGCTCGCCAACTACGTGCTGCTCGGCTGGCTCGTCGGACTGGCCCGCGCACGGCTGGCGCTGGCCGTTCAGGTCGCGATCAACCTGATCAACATGGCCGCGACCATCCTGTTCGTCCAGATGCTGCAGGCCGGTATCGCCGGCGCGGCGATTGCCGCCGTGATCGCGGAGACGGTCGGTGTCGCGATCGGCCTGGTGCTGGCGCGCCGCTTGGTCAAAGCCGACGCCCGGATATCGCGCGCTGCGCTGCTCGACCGCGCCAAGCTGATGCACATGATGGCCGTCAACCGCGACATCATGATCCGCACCGCGGCGATGATCGTCGCCTTCCTGTTCTTCACCTCACAAGGCGCGCGTGCCGGCGACACGACGCTGGCGGCCAACGCGGTGCTGAACAATTTCCTGCTGGTGGCCGCGTTTTTCCTCGACGGGCTCGCCAACGCCGCCGAGCAGCTGTGCGGCTATGCGTTCGGCGCGCGCAACCGCGACGCCTTTTCCGGCGCCACAAGGCTGGTGCTCGCCTGGGGCTTCGGCTTCGCGCTCGCCGTCGCCGTGATCTTCGCGCTGTTCGGTCCGGTGCTGATCGACGTGATGACGGCAAACGATGCGGTGCGCCGCGCGGCGCGCGACTATCTGCCATTCGTGGTGGCCTCGCCGCTGCTGTCGGTGTTCGCCTTCGCGTTCGATGGCGTCTATATCGGTGCCACCTGGGCGCGCGACATGCGCAATCTCATGGTGGCGGCGCTGATCGTCTTCCTCGGCATCTGGCTGGCGCTGCGCGGCTTCGGCAATACGGGCCTGTGGATCGCGATGCTCGGCTTCTACGCCGCCCGCGGCGGCTTCCAGGCCGCACGCTATCCGGCGCTGCTGCGGGCGTCGTTCGGGAAGAGCCCGACTCGACCGACAATGTGAGCTGTCATCGTCCGCGAAGGCGGGGATGAAGCCGTGCGTGAATGATGCGACAGCTCGGCTGCAACTAAACCGGCCAATCCTCGGCCGTGATCGTCGCGGCGTCGGCGCCGACGATCTCCGCCAGGGAGTCACGTCCCGTGCGCAGCAGCGTCGAGGTCAGGTCGGCTTTGATGCTCTCGACCAGGCCGAGGCCCTTGTAGACCAGCGAGGAATACAACTGGATCAGGCTGGCCCCGGCGCGGATCTTGGTGAGCGCGGCGCCGCCCGTGTCGATGCCGCCGACGCCGATCAACGGGAACGCGCCCTCGACGCGCACGAAGGTCTCGGCCACCATCCGGGTCGACAGCCGGAACAGCGGCCGCCCGGACAGGCCGCCCTGCTCCTTGGCGCGCAACTGCTCGCGCAGCGAGCTGGGCCGAGCGAGCGTCGTGTTCGACACGATCATGCCGTCGACGCCGCGCGAGCGCGCGACATGGACGACGTCATCGAGTTCGGCGAGGCTGAGATCCGGCGCGATCTTGAGCAGCACCGGGGTGTCGCCGGCCTTGCGGCGGATACGGTCGCGCGCCTCCAGCACCTTGGATAGCAGCTCGTCGAGCTGAGAAGCCTGCTGCAGGTTGCGCAGGCCCGGCGTGTTGGGCGAGGAGATGTTGACGGTGAAGTAGCTCGCCACCGGCGCGAAGGTCTCGATCAGCCGGACGTAATCGGCGACGCGGTCGGCCGAATCCTTGTTGGCCCCGACATTGACGCCGACGATGCCGCCCTGATGGGCGCGGCCGGCAAGCCGCCGCAACACGATTTCGGCGCCGTCATTGTTGAAGCCCATGCGGTTGATCACCGCCTCGTCGCGCTCCAGCCGAAACAGCCGCGGGCGCGGATTTCCGCTCTGCGGCCGCGGCGTGACCGAACCGATCTCGACGAAGCCGAAGCCGAGCCGCAGCAGCGCGTCCGGCACCTCGGCGTTCTTGTCGAAGCCGGCGGCCATGCCGACCGGATTCGGGAAGTTGAGCCCGAAGGCGCGCACCGCGAGCTTCGCATCGTCCGGTCGCGGCTTGATCGCCGGCAAGAGCTTCAGGCCCTGGATGGCGAGCCGGTGCGCATCCTCGGCGTCGAGCCAGCGGAGCAGCGGCAGCGAGAGCTGGTCGAAAGCGCGGATCACGGCTTCAGGTCCGGAATGTCGTGGCCGCCATCGGCACGGCTGTGCAACTGGTGAACGGCGGTCACGGCGCCGAGATCGAGTTCGCCATACAGATGCGGGAACAGCTCGTCGTTGCGCGAGCGCTCCCAGCGCAAGCCTCCACCCAGTGCATCCGCCTCGACCTCGACCAGGAACAGCGCGCTCTGCCCGAAAAAGTGCTTCCGGGCCGTCTCCGGCACCTGGGGGGCGGTCGAAAAATGGATGAACCCGTCGCGCAGATCGTCGGCGCTGCCGCGGTACACGCCCAGCCGCTCCGCCTCGCGCCAGGCCGAAGCTGAGCAGATTTTGTAGATTTTGGGCACCTTCGCGCGGTCCTGGCTCGAGCTTGAGTTTGCTGATGTTTTCGGAGCGGCCGACCGTATCGGCAGGGGGCGGCGAACTCAAGCATCGTTTGCCCGGGACAGCCCGGCGGCCGCCCCGCTCAGGCTGCACCCGAGTGACTGCGAGTTCGCGAGGACGCAGCCGGTTCCTCAGCAAGGGTTAACCTGATTCGGTTTTCCTGTTGCGCGCGATTCGCAACCGATCATGCCCACGCTTGAACCTTTTGGAGATTGCCATGGACCGCCGCCACGTCTTGAAGGCTCTTGCGGGGCTCGCCCTCTGCCCCGCCTGCGCGACCCCGGGCTTCGCCGCCGAGGGCGCCCCGCATTGGAGCTATGAGGGCGCGACCGGACCGGCCAATTGGGGGGATCTCGATGCGGCCAACAAGGTCTGCGGCGTCGGCACCCAGCAATCGCCCATCGACATCGAGCACTCGACCCGGGCCCAACTGCCCAACTTCAAGCTGAGCTGGGCCAGGACCGCCGACACCATCGTCAACAATGGTCACACCATCCAGCTCAACTTTGCCGACGGCAGCAGCACCCTGAAGCTCGACGGCACCACCTACAAGCTGCTGCAGGTGCATTTCCATCGCCCGAGCGAGCATCAGATCGGTGGCAAGAACTATCCGATGGAGGCGCATTTCGTCCACCGCGCCGCGTCGGGCGGGCTCGCCGTGGTCGGCGTTCTCATGACCACCGGCCGGCCCAATCCCGCCTTCGCGCAGATCGTGGCGACGATGCCGGACAAGGAGGGTCCCGCGGTCAAGGCCGATCCGCGCATCAACCCCAACATGATGCTGCCGGCACGCCGCTCCTATTATCGCTATGCCGGCTCGCTGACGACGCCGCCCTGCTCAGAGGTGGTCGAATGGCTGCTGCTGAGCGAGCCGGTCTCGGTCGCGGAAGCGGACGTCACGAAATTCGCCAAGCTGTATCCGATGAACGCGCGCCCGGTGCAGAAGCTCGACCGCCGCTTCGTGCTGCACGGGGTGTAGTCAAATTCGCGGACGCCGAAAACTGCTAACCTAACACTGACCCGTCTCTCACTCCGAAAGAGAAGGAGGGATCAGCTAAGTTTCGAATTACAGAAAGCTACTCTCCTGCCACGGCTTCCAAAAAGCTTCAGCCGAGAGCGCCGAATCGTTGTTTCCCGCTATCGGGTTGACCGCCACTCCCGTTGCAAGCGCTAACCATTCCATAGCTTGCGCCGTCGCCTCGCCAAATTCAAACAGCTCTCGATAAGCAGGTTCAGGTATATTTTGGACGACACCGAGATGTGCAGTGTGCTTATCGCGAAAGTTCTTGATTTTTGGCAAGCGATGATCACCTCGACACTTTGCCCAATACTCTTCGAAGTCCGCAACCTTCTTCGGCTTATCACCGCAATCGAATATCTCTCGGGAGGTCTGGTCTGTCTTTAGTATCTCTGCGGCGGCACACAGATGCAAATCACCTTGCTTTGGCTCTGCATATGCGCGAGCGACCAAAGTAACCAAATAGCCAATCATTGCATTCCTTGCGACCGCGGCCGCTTTTGCAGCTCCTGCTTTGGACAGCTGGCTATTGATCCCCTTCGAATTCTGCACTCTCAACAGAGCGATTAACGCGTGAATTTGCAAAGCGTCGTTGAGCGCGAGTTTGGCGATCGACCTTATAGTCTCCGCTTGATGCGGTGGCCGCGGTGCCGAGCGCGCCAATGCCCCGTCGATCATCGCCACCGCATTGTTCACGCCGTAGACCGCGACGAAGGAGCCGAAACGGGGGCCCTTCTCCTGGCCGAGCAGCACCTGGTAGAGCATGTTGAACCAGTCGAGCGAGACACCGGGGCGGCCGTCCTTGCCCTTCTTGGCGTGGTCGAGGAACGGCTCGCGGCGGCCGATCTCGTAGACCACGTTCTGAATGTCCTCGGCCGTCGCGTCAGCCGGCAGGTTCGACAGCGCATCGCGCAGGTCCTGCAGCGCCACGCGCTCACCCTCGGTCGGCTCGCGGAAGGTCTTGGTCGGCGCCACGAAGTCGCGATAGTAGTTGATGGCGTAGCCGACCATCGCGTCGAGCTTGGGATGCGTCTGCGGCGTCACGCCGGGCCGGTAGCGGCCGATGAAGCCCCACAGCGTCTCGGCATTCTCCGCGTTCGACGACGACACCAAGGTCAGCAGCAGTTGGAAGGTGACGGGCATGTCGGCCTTCGGCGGCTTTCCGGAATGAATGTGCCAGACCGGATTGCCGAGCTGTTGCTTGGCGTCCTGCTTCCGAAAACCATCGAGGAACTGCTGATAGTCGTCGACGTTGCGCGGGATGACGTCGAAATACAGCCGCTTCGCCGCCTTCGGCTCGCGATACATGAATAGCGACAGCGATTCCGGCGAGGCGTAGCGCAGCCATTCGTCGATGGTCAGCCCGTTGCCCTTCGACTTCGAGATCTTCTGGCCCTTCTCGTCGAGGAACAGCTCGTAATTGAAGCCCTCAGGCGGGGTGCCGCCGAGCGCCGCGCAGATCTTGCCCGACAGCTTCACCGAATCGATCAGGTCCTTGCCGGCCATTTCATAGTCGACGCCCAGCGCATGCCAGCGCATCGCCCAGTCCGGCTTCCATTGCAGCTTGCAATGGCCGCCGGTCACCGGAACGGTCATGCGCTCCTTGGTCTCCGGATCGTCGTAGGAGATGGTGCCGGCCTTGGCGTCGTGCTCGACGATCGGCACATACAGCACGAGGCCGGTGCGCGGGCAGATCGGCAGGAACGGCGAGTAGCTCGCCGCGCGCTCCTCGCGCAAGCTCGGCAGCATGATCGCCATCACCTTCTCGAGCCGCTCCAGCATGCGCAGCAGAGCCGCGTCGAACTTGCCGGAGGTGTAGTAGTCGGTCGCGGAGGCGAACTCGTAGTCGAAGCCGAACCGGTCGAGGAAGGCGCGCAGCCGCGCATTGTTGTGAGCGGCGAACGACGGATATTCGTTGGAGAACGGATCCGGGATGCGCGACAGCGGCTTGCCCAGATGCGTGGCCAGCATGTCCTTGTTCGGCACGTTGTCCGGCACCTTGCGCAGGCCGTCCATGTCGTCCGAGAACGCGATCAGGCGGGTCTTGATCTTGTCCTCGGTGAGCACGCGGAAGGCGTGGCGGACCATGGTGGTGCGCGCGACCTCGCCGAAGGTGCCGATATGCGGCAGGCCGGACGGGCCGTAGCCGGTCTCGAACAGCACCTCGTCCTTGGGGTTCTTCTTCAGCCGGTTGACGATCGCTTTCGCCTGCTCGAACGGCCAGGCGTTGGATTGTTCGGCGAGCGCGCGCAAGTCGCTTGGGCTGGTTGGGACGAGATCGATCGTGGACATCGTGAAAAAGACTTCTCCGAAGACGTCAGTGCAAAACAGCGGTCATGATACCCATCATTCCGGGGCGATGCGAAGCATCGAACCCGGAATCTCGAGGTTCCGGGTTCGCGTCTTCGACGCGCCCGGAACGACGGCAAGCGCTAGAACGGGCTGATCGAGAAGTAGCGCAGCCACAGGTCGGTGTAGCGGCCTTTTTCCCAGACCCGGAACAGCGCCCAGTTCAGCGCCTGGCGCAAGAGGTCGTTGCCCTTGCGCACGGCGATGCCGACGCCCTCGCCGAAATAGCGGCTTTCGACGAAAGGTCCACCGGAAAAGGCGCAGCAATCGCCGGAATCGGTGCCATTGACCCAGAACGCCAGCGAGATGCCGTCGCCGAAGATCAGGTCGACCTCGGCCCGGCGCAGCGCCTGCCGCAGCGCCTCGTCGTTCGGATAGGTCTTGATCTCGGCGTCGGTGAACATCGCCTTGAGGTAGGCCTCATGCGCGGTGCCGGCGACGGCGCCGATCTTCTTGCCCTCGAGAAATTCGGGGCGGATCTCGGTCATGACGGCATCGCGGCGGGACACGAAGCGAGCGGGCGCCCGGTAATATGGATCGGAGAAGTCGGCCCGCGCCCGCATCTGCGGCGTCACCGCGATCGAGGCGATGATCGCATCGCCCCGGTTCGAGGACAGCGCATCGAGCAGGGTTTCGAACCGGCGCATCTGGACGGTGCAGGTGACCTTGATCTCGTCGCAGATCGCCCGTGCCAGATCGACGTTGAAGCCGGCCGGATTGCCGTCCGGACCGGTGAAGTTGAACGGCGGATAGTCGGTCTCGGTCAGGAAACGAATCACGGTGAGGCGCGACAAATCGGGCCGGTCGGGCCGGCGTCGCGGGTCCCAGAAGCCGGGGACGGCCTGCGGCGCCGCCTCGACGGCGGGCCGCACGGGCGCCTGGGCGCGCGCCTCCGAGCCGGCTGCGGCGAGACCGAAGCAGAGCAACGCGCTGGCGATGGCGGCGTGGGCCGCAGGCGCGGATTTCACGGGCTTTGATAAGACGGTCTGCATCAGCGGTCCCGATGGTCAGCGCCTTATAGACCATCCCGGCGCAAATTCGAGGCTGGATTCGGCCCGGAGGCGGCCGCCCGGCTGGAGCGTCAACGCGCCCAGAGGTATTTCTTGAGATCCGCCGCCGCTTCCTCGGGCGTCCGCTTCAGGTTGAACGGCGCGACGAACCGGCCGTTGCGGTCCATCAGATACACCAGGGCGGTGTGGTCCATGGTGTAATCACCGTCCTTCAGCGGGACCTTCTTGGCATAGACCCGGTACTCGGTGAGAACCTTCGCCAGGACCTCGGGATCGCCGGTCAGACCCTTCAGATGCGGGTCGAAGCTGGAGAGGTAGTCCTTCATCGCGGCCGGATTGTCGCGCTCGGGGTCGACCGAGACGAAATAGGCGTTGACGCCGTCGGCGTCCTTGCCCATCGCGCGCAGCACCTCGGAGATCTCGAACAGCGAGGTCGGACAGACGTCCGGGCAATGGGTGAAGCCGAAGAAGATCAGGGTCGGACGGCCTTCGAGGCTCTTCTCGGTGACGACGGCACCGCTCTGGTCGGTCAGCTGGAACGGTCCGCCGATCGCGGCCGGCGCCGCGATGTTTCGGCCGCCGCCCATGATGAGGAACATCAGCGACAGTCCGACCACGAGGCTGGCGGCAAAGGCTCCGACGATCACCAGGGGGCGGGTGGCATTGGATGGCATTGCGCGCTCCTTCATTGTCTCTCAGAAGCAGGCCTGCCAGCCGGCCGCGATCGTCTCGAAGAACACCGCGGTCCCGTACTGCACCCACATCGTCACGGCGCCGGCGACGAGCCCGATCGCCGCAACCCCAGCCACGATGGCCGAAGCGGAGGCCGAACGCCGGTCACCCGACGCGGACGGTATCTCTTGCGGCGCTGAAAGAGGCTGCATGATGACGTACTCATCGGGCGGGTGCTGGCCCGAGCGGCCCGCCCCTCGCGCTTCAGATAAGCCCCGCGGCCGGTCCAGGCAAGCGCCGCGGACGGGCAGCCGATCACCCGAAACGGCCGGTGGCCGGCGTCATCAATGGGAGGCGGAGGCCTTGGCCGCGGCCGGCGAGATGGCCGGCGCATTGGGCGCGACATGCGAGGAGGCCGGAGAGGATGCCTGGGCATCCATATAGCAGGGCTTGTACATTGCCTGCAGCTCCTTGCCCTTCAGGAAGATCATCCGGGGCGTCAGGCCGCCGCGCTGGGTGATCCAGCGGCGGATCGGCGACGGGTACATCGAGTACAGCATCTGGGTCGCCTCGGGGTTGGTGACGGCGCGGCCGTTGGCGCCGAAATCCCAGGCGGCGTGGAATCCGAGATTGGCATGCGAGGTGACGCAGATCTTCTCGTGGGGGATCGCCCCGAGCACGATGGTGCAGGCCGAGGCGCAGAGCCCGTCGATGATCACATACTCGCCGGAAGATCGCAGGCCCTGGTACTTGTCGACATAGGTTCCGATCCGGCCGCCGCGGTCATCGGCGATCCGGACCACGGCCTGGCTGGCGCCGAGCCCCGACAGCAACAGAACGACCGCAAGCAACCCCGTCCAGAATTTCATGTCGAGCCCCAGTTCAACCCGGCGAAACCGATCTGACCGACTTTGGTACGCGTCTTGTGATGCGCTTCTTGAGATGCTTGGACTGCGGCGGGACCTTGCGACCACGAGCCCATCCGCAGAACCGGAACGCGAAAGCCAAATCCAAATCGCAAATGCAGCGTGTTTCGAGATCGTGTTTTTGTCCAGGACGGCGCGGTGACGAAAGCCAAATTCACCGCGAGTGTTGCAAGCCCGCTGCACCAATGAGTCGCTACCACCGAAAATGGCCGAACGCTGGTTCCGGACATGGCGATGGCGCCACGAGCAAGGCAGAGGCCCGGCATGATTCGCCCATCGGCGCGGCAGCGGCGTCACGGCGGCACAAACGACACTCCGGAAAAGCCCGGTGGCCGAGCTTCCGCGCGACACACGCCCCGCTGCCCAGTGGCGGCGGGACGCTCACCCCTCTCATCGCCGGCCCAGGGGCGCTCGCGCGATCACGATCGTGGGTGCGGGCTCCCGCCAGCCCTGGCTGGCATGGCCGAAGTCCGGAGATGCGACCAATGCAATCACGAGTTTGGACCGTACCGAGCTCCGCCCCGCAAGCGGGCGCGGCAGGATCACTCCCAGCAGCGCGCCGTCTGATCGCGAGATCGAGCGAGGTCCGGCCGATATCGCGCTGGCAGCGGGGAGGACGATCTGCCTCCCGACGCCCTCGGTCCCCGTGAAGTTAACTAATTATCGGGCAGCCGAATCCGCGCTCCAAACGTGACGAGCGGCGCATCGGCGGCGCTGAGCTGGATCTGCCGCTCCGGCACCTCCTGATAGCTGCCGTCTTCAATCTTTCTTAATTCATATTGCCAGACCGTTAACGTCTCGCCGCGCGCGAGCGCGTCGCGGATGCGGCTGGCGCCGCGTCCCGGCAGCTTGACGAGGTCGTCGCGCATCATGCCGATCATCGTCGGGCGCTCGCCGCGATGCAGCTCGAAGAACACCATGCGATTGGGCTTGTCCTGCGGCTTGAGCACGGTATCCGCCGTGAACAGCACCAGACAGATTGCGACGGCAATCCACTTCCAAGTGTCGGACATCATGAGACGCATTCCCCGCACCGCCTCCGCGCGTGGAGTAGTCCTCGCGCAAACAGGCGGCAACTTACAGTTCTGTCATTCCGGATGAGATGACGTTCGACGTAATCGATTCGCTGCGCGCCGGGCGCGATGATGGGCTCCTCATCGTTCACAACATGGAGAGCACCGATGACCAACCCGACCGAGATCGCCGAGAGCTACATCGCGCTGTGGAACGAACGCGATGCCGCGCAGCGTAGTGCATTGCTTGCACGTCACTGGACCGCGGATGCGCTCTATGTCGACCCGCTGATGCGCGGTGAAGGACGCGATGGGGTGGATGGCCTGGTCGCGGGCGTGCAGAGGCGCTTTCCCGACTTCCGCTTTCGCCTGATCGGCTCCGCGGACGGCCACGGTCATCATCTCCGCTTTTCCTGGGAGCTCGGCCCCGAGGATGCGGAAGCCCCGATCCAGGGCACGGATTTCGTCGAGCTGGCCGACGGCCGCATCCAGCGCGTCACCGGGTTTCTCGACAAGGTCCCGCAGGGCGCCTGACGGACGTCCCGTTCCGCCCGGCTTCCGCAGTGCGGTCGGCCTGCCGCGATGGCCGGGCTCCCATGCGCAGACGCACGACCTGTCTCGTGGTGATTGCGCTACGTCAACGTCGGATCCGGTCCGCCGCTGCAGAGCTTCTGCTTCGCGACGAGTTCAGGATCGCCGGAGACGGGCGTGCAGCAGTCAAATCCCATCGATGATCACGCCATGGCGGCCGGCACGCTGGCCGCCATCACCACCTTGCCCGAACTCTGGCGCTGGCGCGTCGAACGGAGCCCGGACAAGCAGGCCTACCGACATTTCGACGCAGGAAGCGGCCGATGGGCGAGCTTCTGCTGGCGCGAGATCGATCTCGTCGTCGACCGCTGGCGGCGGGCGCTTGCGGCCGACGGATTCGCCCAGGGTGAGCGTGTCGCCATCCTGATGCCGAACGGGATCGCACATCTCGCCATCGACCAGGCCGCGCTCTCGCTCGGCCTGGTGCCGGTGCCGATGCATGCCGTCGATAATGCCGACAGCATCGCCTACATCCTCGCCGATTCCGGTGCCCGGCTGCTGCTGGTCGATTCGGAAACACGCTGGGATGAGATCGCAGCGGTCGGCGAGGCCCTGCCCGACCTGCGACGGATCGTCTGCGCCGACCGGCGAACGACCCAGCCGACCGGCGATCCGCGCCTCATCGATCTGGAGGCGTGGTTGAACGCAGCCGGCAACGCCACGCTTCCCGGCACCCGGATCGCCATCGCGCCGCACGACCTCGCCGCCATCGTCTACACCTCGGGCACGACGGGCCGGCCCAAGGGTGTGATGCTGTCGCACGACAACGTCGTTTCCAACCTCAAGGCCATTCATCAGCGGCTGGCGGCCGATACCGACGACGTATTCCTGTCGTTCCTGCCGCTGTCACACACGTTCGAGCGCACCGCGGGCTACTACTACCCGATCGCCATCGGCGCCTGCGTCGCCTATGCGCGCTCGGTGAAGCAGCTGTCCGAAGATCTGGTGGAGGTCCGTCCGACCATCCTGATCTCCGTGCCGCGCATCTATGAGCGCATCTACTCGGTCATCATGCATCACCGCGCGATCGCAAACCCGCTCGAACGGGCGCTGCTCGACCTGACCATCGCGATCGGCGGCCGGCGCTTCGATGCGCAGCATGGGCGCGGAACCAGACTTTCAGCGTTCGACCGAATCGCGTGGCCGCTGCTGCAACGCCTGGTCGCCGCCAAGATACTGGCTCGATTCGGCGGACGGCTGCACGTCGCCGTGAGCGGCGGCGCGCCGATCGCCGAGCCGGTGGTGCGGCTGTTCCTGGCGCTCGGGCTCGAGGTGCTGCAGGGCTACGGCATGACCGAGACATCGCCCGTCGTCAGCGTCAACACGCCTGACGACAACGACCCTCGCACCGTCGGCCGCGCCCTGCCGGGCATCGAGGTGCGCATCGGCGACAATGACGAGTTGATGGTGCGCGGCCCGAATGTGATGCTCGGCTATTGGCACCGGCCGGAGGAGACAGCCCGCACCAAGGAAGCCGACGGCTGGCTGCACACCGGCGACCAGGCCCGCATCGACGGCGGACGCATCACCATCACCGGTCGGATCAAGGACATCCTCGTCACCTCGACCGGCGAGAAGATCGCGCCCTCCGATCTGGAGACCGCGATCCTCACCGATCCGCTGTTCGAGCAGGCCATCGTGATCGGCGAGAACCGGCCGTTCCTGACCGCGATCGTCGTGCTCAACGCCAACGGCTGGGCTGAGCAGCAGGCGAGGCTCGCGGCGCACGGCCAGCGCGGCACCGAGGCCGAAGCGGCCTCTCTGCTGCGCCACATTGCGCGAGCCGCGAAGGCCTATCCGTCCTACGCGACGCCGAAGGCGGTGCATTGGACCTTGGAGCCGTGGACCGTGCAGGAAGGCCTGATCACGCCGACGTTGAAGAACAAGCGTCCGGCGATCGAGCGGAGCTTCGCGAAGGAGATCGAGGCGATCTATGCAAAACGCGCGGCAGCTTTGCGGCCATCGGCTACCGTACGAAGCTGATTTTGCAGAGCGTAGCAGCAGGACATTGCGGCATTGGAGCGGGCGAAGGGAATCGAACCCTCGTATGCAGCTTGGGAAGCTGCCGTTCTACCATTGAACTACGCCCGCGTTCGCCAATGCTTAGCCGAGACCATGCGTTTCGCCAAGCGGCTTGTTGCCGCGACACCGCCAGGCCCAAGGGTTGGGGGAGGCAACAGTTCTGCACCGGCCTGATCTCCGGATCGTGATCGGCCGCGACCGCCGGCTCCGGAACGGATCGGGCCGGTCGCGCTTTTGCCCGTTGGAGGCGGCGCCCCTCGCTGCTTCGCCGCGCCGTCAAGGTCCGCCGTCAAGGTCCTGGGAGCTCACATCATGCAGAGCCACATCCCCGCGTCTCAGACCGCAACCTCGAAAGCCCTCGCCGTCATGTCGGGCCCGTCGGCGCTCGACCTTTACACCCTCGGCTGCGGTCTGTTCCTGGCCGTCGCGCCCTGGCTGTTCGGCTTTGTCGGCAGCGCCGGCCGGATCGATGCTGCGTTGGCGGGGGCTGCCGTCGTCGTGCTCTCGCTCGGCGGCCTCCTGGCGTTTGCCGATTGGGAGGAGTGGCTGAAGGTCGCGCTTGGATTGTGGCTGATTGCAGCTCCGTGGCTGCTCGGGTTCGTGCATACGTCGGCGATGCATGTCAGCATCACGATCGGGATCGCCGTGACCTTCCTGAGCCTGCTCGAACTGTGGCTTGCGCATGATCCTGATTTTGCTGGCGATAGGCCTGCATTGGTGAGCCAGCCGTAGCGCCTCTGGTCGATCGCACCTCGCCTGCGCGCTGCGCCGCATTCCGCGATCGCGATGCCGATGACAGAGATCGCAGACAACGATCGCAACGGGACGCTTGACAACCATCACCCAAATCAGGGCAAACCCGCCCCGGTCACGCCGCGCTGTTAACACTTTGTAAACAAAGTTGATGCGGGCGATCGTGACGATGATATGATGTGGCGTGGGGTTGGGGTGGCGTCATGGGGCGTGGGTATACGATCTTTGATACGGCCCTCGGCCGTTGCGGCATTGCGTGGAGCGATGCCGGAATCACCGGCATACAACTGCCGGAAGCACGGGAAATCGAGACGCGGCGGCGCCTGTTTCGCCAATTTCCCGAAGCGCGGGAGCAGCGCCCGTGTTCGAATATTGAACTCGCCATCGAAGGCATCACCGCCATGCTGCGCGGGCAGGAGGTCGACTTCTCCGATGTCGTGCTCGATCTCGGCGGCGTGACACCATTCAACCAGCGCGTCTATGATTGCATTCGTGCCATTCCGCGCGGCGAGACGCGCAGCGCCGACGCGATCGCAGACGAACTGCACGTTCCCAAGGCGCTGAATTCGATCGCGCAGGCGCTGAGCAAGAATGCGCTCGTGCTGATCGTTCCCTGTCACCGCGTGCGCGACATCGGCAACGGTCTCGACAAGCCGTCGCCCAACAGCGGCGTCATCTCCAAACGGCGGCTGCTGTCGCTCGAAGGCGCACGGCCTCATGCGGGCCTGACGTTGTTCGACGCGTTTCTCGCGGTCGACCGGCCGCGCGCGTCGTAAGCGGGCGCCTCGCTGCGCGCGATATTATCTCGGACGCAGCCCTCCTCTTTCATCCGCAATGCGCTAGATTTGCAGGATGAGCGCCACCATCCTGTTCGAAAGCCGTGACGTCACCGTCTCCGAGTTCCGCTGTGCGGCGGTTCCGGGCGAGCGTCCCTATGTCGAGCAGTATTCCGGCTACTCGCTGTCCTATGTGCGCAAGGGGAGCTTCGGCTGTCGGCACCGCGGCCGCTTCTTCGAGCTGGTCACCGGCTCGCTGCTGGTGGGCCATCCCGGCGATGAGTTCATGTGCACGCACGATCACGTCTGCGGCGACGAATGCCTGTCATTCTTCTTCGATCATGCGCTCATCGACGAGATCGGCGGCAACAGGCAGGCTTGGCGGGTTGGCGCGATGCCGCCGCTGCCGGAGCTCATGGTCCTCGGTGAGCTCGCGGAGGCCGTCGCCGCGCGCGAGCAGGACCTCGGTCTGGACGAGGTTGGCCAGATCATCGCCAGCCGCTTCGTCGCGACCGCCACGGGCCAGCAGGAACGGGCGGCGACGCCAAGCCTTCGTGATCGCCGGCGCGCGGTCGAGAGCGCATTGTGGATCGACGACAATGCGGCGCGCGACATCGATCTGGCGGCTGCGGCTGGTGAGGCCGGCGTCAGCCCGTTCCATTTCCTGCGGCTGTTCGCGGCCACGATCGGCGTGACGCCGCATCAATATCTGATCCGCTCCCGCTTGCGGCACGCCGCGCGGCGTCTCAGCGAGGAGGATACGCCGGTCACCACCATCGCCTACGATTCGGGTTTTGCCGATCTGTCGAATTTCACCCGCACCTTCGCGCGCGCTGCCGGCGTGTCGCCGGCGAAGTTTCGCAAGGCGTCGCGCGGCGAGCGCAAGATTCTCCAAGACCATCTGAGCCGCCATTGATTGGATGATCCCAGCGCGTGCGGCAGCCGCACGCGAAGCATGGAGATCATCGATGTACGATCATATCGGCCTCAAGGTCGGCAATCTGGACGCCAGCGTCCGCTTCTACACAGCGGCGCTGGCGCCGCTCGGCCACATCCTCTGCTCCAAGGACGAGGCGTCGGCGGGCATCGGCCCGAAGGGGGAGCCGGCGCTGTGGCTGTATCTCGACAAGGGCGCCAGCAAAGGCGCCGCCCATATCGCGTTCCGCGCCCGGGACCACGCGGCGGTCGCCAGATTCCACAGCGAGGGGCTGAAGGCCGGCGGCAGCGACAATGGCGGCGCCGGGCCGCGCGCGGACTACAGTCCGACCTACTACGCCGCCTTCCTGATCGATCCCGACGGCAACAACATCGAAGCCGTGTGTCCGTGAGGTCCCCGGCCATGGCATCGATTCAGAAGGACATCCCGATCGCAGCCTCCGCGGCCGCCGTCTGGGACGCCGTGCACGACTTCGGCGCCGTTCATACCCGGCTGGCGCCCGGCTTCGTCGTCGATTGCCAGCTCGACGGCGACGTCCGAATCGTGACCTTCGCCAACGGCAATGTGGTGCGCGAACGCCTCGTCAGTTGCGACGAGGCGCAGCAGCGTCTGGTCTACACGATCGAGAGCGAACGCGTGACGCATCACAATGCATCCGCGCAGATCATCCCCGACGGCGAGCAGCGCTGCCGGATGCTCTGGATCACCGACGTGCTGCCAGACGCCATCGCGCCCTATATCGAGCAGCAGATGGAGTTCGGCGCGCGCGCGATGCAGGACGCCCTGGGCAGGCTGCGTCCCTAGACGAGCCGCGCAGCCGTTCAGCCGACACGTGGAGACGGCGGGATCTGTGAACCCGACCCGAGCTCGACCGCCAGCACGGCCGGGCGCAGCTCCAGCACCGCGGCCGGCTTCGGACCCCAGCGGGTGAGCATGACGCTGGCGAGCGTCAGCACCCCGAGCAGGACCATCGAGGACGCCGCCAGCATGAAGAAGTCACCCTCGGTCGCGGCACGGCTCAGCAGATAGCTGCCACCCGCAGCGATGAAGACGAGCCGCACCGTCTGCGCCAGCACCGGACCGAGCACCCTGGCGGCGCCCTGCGAGGAGAAATACATCGAGATCGCCAGGCCGATGAAGGCATACATCGGCGCTGCGACCTGAAGATAGTGCCGGCCGGCGCTGCGCGCGCTCTCGTCCTGGGTGAAGATGTCGACCCACAATTGCGGGACGATCGCGATCAGCGTCGACAGCGCACCCACCGACGCGAAAGAGACCAGCCCCGCCGTCCAGGCGATCCGGCGGGCACGCGCGATTCTTTCCGCACCGATCGCCATGCCGACCATCGGCACCGAGGCCATGCCGACGGAGAACGCGACAGTGGTCACCATGAATTCGAGCCGTGCGCCGATGCCGTAGCCGGCCAGCACGGCGGTGCCGAACGATGCCAGCATGTGCGTGAAGATCGCGATCGACAGCACGGATTGCAGCGGCGAGAAGCAGGCGATGGCGCCGACCTTGAGGATGTCGGCGAACATCGCGCGGCTGATCTTCAGGCCCCGCAGCTTCGGCCGCACGCGCGCGCGGCCGGAGAACAGGTACCAGCCCATCACCGAGATGCTGACGCAGAAGGCCAGCAGCGCGCCGGCGGCGACGCCGCGCATGCCGAGCCCGAGGACCAGGCTGAGCGTGCCGCCCAATACGATCTGCAGCAGCGCCGAACTGAGGATCATGAACGACGGCAGCTTCATGTTGCCGGTGCCGCGCAGGATGCCGGCCATCGAGTTCATCAGCCAGGGCAGGATGGCGCCGCCGAAGAAGATCTGCAGATAGGCCGTGGCATGGCTCAGCACCGCGCCGCGGCCGCCGAGCACCTCCAGCAAAGCGGGACCGAACACCAGCATGCCGACCATGAAGGTCGCGCCGAACAACAGCGCAATCAGCAGCGCGTGCGTGGCGAGGGTCGAGGCCCGTTCGGTGTCGCCGGCGCCGAGCGCCCGCGCGATCGCCGAGGCCACGCCGCCGCCCATGGCGCCGCCGGACATCGTCATGGTCAGGATCACCAGCGGGAACACCAGTGCCATCGCCGCCAGCGCCTCGATACCGAGCCGGCCGATATAGGAGGTCTCGGCGATGACGACGCAGGTGCCTGCCGTGTTCGCGATGATGTTGGGCCAGGCCAGCGACAGCAGGGTGCGCAGAATGGGTCCGTCGACGAGCGCATTCCGAACCGGCTTCGCGATGGGCGGCAACGTACGCCCCTCGCCGACCGGACTGTCGGCCAAGCCGATCTCGGACATGCTCGCTCCCCGTTTGGCCGCGCCATCTGGCGGGACCTTTGTCGTTCCTCCTAGCACACCGCCGGGCCGCGCCCCGTGCAGCGGGCGCATTGGGGGTGCGCGGTCAGCGCGCAGCCGGGCCTAGAGGCGGAAGTGCTTGGAGAGCTTCAGGCCCTGGGCCTGGTAGTTGGAGCCGATGCGGCTGCCATACATCGCGTTCGGCCGGGCCAGCATCTTCTCATAGACGAGGCGGCCGACGATCTGACCGTGCTCGAGGATGAACGGCACCTCGCGCGAGCGCACCTCGAGCACCGCGCGCGAGCCCTGCCCGCCGGCGCCGGCATAGCCGAAGCCGGGATCGAAGAAGCCGGCATAGTGGACACGGAATTCGCCCACGAGCGGATCGAACGGCACCATCTCGGCGGCGTAGTCCGGCGGCACCTGCACGGCCTCCTTCGAAGCCAGGATGTAGAACTCGCCGGGATCGAGAATGAGGCTGCCGTCGGGGCGCGCCTTGATCGGCTCCCAGAACTCCTCCACAGCATAGCCGGCGCGGCGGTCGACGTCGACGACGCCGGTATGACGCTTGGCGCGATAGCCCACATAGCCGTTGGCATTGCTGCCGGACAGGTCGACGGAAAGAGCGACGCCACCGACGAGATCCGCATCATCGCGATCCACCAGCCGCTCGGCCTGATGCAGCGCGATCAGTTCGTCCTCCGACAGAACCGCGTCGCGGTAGCGGAAGCGGACCTGGGACAGGCGCGAGCCTTCGCGCAGCAAAACGGGAAACGTCTTCGGGCTGATCTCGGCGTAGAGCGGACCGTGATAGCCGGCTCCGATCATGTCGAATCGTCGCGTGCCGTCGGCGATCACGCGGGTGAACACGTCGAGCCGCCCGGTCGAGCTCTTCGGATTGGCGGCCGCGACGATGTCCTTCGGCAGCGCGAGACTCTCCAAGAGCGGCACGATGTAGACGCAGTTGGTCTCCAGCACTGCGCCGTCGGCGAGCGCGAATTCGTGCAGCTTCAACTCGTCGATACGCTCGGCGACCGTCGCGCCCGGCCCGGGCAGAAAGCTTGCCCGCACGCGATAGGCGATGTCGCCGAGCCGCAGGTCCAGGCTCGCCGGCTGGATCTGGCTTTCGACAAAATCGTATGCGGGGATGATCAGGCCAGCCTCCGCCATCGCCACGATCATGCGATCGGGGAGGATGCCGTGGGCGTCGGGGCTGAGCGAAAACGGCAAGACCTGATCCTTTGCAGGCGCCGGAACGGCGGCTTATCGAGCCTATATAGGGTCTTTTTACCGGTTATCCGATGGCTGGCTTGACGGAAAGGCCGGTTGCGACTATGAGCACGACTTATCCCGTGGTGATTTGAGCCGGCCGGCTTGCAGCCACGTTAAATAAGTCGCTAAACAGGCCGGGGACGATTGTGATCCCGGCCGTGAGGAGTTTTCCCAGGCCGGTTTTTTTGTGCCCATCGCTGGAGGCGGTGGTCACGATGGAGGTCACATGTCGAAGTCCCCCGCGAAGGCCCCGGCGTCGTTCGCCCGCTATCGTCCTGAAACCCGTCTGGTGCATTCCGGCACCTTGCGTTCCGAATTCGGCGAGACCGCCGAGGCGCTCTATCTGACGCAAGGCTTCGTCTACGCCACCGCCGAGGAGTGCGAGGCGCGCTTCAAGGGCGAGGACCCCGGCTTCATCTATTCGCGCTTCTCCAACCCGACCACGGCGATGTTCGAGCGCCGCATGATCGAGCTCGAGGGCGCCGAGGCCTGCCGCTCGGCCGCGACCGGCATGGCTGCGGTCACCACGGCAATCCTCGCTCCCCTCCGTGCCGGCGATCACGTCGTCGCCGCCAAGGCGCTGTTCGGCTCGTGCCGCTACGTCGTCGAAGATCTCTTGCCGCGCTACGGCATCGAATCGACCCTGGTCGATGGGCTCGACCTCGACCAATGGCAGAAGGCGGTCAGGCCGAACACCAAGTCGTTCTTCCTGGAGAGCCCGACCAATCCGACGCTCGACGTGATGGACATTCCCGCGATCGCCGCGATCGCGCACGCCCATGGCGCGCGGCTGATCGTCGACAACGTGTTCGCGACCCCGATCTGGCAGAGCCCGCTCGCGCTCGGCGCCGACGTCGTGGTGTACTCCGCGACCAAGCACATCGATGGCCAGGGCCGCTGCCTCGGCGGCGTGATCCTGTCGTCGGAGGCGTTCATCGCCGAGCACATCCACAATTTCATGCGCCAGACCGGTCCGTCGATCTCGCCGTTCAACGCCTGGGTTCTGCTCAAGGGCCTGGAGACCTTGGCGGTGCGCGTGCGCGCGCAGACTGAGACGGCGGCGAAGGTGGCCGACTTTCTCGCGGCGCATCCGAAGATCTCGCGGCTGATCTATCCCGGTCGCGAGGACCATCCGCAGGCGGCGACCGTGCGCAAGCAGATGCGCGCCGGCTCGACGCTGGTCGGCTTCGAGGTGAAGGGCGGCAAGGCCGGCGCCTTCCGCACGCTCAACGGCTTGAAGCTCGCGCGCATCTCCAACAATCTCGGCGACGCCAAGACGCTGGTCACGCATCCGGCGACGACGACGCACCAGCGGCTGACGCCGGAGGCGCGCGCCGAGCTCGGCATCAGCGAGGGCTTCATCCGCTTCTCCGCCGGGCTCGAGCATGCCGACGATCTGATCGAGGATCTGGATGCGGCCCTGAGGGCCGCGTAGCGAATGGCCGCATAGAGAATGGCGAATAGGGCGTACCGATTGCATCCTATTCGCTACTCGCTACTCGCTACTCGCTATTCCCTACTCGCCACTCTCACATCGGCCGATAGGTCAGCACGTTGGCCGGCGTGTTGATGCCGAGCTTGACCTGGCCGACCGAGCGGATGATGTCGTCGCCGAGCAGCTGGGCGAAGCAGGCGTAGCCCCAATCGCTCATGTGCAGACCGTCCGAGATCACGAACTCGTTGATCGGGATCGCCTGCCGCTCGTGCCAGTCGCGCATCACCTCGAAGCGGGGGAAGATGCCGGCGTGATGCAGCTCGGCGATACGCCCGAGCAGCTTGTTCATGCGGCTGGCGTTCTCCGAGCGCTCGTTGACGCGCGGCGAATATTGCAGGTCGACCAGCACGACATCGGAGGCCGCCGCCTGGATCTTGGCGACGCCGTCATCGACCAGCTTGGCGGTCTCGGCGGGATCGAGATCGCGCAGCACCGCATTGGTGCCGACCTGCCAGATCACGAGATCCGGATGCCGGTCGATCACCGACGTCTCCAGCCGCTTCATCATCTCCGGCGCATCCTCGCCGCCGACGCCGGCATTGATGACGCTGATGTCGACCATCGGATATTGCCGGCGCAGCTGCGCGGCGAGCCGATTCGGATAGGTGTAGTCCGGCGCGCTCGCGCCATAGCCCTGCGTCGACGACGAGCCGAAGGCGACGATGACGACCGGCAGGCCGGAGGCGAGCTTGTTGGCGACGTGCGGCAGCGAAATGAAATTCTTCTTGGCGACGCCCTTCGGCGTCAGGCACGGCACGCGGTTGAAGATGTCGGTGGCCGACTTCGCGACCTGCTTGACCTTGTCGATCGCCCGCTCGGTGATGCTGCGCGACGGCGGCGCCGCCACGACGGCCTGCCCGGCTGCAGCCGGCGGCTGTGCATCGGTCATGGCCGGCGCGGTCGTCGCCGCAGGCGGCGAGGTTGTGGTCGCCGGGCGCGCCACGGCGATCGGCCCGGGCACCTGATCGCTCGCCTGCGCCACCGTGACGTGACCGATGCTCGGTCGCCCGCTGATCAGCGGAGCCTTTGGATCGGAGCTCTCCACATCGGAAAGCGCGGCGGGCGCAGCCGGCGCTGCGCTCTGCGCCCGTAGCTTCTGCGGGCTCAGCGCGAGGGCGATGGCAATGACCGCAACGGCCGAAAGCTTCTCCCATGTCCCGGAGACGCGGTGACACTCATTCGACGTCATGAACGACATAACCCTAGTTCTGCTGCGCCGGCCCGATATGCGCCGCGTCGATGATGAACTTCGACAGCGCCCGGCCGAGGCAGTCATGAACCTGCTTGGCCAGCTCGACTCCGTGCGTCGGATTGAACAGGTCGAAATCGCCCTGCTCGTTCCATTGCCGCATGATGGCAAACCGATCGAACAGCGGAATGTCCCGGTGCTGCGCCACCACACGCATGTTGTCGACATAGGGCGGCACGGAGATCAATGTCTCCGTCCGCGGACTGTATTGCAGGTTCATCAAGACGACGTCAGCTCCCGCCTTCTGCAGCGTCGCCACACCGTCGTCGACCGCCTGCCGGAACTCATCAGGATCGATCGACCGCATGGCGTCGACCGTGCCGGTCTGCCAGATGACCAAATTAGGCCTTTTTCCTTCCACCAGTTTAACGAGATTGCCCGCGACCTCCTCGGCCGTCTTCTTGGGCTGCAGCTCGATGCTGAGATTGACGGCGACGGTTGGCAGCTTGTCCTTCAACGCAGCCTGCAGACGGGCGGGGTAGGCATTGGCGTCGGAGGTGCTGACAATGGAGGATGACCTGCTTCCGACGACGAGAATATCCAGCGTGCGGCCGTTCTTGACGGCGTCTGCAACCTTCGGAAGCGGGCTCTCGGTGGTCAGCAGGTAGGCCGGCACCTCGCAGTTCTGCGGCGCCTCTTCCGCGCGCGCAGAGGCCGCCAGCGAAACAGCCAGCACTGCGATACCAAACCTTAACCACGAGACGGACTTCATCAGCCCCCTCCCGCCAGATCGGCGTTGCTGCGCGCACCTTTTCGCGTCGCGCCCTTATCGGCCTCACGCTTGTACCACGAAATCAACGACGCCACCCCCCACATGATGAGGATGCCGCAAAGGCTGATCACCGCGTGCATCATGGCGCCGCCGGACACTTCGGCAAGGACGAAGTGGCCCGCAAACGCCAGAAACACGCCGAGACAGAAGATCTCGAGCGAGTGTTGCCCACAGACAATCAGCGGACGCAGCCACGGCGACTTCAAGAGCGGCCAATCCTTGCGCAAATAGTGCACGGTGAGTGCTGCGAGTGCGAGAAAATGCGCGAAACGCAACACGTCAAGGTCGGTCTTGTCGATCGGATACATCCACTGCTCGATTCGGCGCGGCATCAGATGGCCGAGCTGCGGAATGTACCAGGTCAGGGTCACACAGAAGGCCGCGACCAGATAGGCGACGCAGAGCCCGAGCGTGATCGGCGAGTTGATGATGCGCGACATGCGCCGCGCGCCGCCGAGCGCGCACCAGGCGCCGAACACGAACAGCAATTGCCAGGCGAACGGATTGAAGGCCCAGAAGCCGTTGGGATAGGCCGTCAGATAGAGATCGAGCTCCCAGGTCACGGCATAGAGAATGACGGATAGGCCGAGCGTCACGTCGGGCCGCCAACGCATCAGCCACAGGATCAACGGCAGGAACAACATCAGCACGATGTAGAGCGGCAGCACGTCCATATTGACGGGGCGGAAGCGCAGGATCAGCGCCTGCACGATGGTCACGTCCGGCTGCTTGAGAAAATCCATGATTCCCATCTCTTCGGTGTAGAGCGGGTTCTCGAAGCTGGTCGCGACGTAGGAGATCTCGGCGAGGAAGATCGTGAACAGAAAGACGTGGGCGACGTAGATCTGCCAGACGCGGCGCAGGATGCGCGCGGTTGCGACGATGAAACCGGCATCCTGCATCGCCCGGCCGTAGACGAACGCCGCCGTGTAGCCTGAGATGAAGATGAAGATCTCGGTGGCGTCGGAGAAGCCGTAGTTGCGGAGCGTGAACCAGGTCAGCAGGTTCGGCGGCAGATGGTCGATGAAGATCAGCCATAGCGCCAGCCCGCGAAACAGGTCGAGCCGCAGTTCGCGCTCGCCGACCGCCGGGAAGGTGATCGCAGGGACGGCGGTGGTGGCGGGTGCAGCGCTGACGGCCGGCGCAGCCGCGACGGCAGATGCAGATGCAACCGCAGGTGCAGCCGCGCTCGCCGCAGCGGCAGTCTCCGTAGCCGGCGCGGGTGCGGCGCTGGCTGCGGGGGCGGACGGTCCGGCAAGGCGATCGACAATCGACGTCATCAGGCACCGCGTCAAAGCTGCCAGCCCTCGAGGCCCGGCAGGGGAAATGTAGGGCTGCGCAGTTTTCGCGCAAGCGATGAAGGACTTATCAGCTGGGCCGTGCCCAGTTTTTCGACCTTGGCGGACGGCTGGTGGCGATCGCACGACGCAGGACAGGGCGATCACCGCCAGGGTGCTGCCGGCCGCGCCCGATCCGAGCCCAAGGAACGGATCGCGCATACGGGCGACAGAGTCCGCGATTCTGGTGCCATAATGCGGAACTGTGTTGAAAGCACGATGGCGTCCCGATTGGTTCCGGCGCTGGTTTCCGCTACAATGCCACCATGTATCGCGCCGTGACTCGCCACATCGAAGTGACCGTCGAACCGAACTTCCTGCCTGAGAAGTCGTCGGTGGCCGACGGCCGCTGGTTCTGGTCCTATACCGTCGTCATCACCAACAGCGGGGAGGAGACGGTGCGGCTGCGCAGCCGGCACTGGATCATCACCGATGGGATCGGCCGGCAGCAGGAGGTCCGCGGCGAGGGCGTGGTCGGCGAGCAGCCGGTGCTCGCGCCGGGCGAGCGCTTCGAATACACCTCCGGCGTCCCGCTCACCACCGCGTCCGGCTTCATGGCCGGCTCGTACCAGATGGAGAGCGAGAGCGGTGAGCACTTCGACATCGCCGTGCCGGCCTTCTCGCTCGACAGCCCCGACGGCAAGCGGGTGTTGAATTAGCTGAGAAGGCATGCAGTTCGACTGCCCCCAGTCGTCCGCTCGCTGTCTCTTGTGCTGCTCTCGACGTTCAATACCTTGTCCTTGCGGCTCGCCTCGCCTGCCGATGTTTGGCCCGCTGTCGTCCCGGCAAGCTTCCGACAACGCGCCAGCGGACGACGTGCAATACGATGGATCCTGTACTCACGCCGCACGTCATCGTTCTCGCGACGCATCCCGCGTCCGAGCTTTGCCCATTCATCCGCCCTCTGCAAATAGAGGGCGCAGGGAAGGCCAGGCCTCGGCTGAGGCCTGCGGCCCGCCTGCAGAAAAAAATGCAGGCGGCAGGTACCACAGATCCTATGGGGCGGCGGGTGGTCAAGAAGGGTTAGGATTGGATTTCCGAACCATCCGGCCCTCGGAGGAT
>NZ_JAUHJM010000019.1:0-48224 GCF_032381235.1 Bradyrhizobium sp. SZCCHNR1053
TCATGGATGCCCAGAACGACTTCGTCATGGACCGGACGCCGTACCCCTTCATCGAGATGAACCCGAACGACATGAAGGAGCTCGGCCTGGGCGAAGGCGATCTGGTCGAGGTCTATAATGATGCCGGTTCGACCCAAGCGATGGTCCAGCCAACGCCGTCGGCGAAGCCAAAGCAGACGTTTATGCTCTTTGCGTTCCCGACCGGCGTGCAGGGCAACGTCGTCAACGCCGGAGTGAACGAGCTCATCATTCCCAACTACAAGCAGACGTGGGCGGACATCCGCAAGATCGCTTCGGCTCCCGAGACGACGAAACGGCTATCGTTCAAGTCGCCCCACTACAAGGCGTAGAGAACCGGGACCGGGCGGCGGGAGCCGCCCGGCCCCGATTCAAGTGTGTTGATCTCGGTCATGTCGCTGCCGGTCAGCCGAGGTCAACATGGTGCCGGGCTCGGCAAAATGCCGGATGCTCGACCTGTTGGACCTTCGCACCGGGGAGCGGGCGAGGATCACCCAGGATCGCGGAAGCGAGTCTCGCGGCTGCAAGCTGGACGAACAGGTCCTGCTCTCGATGGCGCATTGCATAGAATCCGCGATCAGGGATGCAGTGGATCTCGTCGTCATCAGTCGGTTTGGCAGAGCCGAGGCCGCAGGACACGGGCTGCTCGCTTCCTGCGCGGACGTCGTCTGCGCGGGAACCCCGCTCCTGACAGCGGTGCGGGAGCCCTACGTGGAACGCTGGCGCCAGTTTCACGGCGGCTTGGGAGCTGAGCTCCCCTGTTCGGCCGAGGCCGTTCTTGCCTGGTTCGACGCGATCCATCGCACTCCACAACACCGGGAGCAGAGCGTGCACGCTGAACCCGCCGGATAGAGGTGCAATCGATGCCGCCCCGCTAAACCTGCGCCGGCTCTAGGTCTTGAAAGGCGAGAGGGCTATAATCGGCGGCCCGGAACACCCGGCAGACCGCCATGTCGCGTACTCCATCGCTGTACGACCCGATTAACGAATACAAGCCCTTCGCGCCAGGAATCGGGGTCGTCGACGGGCCATTCGAGTACCTGACGATGGCTGGCGTGAAGCTGCCACTGCCGTTTTCGACGCGCATGACCGTCGTGCAGCTTCAGAATGGTGAACTATTCCTCCATTCACCCATCGCGCTCGATCTCGAACTCGCGCGCCACCTACGATCGATCGGTTCGATCAGCCATCTCGTATCACCAAACCAATTTCACTATGCTCACATCGGGGAGTGGTCGCGAGCATTCCCCGATGCCACTACGTGGGGGTCTCCGGGCGCACGCCGACGCGCACGGGCGCGAGGAACTGACGTGCGGTTTGATGATGAGCTTACGTCGACGCCGCCGTCGGCGTGGGGAGGTGAAATCGACCAAACTGCCATCCCAGGAGGCATTTTCGGAGAAATCGTCTTCTTTCACAAGGCGTCCAGAACGCTCATTCTCACCGATACGATCATCAACCTTGAGCTGGACAAGATTAGCGAGCCCTGGCGCTCGGCTGCGCGCCTCACGGGAATGTACCATCCCAATGGCCAGATCTTTTTCGGAATGCGCTTGCCACTCTTGTTGCACCGAAGAAGAGCCCGAGCCGCAATTGACAGAGTCTTGTCTTGGGACCCCGAGCGCATAATCGTGAGTCACGGGCGGTGCTTCGAGGCGAATGGCCGTCAAGTTCTCGATCGCTTCTTCGCCTGGTATGCCTGAGAGAACCAGAGCACGCGTTATTTCGACATTTCTAGAAATACCGTTGACTCTTCCTGCGCGCCGGCGCATATTTGCTACATGAAGATCGAAGACGTCGCAGCGCGCCTGGAAGCGCTTGGAAACCGGACCAGGCTCCAGATCTATCGGGCCCTCGTGAGAGCCGGCAGGGCCGGTCTGCCGGTCGGCCGGCTCCAGGAAAAGCTCAAGATTCCTGCGTCCACGCTGTCGCATCACATCAAGACGCTGGTCTCCGTCGGCCTGATCACGCAGGTCCGCGAATCCACCACGCTCGTTTGCCACGCCAACTACGAGATCATGCGCGGGTTGGTCGACTTCATGGCGGCCGAGTGCTGCGCCGACGAAGTGGAGTGCCGGAGCAAGAAGCCGGCGGCTTGATTTCTGATCGATCAATATTCGATAATTCTAGAAGGATAGGAGACGATCATGACGGAGAAGAAGAAGGTGGCGATCGTGGGGGCAGGCCCCGTAGGTCTCGCCGCGGCTGCGCACGTTCTCGAGCGCGGAATGGAGCCGATCGTGCTCGAGGCCGGACCCGAAGCGGCACATGCCGTTCGCCAGTGGCAGCATGTCCAGCTCTTTTCGCCCTGGGAGTACAACGTGGACAAAGCCGCGCAGCGTCTGCTCGCGCCGACCGGATGGAACTCTCCGGACCCTCAATCCTACCCCACCGGCGGCGAGCTCATCGACCGCTACCTGGAGCCGTTGGCGACGAAAACCGCGCTCCGCGAGTCGATACGCACCTCGAGCCGCGTGACCGCGATCAGCCGGGTCGGATTCGACAAGGCCAAGACCAAGGGTCGCGAGGGCGCTCCTTTCGAGATCCGCTATCAGAACGGCAAGGGGCCCGAGGTGCTGCGGGCTGATGCCGTCATCGACGTGTCTGGCACCTGGTTCTCTCCCAATCCCGCGGGAGCAAACGGTCTGCCCGCCCTCGGAGAACGGGAGTACGGGGGCAAGATCACCTACGGCATGCCGGACGTCCGCGGCGCCGAGCGAGCCAGATACGCTGGGAAGGCGGTCGCCGTCCTCGGCGCCGGCCATTCGGCCGTCGGTACGCTCATCGACCTCGCCCACCTCGCCGAAAAGGCACCTGGCACTGAGCCGGTCTGGCTCTTGCGCGGCGCCGACCCTGCGAAGTCGTTCGGCGGCGGCCGCAACGACAAGCTCGCGGCACGCGGCGAGCTAGGCGCCGCCTTCGCCGCGCTCGTCGCCTCCGGCAAGGTCCGGGTCGAAGCCGAATTCGGCGTCACGCATATCTCGGAGGCTGAAGGCCGGCTCCGGATCGCGGCCGGCGCGTGCTGCGGGGCGCGCAGCGTGGTCGCCGATGAACTGATCGTCTCGACGGGCTTCCGTCCCGACCTGTCGTTCCTGTCCGAACTGCGCCTAAAACTCGATCCGGCCATCGAGGCGCCCGTCGCTCTCGCTCCCCTCATCGATCCGAACGAGCATAGCTGCGGAACGGTACGCCCCCATGGTGCGCGCGAACTCGCACACGACGAGCCCGGTTTCTACGTGGCCGGCATGAAGTCCTACGGCCGCGCCCCCACCTTCCTCATGATGACCGGCTACGAGCAGGTCCGCTCGATCGCGGCCGACCTTGCGGGCGACAGGGCCGCCGCGGCGAGGGTCGAGCTCGTGCTGCCGGAGACCGGTGTCTGCACGCGTGGAAGCGTCGCGGCGGCCACGCTCGCGACGGCCTGCTGCGGCGGCCCTCCCAAGGAGGATGCATCGGCCTGCTGCGGCGCCGACGAGGCGGCCAAGAAGACGGGAGCTTCGGGCTGCGGGTGCTCATGAATCGAATTCCTGCGGGCCAGGCTGCAGGTCCGGTCGCGGTCGTCGTTGCACTCGGCACCACGCAAACCATTGCGTGGGCCTCGAGCTATTACCTTCCGGCCATCCTCGCTGCGCCAATCGCGCGGGATTTGGGTCTTGCACCCACCCATGTCTTCGCGGCGCTCTCGGGCGCCCTCGTGATCGCGGGACTTCTGGGGCCACGGGTGGGGCATGCCATCGACACGTTCGGAGGCCGAGGCCTGCTCGCGGCCTCGAACCTTGTTCTGTCGGGCGGCTTGTTCGTGCTCTCGATCGCAGAGGGGCCAGCACTCCTGGTCGTATCCTGGGTGCTGCTCGGGATCGGCATGGGAATGGGCCTCTACGAGGCGGCGTTCGCAACGCTCGCGCGCATCTACGGCAGCAAGGCGCGACGCTCCATCACCGGCATCACGCTGATCGCCGGGTTTGCCAGCACCGTCGGCTGGCCCTTGTCGACGTGGCTGGATGCCCAATACGGCTGGCGAGTGGCGTGCCAGGCTTGGGTGCTGATCCATTTGGTCCTGGCGCTTCCTCTCAATCTCTACTTGCCGCGTGCCGCGCCCCTACGACAGGAAGCCGGGACGGTGGATCATCCTCAACTCCCCTCGCGTGAAAGCGAAACGTTCGCGATCGTGGTGCTGGCCTACATGTTCGCCGCCGTCGGGTTCGTCAGCTCGGGGTTTTCGGCCATCCTGCCGACGATGCTGGTGTCCCTGGGTGCCTCACCGGCTGCCGCGTTGTTCGCAGGAACGTTGGTGGGGCCCGCCCAAGTTGGTGCCCGGCTTCTCGAAGCGGGTTGGCTCGGTCGCTTCCACCCGCTGCTCTCGGCGAGACTTGCTACACTGATGAATCCCATCGGCGTCATTACGCTGATCCTGGGAGGTCCTCTGTTCGCGTCTGCCTATGCGGTCCTGTACGGCGCTGGCAACGGGATCATCACCATCGCGCGCGGCACGCTGCCGCTGGCTCTGTTCGGACCCGCCGGCTTCGGGAGACGGGTCGGCATGATTTCGCTTCCGGCACGGGCAACGGGAGCCGTCGCACCGCTCGCGATGGGGCTCATGGTAGAACATGTCGGTAGCGTCGCGCTTTGGGTCAGCGCTCTCGCATCGCTGTCTGCCTTCGTCGCGCTGTTGCTCCTGCAGCCTGGGCGAACCGCATGAATGCCCACAGAATCGAGGGGAGGCGAGCATCCGCAACTTGACCGGCCGGCCGCTGATCGCGGTGATGTGTCTCGGACAGGTGGGCAACCTGCTGCCGCACGTGACCCTTTCGGCAAATCTGGCTCAACACCTGATGCCGGCATGGGGGCTCAGTGCCGCCGAAGGCGGCTTGATGGCAAGCGGCTACGCCTTCGGCTACATGCTCGCGGTGCCCCTACTGACGACGCTGACGGACCGTATCGACGCGCGCTTGGTGCTCCTCTGCGGATCGGTCGTGAGCGGACTTGCGACCATCGCCTTCGGCTTGTTTGCGCAAGGATTCTGGTCGGGCACAATCATCTGGTCGATCGCCGGACTCGGCTTTGCGGGGGCGTACATGCCGGGCCTGAAGGCGCTCACCGACCGGCTCCCGGCAGGAGACAGTTCGCGTGCGGTCACGCTGTACACATCGAGCTTCTCGTTCGGGGTGGGTATCTCTTTTCTGGTGGCGCAGGTGACGGCGGACAAATGGGGCTGGCCTGCTGCGTTCGTGGTCACCGGAATCGGACCCATTGCAATGGTGATGGCGTGCGCGCTGATGGAAGCTCGCCGACCGGAGCCCAAGACAGGGCGTCTTTTGAACTTCAAGCCGGTGTTCGCCAACCGAGAGGCCCTCGGCTACATTTTCGGCTACGGCGCCCACTGTTTCGAACTCTACGGCATCCGTACCTGGCTGGTAGGTTTCTGGACGTTCGTGGTTGCGCACCAGGACGCGCCGTCATGGCTGTCGCCAGTCGTAGTGAGCTTCTTGTTTGCAATCATCTCGATGCCCGCCAGCATTTTGGGCAACGAAGCCGCGCTGAAGTTCGGGCGGCACCGTGCGATTATCTCGGTGATGATCACGTCCGCCTGCGTGGCGACCATCATCGCCTTCAATGCAACCGCCCCGGCCTGGGCGCTGGTGCTGCTGCTGCTGATCTACGGCGTAACGGTCCCTGCCGACTCTGGAGCGTTGACCGCGGGAATGAGCGCAGCGGCCGACCCCAATTATCGGGGAGCCACGTTGGCGCTGCACTCCACTGTGGGCTTCGGGTTGTCGGCCCTCGGAGCCTGGGGCACGGGCGTGGCCCTCGACGCGGCGGGAGGACCCCAGAGCGCCGGCGGGTGGTGGCTTGCCTTTATGATGCTGGCCGTCGGGATTCTCATGGGTCCGCTTGCGCTGCTCCTGTCCCGGGCGGCTCGACCGAAGAGGGACGTCCCTGCGCAATAGGGCGAAGCACCTCGAGCGCTCTGTGCTTCTAACGATTTTGATCACCTCCACCAGTGTGATCAGGGAGAGTTCCTTGTGCTCCGGTCTCGTATCTACATCGTCGCGTATGGTTATCGGACTATCGCCTTCCGGGTCTCTAATTCGAGCACGGCGCTCGCGCGCCTTTGTCGCGAGTCGGCTTTGACGCGCGGAGACATGAACCAGATCCAAGCCACGACCTGGAGCGCGAGATTGAGAGCAAAGGCTGTCCGATAAGCGATTTCGGGATAGTGTCCCGCTTGAGGTGTCCAATACTGAAGTACAACGCCGGTCGCGTATTGCACAACGAAGGCCGCGGCAATGTGGAACAGATTCAGCGCGCCGTTGGCCCTTCCGGGGAGCTGTTTCGGGAAATACTTGGCCAGAGTCGCGAAGCTCAGCACCGTAGCCGCGCCGACGGCCGCTACAACGGCCCACTGCAAACATGACGGCAAGGGCAAGCGCAGATCAATGCGAACTGAGTTGCAATAAAGACAGCCGCAACAAGCCCCAGGAGCACCTCCGGTCCAACACCGCGCCTTCGCAGCCGATCGGCACCGCCCCCAAGAAGAATGGCACCCAGGCTGAGCGCGACCGCCATCGCAAACAACTGAAATACCACGCCGGCGCGATCGAGGCCCTCAACGTCCTTGAACCACTGCGCCGCCCAGAGCCCTTAAGAGCCCAGGCCGTTCCAATGCAGGATGCCGAGAGCGGCGCAACGCGCCAGAATCGCGGATCGGCATAGACCTCTTTCAAACCGGCTGCGACCGCGCCGCCCGGAACTGCAGTCCTCTCGGGCACGATCAGATAAATCGTGATCGCACCGGCGACAGTCAGCCCAGCGAGCAGACCAAATAGTTCACGTCAACCAATCCACTCCAGCAACAGGTCGGCCGGCAATGTCGCCGTGACCGCACCCAGCGCGCCCAGCATCACCATCAAGCCGTTCGGGAGCGGGACGCGATCCCCGGGAAACCAGAGAACGAGTGGCACGGGGATTTTTGGCCGCTTCTGCCAACCGCGCAGCCATGCCCTCGGAGAGGTAAATGCCAATTCTGGGTTTCATGAGAGAGACTTGCTCTGAGAGCGACTAGAGAGTCGTTAGTCGTGCAAACAAATCACGCTGGCATCAGCGGTCTGGTGCCGCGGCCGACGAAGGTCAGGATTTCGTAGGGCGTTGCCGCCATCAGACGGGACGTCTTCAGTCCGCCATCGCGAGCTTCAACGATTTGCGAAGCAGCCCAGATCAGGACGTCGGCGTCCCAAATAGTCGCCATGCCGTGCTCCGGAACGGCTTCGACACGAATGCGGATCTCGCCGGCGCGAAGAGCACCAATCCATGGGATGAAGTTGCCGCGTGATTAAATGGACTCGCAATGACCACTCTGTGTATCAAGTACGTATACGAGGACATGGATCGACACGGTAATGTGCGCCGGTATTTCCAGCACAATCGAGGACCCAATATCCGTCTTCGTGCCGTGCCAGGTACCGACGAATTCGGGGGAGAGTACCAGGCCGCTCTGAATGGCAAGATCGAGCCCAGAGAGACCGAACAACCGCAGGGCACGCGCGCGAAAAATGGGTCGCTGCGATGGCTGATTGAGCAATACTACGCCTCGGCGGAGTTCACGAGACTCGACACCAGCACCAAGTCAGCCCGACGCGGCATTCTCGATAATTTGTGTAGCGAACCGGTCTCGGACGAGAATTCGAATTTGATCGGTTCCTTGCCCTACGCCTCGATGCCGAGCAGCAAGGTGCGCGCGCTGCGCGATCGCAAAGCGGAATTTCCCGAGGCTGCCAACGGTCGCATCAAGGCGCTGCGCCAAGTCTTCAAGTATGCAATCGCGGCGGAGCATCCCGGCGCCGAGCGAAATCCGGCCGGGATGTGCCGTACATGAAGACCGGATCGCAGGGCTTCCACACTTGGACGATTGCTGAAGTGCTGCAATATGCCAAGAAGCATCCAATCGGCACCAAGGCGCATCTCGCACTCGCGCTATTGCTGTTCACCGGTCAGCGAAGATCGGACGTCGTTAAATTTGGCCGACAACACATCAAGAATGGCTGGCTTACGTTTACGGGCGCATGCATTGCGGCCGAGAACGGCGCGGCCGAGAAGCAGCTGATGGCGATCTTCGGATGGCAGACGATGAAGGAGGCCGCGCACTATACCAAGATGGCCAACAAAAACGTCTCGCCGCGAGCGCGATACCGCTCCTGTCCCTCGATCAAACCGCGAACAATAGTCTCCCACTTTTGGGCCCGGTTGAAGAAAGTGGGAGTAAAAGGGGGAAAAAACCGAGGAAGATCAAAGCCTGATTTGAGACATGGTGCCCAGGGGCGGAATCGAACCACCGACACTGCGATTTTCAGTCGCATGCTCTACCAACTGAGCTACCTGGGCAGGTCTCTTGCGGGCAAAAAAGCCCGGCGAGCCGGCGGGTTATAGTGGGACCGGACCGCGCTGTCTACCGCCCTGAGGGCAAGTTTTCACATTCCTTGTGCGGTTGCGCGGCGGCGCGGGACGCACGTCCCGACCGGCCGGCACCGTAGGGGCAAGATGATGAAAACACGGCACTATTCGACGTCGTCCTCGTCGCCCTCGGCGGCCGGGATGACATAGGAGCCGCTGAGCCAGCGATGCAGGTCGACGTCGCGGCAGCGCGGCGAGCAGAACGGGCGGACGGCCTCGGCCGCGGGCCGGTTGCAGATCGGGCAGCGGCGGACGGGCTTGGCGGATTTCGAAGCGGGAGCGCTCCGGTGGAGCGATTTGTCTGACATCGGCGGCTATTTAATGGGCTGGACGCGCGGATGCACCCCCGCACGCGAATGGTCAGACGGCGACCGTGTTGAGCCAGCCGAAGCGGATCGGGAAACCCTCGCCGGCGAGCAGCGTCGTCGTCTCGTAGAGCGGCAGGCCGACGACGTTGGTGTAGGAGCCGACCATCTTGACCACGAACGAGCCGGCGATGCCCTGCACGGCGTAGCCGCCGGCCTTCCCCCGCCATTCGCCTGAGCCGATATAGGCCTGGATATCGTCCTCGCTGAGCCGCTTGAAGCGGACGCGGGTCTCGACCAGGCGCTGGCGGAACGCCTCCTTCGGCGTCACCAGGGTGATCGCGGTGTAGACGCGATGGTTGCGGCCCGACAGCAGCCGCAGGCACTGCGAGGCCTCGTCGACCAGATTGGCCTTCGGCAGAATGCGGCGGCCGACCGCGACCACCGTGTCGGCGGAGATGATGAACGACCCGCGCAGCTCGTCGTCGAGCTGGACGGATTTGAGCGCGGCATCGGCCTTGGCGCGGGCGAGGCGATTGGCGCAGGCGCGCGGCAGCTCGCCGCGCCTCGGCGTTTCGTCGACATCGGCCGGGCGCAGCGCGTCGGGCTCGATGCCGGCCTGGTTGAGCAGCGCCAGACGCCTGGGCGAACCGGATGCAAGAACGATTTTGGGACGGCCGAGCATGCTGATTTCGCTAGGGGATTCGGAAGCTGTGGGGCGGGCGCGCGGAACCTATCGGAAGGGCTGCCATTCCACAACCCGCGAGGCGTGCGACAAGTCCGAGACGGGCCTGCTCTACGGCCTCAGTTTGAGCGGCGGACGACGTTGGTATTTCGGTTCGATGACACCTGTGCAGGAACCGGGACCCTACAAGCCCGCCGGCCCGGGCTTGCCGAAACGCTTGCGGATCCGCGTGAACAGGCCGTCGCAGACTTCGCGATAGGCGGCGAGCTTCTGCTCGCGGTTGCCGTCGGCGCCGGTCGGATCGGGCGTCGGCCAGTATTCGACGTCGGCGGCGATGGTACGGGTCAGCTCCAGCGCCTTGTGATGGGCCTCGGGAGACAGGGTGATGATGAGGTCGAAATTCAGCCCCTCCCAGTCCTCGAGCTCCTCGAAGGTCGTCGGCTTGTGCTGCGAGATGTCCTGGCCGAGCTCGGCCATCACAGACACCGCGAACGGGTCGAGCTCGCCCTTCTTGACGCCGGCGGAGCGGACATAGAGCGCCTGCGGATACATCTGGCGCAGCAGGCTCTCGGCCATCGGCGAGCGCACGCTGTTCTGGCCGCAGGCGAACAGCACCGCCTGCGGCTGGCGCGCGCGCGGCGGCACCTCGGCCATGCGCCTAGGCGCCCTCGGCCGCGAAGGTGGCCGGGCCCGGCAGCAGGCGACGATGCAGCGCGGACGGCATCACTGGCCCTCGCCCTTCCAGTGCAGCACGGTGATCAGGGTGAACAGCCGGCGCGAGGTCTCGAAATCGACCCGCACCTTGCCCTTCAGCCGCTCCTGCAGGGTGCGCGAGCCCTCGTCATGGATGCCGCGGCGGCCCATGTCGATGGCCTCGATCTTGTCGGGCGTCGCGGTGCGGATCGCCTGGTAGTAGCTGTCGCAGATCATGAAATAGTCCTTCACGATCCGCCGGAACGGCGACAGCGACAGCAGATGCGTCACGACAGGCGTGCCGTCCTCGCGGCGGATGTCGAACATCAGCCGGTTGGCGGTGATGCCGAGATGCAGGGTGAACGGACCGGCGCCGTCGGCACCTTCGGGCGCGAACAGATTCTCCTCGACGAGGTCGTAGATCGCAATCGCCCGCTCATGCTCGATGTCCGGACCAGAGCGGCCGATCGACTCCTCGTCGAGCGTCACCGCCACGATGCGATTGGTCCGGTCGTCGCCTGGCGGGTGCTGGGTCATGGCAGGTTGAGGCGTATTCCCACGGAGCGTGAATGGGCGTCGAGGCCCTCGGCCTTGCCCAGAGTCATCGCCGCTGGCCCCAGCGCGCGCAACTGCTCGGGGCCGCATTTCAACAGCGACGTGCGCTTCATGAAGTCGAGCACGCCGAGGCCTGAGGAGAACCGCGCCGAGCGCGCGGTCGGCAGCACGTGATTGGAGCCGCCGACATAGTCGCCGATCGCCTCCGGCGTGTGCGCACCGAGGAAGATGGCGCCGGCATTGCGGACCTTGGCCGCGAACGCGTCGGGATCGGCCGTCATGATCTCCAGATGCTCGGCGGCGATGGCATCCGCCAGCGGCACGGCCTGGTCGAGATTGTCGACCTCGATGATGGCGCCGAAATCGGCCCAGGACGCGCCGGCGATCGCGGCGCGAGGAAGCGTCTTGAGCTGGCCCTCGACGGCGCGGGCGACGTCATCGGCGAGGCGGCGGCTGTCGGTGATCAGGATCGACTGCGCGCTGGCGTCGTGCTCGGCCTGGGCGAGCAGATCGGCCGCGATCCAGTCGGCATTGCCGCTGTCGTCGGCGATGACAAGCACCTCGGAGGGGCCGGCGATCATGTCGATGCCGACCTTACCGAACACCAGCCGCTTGGCGGCGGCGACATAGGCATTGCCCGGGCCGACGATCTTGGCGACGGGGGCGATCGTCGCCGTGCCATGCGCCAGCGCCGCCACGGCCTGGGCGCCGCCGACGCGGTAGATCTCGGAGACGCCGCCGAGATGGGCGGCGGCCAGCACCAGCGGATTGAGCCTGCCGTCCGGCGCCGGCACCACCATCACGAGGCGCGCGACGCCTGCGACCTTGGCCGGAATGGCGTTCATCAGCACCGAGGACGGATAGGCCGCAGTGCCACCCGGCACATAGAGCCCTGCCGATTCGATCGCGCTCCAACGCCAGCCGAGCTCGACGCCGGCGGCGTCGGTGAAGCGTTGGTCCTGCGGCAGCTGCTTGAGATGAAAGGCTTCGATGCGGTCGCGGGCGAATTTCAGCGCGTCCAACGTGGCCGTATCGCAGGCCTTGAAGGCGGCCTCGATCTCGGCAGGCTTGACGCGCAACGAGGAGGCGTCGAGCTCCAGCCGGTCGAACTTGCGCGTTGCCTCGAGCAGCGCCGCATCGCCGCGTTTGGCGACGTCGTCGACGATGGCGCGCGCGGCGGCTTCGACGTCGGCGGAGGTCTCGCGCTTGGCGGCGAGAAACTGCCGAAACTGGGCGTCGAAATCGGTGCTGGCGCGGGACAGGCGAATGGGCATCTCTGGCACTTTCCGAAGGGGTGGCTGCCCCCGACCCCCTGCTCAATGGCGCGGCAGCGCGGGGCCGTCAACCCTTTGAACAGGCGCCTACCGGGTCAGCGGCGGACCGCCATCGATATCGCTGGTGCCGAGATCGTCCTCGCCAAGATCGGTCAGCTCGCATTCCAGACATTCGACATCGAGCCGCAATGCGCCGCCATGGGAGAACAGCAGCAGCGCGCTGCCGGCGGGCGGCTCGGCGCCGGCATGGAATTCGATGCCGATCAGCTCCAGCACAGTATCGGGCGCATCGACCTCGATCCGCCGCGACTTGCAGGCCAGCACCCGATCGAACCGCAGCGCCGCCAACAGCCGGCGCGGCTCGCTCTCACCATGCAGCGCCTGGTCCCAGTCGAGCCGGTTCATGCCGATCACCAGCCGCTTCTCGGCCTGGCGCCAGATGATGTCGGCCGCCTGCACCCGCGCATCCTGCACATGGGCCGAGATCACGGCGAGATCGTCGGCATCGAGCGCGATCAGTTTGAGCCGGTCGGTCACGGTCTCATCCTCTTGGCAGCGCCCTCACTCGCGGATGCGCTCGATCGTGGCGCCGCAGGCCTTCAGCTTGTCCTCCAGCCGCTCGAAGCCGCGATCGAGATGATAGACGCGATTGATCATGGTTTCGCCTTCCGCGGCAAGCCCGGCAATCACCAGCGACACCGAGGCGCGCAGATCGGTCGCCATCACAGGCGCGCCACGCAAGCTCGAGGTGCCCTCGATCCGAGCGGTCTCGCCATCGAGACTGATCCGCGCGCCGAACCGCGCGAGTTCCTGCACATGCATGAAACGGTTCTCGAAGATGGTCTCGGTGATCGCCGAGGCGCCCTGCGCGCAGACCATCAGCGCCATCAGCTGGGCCTGCAGGTCGGTCGGAAAGCCGGGGAACGGCGCGGTCGTCACCTGCACCGGGCGGATGCCGTGGCCGTTTCTGACGACGCGGATGCCCTCGGCGTCGCTCGTGATCTCGGCGCCCGCCTCGATCAGCACGTCGAGCGCGGACTGCAACAGCTCCGGCCGCGCGCCGGCGAGCCGGACATCGCCGCCGGTCATCGCCGCGGCGATCGCATAGGTGCCGGCCTCGATGCGGTCGGGCAGCACGGTGTGACGCGCGCCGTGCAGAGACGCCACGCCCTCGATCTCGATGCGCGGCGTGCCGGCACCGGTGATGCGCGCGCCCATCTTGTTGAGGCAGTCGGCGAGATCGGTGATCTCCGGCTCGCAGGCGGCGTTGGTGATGACGGTCGTGCCCTTGGCGAGGCTCGCGGCCATGACCGCGACATGGGTGCCGCCGACGGTGACCTTGGGGAAGTCGATCGTGCCGCCGCGCAGGCCGCCCGGCGCTTTGGCGACCACGTAGCCGGCGTCGATGTCGATATTGGCGCCGAGCTTTTCCAGCGCCATGATCAGGAGATCGACCGGACGGGTGCCGATCGCGCAGCCGCCGGGCAGGGACACCCGCGCCTCGTGCATGCGCGCCAGCAGCGGCGCGATCACCCAGAAGCTGGCGCGCATCCGCGACACCAGCTCATACGGCGCCGTGGTGTCGATGATGTTGGCCGCCGAGATCTGCAGCGTCTGGCCCTGGTACTGGCCATCGCCGGGACGCTTGCCGACCGACATGATGTCCACGCCGTGATTGCCGAGAATGCGCTGCAGCTGCGCGACGTCGGCAAGGCGCGGGACGTTGTCCAGGATCAGCGTCTCCGGCGTCAAAAGACCCGCGATCATCAGCGGCAGGGCGGCGTTCTTCGCGCCCGAAATCGGGATGGTGCCGCGAAGCGGGTTGCCGCCGACGATGCGAATGCGATCCATGCTGGTCCTGTGGGGCTGGCCGGGAAATTGGGCTAAGGTCGGCGCAACAGGACCGACATTACGGCGATTTGATGGGTTCGCAACGGCAGGTCGCATCGCCGGGGAATTCATCCCCTGACGGTGCGGCCCGCCGCGGCGGGAACGCGCGAATCAGACCGGTGGGACCAGCGCATCGGCCAGAAACCCGTGCAGCGCGGCGACGACCTGGGCCCCCTCGCCGATCGCACCGCCGACGCGCTTGACCGAGCCGGAGCGGACGTCGCCGACCGCATAGACGCCGGGCACCGAGGTCTCGAGCGGCGACACCATCCGCCCGGCATTCTGCTCCGACTGCGCGCCGGTGACGACGAAGCCGGCGCGGTCGAGCGTGATGCCGCAGCCGTCGAGCCAGCCGGTGGCGGGATCGGCGCCGACGAACAGAAAGAGATTGCTGATGTCAGCGGGCGTCTCTTCGCCGGACAGCCGGCTCTTCAGGGTGATGCGTTCGAGCCCCGTGTCGGCCCCGCCATCGAGCGCGACGACCTCGGTGTTGAACAACAGCTCGATGTTCGGCGTCGCCTCGATGCGCTCGATGAGATAGCGCGACATCGACGCGGCAAGCCCGCCGCCGCGGATGATCATCCGCACCTTCTTGACGTGCCCCGACACAAACACCGCGGCCTGGCCGGCGGAGTTGCCGCCGCCGACCAGCGCAACCTCCTGTCCCGCGCACAGCCGCGCCTCGATCGGCGAGGCCCAGTACCACACGCCGCGGCCCTCAAACTCCTTGAGCCGGTCGAGATCAGGCCGGCGATAGCGCGCACCGCTGGCAACCACCACCGAGCGCGCCCGCACCTCGTCGCCGCCCTCGAGCGCCAGCACGAAGGCGCCGGCCTTGCGCTCGCAGTCGAGCGCATTGACCGCCACCGGGATCATGATCTCGGCGCCGAACTTCTGCGCCTGGTTGAAGGCGCGCGCGGTCAGCGCGAGACCGGTGATGCCGGTCGGGAAGCCGAAATAGTTCTCGATGCGGGCGCTGGCGCCGGCTTGGCCGCCGAACGCACGCGAGTCCAACACCGCCACCGACAGACCTTCGGAGGCGCCATACACCGCGGTGGCCAGGCCCGCCGGCCCGCAGCCGACGACCGCGACATCGTAGATCTTCTCGCCGCGCGGACCGCCGATCATCCCCACGGCACGCGCCAGCTCGGTCTCGCTGGGATTGCGCAGCACGCTGCCGTCGGACACCACCACCAGCGGCAGCTCGGCGGGCGTCGGTGAATAGCGCGCGATCAGATCGGCCGCGTCGTGATCATCAGCGGGATCGAGCAGATGGTGCGGAAAGCCGTTGCGGGTAAGAAAGCTCTGCAGCCGCGCGATCGCAGCCGATTGCGGCGGGCCGATCATGACCGGGCCGCCGGCGCCGCCCTGGATCAGGTTGACCCGGCGCAGGATCAGCGCCCGCATGATGCGCTCGCCGAGCTCGGCCTCGGCGATCAGCAGCGCGCGCAGCCGTTCGGGACGAATCAGGATGACCTCGACGTCGCCCTCGGCATGGCCGTCGACCAGCGCGACGCGGCCGGAGAGCTGGGCGATCTCGGCCAAAAACTGCCCTGGCCCCTGGTCGATCACCGGCGTGACGTGACCGAGGCCGTCACGCTGGGTGATCGCGACATGGCCTTTGAGAATCACGAACATGCCGGGGCCGGGCTTGCCGGTCTCGAACAGCAGCTCGCCGTCGCGATAGGTCTGGATCTCGCCGAAGCCGCGCAGACGCGCGATCTCCTGGGGCGTCAGCTCTGGAAAGGTCTGCTCAAAGCGGGGCAGCGTCTTCGCCAGCTCCGCCCGCTGTGCCCCTGCCTCCACCGTCATCCCTTCATCCGCTGCCATCACGCCCACCCCGCTTGCAATCTGCTCAACGCTTCGAATCGTCCGGGCCGTCGGCAGCGGCCTCGTCCACGCCGCCCTCCTCGGCCGTCACCGCCTGGCTGCGCTCGCGGCTCTGCGCCTTGCGCCGCTTCAGGTTCTCGCGCAGCGCCTGCTTCAGCCGCTCCTCGCGCGCGCCCTTCGGCGCCGCCTTCCCGGTCTTATCCGTCATCCCCTTCCCCCGGTCACCCGATACCAGAGGCACAATTGGGGCCCCAGATGCGAAAGCCAAGAGGCGTTGGCGACGCAGACGCTAGGTTCCGCCCGACCGGCCGTCGCCTGCCCGGATGGGGAGTTGCCGGCGCGACCCGGGCATTGGGGACGCCAAGGGCGGCCAACCGCGAGAATCCACCGTGAACGGGTGATTTCGGTCCGATTTCGGAGGTCTTTCGCTCCCTTTCGATGCATCACGCTGACGTCTTTCCCCGAAAACCGGACGAGCCGCGCTTGCGCAGGCGGGGACCTTGTGGCAAGAACCGCCCGCGTTCGGTCGCGGCCTTCGGGCCGGTCCCCGCTAGTCCCTTTGCTGCCGTAGCTCAGTGGTAGAGCACTCCCTTGGTAAGGGAGAGGTCGACAGTTCAATCCTGTCCGGCAGCACCAGGGCATTCTTCCCCGACATGATCTTCGGCGACGCCTCGGGACCGCAGGCCACGCACAGATGCGCGTCATCGGCCTCGCGGCGCAATTTGCGTCCGAGCTCTGCTGCAGCACCGCCCTCTCCGGAAAATCGAGGGCGCAGGGAAGGCCGGGCGCTGGCCGCGCCCGTGGCCCGCCTGCGGAAAAAAATGCAGGCGGCAGGTACCACAGGTCTGGCCGAACACACCCGGCCCTCCCTGCGCGATGGGCTTACGATTTATACGCGCTCTCCCTGGGGACCGGGCTTTGTTGCCCCCATCACCCGCGATGCACTGACGCACATCAGCGAGCTTGACCTCAGCATCGGGAGGCCAGGACCACGCGACTTCACCGTCCGTATCGAAGTTGTTCGTCCGCTCGCGAATGCGCGCTGCAACTCCGACCCGGCCACCGCATCCCACACCCAACGCTCGTGACGACTCGCGAACGCCCCTCTTTCGATGAGCACGGGACGGCCGGAAATGTGCAGGTGATTTGCCCGACGAGGCTGGGCAAGAATCCGAATTAGGGGGGTGAGAGGGCTCGGCGCGGTGCAATTTCGAGCCATGACTGCATCATGGTCCAGAATCGGATCAGGGCAAGCGAAACCGCCTCCCATGCGCCCCTCGCTTCGCCGGAAGTGGCATGTAGAGCTGCAAGAGCCCATTCGGCGATGCGGGCGAGGAAGTCGTCGAAGCCGAGAATGTTGAGGGCGCGGGTGAGATTGTAGCAGAGCGCCATGAGGCTCCATTCCCCGCGAACCTTGTCGAAGCCGCGGACAAGGAAGTGCTGATAGCCGGCGCGGCACTTGAGCGTGCCGAACGGGTGCTCGACGATGGCCGAGCGGCGGCGCATCAATTGGCCGGCCTGTTCGCTCGCCATCCTCTGGCGGTGACGATCCAGCACCTCTTCGTGCTCCCATCGAGAGACGCGGCGGCTTTTTTCCTTCGCAGAGAGACAAGACGCCTTGAGGGGGCAGATGCCGCAAGTCGCCACGGAGGCCAGGTAGCGGCGTTCCATCCTGCCGCTCGTATTCTTCCAGAGCTTCTTTGTTGGATGCAGCGCTTGGCCTGCGGGACACTGGTAGGTGTCGGTCGCGGAATTGTAGGTGAAGTCACCTCGCGTGAAGCGACCGTGCTTCTTGCCATTGCCGTGATGCAGCGGGACATAGGCGGTGACGCCGTCATCCTCGCAAGCCTTGATATCCTCGCTGTTGTAATAGCCGACATCTGCCAGTATCTGCAGCGCCTCGACCTGGAGGCCCTCCTTGGCCGCCTTCGCCATCATATGAAGGTGTCCTGTATCGCTGCGATTGACGACCTCGCTGGCGATGATCAGCTTATGCTTGTCGTCGACGACGCTCTGGACATTGTAGCCTGCGATCGTCTGGTCGCCCTTGCTCAGCAGTCGCGCATCGGAATCGGTCTTCGACACCTGTCCCTTGTCGCCCTTGTCCAGGTTCTCCAGATCGGACTGTGCGCGTTCACGCCTGGCCATCAGCTCCTTGATCTTGTCCCCGACATCGCCGCCATCCTTGTTGCCATCCTTGCCGTCGTCGGGCTGCTTGGCTTCCGCCGCGTCGTTGGTGTCGAGAGACTTGCCGTACGCCTCAATCTCCTCATCGAGCTTGGCGATCTGTTTGGCGAGCTTCCCGCGCGTGAAGATGCTGTCCTTGCTGGCATTGCCGTGGAACAGCGCGCCGTCGACCGCGACCAGGGTCCCGCCGATCAACCCGATCTCCTGCAGCAACAGGACGAAGCTACGGTTCGCCGCCTTCAAGGCAGCCCAGTTCTCCTTGCGGAAGTTCGCAATCGTCCGATAGCCGGGCTTCAGGTTCCTCAACAACCAGATCAGCTCCAGATTGCGGCCGGCTTCACGCTCGAGCCGGCGCGACGATCTGATCTGGTTCAGATAACCATAGAGATAAAGCTTCAGCAGGTCCGCCGGATCGTACGGCGGCTGCCCGACACCCGATCCCCTCCGCTTGGCGTGGCGGAAGCCAAGCTTGGCCAGATCGAGAGCGTTGACGTAGCTGTCAATCGCACGAACCGGATTGTCCGGCCCGACATAATCCTCAATCCGAGGCGGAAGCAGGCTCTTTTGATCGCGGCTCTCGCCGCTCTTGAACGGCCGATTCGTCATGCCCCCAAATCTTACCGTGAACACTGAGTTCTTGCCCAGCCCCGACGACACAAGGGGAATTGTTGCGGCAAACTAGCACGACGGGCAGTTTGGGCATGGCCGGCATGCGGGAGCTTTGTTGTTTGGTGCAGCGTCACCGTAATCCCGCTCGCCCGAGCTTGAGGTGGCCATGCTCCCGTAAACTCGACGCACATCAGCATGCCTCTCAAGCTGATCTGACCTTAAGGTCGCTATCGCGGTCGACGCCAACCTCAGGAGCTTGACAAGAGCTAGGCGCTGGCGGCGTCGGCGTTTCGCCTCCAGTTTCGAGCGAATCGTGCGCAGACGTTTCGGCTTCATCGGGAGCTGAATTATCAGTAGATGCCTCACCCTTGCTCGACGATGAGTTGGTTGCTCGAAAACGACGCAGCTCTTCTTCATCGGCGGCGGCAAGCATTCGTTCTCTTTCCTCTATTTCTTTGCGAGCATCAGCCAAGTCCTTCTTGGCAAGATCACCTCCGCCAATTATGCCGCCCAAAATGCCGAGCATAAGAAAACCGACGCCGATGGAGTTCACCGCATTGTCCGAGAGAGCAAATAGGTACTTTGAACCAAATGCTATTCCGGCGCCGATAATCCCGATCATCGGGGTCGTAATCATTATTGCGAAGGCGACATTACCAAAAGCAATATCGAAAGATCTTTTAAAGCCGACCCCTTTACTGAGATATGCTTCATTGATTTGCGCGTCGACGTGACGCTGTAACGGAAGAAAGTTCGCCTTTGCTTCCCGAGCTAGTTTCAGAAGTTCGAGATCACGCTTCAGGCGATCAACGGATCGCGGCATTAGCTTATAGGCCAACCCCACCACGGCTGAGGCGACGCCGGTCAAGACAGAGAAAGTTTGAAGGTCAAAGTTCATAATCCCCTCCTTTGCCCACAGGAATCCTGCGAGCATCTATCGGCCCACCGGGGGACGATGGACGGAATCAGCAGTGAATTGATCATCACTTGTTTCGTCCGATGGACATAGCCGAACAAAAAAATTTGGAAAACTTTTGAGACGATAGCGAGAGTTGTGGCGGCCGAAATTTCCCCCGGTGGGCTACCCTGTTCGCTTTAACTTTGGACGGGCCTACGTGAGCCCCAGCCGATTGGATCCGCTCTGCATAGGCATCATGTAGGCCGCCGCTCGTGCGGGAGGCGATCGCCAATCTGCAACAGCCCCGAGCGAGCGCTCATATGGGTACGCTCCAGCGAGCAGACCCACAAAAGCAAAAGAACCTCGGCGCGGCGCTGCCTAGGGCGGCGTCATTCATGACACGCCTCCTTGTCACAGCTCAGCCCGGTGGCGTTCGCACGCCGAAGCTCGTGCTCGGCTTCGTGGCCGAGCCAGAGAGGGAGATGACGCGGCTCGTCACCGAGACGCGCGTCTACTGTCCCGGCCGCACATCCTTCTTCATGCTCCCGCCGTACTGGCTCGTGATCCGGCCGGTGAGCGGCCTCATCCGCCGGCGTATGCTCGGCGCCATCAGGCGGATGACGGAAAGACGGAGGATGGATCGGGGCACAGCCGGGATTTGAGCCGACTTGTTGACTCCTATATTCCATCATGGAGCTTACCGACCGCAGGGAGCGAGAGATGGTGAGTCCGGAGCTGGCGGCACGATGGACGGCGGTCAGAGCCTCGCTCGGGCGGGCACAGACAGCGCTGCCAGCGCCTCCGCTCCGGCACGTGCAGGCCTGCGCCAAGCTGTACGAGGACTTCGCCGAATATCTCGAGCACAATGAGCTCGCGCTTGCGCTCGACGCACTCATGGAGCTCGGCCGCCTCACCACGCCGCCCGGCGGATTCTGGCGCGACCTGGAGCGCGCCGCCGAAATCATGAACCTCGACGATCGGATTCTGGCCTTGCGAGAGGCGTTCCGTGCGGCACCGATTTCGCAGGACGACGCGTCGTCCGGCGGTCCATAGCTCGATCACACCCGGGGAATCGCGACCCTGCACGTCGCTTGCGGGCTTCGCGGCCGCACAGCGGAGGGACATCGGGGCACGAGCCCCGATGCTGACATGCGCGGATTGTCTTCTGCAATGGCCCGCGGGCCCAATGGGCGGCGGGCTGATCGCGGAAGCCCGGCCGGCTAGCCAATCGACGCCTGTGCAGGTGATCGATCGGCCTCGACGGAGCCGCCGCAGCCTCTGATGGGTTACGCCGCCCGCACCGAATCGAGGAAGCGGCTGACCTCGTCGCGGAGGCGGCTGCTCTGGCCGGAGAGCGACTTCGCGGCGGACAACACCTGCGACGAGGCCGAGCCGGTGTCGTCGGCGCCCTGCCGGACGCTGGCGATGTTGGCCGACACCTGCTGGGTGCCGTGCGCCGCCTGCTGGACGTTGCGGGAGATCTCGCGCGTCGCCGAGCTCTGCTCCTCGACGGCCGAGGCGATGGCCGAGGCGATCTCCGACATCCGGGCGATGGTTTCGCCGATCTCCTTGATCGAGCCGACCGACTCCTGGGTCGCCGCCTGGATGCCGCCGATCTGCTGGCCGATCTCGCCGGTCGCCTTGGCGGTCTGCTCGGCCAGCGCCTTCACCTCCGAGGCGACCACCGCGAAGCCGCGTCCGGCCTCGCCGGCGCGGGCGGCCTCGATGGTGGCGTTGAGCGCGAGCAGGTTGGTCTGGCCTGCGATCGCGTTGATCAGCTCGACGACGTCGCCGATCCGCGCCGCCGCCTTGGCGAGCTCCGCGACGTTGTCGTTGGTCTTGCGCGCCTGCGCCAGCGCCTCGTTGGCGATGCGCGCGGAGTCCTGCACCTGGCGGCTGATCTCGGTGACCGACGAGCTCATCTCCTCGGCGGCCGCGGCGACCGAATGCACGTTGGTCGAGGCTTCCTCGGAGGCCGATGCGACCACGGTGGCGAGCTCCAGCGAGCGACCCGCCGTCGTCGTCAGCGATGAGGCCGAGCGTTCCAGATCGGCCGACGCCGACGACACGACGCCGACGACCTCGCCGATCGCCATCTCGAACTCGCGGGTGAAGCGCTCGACGCGCTGGCCGCGCTCGATCTTGGCCTGCGCGTCGGCTGCGGCCGCCTGCTCGGCGCGCTTCTTCTCGAGCAGCGCCTCCTTGAACGTCTGCAGCGAGCCGGCCATCGCGGCGATCTCGTCGTCGCGATTGATCGTCGGAATCGTCACGTCGTCATTGCCGGCCGCCATCTGGCCGATCAGGCCGGTCAGGTTCACGATCGGGTTGATCACGCGGCGGCGCAGCAGCATGGTGACGAACACGAGAATGCCGGCGAGGGCAACGACCACCGCCGTCGCCAGCGCGAGCATCAGATAGGCTGCATCGCGCGCCGCGACGGCGCGGTCGCGCGCCTCGGCGATCGCGGCGTCGCGCACGACGAAGAACTTCTGCACGGCCGGGACGACCGCATCGGCCAGGGTGTCGGCGGTGAGTGCGTAGTTGAGATCGCCGAGCCCGGCGGCGATGTCCTTGTCGACGATCGGAATGGCACGTCCGAAATAGGCCTCCCGGGCGTCCTTGAAGGCCGTGAGCAGGCGCTCCGGATTGCCGAGCTGGTCGATGCCGGCCTCCAGGCGCTCGCGGTCGACCTCGGTGCGGCCCTGAGCGCGATCCATCGCCGCCTTCTCGGCCGGAGCCACGGCGCGGCGGGCGCTGAGCGCCGGCGACAGCGCGGCGGCACGACCGCCGGCGGTCACGCGCAGGTCTTGCGCCGTGCGGGCGACGTCGAGCAGCGTCGTCAGCGACGCGTCGGCATTGGCGATGCGGTTCTGCAGACGGTTCAGAATCGGCTCGATCGCAAGAGCCACCTGGGTGACCCCGGGGAGAAAGCTCTTGATCGCAGCCGGGTCGCGCGCGCTCAGCGGCGCGGTCAGCGTGGGGTCCACCTTGGCAAGAATCTCGGACAGCTTGGACGACGCCTGGTCCAGGCTGCGGGTGATCGCCTCGCTGTCGGACACGCTCGTCAACTGTGCGCGCGCTTTCGCGAAGGACGCCTCGGACGACTGCCTGATCTTGCGCACGCCTTCGAGCTGCGCGGGGGTTGCGGGACCTTCCTGGAAGATCGGCGTGATGTAGGGCGCGCGGTGACCCACGACATCCTGCGCGAACAGCAGGACCGCGCCGAAGGCCTCGACGGTCTTGATCGCTTCGGCCTTGTCGCTGACCGCCTTCACCTGCTCGATCACGACTTGTGCAGCAGGGAGGACGGCCAAAGCCGTCACGGAAAGCATCGAAATTGCAAAAAGTCGGCCGATTTTCATCATTGCCCCCGGATTACGCGGGCCCACGCTAGGTTCCTTATGATTAAGGTTGTGCTTAAATCGAATCCCGTATTTCAACGGGGGCTGGCCCCAGCGCATGTGCACCAGGCCATCTGAGCGGGGCTGCTGTTCGAGCCGCGAGCGGACCGAGCGCCCGGCCCGCCCCGCCTACAAATCAAAATTCGTCGGCAGCATCACGACGTCGCGGATGGTCATGCCGCGCGGACGGGTCAGCATGAACATGATCACCTCGGCGACCTCTGAGGGCTCCAGCAGGCTGCCGGACTCGCGCGCCTCCTTCAGCTTCTCGGCCGGCCAGTCCGCGATCAGGGCGGTCACCACCGGGCCCGGCGAGATCGCGCCGACGCGGATGCCGTGCTTGAACACCTGGCGGCGCACCGTCTGCACGAAGCAGTCGATCGCCCATTTCGACGACGCATAGACCGGCTCCCACGGCGTCGGGTAATGCGCCGCGAGCGAGCTGGTGACGATGATGTCGCCGGACCCGCGCGCGATCATGTGGGGGAGAACGTCGCGCACATTCTTCATCACGACGTTGACGTTGAGGTTCAGCATGCGGTCGATGGCGTCGGTCCTGGCGTCGACGAGATCGCCGCCGAGATAGCTGCCGGCATTGGCGTGGAGGATGTCGAGCCGGCCGGCCGCATCGAGGACGCGCGGCAGCAGGGTGGCGCAATCCGTGGGATCGAGCAGGTCGATGACCACGGGGATCACGGCCTCGCCGTGCCGCTCGCGCAGGCTCGCCAGCGCCGCGGCGTCGCGATCGATCATGACGACGCGCGCGCCGGCCGCCAGCATCGCTGCGCTGCTGGCCAGCCCGATGCCCGACGCCGCACCGGTGACCGCCGCCACCTTGCCTTCCAGTTCCCTGCTCATCATCTTCTCCCTTGTCCGGCCAGACTACAGCAAATCGCGCGGCATTGCCGCGCTCCGTTGGATCCATGGAAGTTCCTGCGCGTTGCATCCCGGCCGCATCACCCGTGAAGAGCCCGATGGAGACGATCGAAGCCTATCTCGCCCGCAAGCATCAGGAGCTGCAGCTCCTGAACGGCTGCCTGCGGAGACCGCATGCGCTGCCGGCGCCGCGCGCCGTGATGGAGGTCATCCGGCGCAAGTTTCAGCTCACGGCCGCGCTGAAGGCGGAGCACGCGCTGGGCGACTGGAGCGCGACGGAGACGGCCTGGGCGGATGCCGCCGATCATCGCGCCGGCCCGTTCGCCTACAGCTACGACTATCAGCGCGCCGATCTCGACGTGCGCGGGCCGTCGTTCTATGCGGCGGGCGAGAGCCGTCAGGACACCATCTACACCATCTCCGGCATGGCCGCGATCGCGGCGCTGCTGCTGGCGACGCGGCCCGCTCTCGGCACGGCGGACCTGCTGATGCTGCCGGGCTCCTATGGCGAGACGCAGGAGCTGGTCGCGGCGCATGCGCGGCATCTGCGCCCGGTGACGCTGACCCGCGACCTTGCCGCCGCGCTGGCGCAGCCCTCGCCCGCGCCGCGGCTGCTGCTGATCGATTCCAGCGCGACCGCGCCGCGCTTCGAAGCCGTGCTGAGTTGCGACCGCCCGGCGATCGATCTCCTGATCTTCGACACCACCTGCTTTGCCAATGGCTCCGGCCGCATTCGCCGCGTGCTGGCCTGGGCGCGGCGCTGGGACGTGCCGGTCGTGATGGTGCGCAGCCACACCAAGCTCGACTCGCTCGGCGCCGAGTACGGCCGGCTTGGCTCGGTCGCTTTCAGCGATTGGACCAATGCCGGCTCTGCAAGCCGCGTTGCGCTTCAGACGCTGCCGGACGAGACGCGCAACGCCGTCAGGCTGCTCGGCGGCGCGGCGCTGCCGGCGCATTTCCCGCCCTATATCGGGATGCCCGCCTATCGCGAACTGACCGCGCGTCGCGTCGCCGCCATCCTGCGCAACAGCCGGCGCGCGCGGCGTCAATTCGCGACGACGCTTCCCGAACTGACCGCGGAGCTCGACTTCGCGCACGGCCTCTACGTCACGCTGGCAGGCCGCGCGCCTCTGGACGAGGCCACCGCGCGGCAAGCCGCAACCGCCATGAGCGATGATCTCCGGCGCGCCGGGCTGCCGATCCGCCACGCCGGGAGCTTCGGCTTCGATTTCGCTGCGACGGAATGGTTTCACGACGCCACCACGGATCGCTACAGCGTGCGCGTCGCCGTGCCCGACCTGCCGACCGCGATCTGGGACGAACTGACGGACGCCATCGCCGCGTGGTGGTTCGCGCATCAGGGGCGATCCGCGGCGGCGTGACCGCTGCGCCATGGCACGCGCCTTGCCGCCTCAACGGCAAACCTATCATGCCGCAAGGGGGGTCCAATGAGCAGCTCGGATTTCGATGTCACACGCCGCCACGTCGTGCTCGGCGGTCTCGACGCCACCGCACTCAGTGCACTGGCATCGCGCCTCGCTTTGGCGCAGGGATTCGGGGCAACGCCTCGCACCGCTCGCAAGTGACCGGACCCGCTTCGGGAGGAGGGACCAACGGTCCGTCAACTCACAGCCACCCGCGCCGCCTGAACTGCCAATACAGCACGCTGCACACGGTGGCGATGAAGCCGAGCACCGCGTAGTAGCCGTATTGCCATTTCAGCTCCGGCATGTGCTCGAAGTTCATGCCGTAGATGCCGGCGACCGCGGTCGGCACCGCCAGGATCGCGGCCCAGGCCGTGAGCCGACGGGCGATGTCGGTCTGCTGCGCCTGGCCGGCCATCATGCTGGCCTCGAACACGAAGGCGAGGATCTCGCGCAGGGAATCCGCATCCTCCTCGGCGCGCTTGGCGTGGTCGAGGACGTCGCGAAACAGCGGCGCCATCTCGGCATCGATCGCGACGTTGTCGACGTGCTCGAGCCGCTTGCAGACGTCGACCACCGGGCCGACGGCGCGGCGCAGCCGCAGCAGGTCGCGCCGCAGGCGATACAGAAGGTCGACCTCGTGACGCGCGAGCGGCCGCTGCAGCACGACCTCCTCCAGCGTCTCGACCTCCGCCATGATGCTCTCGGTCACCGGGCGGTAGTTGTCGACGATGAAATCGAGGATCGCATAGAGGATGTAGTCCTCGCCCTTGGCGAGCGAGCCGGGACAGCTCTCGCAGCGCTCGCGCACCGCGCCATAGGAGGTCGAGGCGCCGTGGCGCACCGAGACGACGAAGCCGGGGCCGACGAAGACGTGGGTCTCGCCGAACACGATGTGCTCCTTGACGAGCTGCGCGGTGCGGGCGACCACGAACAGCGCATCGCCGTAGCGTTCGACCTTGGGCTGCTGATGCGCCTTCGACGCATCCTCGATCGCGAGCTCGTGCAGTCCGAACTGCTCGGCCACGCGCTGCAGCAGCGCAGCATCAGGCTCATGCAGCCCGATCCACACCACATGGCCCGGCCGCCTGCTCCAGGCGCCGGCCTCCTCGATGGCGATGTCGGCGACGCGGCGGCCATCGGCATAGACGCTGGCCGCGACCACGCCGGGCTCGCGCGACGCGCCGCGCGTGGGCACGGCCGGCGCATCGGCCGCTGTCTGCATCGTGACGGGACGCATGGCTGAATCTCCGCTTTCCGGGCCGACTTTCGACGCGAGGAGTCGCCGGGTCAAGCGTCGCATCAGGTCACGCCGGTGGGGCCGTCGAGCAACTGCCTGACGCGGCGGACCAGATCGGTGCGGCGGTACGGCTTGTTGATGATCTCGAACTCGCCGATGTTGGCATCGGCGCGCTCGACCGCAGCATCGGAATAGCCGGTGGTGAGCAGCACCTTCAATTTCGGCTGGCTCTTGCGCGCCTCACGCGCCAGCACGGTGCCGTTCATGCCGCCGGGCATCACGAGATCGGTGAACAGGAGATCGAAGCGGGCCTCCGAATCCAGCAGCTCGAGCGCGGCATGCGCATTGGCGGCGACCTCGATGCGATAGCCGAAATCCTCCAGGATCGAGCGCGCGAGCTCGGCCACGTCCGGACGATCCTCGACGATCAGAATGCGCTCGCTGCCCGACCGCTCCATCGCCATCTGCGTCCGGATCGAGGGCGCGGCGATCGCCTGCTCGGTCGCCGGAAACAGCAGCTGCACGGTCGTGCCGAGCCCGACCTCGCTGTAGATATAGGTGCTGCCGCCGGACTGCCGCGTGAAGCCGTAGACCATCGCGAGGCCGAGCACGGTGCCCTTGCCCTCCTCCTTGGTGGTGAAGAACGGCTCGGCGACTCGCGCGAGAATATGGTGCGGAATGCCGACGCCGTCGTCGGACACTTTCAGCACGACATAGCGCCCGCCCTTGGGCACGCCGAACTGCACGATGTCCTCCTCCGCGATCTCCCTGTTCTCGGTGCGGATGGTCAACGTGCCGCCGTGCGGCATCGCATCGCGCGCGTTGACGAACAGATTGAGCAGCGCGACCTCCGCCTGGGTCTGGTCGACGCGGCTGTTCCACAGGCCCGGCTGCGCCTTGACGACGATGCGCACGCTGTCGCCGAGCGTGTGGCGCGCCATCTGCACCATGGTCTCGATCATGTTGTTGAGGTTGATCGGCCGGCTGTCGAGCCGCTGCTTGCGCGCGAACGACAATAGCTGCTGCGTCAAGGTCGCGGCCCGGTTGGCGGCCGTGCGGATGTTCTCGACGGCGCGGCGGTGCCGCGGGGCCAGATCGGCGACGGCGCCCTGCAGGGTCTCGGTGTAGCCGATGATGACCTGCAGGATGTTGTTGAAGTCGTGCGCGATGCCGCCGGTGAGCTGGCCGATCGCCTCCATCTTCTGCGACTGCACCAGCGCGCTCTCGGCGTCGCGGCGGCGCGACACGTCGAGCTGCGAGCCGAAATAATAGACCAGCTCGCCGTCGCGGTTGTAGACCGGGCTGACGAACAGCGCATTCCAGAACGCAGCACCATTCTTGCGATAATTGAGGATCTCCACCGCGATGTCCTGGCGGTTGGCGATCGCCGTGCGGATCGCTGCGATGGTGTCGCGGTCGGTGTCCGGCCCCTGCAGGAAACGGCAATTGGTGCCGACGATCTCGGACGTCTCGTAGCCGGTCATTTCCAGGAACGCCCGGTTGGCGAACAGGATCGGATTGTCGGGCCGGCGCGGATCGGTGACGATCATCGGCATCCGCGTGGTCTCGACGGCCGCGAAGAAGATGTCGTGGCGCTCCGATGACAGATCGGATGCATCGCCGCTGTCGACGACCGCGCGATCGCGCTGCGGCTTGTGTTCCAACATGCTTCCTTGCTCCGCCTTCTCTCTCCATGACATGCAGGGTCGCGCCGGCACCGGCGTGAGTTGCGCAACGCGCCCCTTCGATATGCCGATGGATGGGATCGGGTTCCCGCAGGCATGCCTGCGCGCGGGATGGCGGACACAGGGCTCACGAAAATGCGAGGAGGCGGCGGGGGAACAAATCCGGAGGATACGGAAATACCCGAGCCGCATCATCGTCGGCGCATTGCGCGTCCGCCGACGGAGCGCGGCCTACATCACCGGGCAGAGCATCCGGGTCGACGGCGGGCTGACGCGCAGCGTGCGATGCGCTGCATCGTGGTCAGAACATCTCGAAATATTCGCGCTGCTCCCAGTCCGACACCTCGGCCTGGAAGCGCTCGAGCTCGGCGGTCTTGAGGAAGGTGTAGTAGTCGATGAAGGTCGAACCGAAGGCTTCGCGGAAGAACGCGTCCTGCTTCAGCGCATCGACCGCTTCGCCCAAGGATTTCGGCAGGAGATCTGCCTTTGTCTCGTAGGGAACGTCAGCGGACGGGCCGGGATCGATCTTGCGGTCGATGCCGTCGAGGCCGGCTGCGATCTGCGAGGCCATGTAGAGGTAGGGATTGGCGGCGGGCTCGCCGATGCGGTTCTCCAGGCGGGTGGCGCGATCGCCGGGGCCGCCGAGCACGCGGATCATGACGCCGCGGTTGTCGCGGCCCCAGATGGCGCGGTCCGGTGCCAGCGAATAGGCGCGGTAGCGCCGGTAGCCGTTGATCGTCGGCGTCGAAAACAGCGCGGAGGCGCGCGCATGCGCGAGCAGGCCCGCCATGTAGTGACGGCCGAGCGTGGACAGACCTTCGGCGTCCTCCGTCATGAACGCGTTGCTGCCGTCGCGCGCCACCAGCGACTGGTGCAGATGCCAGCCCGACGACATCACGTTGGGGATGCGCGGCCGGCACATGAAGGTGGCGTGATAGCCGTGGCGCTGCGCGATCTGCTTCACGGCGCTGCGGAACAGCACCATCGTATCTGCAGGCGCCACCCCGATGCCCGGCTGCAGCACGAATTCGCACTGGCTCGGCCCGTATTCGAGCTCGATCGAGCGCAACGGCAGGCCGAGCGCGACGAGGTTCGCCCTGATGATCTCGAGCGCCGGCTCCATCTGATCGAAGCGCTGCTCGGTGAGATACTGATAGCCTTGCGTCAGCAGGCTGACCGTCGGCGGCACGCCGGGCTGACCGGGCGAGCCGGCATCACCGGGCGCGAGCCTGGGATCCTCGACCTTGAAGATGTGGCACTCGACCTCGAGGCCGGCCATGAACTGATAGCCACGCTGATCGAGCGTCGCCAATGTCGACCGATAGAGATTGCGCGTGGCGAACGGCACCGGCGCGCCATTCGCGAAGTACAGATCACACAGCACCCAGCCGGTGCCGGGTGCCCAGGGCAGCACGTGAAAGGTGGTGGGATCGGCGACCATCAGTGCATCGCTGCCGCCCTGCATCTCGGCCATGCCGAAGCCGCCGCCGGCGGTGAACACCGGAAACACGGTGCGATGCGAGGTATCCTTGGCAAGCAGGGTCGTCGTGATCGAGCAGCCGTCCTCGAGCGAGGACAGCGCCGCATCGACGGTGAGCGTCTTGCCGCGCAGGATGCCGTGCTGGTCCGGGAACGAGAAGCGGATGGTGGTGAGGCCGTGCTCCTCGGCGAGGCGGCGCATGCGCACTGCGGCCTCGGCCTGCTCCACGGTCCACAACTGATGCTTGTCGACGAAACTCAACGATGGCTCCTCGAATCGTAGGACGGGCAAAGGCGCGTTCGCGGCGCGGCCTCCGCTGTTGCGCCAGTGGACACTGCGAACGCGACGCGCCCACTGCCGCGACGGTGCACGTGAATGGTGGGCACGCCGTCGGACGGTACGCTGCGCCGTTCCGCCGGCTTTGGCCACCGTACGGCAACTCGGAGCAAAGTAGCTACTCCGCCGCGCTCAGATGCGGGGCCAGCCGAATGATATCCGCCGGCACCGGCGGGGCCCAGGGGGCGTTGCGGCGGCGGCGGACGTCGACTTCCATCCAGTAGGTCTCCCAGCCGCGCGTCGGACCGATGCCGTCCATCGTCGCCGGGCCCTGCACGCTGCGGGCCTCAGCGGCATCGAGGAACAGCATCGGCGACTCGCCGCCCGCGACCTTCTCGATCTGCTCGCGCAGCAGCCGGCGATATTGGATGATCGCCTTGTCGGATTGGCCCAGATGCTCGCGGGTGCGGTCCTGGATCCGGCCCATCGACTCCACCGCCCACTGGTCGTGCACGTTGATGTCGCTGCCCATGCCGGTGTAGGTCGCGGTCGCCTGCTCCCGTGGATCGAAGCCGTAGTCGTTGCTCTTGTTCTTGCGCGAGCGATAGTCCGGCAGCTCATAGAGCTCGAGCCGCTGCGCCCGCATCTTCGCCCGGTCGACCGGCGCGCCATAGCTGGTGAAGATCGCGTACCAGTAGCAGGTCTCGTCATCGACCGGCACGTGCCACTGCGTGATCGTCATCTCCGTGCTCATCGGAATCACGAAGGCATGCGGGAACAGCTGATTGGTGACGCGGACGTGGGTGCGCTCGGCATCGATCTCGCGCAGCGCGATGATGCGCAGGCCGTATTCGGTCCGCTCGACATTGATGATCGGACGATCATATTCGCGCAGCACCTTGGTCATCGGCAGCTCGCTGTCGGCGGAGGCGCCGCGGAACTGCTTGCCATACGCAGTCGACGTATCCTCGTCCTCGAAGAAGCGGTGCAGGAACGAGGCATGCGCTGGATCGATGCCGACCTCCAGCGCCTGCAGCCAGTTGCATTCGATCAGGCCCTTGAAGGCGAAGGTGTAGGCGTCGGGCGCGGTGAAGCAGTCGAGATCCGGGAACGCTGGGGCTGCGCCATCGCCGAGCCAGGCCCAGAGGATGCCGCCCTTCTCGACCACGGGATAAGCGCGCTGCTTGACGTTCTTGCACAGCGGCGAGCCGGCCGGTTCGGCCGGCGTCTCCAGGCAATTGCCGTCGGCGTCGAACAGCCAGCCATGGAAGGCGCAACGCAACCCGCCGTTCTCCAGCCGTCCGAAGGCGAGATCTGCGCCGCGATGCGGGCAATCGCGATCAAGTAGTCCGTAGCGGCCCTGCGCATCCTTGAAGAGCACGAAGTCCTGACCGAGCAGCTTCACCGCGCGCACCGGCCGCTCGCCCGCGAGCTCATCGACCAGCGCGGCCGGCTGCCAGTACATCCTCATTAGTTTACCGGCGGGCGCGCCGGGTCCGACGCGCGTGATCAGGTCGTTCTGCTCCTGGCTCATCATGATGGCCGTCTCTCCTGTTCCGTCGCAAGTCGGGCGTTGAGCGTCACGCGATCATCTAATAATGTTCGCTAGACGAACACATGTTCGCCCAGATTAGATTCGCTTTAAGTGGGGAGAAGCGCAAGTGAAAAAGCTACAACCGAAGCCGAGGGGCAAACGGACTGCAGCTTCACTGCAGCCGAAAACAACAACAGCGGATCATGTCAGGCCGATGCCGAAACTGAAGCGCACTGATGAGGAGAAGAAGCAGGCTCGGGGCGACGGTCCCGAGTTCGTGGAAGCGCTCGATCGCGGCCTGCGGGTGATACAAGCCTTCAGCCGCGAGGGCCGGCCGATGACGCTGAGCAAGGCCGCGGAACTCACCGGCCTCGCCCGCGCCACGGTGCGACGGATTCTGCTGACACTGAAGGCCTCCGGCTTCGTCCATGGCGACGACCGGCTGTTCTCGCTGACGCCGCGCGTGCTGCTGCTGGCCTCCAGCTATCTCGCCTCCAACCAGATCAACAGCGTGATGCAGCCGTTGATGGACAGCACGGCCGGCGAGGCGCGCGAGGTCTGCTCGCTCGCCGTCCTCGACGGCGAGTCGGTCGTCTTCATCGCGCGCGCGACGTCGGCGCGGATGTTCTCGACCGGACTCGAAATCGGCTATCGGCTGCCGGCGTTCTGCACATCGGTCGGCCGCGTGTTGCTGAGCCGGATGCCGGACGATCAGTTGCGCCAGGCCGTCGAGCGCATGACGCTGACCGAGATGACGCCGCAGACGATCACCGACAAGGACGCATTGCTCGCGTCGATCATCGCCGTCCGCGACGACGGTTACTCGCTCGTCGACGGTGAGGCGGAGCTGGGTTTCCGCTCGATTTCAGTGCCGATTCGCCGCTATGACGGCGGCATCATCGCCGCCGCCAACATCGGCGGCCACGTCGATCGCATCGGCGTCGACGAGATGAAGGAGCGCTTCCTGCCGCTGCTGAAGAAGCTCGCAGCCACGGCGCAGCCACTGCTCGTCTGATCGTCGGGGAGAGGCCTCGGCCGCTGGCGCGCTGGCTCTCGCTCGCGCATCAGGTCACACCACCGCAACCTTCGCATCGAACTCGCGGCCACGAGCGCCGCTGCTCCATCCGGCAGCGACATCGCCGAGAGGCATCGTCGCGCCGCTGATCGAGCACGTCGTCCCGCCCCTCGCTGCACCGCGGATCGGCGCACTCGCCGTTCTCGTGAGAGTCGGACTTCGCGCGACAATCGTTCCGATGTCATCACCGACAGCGCGGTGCTACCAACTTATCGCCGCAGCAGCACGAGAGAGCCGGCCATCGCCGGCCACGTGAAGTTACCGGCCGCGCGAACTAATCGTTGTGGTCGCAGGCCTTGCGACGCCGCGGCCCACGCCCATTACGTGATATTATCGTGACGCCCGACCCTGTTTGCCACGATTGACGATCCATCCAGGTATCATCGCGCTGCATGCGATGGTGGCATGATCCGGAACGGAAGTAGTTGGATCCCCGCCTCGCGCGCGAATTGCGGACGACGCCACCAGATTGCCGCGAATGGCGCCGCAATCACGAAAGCCAGAGGCGCCGCGGCCCAAGCGGCATCGCGTGCGACCCGATCACTGCGTCCGTCCGGCCATACGCCGTCGCGAAGAGGCGCAGGATGAGCCAGGGCAAGGCTGAGGACGAGGTCGTCGCCCTGGGCGGCGGGCGCGAAGCGGAGCACATCGTTGGACATCGGCCGCCTCACGCGCGTAAATGGCATGCCGGGTGGAAAACACCCGGACCAGGTGAACGCCGTTTCCGGGGGGAAGACCCATGACTGATGCGCTGCCGCTCGTGCTGGTGCCTGGCCTGATCTCGTCGCCCCGCATCTATGCGCCTGTCATCCCCGCGCTGTGGCGGCTCGGGCCGGTGATGGTGGCCAACCACGTCCGCGATGACAGCATGGCCGCGATCGCGCGCCGCATCCTGGCCGAGGCGCCGCCGCGCTTCGCGCTCGCGGGACATTCGATGGGCGGCTACATCGCTTTCGAGATCATGCGCCAGGCGCCGGAGCGCGTGGGCCGGCTGGCGCTGATCAACACCCAGGCGAGGCCCGACACGCCGGAGGCGAGCGCGCGCCGCCGCACTATGATCACCCGCGCCAAGGAGGGCGACTATCACGGCGTGGTCGACGAGCTGTTCTCAGGCTTCGTCCATCCGTCGCGCCAGGACGATCCGCGGCTGCGCCAGCTGGTGCACGACATGGCCGAGGAGGTCGGCGTCATCGGCTTCGTCCGGCAGCTGACGGCCATCATGTCGCGTCCGGACTCGCGGCCGACATTGACCGCGATCCGCTGCCCGACCCTGGTGCTGACCGGCGACACCGACAACACCATTCCAAACAGCCTGTCGAAGGAGATGGCCGACGGCATCGACGGCAGCTGGCTGGTCGTGCTGGAGAATTGCGGCCACCTGCCGCAGCCCGAGCAGCCGGAGGAAACGGCGCAGGCGCTGATGGAGTGGCTCAGGGGGTGAGATCGCCAATGAGCCATATGAGACTCCGCACGCTGGCCGGTGGCAACTCACCGGAATGCAGCGTATATTGCGACAATGCTGGATAACGCCAAAATCGCCAAGATCGCCCGCGAGGTCGCCACTGCGAATCTGAGCAGCTCCGCCGCGGTAACAGACGTCACGACGGCGTCCTATGCGGACTCCGAAGGCCGTGACGCGCTGCGGATCACCATCGTATTGAGCCCCATCCAAGGGACCAACATCGAGGGAGAAGCAGTACTGGATACGCTGGTCCAGATCCAAGAGCAGCTCCAGGCCGCAGGCGAGGACCGTTTTCCGCTGATCGAATACGAGGCGGAGAACGAGGCCGTTGGCGATACTTAATCCGGAGCATCTGTTTCAGCAGGCTGAGCAGTTGATCGTTCCGCCTGCGGCGGGGCCACCACGGCAGGTGAACATCCGTCGCGCAATTTCGGCTGCGTACTATGGATTGTTTCATGCAACGCTCATCGCCGCTGCAGATCAATTCGTTGGCAAGACGAAACAAGGGACACCTTCATACGCCCTCGTCTATAGAGCCGTGGATCATCGAGACCTCCGATTGCTATGCGAGGAGATCAAAAAGTCGAAGCTCTCCGCCAAGTATCTCCCGTTTGCGCCCTCTGGAGGCTTTGGAGCAAACCTTCAAGCGTTCGCATTCGCTGTCCTGGAGCTGCAAGAGAAGCGCCATGAAGCCGACTATAATCCGATGATCCGCGTCAAAACCCTGGATGCGCAGCTCGCCATCAGAATGGCGAGAGCTGCATTGGCGAGCTTCGAAGCCGCTCGCGTCCAAAACCAGGAAACTTTCCTGACATTGTTGACGTTGTTGCTATTCCCGCCCCGCTGAGCCAGGACGGAAAGCCAACTACGCTTCGCTGACTCTTCCCTTCCCCACCCGCAACCCGTCCACGAACACATCCAACAGCCGCAGCACGCTCTGCTGCCAGCCGGTCTGATCGTGCATGTAGCACATGCCGATCAGCGCACGCAGGACGTCGTCGGCGCTGATGTCGCTGCGAATCTCGCCGGCCTGGACGGCCCGCGACAGCAGCGCGCCGATCGAGCGGGTGAGATGGCCGTGCGAATAGGCGGCGAGCTCGGAGTTCGCGTTCATGACGATCGCCAGTGCGGCCATCATGCCCTTCTTGGTGGCGACGAACTGCACCGTCGAGCGCAGCCAGCGCCGCAGCGCCTCGACCGGCGACGGCTCGCTCTTCAGCGCCTCGGCGAGCTCCGAGAGCTGCTCGACCTCGCGCCGGTACACCGCCTCGAACAGGTCCTCGCGGGTGGGGAAATGGCGATAGAGCGTGCCGATGCCGACGCCGGCCTGGCGCGCCACCGCTTCCAGGCTGGCTTCGGCGCCGCCGGCGCTGAACACCGCCTTGGCGGCCTCCAGCACGCGCTCGCGATTTCGCTGCGCATCGGCGCGCGGCTTGCGCGGCCGCTCTTGTGGTTTCGTCTGCATCTCACCAGCTCTTGATGACGGACCGTTCATGTCCCCTTGCTAAACGGAGGACCCCTCCGTATAAATAGACCTGCCACCCGGGACAGCCAACCTTCCTGAGCTGTCGTCCCGCGGTCGCTGGATCTGGACGGACCACCGCCCGTAAGGCGGTGCCCGCTGCGATCCGATTAGGCCATCGCTTCGATCGGAACAACGCATGAATTGGACTGTCAGACTCACCGTCAACGGTGAGCCGCGAACGCTTGCGCTCGACGACCCCAGGGTCACCCTGCTCGACCTGCTGCGCGAGCGCCTCCACCTCACCGGCACCAAGAAGGGCTGCGACCGCGGCCAGTGCGGCGCCTGCACCGTCCTGGTCGACGGCCGCCGCATCGACTCCTGCCTGACGCTGGCCGTCAGCCTCGACGGCGCCGCGATCACCACCATCGAAGGACTTGCTCAAGGCGACCAGCTGCACCCGGTGCAGGCGGCGTTCATCGATCATGACGCCCTGCAATGTGGCTTCTGCACGCCGGGCCAGATCATGAGCGCGGTCGGGCTCATCAACGAAGGCCAGGCGGGCTCCGATCCCGAGCGCGTGCGCGAAGGCATGAGCGGCAATCTATGCCGCTGCAGCGCCTATGTCGGTATCGTCGAGGCGGTGCTCGACGCGCAGGCGACGCTCTCTGATACGAAGGAGCGCGCGGCATGAACCGGTTCGACTATGTGAAGCCGTCGAGCGTCGCCGAAGCGATTGCCGCCGCCGGCGCACCCGGCGCCGCCTATCTCGCTTCGGGCACCAACCTGCTCGATCTGATGAAGGGCAATGTCGTCCGGCCGGCGCGGCTGGTCGACATCTCGCATCTCGCCGAGCTCACGCGCATCGAGACGCTCGGCAATGGCGATGTCAGGATCGGCGCGCTGGTGCGCAATGCCGATCTCGCGCATGATTCAGGCTTCGCGCGCGACTTTCCGGCGGTGGCGGAAGCGCTGCTGTCCGGCGCGTCGGCGCAATTGCGCAATGCGGCCACCGTCGGCGGCAATCTGCTGCAGCGGACGCGGTGCGCCTATTTCTACGACCCGGCGTCGGCCTGCAACAAGCGCACGCCTGGCGCCGGCTGCGACGCCCGCGGCGGCGACAACCACCAGCACGCTGTGCTGGGCTGGAGCGAGGCCTGCATCGCCACCAATCCCTCGGACTTCTGCGTGCCGCTGGCGGCGTTCGATGCCGTGGTTGAGATCGAAGGCAAAGCGGGCCGGCGCGAGGTCGCGCTGGAGGCGCTGCATCTGTTGCCCGGCAGCACGCCGGAGAAGGAGACCGTGCTCGCGTCGGGCGACATGATCGTCGCGATCCGGCTGCCGGCGGCTGCACGCGCCTTCGCCAGGCATGCGCGTTATCTGAAGGTCCGCGAGCGCAATTCCTACGCGTTCGCGATCGTCTCGGCGGCAGCCGGTCTCGTGATCGAGAACGGCAGCATCAAGCAGGCGCGCCTGGCGCTCGGCGGCGTCGCTGCCAAGCCATGGCGTGCCCACCAGGCCGAAGCGCTGCTCGCAGGACAGCCCGCGGATGCGCACCTGTTCGAACGCGCCGCCGAGGCGGCGCTGCACGACGCAAAGCCCTCCGGCGACAACGCCTACAAGATCCCGCTCGCGCGCAGCCTGATCGTGCGCGCGCTGCAAGCCGCGAGCCAAGGCACGCCGTCGCGCATGCCGGCGCTGCCGGCCTCTCCCTTCTCCTCCGTTCCAGGAGTGCTTCATGACGCCTGAGCTCAATCTCTCCCGCGATCCCGCCCATATCAGACACGGCTCCAACATCGGCCAGTCGCTGTCGCGCGTCGATGGCCGCGCCAAGGTCACCGGCACGGCACGCTACGCCGCCGACAACAATCCGCCCGGCCTGCTCTATGCCGTGCTCGCCGTCTCCAGCATCGCGCGCGGCCGCGTCGTCTCGCTCGACGTCGAAGCCGCCAAGGCTCATCCCGGCGTGGTCGAGGTGATGACCTCCGCCAACCGGCCGCCGCTGCACGCCGATCCCGACGGCAAGCCTAATCCGTTCGCGTTCCGGTTCGAGGCGCTGCAGAACGATCGCGTGCGCTACGCCAACCAGCCGATCGCGCTCGTCGTCGCCGAGAGCCTGGAAGCAGCGACCGAAGGCGCCGCTCTGCTGTCCCCGCGCTACGAAGTCGAGCCGGCCCGCATCGGGCTCGACGCCAGCGACGCCTACGTGCCGCCTGTGGTCGGCATGGGATTTCCTGCCGAGAGCTACCATGGCGATGTCGAGGCCGCGCTGGCGGGCAGCGACAGGCAGATCACCGCGACCTATGAGACCCCGGCGCACTATCACAACGCGATGGAGCCGCATGCGATCGTCGCCGAATGGCAGGGCGATCGCCTCGTCATCGACACGCCGACCCAGGGCCTCGTGATGATGCGCGGGCGCCTCGCCGAGCTGTTCGGCATCGCGCCGGAGAGCATCCTGATCCGCAGCCCCTATCTCGGCGGCGGCTTCGGCGGCAAGGGCCTCATCGCGGGACCGCAGATCCTCGGCATCCTCGCCGCGAAGCTGACCGGACGTCCGGTGAAGCTCGTGGTGCGCCGCGAGCAGCTCTACGGTCCGTTCGGCCATCGCTCGCCGACCCGGCAGACGTTGCAGCTCGGCGCAAGCGGCGCGGGACAATTGTCGGCGATCCATCATCACGCGCGGATCGCGACCTCGAGCTTCGAGGATTTCTACGAGGCGGCGGCGCATGTCACGCACACGCTGTATACCGCGCCGGCGATCGCGACCACCTATGACGCGGTGCGCATGGACACCGGCACGCCGCTGTTCGTGCGCGCGCCCGGCATCGCGCCGGGCTCGATCGCGCTGGAAAGCGCCGTCGACGAGATGGCCGAGGCCTGCGGCCTCGATCCGCTCGCCTTCCGGGTCAAGAACTACGCCGAGGTCGAGCCGGCCACCGGCAAGCCGTTCTCGTCCAAGGCGCTGCGCGAGTGCTACACGCAAGGTGCGGAGCGTTTCGGCTGGTGGGAGCGGCCGCTGAAGCCGCGCACGATGCGCGACAAGGACGGCTTCCTGGTCGGCTGGGGCATGGGCACGGCGACGTTCCATGCGCTGATGTTCGCAGGCCAGGCGCGCGCGGTGATCCGGCGCGATGGCAGCGGCGTGGTGGAGAGCGGCGCGCACGACATGGGCCAGGGCGCGTGGACCGCGTTCGCACAGATCGCCGCGGATTCTCTCGCGCTCGATCTCGACCAGGTCACGTTCAAGGCCGGAACGTCGGATCTGCCGGATGCCGGCATCGCCGGCGGCTCGGCCCACACGGCGACCGTGGGCACCGCGATCCACAATGCGGGAGCCGCGGTCATCGCGAAGCTTGCCGGGCTTGCGACGGCGGATGAGCGCTCGCCACTGTTCGGCGCCGGCAATGCCGGCGTGATCGCTCGCAACGGGCGGCTGCTGCGGCGCGACGATGACAGCCGCGGCGAGAGCTATGCCGACATCCTGGCCCGCGCCGGTCTCACCGAGATCGAGGGCTCCGGCTCAGGCGTGCCCGATCCCGCCGCCAACGAGCAGTACGCGATGAGCTCGCATGGCGCTGTCTTCGCCGAGGTCAAGGTCGATCCCGATCTCGGCCAGGTCAGGGTGACGCGGATGGTCGGCGCGTTTGCGGCCGGGAGGATCATCAATCCGAAGCTGGTGAACAGCCAGCTCATCGGCGGCATGATCTGGGGCATCTCGCTGGCGCTGCACGAGGAGGCCGTCACCGACCGGCGCAGCGGCCGCATCATGAACGCCAATCTCGGCGAGTATCATGTGCCGGTGAATGCCGACGTCCCGGCGATCGAGGCGTTCACGGTCGAGGAGCACGATCCGTTCGTCAACCCGCTCGGCATCAAGGGCGTCGGCGAGATCGGCATCACCGGCTCCGCCGGGGCGGTGGCCAACGCAGTGGCGCATGCGACCGGCATTCGGATCAGGCGCTTCCCAGTGCGGATCAGCGATCTGGTCTCGCGCCAATGACGATGGCGCGTTGAGGACCGGCACGAAGCCTCCGTTCTCTTGGCCGAGAGCGGAGGCAAGCGACGGCGCTCCGTCTACGCTGCCTGCCTTGCGAAGGTCCGCCTGAACCACGCCAGGAACGCCTCGCGATTTTGGCCGGGGTCGAACTCGACATGCAGCGCGTCCTTGTCACGGGCGCGAACCCGATACGGCACGCTGCCGTCGAAGCCGCTGAATTCCATGACGCCGCGATCGCCGATGCCAGGCTCGGGGTCGAAGCGGAACCAGGCGCCGCCTTCGGAAATGTCCACCAGATCGGCCTTCACCGCGCCCCTGCGATCGTCGACGACCTTGATCGACAGGCTCGACTTCAACCGCGGCGACTGACGGCGATCGGCTTCGGCGGTCGCGGCCCTGACGGCCTTCACCAGCGTGGCACGGAGCGAGGTCAGGCCCGTTGCCACGGAGCCGATGGCGTTGCGCACCTCGGCGGCCCGATCGTTGACCATGCCGGCGTCCCTGCCGACATTGCCGATCTTGGACGACACATCGCGCGCCGCGCTCGCCGACGACCGGACCGAGCGGCTGATCTCCTGGGTCGCCGCGTGCTGCTCCTCCATCGCCGCGGCGATCGAGGCCGCGACCTCGTCGATCTCGGAAATCTGGCTGCCGATGCCTTCGACGACGTCGACGGTCGCCTGCGTGGTGGTCTGCACCTCGCCGATCAGGCGCGAGATCTCCTCGGTCGATTTGGCGGTCTGATCCGACAGCGATTTGACCTCGGCCGCAACCACGGCAAAGCCGCGGCCGGCGTCGCCGGCGCGCGCCGCCTCGATGGTGGCATTGAGCGCCAAAAGGTTGGTCTGCTCGGCGATGCCGCCGATCAGGTTGGAGACCTCGGCGATCTTGTCCACGGCCGCGGACAAGGAGAGCATCGTGTTCTTCGCCTTCTCGCGCTCCGTCACCGCCGATTTGGTGATCGTGCTGGCGCGCGCCACCTGGCTCGAGATCTCGCGGATCGCCGAGCTCAGTTGCTCGGCTGCCGACGAGACCGTCTGGGCATTGGAGAGCGACTGCTCCGAGGCTGCGGCCACCGATTGCGCATCGGTCGACAGCTCCTCGGCCAGTTTCGAGAGGCCTGCGGCGACGGCCTCGACCTGGCGCGATGCGCCGGCCGCAGCTTCGACGGACGTCTCGGTCTCGCGCTCGATCACGTCGGCCATGTCGAGCATGGCGCGCTTCTTATGCTCCTCGGCGGCCAAACGGTCGCGCTCCTGCTTGTCGCGCAGGCTCGCATTCTCCAGCGCGTTGGTCTTGAAGATGCTCAGCGCGCCCGCCATCGCGCCGATCTCGTCGCCGCGTTCCGAATAGGAAATGTCGGCCGACAGATCGCCCTCGGCGATCCGCCGCATCAGGCCGGTCATGCGCGACAGCGGACGGACGACGCCGATCACCAGCCCGGACATGCCGGCGACGACCAGAGCCAGAACGATGCCGGACACGGTCCACACGACGATGGAGATGCTGCGATCCTGGGTCGCCGCCGTCGCCTCCATGTCCGCATTCAGCTTGTTCGCCTTGTCGACCAGCGTATCGATCACCGCGCGGTGGGCGGCGTAGGCTTCGGCCAGCCGGGCATAGGAGGCATCGGCCTTCGCCATGTCGCCGGAGCGCAGCGCCGGGATCAACTCGGCCTCCAGGGCCTGCCAGAACTTCCGGACCTCGCCGTCCGATCGTTCGACCAGCAGCGATTTCAGATCAGGCTGCAGGGCCGAGCCGGTCCAGAACGTCTTGCGATCCTCGTAGTCCTTCTTCAGCTGCGAAAGCTTACTGACATGCGTGTCGAGATCCTTCGGCGTCCGGAGTGCGAGGGTCGCCTCGAGATAGGCCTCGAGGACATATTCAGGCGGCGGCAGGATGTCGGCCACCAGATCATTGCCGAGCTTGATCTTGTCGTAGAGGGGCCCGCCGACCTTGAGCTCGCGCAGCGCATAGGCGCTGGTCAGCACGACCGCACCGAAGCCGAGTGCGAGCACAAGGCCAAAAGCCGCAATGAACGTGGAAATGGAGAGACGCATCTTCATGTCGGCGGCACATTTCGCTGGAGGGTGGACTGCACCCGCCGTCGCCCCGCCGGAGCCCTCTCCGCTCGCTTGCATGGAGCTGGTCCGTCCAGAACGACCGGCATCGAGTCGTCAATTTGATCAGCGTGCACAACCTTTTCTCAGGGTAAGGTAAATTTCCGCCCCCGTAGAAATGCGGTCCGGCCCGACTCGATCGGGGGACGCAGGCGCTCCGCCCACTATGACCTGGCGCAAGGCGGCGGGAGGCGGATCTGCGAACATGCGCGCATCGCCGCTCAGGAGCTACCATGTCGAAACCCATCCCGGACAAGGCCGAGATCGCGCTCGAATATCCCGACAAGTTCTATGCCGGCACGTTCGAGCATTCCTCGCGGTTCGAAGCCCATCTCGAATCATCTGGCCTGGCATTGACCCTGGAGCGCCCCGGCCCCGAGGACGTCCGCAAGTCGATCCATATGCATCTGAACTTTGGACTGCTCGCCGCGATCCTTCACGAGCTCGCCGCCGGCATCGCTTCGATGCCCAAGGACGACATCGTTCATCGCGAGCAGCTGCGCGACGCAGTCGCGGCCCTGCATCGAGCTCTTAACGCGCCTTAACCGGTTGTGCCGCGGCGGCACAAAGAGGCCCGGCGTTAACTCCCGGTTCAGCCTTCGTTAGTGCATTGCTAACTACGCCAGAACCTTTGCCCGCAGAAGGTCGGGTTGGAGGCCAGTGTGCTGCGCGAGTGACAGCATTTTATTCGAAAGCAATCTATCTCCGATCCATCGACGGCGCGCGCTGCGCGAGCCTTGTTAGTTGAGTATCGGAGACCCCGCCATGAAGAAGATCCTGTTCGCAACCGTTGCAGTCGCCGCGCTGGCCTCGGCCCAGTCCGCTGTCGCCGCCGATTTCGGCGCCCGGACCTATCCCTACGCAACCAAGGCGCCGCCGACCTATGCCGCTCCGATCTACAACTGGACCGGCTTCTATCTCGGCGCCCATCTCGGCGGCGCGTTCTCCAGCGACAACAACTTCTCTGGCCTCGCCACCGGCAACAACTCCAACGGCCGCTTCCTGGGCGGCGTGCAGGTCGGCGCCGACTGGCAGTTCGCACCGACCTGGGTGATCGGCGCCGAGGGCCAGTACAGCTGGCTGAGCGGCAGCGTCGGCGCCGCCTTCCCCGGCGGCCTCGTCTACACCAACAGCCAGCGCGGCCTCGGCTCGATCACCGGCCGCTTCGGCTACACCTGGGGTCCGGGCCTGCTCTACGTGAAGGGCGGCTACGCCTATTCCGACAACAACGAGAAGGTGACGTTCGCCGGCACGCCGGTCGGCTTCGCAACCAACGGCGACCACCGCAACGGCTGGACCGTCGGCGCCGGCCTCGAATACATGTTCGCGCCCAACTGGTCGGCCAAGGCCGAGTATCAGTACTACAATTTCGGCAGCGCCACCTTCACGGCGCCCGCCGCGCTGGTCCCGACCGGCAGCTTCACCACCGACGACCACACCTTCAAGGCAGGCGTGAACTACCGCTTCAACTGGGGCGCTCCGCTCGCGGCCCGCTACTGATCCGCAGGCGTCAAATAACAACAAACGACGGGAAGGCCGGCAGCGATGCCGGCCTTTTCTGTCATAGGTTATCGAAAGCGCGGCCCAACAATCCTTTCCGTCCTGTTAAATGCCGCACGGTGAAATGCGAAAATGCGAGAAAACTCAGCACTGCCCGAGTAGTTTCCCGGATTTGTTAACCGCCCGCCGCGATACTGCCTGCAAGCAACAGCTCCAAGTAGTGCATATCGGGGGACACCAGAGATGGCGATTCGGTTCAGCTTCAGCAGGGTGCTCGGAGTCCTGCGACCTGGATGGGGCGTCCGCGGCAGCCTGTTCGCAGCCTTCGCAGTGATCGCCGGCATGGCGATCGCGATCAGCGTCGCTGCGGGACTGATGCTGCGACACGTCGGCGGCACCATGGTCGAGCTCTCGGACCGCGAGATCCCGCGCCTCACCTCGAGCCTGCAGCTGCTGGCGCAGAGCTCCGGCCTGGCCAGCCTCGGCCCGGCGCTGCTGCAGTCCCAGAGCGAGGACGCGCTCAACGATCGCCTGAAGAAGATGCAGGAGATCCAGAAGACCACGCAGGAGCGCCTGAGCGAGATCAGCGCGCTCGGCGCCGCGAAAAGCGTGGTGGCGCCGCTCGCGGAGACCATCAAGAACATCAACGAAGCCAATCAGAGCCTGGTGTCGGCCGCACGCGAGCGGCTCGAAGTGGCGGCCCTGCACAACAAGCAGTATGACGCGCTGCGCAAGGCGCAGGCGGACTTCACTGCCGCCGCCAACGAGCCGATGCTAGATGCCCAGACGCAGCTCAACGCCGTGCTCGGCGCAGCCGAGGTGTCGGCAGACGATGCAACGGCGGCCGCACGGTTCGTCGAACAGCTCGGCAACGTGATCGCGTCCGGCAACCTGCTGGTGGCGCAGATGGCTGCCGCGCTCTCGGCCAACGACAGCGACACGCTGGAGACGATCGAGCGGCAGTTCAAGGAGGCGCTGGCGCAGCTCAAATCCAATCTCGAATTGCTGCCGACCGGCCGCAGCACCAAGGCAATCCACGATGCCGCGCTGAAGCTCGCCGCACTCGGCGAGGGCAAGGCCCGCGTGTTCAAGACGCGCGAGAAGGAGCTCGACGCCAACGATTACGGGCAGACCGTGCTGGAGGAGACGCGAAAGCTCAATGTCGGTCTCGACATCAGCGTGCAGCAGCTCGTCGAAGGCGTGCGCAAGTCGACCGAAAGCGCCACCAGCACGGCGGGCCGTGACATCGAGCTCGCGACGCTCGGCATGGCCGGTGCCGGCGCAGCCACGCTGCTCGGCTCGGTGCTGTTCGTCTGGCTCTATGTCGGCGGCAACATCCTGCGCCGGATCAAGCGGCTGCAGCAGGCGATGCAGACGCTGTCGAGCGGCGATCTCGACACCGAGATTGCGGCCTCGAAGCAGCGCGACGAGATCGGCGCGATGGTCGACACCCTGCAGGTGTTCCGCGACAACATGGTCCGTGCCCGTACCCTGGCCGCCGAGCAGGACCGCGAGAATGCCGCCAAGGCCGAGCGCGCCGCGCGCATGGAGGCGCAGATCGCCACGTTCGAGGCGACGGTGCGCAGCGCCCTCGGCACGCTGCAGAACTCCGCCACGGCCATGCAGGCGACCGCGCAGAGCATGTCGCAGACCGCCGACCAGTCCAACTCGCTGGTCAATGCGGTCGCGGCGGCTGCCGAGGAGACCTCGGTCAACGTCCAGACCGTGTCGGCCGGCACCGAGCAGTTGTCGTCGTCGATCGCGGAGATCAGCCGCCAGGTCGTGACCTCGGCCCAGATCGCCAAGAAGGCGGTCGAGGAAGCCGGCGCCACCGACTCGACGATGCAGGGACTCGCCGACAATGCGAGCCGCGTCAGCGTCGTCGTCGACCTGATCCAGGCGATCGCCTCGCAGACCAACCTGCTCGCGCTCAACGCCACCATCGAGGCGGCGCGCGCGGGCGAGGCCGGCCGCGGCTTCGCGGTGGTCGCGCAGGAGGTGAAGAGCCTGGCGAGCCAGACCGCCAAGGCCACCGATGAGATCCGCACCCAGATCGCAGGCATGCAGCAGGTCGCCTCGTCGGCCGTGTCGGCGATCCGCAACATCGGCGAGACCATCGCCGAGATCGACAACGTCACCACCGCGATCGCCGCCGCCGTCGAGCAGCAGGGCACCGCGACGCACGAGATCGCCCGCAACATCCAGCAGGCGGCCTCCGGCACCACCGAGGTCTCCAACAACATCACCGGCGTCTCCAGCGCCTCGGCCCAGGCCGGCACCTCCGCCAACGAGGTGCTCAGCGCCTCGGAGGCGCTACGCCGCGAGGCCGACACCTTGCGCGCCGAGGTCGATTCGTTCCTGACCAACATCCGGGCGGCGTAGTTGCTACTCGCCGGTCATTCCGGGTTCGAGGCCTGCGGCCTCGCGCCGGAATGACGGGGGCGTGGCGAAGCAGAAGGCGCCGAGGCAGGTCATGCTGGCGCGCCCCGAAGCACCTTCCGTACCCCGGAATGCCGTCCAGCCATGTGTTTTTCGGCTGGCGCTCGCCCGCAGCGGCCGTTAATCGATGAGGCATGACGAAGACAGACACCGTTCACTCCTCCGCCGAAGCCCTGCGCTATCCCTGGGAGCAGCATCCCGGTGAGGACCAGGTCGTCGAGGTCGCGCCCGGCGTGCTGTGGCTGCGCCTGAAGCTGCCGTTCCGCCTCAACCATGTGAACATCTATCTGCTCGCCGATGGCGACGGCTGGGTCGCGGTGGACTCAGGCTTCGGCAACGAGGAGTCGATCGCCGCCTGGACGCGGCTGCTCGATGGTCCGCTCAAACACGTCAAGATCAGCCGGCTGATCGTGACGCATTCGCATCCCGACCATGTCGGGCTCGCCGGCTGGATCGTCGAGCGCTTCAACTGCCCGCTGGTGATGTCGCAGGTCGAGTATCTGCAGTCGGTCTATCACCAGAACCGCGGCACCGAAGAGCGCCGCGATGCCCAGCGGCTGTTCTTCCGCCGCCACGGCATGGACGAGACCCTGACCGACAAGCTGCTCGGCCGCGGCCAGGAATATCTGCAGCGCGTCTCGGTGCTGCCGGCCTCCTACCGCCGCATCTCCCATGGCGACGAGATCCAGATCGGCAGCCGGCGCTTCAAGGTCATCACCGGCGGCGGCCACGCGCTCGACCAGGTCATGCTGTATTGCGCCGCCGACAAGCTGTTCCTGTCCGCCGACCAGGTGCTGAGCAAGATCTCGCCCAATGTCAGCGTCTGGGCGGTCGAGCCGGACCAGAACTCGCTCGGCGAATATCTGGCCTCGCTGGCGAGCCTCACCACCACCCTGCCCTATGACGTACTGGTGCTGCCAGGCCATGGCGTGCCGTTCTACGGGCTGAAGACGCGCATCAAGCAGCTCGCCGACCACCACGAGGAACGCTGCCGGATGATCGCGGACGCCTGCCGCGACGAGCCGAAAACCTCGGCGCAGCTCGTGCCGGTCGTGTTCCACAAGCACGTGCTCGACCCGCATCAGATGGGCTTTGCCGCCGGCGAGCTGATCGCCCACGTCAACTACATGCTGGTCGAGGGCCGGCTGACCAGCCAGGACGTCGACGGCGTACTGCATTATCGCACCACCTGAGGCTGCGGAGCTGTGCCGCCGCCGCGTCGCCGCAATCCGGGCGCCGTTCGGCCGAGATCCTCCTCCCTTGGACAAATCGCCCAATTCCCGCCGTGGGATTCCGGCTCGACAGCCGCTCTGGAAACGCTCTAAGAAGACCTCACGCCACGCATGCCGCGAGGTTTCACTTCAGGTGCTGCACTGCAGCGCGCCAGTTCGGGTTTCGTGATGGACTACAGCCAGTACTTCAGTGCCGCCCTCGGTCGCCTGCATGATGAGCGTCGCTACCGTGTCTTCGCCGATCTCGAACGCATCGCCGGCCGGTTCCCGCATGCGACCTGGCACTCGCCGAGCGGACCACGCAATGTCGTGATCTGGTGCTCCAACGACTATCTCGGCATGGGCCAGCACCCGAAGGTGGTCGGCGCGATGGTCGAGACCGCGACCCGCGTCGGCACCGGCGCCGGTGGCACGCGCAACATCGCCGGAACCCATCATCCCCTGGTGCAACTCGAGGCCGAGCTCGCCGACCTCCACGGCAAGGAAGCGGCGCTGCTGTTCACCTCCGGTTATGTCTCCAACCAGACCGGCATCGCCACGCTCGCCAAGCTGATCCCCGACTGCCTGATCCTGTCGGACGCGCTGAACCACAATTCGATGATCGAGGGCGTGCGCCAGTCCGGCTGCGAGCGCCAGATCTGGCGCCACAACGACCTCGGCCATCTCGAAGAGCTCCTGATCGCGGCCGGCCCGAACCGGCCGAAGCTGATCGCCTGCGAGAGCCTGTATTCGATGGACGGCGACGTCGCGCCACTGGCGGCGATCTGCGATCTCGCCGAGCGCTACAACGCGATGACCTATGTCGACGAGGTGCATGCGGTCGGCATGTACGGCCCGCGCGGCGGCGGCATCGCCGAGCGCGACGGCGTCATGCACCGCATCGACATCCTCGAAGGCACCCTCGCCAAGGCGTTCGGCTGCCTCGGCGGCTACATCGCCGCGAAGGGCGAGATCATCGACGCCGTGCGCTCCTACGCGCCGGGCTTCATCTTCACGACCGCGCTGCCGCCGCCGATCTGCTCGGCCGCCACGGCTGCGATCAAGCACCTGAAATCGTCGAGCTGGGAGCGCGAACGCCACCAGGACCGCGCCGCGCGGGTGAAGGCGATCCTCAACGCCGCCGGCCTGCCGGTGATGACCAACGACACCCACATCGTGCCGCTGTTCGTCGGCGATCCCGAGAAGTGCAAGCAGGCCTCCGACCTGCTGCTGGAAGAGCACGGCATCTACATCCAGCCGATCAACTACCCGACCGTCGCCAAGGGCGCCGAGCGCCTGCGCATCACGCCCTCGCCCTATCACGACGACGGCCTGATCGACCGCCTCGCCGAGGCCCTGCTGCAGGTCTGGGAACGGCTGGGCCTTTCGCTGCACAAGAAGGCGATGGCGGCGGAGTAGCCCTTCGTAGCCCGGGTGAGCGCAGCGACACCCGGGTTCGCCTCGGCAGCTCATAGGACCCCGGATATCGCTCCGCTCATCCGGGCTACGCGCGCCCGCGGCTGAGCTGGCTACGCGATCACCTCACGCGCCACTGCGCTCCCCTCCCCCTTGCGGGGAGGGGTCGGGGGTGGGGGTCCACGAGGGTATGAACCGGGCTGAGTCCTGACAATTCAGACCGGGTTGATT
>NZ_JAUHJM010000020.1:0-45630 GCF_032381235.1 Bradyrhizobium sp. SZCCHNR1053
CAACACAGCAGTGATCGAATAGTGTCAGGGATCAGCCCGGTCCAAAATGTCAGGGATCAACCCGGTCGGTCAGGGCGAGACTCAAAGTGACGAGCGCAGACCTCTAGCCATCAGCGGCAATCATGACCGCCGGCGGCTGTCAGCTGCCGGTCCGAGTAAACCAACAAATTCAGCATCCGTGGCCCCCCCCACCCCCAACCCCTCCCCGCAAGGGGGAGGGGAGCGGACCGCCGTTGTGGGAAGAGGACGCGCCAAAACCACCCACCCGCGTCGCTTTACCGGTTCTTAGCCATCCCCCCTTACCTTGCGCCCGCGGCGCCGGTTGCGCGCCGCGCATGAATGGAGGTTGCGATGGCAGAGCGGATGAAGGGCGAACGCGTCGTCTTCGAGCGCGGCATCCCGGCTTTCATGATGGGCATCGACGGCACCTGGCGGCGCAACTGCACCATTGAGGACGTCTCGGAGACCGGGGCGAAGCTGACGGTCGAGGGCTCGGTCGAAGGCCTGCACCTGAAGGAGTTCTTCCTGCTGTTGTCGTCGACCGGCTTGGCCTACCGGCGCTGCGAGCTGGCCTGGGTCAATGGCGACCAGATCGGCGTCACCTTCCTGAAGCAGGGCAAGAAGAAGACCAACAAGCGCGCCACAGCGGAGGCCTGACGGCGCACCGGGAGACACCTGCGGCATCCTGCATCGGGACGACGGCGCCGCCGTCGCACATTCGTCATCGCGCCGGGCTATCGCAACCGACCGAGACGATAGATGTTTTTGCGTGGTATGATTCGTGCGTACCACCTTTGATCGAGATTGCCTGAGATGCCCGTCAAGCCGCACAAAGCCATGGTCCTCGCCGCCGGTCTCGGATTGCGCATGCGCCCACTGACGGAGACGATGCCCAAACCGCTGGTGCGCGTCGCCGGCCGCCCGCTGCTCGACCATGTGCTCGACCGCCTCGCCGAAGCCGGGGTCACCGAAGCCGTCGTCAATGTCCACTATCTCGCCGACCAGATCATCGCGCACACGGCCGCGCGCAGCACGCCCCGCGTGATCATCTCCGACGAGCGCGACCAGGTGCTCGGCACCGGCGGCGGCGTCGTCAAGGCGCTGCCGCTGCTCGGCCACGAGCCGTTCTTCCACGTCAACTCCGACACGATGTGGATCGAGGGCGTGCGCCAGAACCTCTCGCGTCTCGCCGACGCGTTCGATCCGGAGCGCATGGACATCATGCTGCTGATGGCGCCGACCGCGACCTCGATCGGCTACGCGGGTCAAGGCGACTACGCGATGCTCGCCGACGGTACCTTGCGCAAGCGCCGGGAGCATCAGGTGGTGCCGTTCGTCTATGCGGGAGCGGCCATCATCTCGCCCGCGATCTTCGATGGCGCGCCGTCGGGCGAGTTCTCGCTGACGAAGATGTTCGACAAGGCGAACGAGCAGGACCGCCTGTTCGGCCTCCGCCTCGAAGGCGTGTGGATGCATGTCGGCACGCCGGCCGCGGTGGCGGAAGCGGAAGAGGCTCTGATGGAGAGTGCGGCGTAGCGGACTGCCCGACGGGCGAATCAAGTCGGTGCATTGCGCGATTTGCTCCGCCTCGTCGGCGCCGACCCTGCGCTGGCATCGCTCAAGTTATCTGCGTCGAGAAACTATTTTCGTCCGCACATTCAACCCGATCCCGCTCGTCGCATTCGACGCGCACAAAATTCTTCTTTCGCTTTTACAGAATTCGTGTTCTCTCATGCGCATCCCGCCTCGTTGCGAGGGGCGTATCGCGGTCGTCACGAACGTTGAGCGCGGGATGCGATGGCCTGTCAGGACCGCAGCGTGCTCATGCGCGCCGACGAACGGTTTTGGCAGGACGGCGAAATCGTAAGGTCCCGGCATCCCGATGCTGATGCCAAGCTCGCGCCGCTGCTGACGCCGCGCGCGGGCGACGGTGGCTACAAGCCGGCACACCGAGGAGAGGACGTATAAGCCGTCAACCCATCGCGCAGGGAAGGCCGGGTCGTTCCGGCTGAACCTGTGGTTCCTGCCCCGTGCACTCTTTCACGCACGGGGGCCACGGGCCTCAGCCGAGGCCCGGCCTTCCCTGCGCCCTTGCTTCGGATGAGGGCGAACGATTTGCATCACTCGGGCGCGACGGCGTCGCGGGAATGAGGACGCATGAGGCGCGGTCGGTGGCCTGCCTAAGATGGCGAATCGGGCGAAACTGCTTCCTCATATTCAGTGTCGTCCCGGCCAAGCCCTGGCATCGCGCAGCGAGGCCAGGGCTTGGCCGGGACCCATATCCACAGGGGGGCGTGTTGCGTAGGCTAGCCATGACCATCGCGCCACAAACATCAGCCTGGGGCTATGGATCCCGGGTCGGCGCCTCCGACAGCGCTGACGCGCCGTCAGAGGCTTGCCCGGGACGACGGCGAATATGCGGAGGTCGCGTGATCACCTCACTTCATCCGAGTGGCGAACGTCATCCCGGACCGCCGCTTCACGCCGCGAACTGCCCCACCCGCAAGTTCTAGGCAGCCGCACCTGTCAACACCCATCCACACCCCCGATATGACCTGCGGCCGATCGCTCCCTATATAGACGCCTCGAGCAACCCGAATCGCAGGCCATGCGCGTCTTCACCGTTCCCATCTCGGCGCCGTTCCTGCGCAGCGTGATCGCGGCGCTGGTCGACGGCCGGCTGGTCGACGGCTTCGAGGCGCGCAGCGATCCCGCCCGGCTCGCGACCGCGACGCTGTATCTGCCGACGCGGCGCTCCCTGCGGGTGGCGCGCGAGATGTTCCTCGACGAGCTGAAGACCGATGCCGCGGTGCTGCCGCGGCTCGTGGCGCTCGGCGACATCGACGAGGACGAGCTCGCCTTCGCGGAGGATCGCGACGCGTTCCTCGGGCCGGCGCCGCTGGAGATTCCGGAACGGCTCGACGACCTGCAGCGCCGGCTCACCTTGGCGCGGCTGGTCGCGGCCTGGGCCAAGACGCCGGTCTCGGCGCCGCTGGTGATCGGCGGCCCGGCCTCGACGCTGGCCCTGGCCGGCGACCTGGCGCGGCTGATCGACGACATGGTGACGCGCGGCGTGTCCTGGGATGCGCTCGATGCGCTGGTGCCGGATCAGCTCGACAAATACTGGCAGTATTCGCTCGAGTTCCTGCGCATCGCGCGGACCGCGTGGCCTGCCTATCTGCAGGAGATCGAGCGCATCGAGCCGGCGGCGCGGCGCGATCTGCTGATCGCGGCCGAAGCGGCGCGGCTGTCGGCGCATCCCGATGGTCCCGTCATTGCCGCAGGCTCCACCGGCTCGATGCCGGCCACGGCAAAATTCCTGCTCGCCGTCGCCAAGCTGCCGCATGGTGCTGTCGTGCTGCCGGGGCTCGACACCGATCTCGACGAAGCCGCGTGGAGTTCGATCGGCGGCAGCAAAGATCGCGGCGGCCGCGTGCTGACGCCACCTGCCGTCAACCATCCGCAATATGCGATGCACCTGCTGCTCAAACGCTTCGGCCTGGAGCGGCGCGACGTGGTCCGTCTCGCCCCAACCGGCCGCGGCGGCCGCGAGGTGCTGATCTCAGAAGCGATGCGGCCGTCGGAAGCGACGGCGATGTGGCACGAGCGGCTGCGCCAGTTCGACATCGCCGCCAACATCGCCGAAGCAATGGACAATCTCGCTGTCGTCGCGGCCCCCAATCCGGAGATGGAGGCGCTGGCGATTGCGATCGCGATGCGCGAGGCGCGGCATCTCGGCAAGTCGGCCGCGCTGGTGACGCCGGACCGCGCGCTGGCGCGCCGCGTGATGGCGGCGCTGACGCGCTGGCATCTGACCTTCGACGATTCCGGCGGCGATGCGCTGTTGGAGACGTCAGCCGGCATCTTCGCGCGCCTCGCCGCCGAAGCCGCCGCGCGCGGACTGGAGCCGCCGACCTTGCTGGCGCTGCTCAAGCATCCGCTGTGCCGGCTCGGCCGCGCCGCGAATGGCTGGAGGAGTGCCATCGAGACGCTGGAGCTCGCCATGCTCCGCGGCACGCGGCCACAAGCCGGAAGCAGCGGGCTTGCGCGCGACTTCGCGCGCTTCCGCGACGAGCACACCAAGCTGCACCAGGGCGAAGCATCATCGCTGCACAAGGCCGAGCCGCGCGCGCGTCTCAGTCCCGAGCAGCTCGACCGCGCCGGCGGGCTGATCGCGCAATTGCAGACGGCCTTGGCGCCGCTCGAAAACCTCGCCTCGCCGCGCCCGCAGGATTTCGCCGAGCTCGCCGCGCGGCATCGCGAGGTGCTGATCGCGTTGTCGACCGACGATGTCGGTCTCAGCACCGCCTTCACCGATCGCGACGGCGCCGCGCTGTCGCGCTGCTTCGACGACCTGCTCGCGTCCGGCGAGCGCTGCGGCCTGATGGCGCCGCTGTCGGACTATCCGGATCTGTTCCATACCGCCTTCTCCGATCGGGCGGTGCGCCGGCCCGAGCGCCACGGTGCGCAGCTGCAGATCTACGGTCCGCTCGAAGCGCGACTGATGCAGGCCGACCGCATGATCGTCGGCGGCCTGATCGAGGGCATATGGCCGCCGGCGCCGCGCATCGATCCCTGGCTCAGCCGCCCGATGCGGCATCAGCTCGGCCTCGACCTGCCGGAGCGCCGCATCGGACTATCAGCACACGATTTCGCACAACTGCTCGGCGCGCCCGAGGTGATCCTGACGCACGCCGCAAAGTCGGGCGGCGCGCCGGCCGTGGCCTCGCGCTTCCTGCACCGTCTCGAAGCCGTCGCCGGCGCCGAGCGCTGGAAGGCGGCGACCGCGCGCGGCGAGACTTACGTCCGCTATGCCGAGGTGCTCGACCAGCCGGCTGCGGTGAAGCCGGTCGAACAGCCGGCGCCGAAGCCGCCGCTGGCAGCACGGCCGCTGCGCATGTCGGTGACCGCCATCGAGGACTGGCTGCGCGATCCCTACACCATCTTCGCGCGCTACATCCTGCGGCTCGATCCGCTCGATCCTGTCGACATGCCACTGTCGGCGGCTGATCGCGGCTCGGCGATTCACGAGGCGATCGGCGAGTTCACGCAGACTTATGCTGATGCCCTGCCGCTGCATCCGGCGCATGCGCTGCGCGTCATCGGCGAGAAACACTTTGCGCCGCTGATGGAGCGGCCCGAGGCGCGGGCATTGTGGTGGCCGCGTTTCCAGCGCATCGCCGGCTGGTTCGCGGCGTGGGAGACCGCGCGGCGCGCGCAGATCGGCGCCATCACCGCGGAGATCCGCGGCGAGATCGGCATTCCCTTGGATCAGGGCCGCACCTTCATCCTGTCGGCGCGCGCCGACCGCATCGAACAGCGTGCCGAGGGCACCTACGCCATTCTCGACTACAAGACTGGCCAGCCGCCGACGGCCAAGCAGGTGCGCATGGGGCTGTCGCCGCAGCTCACACTCGAAGCCGCGATCCTGCGCGAAGGCGGCTTCGAGGGCATCCCGGCCGGCAGCATGATCAGTCAGCTCGTTTATGTCAGGCTGTCCGGCAACAATCCGCCAGGCGAAGAGCGCATCCTCGAGCTGAAGATCAACAAGAGCGACACGCCGCAGCACCCGGACCAGGCCGCGCAGGAGGCGCGCGCCAAGCTCGAAGCGCTGATCCGCAGCTTCGAGGATGTCAATCAAGGCTACACCTCGCTGAACCTGTCGATGTGGGCGAACCGCTACGGCAGCTATGACGACCTCGCCCGCATCAAGGAATGGTCGGCGGCCGGCGGACTGGGAGTCGAAGAATGGTGAAGGCGCCCCGCCCCATTCCGCAGGCCGTGCGCGAGGCGCAGACGCGCGCGTCGAATCCGGCGGCGTCGGCCTTCGTGTCGGCGAATGCCGGCTCGGGCAAGACGCATGTGCTGGTGCAACGCGTGATCCGGCTGCTGCTCGACGGCGTGCCGCCGGAGAAGATCCTCTGCATCACCTTCACCAAGGCCGCCGCCGCCAACATGGCCGAGCGCGTGTTCTCGACGCTCGGCCATTGGGTGACGCTCGACGACGACGCGCTCGACAGCGCGATCCAATCCACCGGCATCCCAAACCCCGACAAGAAGCTGCGGGCGTCGGCGCGAAAGCTGTTCGCCAGCGCGCTGGAGACGCCGGGCGGGCTGAAGGTGCAGACCATTCACGCGCTGTGCACGCGGCTGCTGCAACAGTTCCCGTTCGAAGCCAACGTGCCGGCGCGGTTCTCGGTGCTCGACGAGCGCGACCAGACCGAGATGATGGAGCGCGCCAATCTCAAGGTGCTGCTCGACGCCGCGCGGGCGCCCAACAGCGCGGTCGGCCGCGCGCTGCAGGTGGCGATGGCCAATGCGGCGGACTCGACCTTCAAGGATGTCGTGCGCGACGCCTGTCTCAGCCGCGATCATTTCATGGCCTGGACCGATGGCGCCGGGCGCGTCGAGGTCGCGGCGCAACAGCTCGGCGAGGTGCTCGGCATCAGCGCCGACGAGACGCTGGAAGCCATCGAGCGCGACATTGTCGACGGCCCCAATCTGCCACTGAGGGATTGGACCGACATCGCCGGCCGGCTCGACGGCGGCGCCAAGACCGACCAGAAGCAGGCCGAGCAGTTGCGCGCGGCGCTGGCGTTCTCGGGCGCCGATCAGGTCGATGAATATCTCCGCGTATTCCTGACCGAGGACAAGGAGCCGCGGAAGTCCCTGCTCACCAAGAAGTTCGCCGACGCCAAACCCGGCATCGCCGGCCTGTTCGAATCGGAAGCGCGCCGGCTCGATCGCCTGATCGAGAAGCGCCGCGCGGCAGTCGTGCGCGACCGCACCGAGGCGCTGCTGCAGATCGCGACCGCGGCGGCTGCGAACTATCGCCGCGAGAAGGAGGAACGCGGTCTGCTCGATTATGACGACCTGATCGACAAGACGCTGGCGATGCTGAACCGCGTCTCGGCGGGCTGGGTGCACTACAAGCTCGACCGCGGCGTCGATCACGTGCTGATCGACGAGGCGCAGGACACGAGCCCACGGCAATGGGACATCGTCGCCCACATCATCGAAGAGTTCACCGCCGGCGCCGGCGCGCGCGACGGACTCACGCGCACGATCTTCGCGGTGGGCGACGAGAAGCAGTCGATCTTCTCGTTCCAGGGCGCCGACCCGCACGAGTTCGACGCACGCCGGCGCCAGTTGCAGAAGCGCTTCACCGATGCCGGGCTGCTGTTCGACCCGGTGTCCTTCACCTATTCGTTCCGCTCCGGGCCGACAGTGCTGCACGCGGTCGACCACGTGTTCCGCGAGCGCGACGTCTACAGCAGCATTCACTCGCCCGACATCGGCCATCCCATCCACAACGCGCTGACCGATGCCGGACCGAGCATGGTCGAGCTGTGGAGCCTGTGCGAGCGCGACGACCGCAAGGAGATCGAGGGCTGGCGCGCGCCGTTCGACGGCGTCTCCGTCACCAGCCCCGAGGTCAAGCTTTCCAGGCGCATCCAGGCCGAGATCAAGCGGCTGATTTCGACGGGCACGATGACCGGCCATGACGGCGCGCGACGGCGGCTGAGCTATGGCGACATGCTGATCCTGGTACGCCGGCGCGGCAACGCGTTCGATGCTGTCATCCAGGCGCTCAAGCACGCCGGCATCCCCGTGGCCGGCGCCGACCGGCTCAAGTTGACCGAGCACATCGCCATCATCGACCTGATGAACCTCGCCGACGCGCTGCTGCTACCGCAGGACGATCTGGCGCTGGCGACCGCGCTGAAGAGCCCGTTGTTCGGGCTCGACGACGACGATCTGTTCAAGCTCGCCTGGCAGCGCCGCGGGTCGTTGCGCGAGGCGCTCGCCGCGCATGCAGCCGACGACGAGCGGCTGCAGGCGGTCGTACGGCGCTTGCAACAATGTGAGCGCCGCGCCGCGGAGGACACGCCGTTCGCCTTCTATGCCTGGCTGCTCGGCGGCGATGGCGGCCGGCGACGCGTCCTGGCGCGGCTGGGTCACGAGGCCAATGACGCCCTCGACGAATTCCTCGAGCTCGCGCTGTCCTACGAGCGCAAGGCGCCGGCCTCGCTGCAGGGCTTCGTCGCCTGGCTGCGCGCCGCCGACACCGAGGTGAAGCGCGACATGGAGATCTCGCGCGACGAGATCAGGGTGATGACCGTGCACGGCGCCAAGGGCCTCGAGGCGTCCGTCGTCTTCCTGGTCGACACCACCTCGTCGCCAGCGGATTCGCAGCGGCTGCGGCTGATCCACGTGCCGCATGGCGAGCAGGAGATCGTGGTCTGGGCCGGCCGCAAGGCCGACGATCCGCAGCCCGTCGCGGCGGCACGCGTGGCAATGCTCAAGGAGACCGAGGACGAATATCGCCGGCTGCTCTATGTCGCGATGACACGCGCCGCGGATCGGCTGGTCATCGGCGGCTGCATGCCGGGCAACATGAACAATGTCCGCGGCGGCAGCTGGTACGACTTGATGGCCCGCGGGCTCGATGCCGCGGAGCTGCAGGTCGAGGTGATCGAAACCGAAGACGGACCGGTCAAGCGCTATGCGCGGGCCGAGGACATCGCGGAAACCGCTGCTGACGAAACGCGACGCATGGTGGAGACGGCCGTCGAGCTGCCGGCGTGGCTGCGTACGGCGGCGGCGGAGGCGCCCGGCGAGGTCGCCGTGCTCAGGCCGTCCGATCCATCCGCCGACGAGCGGCCGGTGCGCACGGGCGAATCGCTGGCGGCGCGCAGTCTTGCGATGCAGCGCGGCACGCTGGTGCATCGCCTGCTGCAGTCGCTGCCCGACGTGCTGCCGGAGCGGCGCCGCGACGCCGCGCTGCGATATCTGGTTCGCAATGCCGCCGACTGGCCGGACGACGAGCGCGCGGGTCTCGCGGAACGCGTGCTCGCCGTCATCGAAGACCCGCGCTTTGCCGCGGTGTTCGCAGCCGGGAGCCGGGCGGAAGTCTCGATCGTGGGCCGCCTCGCACTGGCCGGCCAGCCGCTGGCGCTGGTCTCCGGCCAGATCGACCGACTGGTGGTGACCGAGGCCGAGGTGCTGATCGTCGACTTCAAGACCAACCAGCAGCCGCCCGCGGAGCTGGCCGAGGTGCCCCCAGCCTATGTCCGGCAGCTCGCGCTGTACCGCGCCGTGCTCAGCCAATTGTACCCCGGGCGCGCCGTCCGGGCCGCCCTGCTCTGGACCGAAGCCGCTGAATTCATGGAGCTTCCGGCCTCCGCGCTGGACGCCATGCTGCCATCCCAGCACGTCTGAGTGAGCCCGCTTGACCCGGCATCACGCCATTCCTACTTTGACACCCACGCTGAGGCGGCGCGTCCGCGCCGCTCCCTCCAACCGAACGAGGTAATCCCATGGCCGTTGGCAAGGTTTCCGACGCCGATTTCGAAAGCGAAGTGCTCAAGGCCGACGGCCCGGTCGTGGTCGACTTCTGGGCCGAGTGGTGCGGCCCGTGCCGCATGATCGCGCCGGCCCTCGACGAGATCTCGAGCGCGATGGGCGACAAGGTCAAGATCGTGAAGCTGAACGTCGACGAGAGCCCGAAGACGGCCTCGAAGTACGGCGTGATGTCGATCCCGACCCTGATGGTGTTCAAGGGCGGCGAGATGGCCTCGCGCCAGGTCGGCGCCGCGCCGAAGGCGAAGCTGCAGCAGTGGATCTCGTCGGCGGTGTGACGCGTCGAGAACCATGATTTTTGTCGAGCGGCCGGCGGAATCGCCGGCCGTTCGCGTTGAGGGGTGTGAGTCAGCGTTTTCGGATGTCGCCATGCCCGCCCGCGCCCATCGCTCGCCCTCCCGCAAATCCGGCCTGCTGGCCATGGAGGCGCGCTCGGTGGACGCAATCCCGCGCGGCGAGGACTGGCAATACGAGCCGAAATGGGACGGCTTCCGTTGCCTGCTGACGCGCGACGGCGCAACGGTGACGATGCAGTCGAAGGCCGGCGAGGACCTCGCGCGCTACTTCCCGGAGATTGTCGCCGCTGCGCGCGAGCTGAAGGCGACCAGCTTCACACTCGACGGCGAGCTGGTGGTGCCGCAGGCGAAGTCGTTCTCGTTCGATGCATTGCTGCAGCGGATTCATCCCGCCGCCAGCCGGGTGAAGAAGCTATCGGTGGAGACGCCGGCGCTGTTCCTGGCCTTCGATCTGCTGGCGAGTGGCAAGAAGGAGCTAGTGACGCACACGCTGCACGAGCGGCGGCCGGCGCTGGAAGCGTTCGCGAAGGCGAACTTCGCCGGACATCCGAGTTTCCGGCTGTCGCCGGCGACGAGGCGCTTCGCGACCGCGCAAAGCTGGCTGGCGCAGTCCGGCGGCGGCTCGGATGGCGTGATCGCCAAGCGCCTCGACCTGCCCTACCAGGCCGGCAACCGCGAGGGCATGCAGAAGATCAAGCGCTATCGCACAGCCGATTGCGTGATCGGCGGCTTCCGCTACGCCACCAACAAGGGCGCCAACGGGCGCAAGCTGGTCGGCTCGCTGCTGCTCGGGCTCTACGACGATGACGGCCTGCTGCACCACGTCGGCTTCACCTCCGCGCTCAAGAAGGAGGAGAAGCCCGCGCTGACCGACAAGCTCGAGCCGCTGATCTCGCCGCCCGGCTTCACCGGCAATGCGCCGGGCGGGCCGAGCCGGTGGTCGACCGAGCGCTCGGCGGAATGGTGTCCGCTGAAGCCGAAGCTGGTGATCGAGGTCTGCTACGATCATTTCTCCGGCGAGCGCTTTCGCCACGGCACCTCGATCCTGCGCTGGCGCCCCGACAAGTCGCCGCGGCAATGCACCTTCGAGCAGCTCAGGCAGAAGGTTGCTGATCCCTTGAAGCTGCTCGCGTGAGGTCAGCGGATCCAGCCGGTCGCGAGCGCAGCGGCGAATTCGCCGTCGCCATTGGCGCGCGCGAGCGCGGCCATGGCCTGGTGATCATAGGGCACGTGGCGGAAGGTCACGCTCCAGCCGGCCGACCGCTGCTCCAGGATCGCGTAGCGCGCATCGGGCGTGCCCGCTTCGACGACATGCGGATACGGCACGTCGTAGGAATAGCCGGGACTGCCGACGCTGCCGGGATTGACGATCAGCCGCCCGTCGCGCAGGCGCACCGCGCGGGCCGTGTGCGTATGGCCGCACAGGATCAGCGGCTGCGAGATATCAGCGGCAAGTTTCTCGATCGCATCGAGCGGCGCGCAAGTGATCGCACCGTCCTGAGCGACGCTCTCGAGCCAGTAGACGTTATCGTCGTCGGGCGTCGCGTGACAAAGGAAGGCCTGGTCCCGATAGACGGCGGTTGCCGGGATCGCGCGCAGCCAGTCGAGATGATCAGCTTCGAGCTGGGCGTAGGCGGGTCGCTCCCAAGCCCCCATCTTCTCCGGCGGCCGATCGATCAGCCAGCGGTCATGATTGCCGCGCACATGCATCGCCTCGAGCGGCATCAGCAAGTCCATTGTCTTGCGCGCGTCGAGCGGACCACTGGCCATGTCGCCGAGGTTGACGATATCAGTCACGCCTTGCGCCCGGATGTCGGCCAGCACGGCTTCGAGCGCGAGATGGTTGCCGTGGACGTCTGCGATCGCGGCAAAGCGCATGCGCTATTCCCCTCAGGTCGGCGGCGTGCCGTTGAGGTCGAGCACGTGCCCTGCGAGATAGAGCGACCCCGTGATCAGGATACGCGGCGGGACCTCATAGGCAAGCCGCGCGATGCTGGCGAGCGCGGACGCGACGCCATCGGCGATCTCGACGCGCATGCCGAGCGTGCGCGCGGCGGCGGCCAGATCAGCCGGCGCCATCGCCTTGCTCTCATTGGGTATCGGCACGACGATGATGTGCCGCGTCAGGCCCGCGAAATTGGCGAGGAACGCCGCCGCATCCTTGTTGCCCATCATCCCGACGATCACGACGAGCTGCCGCGACACGCGTTCCTCGAGGTCGCCGATCGCCGCCGCAACGACGCGGCCGCCGTCCGCGTTGTGGCCGCCATCGAGCCAGATCTCCGCGCCCTGCGGGGCGATGGCGGTGAGCGCACCGCTCGACAGCCGCTGCATGCGTGCCGGCCATTCAGCGCCGACGATGCCGTCCTCGAACGCCTTGGTGGTGAGCTTGAACTGATCGACCGCGCGCAAGGTTGCGATCGCAAGGCCCGCATTGTCGAACTGATGCCGGCCGAACAGTTTTGGCGCCGGAAGATCAAGAAGACCACGGTCGTCCTGATAGACCAGCCGGTTGCGCTCGACACTGACGTGCCAGCTCTCGCCGGCGGCAAACAACGGCGCGCGCTGGCGCCTGGCCTCACGCTCGATCACGGCCATGGCATCGGGCTCCTGCGCGGCCGAGATCACCGGACAGCCGCGCTTGATGATGGCGGCCTTCTCGGCCGCGATCAGCGCGCGGGTGTCGCCGAGAAATTCCATGTGGTCCATGCCGATCGGGGTCAGCACCGACGCTGCGACCTGCTCGAGCACATTGGTGGAATCGAGCCGGCCACCGAGGCCGACCTCGAGCAGCACGACATCGGCCGGATGCTTCGCGAACAGCACGAACGCCGCGACGGTCTTGACCTCGAAGAAGGTGATCGGCGCGCCCGCATTGACACGCTCGCATTCCAGCAGCGCGGAGATCAGCTCCTCGTCGTCGACGAGGACGCCGCCGCCGACCTTGCCGAGCCGATAGCTCTCGTTGATGCGCACCAGCCAGGGCGAGGTGAAGACGTGGACGCGCAGGCCCGCCGCTTCGAGCATGGCACGGAGATAGGCGACAGTGGAGCCCTTGCCGTTGGTGCCGGCGACGTGGATCACCGGCGGCAGCTTGCGCTCGGGATGACCGAGCTGGCCGAGCAGCCGGTGCATGCGTTCGAGCCCGAGCGAAATCTTGCTCGGATGCAGCACGGACAGCCGCGCGATCAACTCGTCGAGCGAGGGCGGTGACTTGGCGAGATCGTTCACGCGGTCGGCGCGACCGCCGGCGCATCCGCCGCCTCAACGGCCTTCGCGGGCGGCGGCAGCTGCGGCGCGGGCTTGGCGTGTTCGACAGCCGGCGCCTTGGTCAGCAGGCGACACAGCCGCGCCAGGGTCGGGCGCAGGTCATGACGATGCACGACCATGTCGACCATGCCGTGGTCCAGGAGGTATTCAGCGCGCTGGAAACCTTCGGGCAGCTTCTCGCGAATGGTCTGCTCGATCACCCGGGCGCCGGCGAACCCGATCAGCGCGCCGGGCTCGGCGATGTGGACGTCGCCGAGCATCGCGTAGGACGCGGTGACGCCGCCGGTGGTCGGATTGGTCTGCACGACGATGTAGGGCAGCTTGGCCTCGCGCAGCATCTGCACGGCCACGGTCGTGCGCGGCATCTGCATCAAGGACAGGATGCCTTCCTGCATGCGCGCGCCACCGGAGGCCGCGAACACGATGAACGGCGACTTCTTCTCGACCGCGAGCTCGAGGCCACGCACGATCGCTTCGCCCGCGGCCATGCCGAGCGAGCCGCCCATGAAATCGAAATCCTGCACGGCGATGACAACGCCCATACCTTCGAGCTTGCCGAAGCCGACCTTGACCGCATCGTTCATGCCGGTCCGCGCCCGGGCATCCTTGATGCGGTCGGCATAGCGGCGCTCGTCACGGAATTTCAGCGGATCGGGCGTCACCTCGGGCAGGGCGACGTCGAACCAGGTCTCGTTGTCGAACATCGACTTCAGCCGCGCCACCGCGCCCATGCGCATGTGGTAGTTGGAGCCGGGAATGACGAACTGGTTGGCCTCGACGTCCTTGTAGAACACGAGCTGTCCGGAATCCGGGCACTTGATCCAGAGGTTCTCCGGCGTCTCGCGGCGCAGGATGTTGCGGATCTTCGGCCGGACCACGTTGGTAAGCCAGTTCATGTGTCGCTCCGTGTTGCGGTCGCCCGGATATATGGCGGGACGACGGGGTCACGGCAAGACGGCCGCGACGCCCGGTCGAATAGTGGTTGACGGCCTATTCCGCGGCCTGTTGCGCCCTGTGCACGCCCCTTGCCAGCGCAGCGGCCAGATCGGCGACGGCGCTCACCGTCTTGGCGGTCGCGCGTCCCTCGGCATCGAGGCTGGCGCGGAGCGCGTCGACCAGGGCGGTGCCGACCACGGCGCCGTCGGCATTGGCGGCGATGGCGCGGGCGGTCTCCGGTGTCCGGATGCCGAAGCCGACGCAGACAGGCAGCGCCGTATGCCGCTTGATCCGGGCCACGGCGGCACCGACGGCGGAGGAGTCCGCCGCCGCCGCGCCGGTAATGCCGGTGATCGAGACGTAGTAAACGAAGCCGGAGGTGTTCGCGAGCACGGCCGGCAGCCGCTTGTCATCGGTCGTCGGCGTCGCCAGCCGGATGAAATTCAGCCCGGCCTTCAGGGCGGGAATGCACAGCTCGCTGTCTTCCTCCGGCGGCAGGTCGACGATGATCAGGCCGTCGACGCCGGCGCTCTTCGCATCATCGAGGAACCTGTCGACGCCGTAGATGTAGATCGGGTTGTAGTAGCCCATCAGCACGATCGGCGTGTCAGCATCGCTCTCGCGGAAGCTGCGCACCAGTTGCAGCGTCTTCCTCAGGGTCATCCCCGCCTTGAGCGCGCGCAGACCCGCCGCCTGGATCGACGGACCATCGGCCATCGGATCGGTGAACGGCATGCCGATCTCGATGATATCGGCGCCCGCCTGCGGCAGCGCCTTGACGATGGCGAGCGATGTCTCGGGATCGGGATCACCACCCATGACGAAGGTGACGAACGCCGAGCGGCCTTCCTGCTTCAACTGCGCGAAGCGCGCATCCATCCGTCTGGTCACGATGCCTTCGCCCTTCCTCGCAGGATATCGCCGACCTGCGGCACGTCCTTGTCGCCGCGGCCGGACATGTTGACCACCATCAAGTGGTCTTTCGGCTTCTTCGGCGCGAGGTCCATGACCTTGGCGATCGCGTGCGCCGGCTCCAGCGCGGGAATGATGCCCTCGAGCCGCGACAGCAGCTGGAACGCCGCAAGCGCCTCCTCGTCGGTCGCCGACAAATAGTTCACGCGGCCGACGTCGTGCAGCCAGGAATGCTCTGGGCCGATGCCGGGGTAATCAAGACCGGCCGAGATCGAATGCGCCTCCTCGATCTGCCCGTCCTCGTCCATCAGCAGATAGGTTCGGTTGCCGTGCAGCACACCGGGGCGGCCGCCGGCGATCGAGGCGGCGTGCAGATGCGTCAGGCCGTGGCCCGCCGCTTCGACGCCATAGATCTCGACCGAGGGATCATCGAGGAACGGATGGAACAGGCCCATCGCATTGGAGCCGCCGCCGATGCAGGCAATCAGCGAGTCCGGCAGCCGGCCCTCGGCCTCCTGCATCTGCGTGCGCGTCTCGTTGCCGATCACCGACTGGAAGTCGCGCACCATCATCGGATAGGGGTGCGGGCCGGCGACGGTACCGATGCAATAAAACGTGTCGTGGACGTTGGTGACCCAGTCACGCAGCGCCTCGTTCATCGCGTCCTTCAGGGTCTTCGCACCGGACTGCACCGGCACCACTTTGGCGCCGAGCATCTCCATGCGGATCACGTTGGGCTGCTGCCGCTCGACGTCGACCGCGCCCATGTAGACGACGCAATCGAGACCGAAGCGCGCGCACAGCGTCGCCGTCGCCACGCCGTGCTGGCCGGCGCCGGTCTCGGCGATGATGCGCTTCTTGCCCATGCGGCGCGCGACCATGATCTGGCCGAGCACGTTGTTGACCTTGTGCGAGCCGGTGTGATTGAGCTCCTCGCGCTTGAAGTAGATCTTGGCGCCGCCGAGATGCTCGGTCAGGCGCTCTGCGTAGTACAGCGGCGAGGGCCGGCCCACGTAGTTCTTCAGATAGCCGTTCATCTCGGCATGAAACGCGGGATCGGCCTTGGCCTCCGCATAGGCCTTTTCCAGATCGAGGATCAGCGGCATCAGGGTTTCGGCGACGAAGCGGCCGCCGAAGATGCCGAAGTGACCGCGGTCGTCCGGACCGCTGCGGTAGGAATTGGGAATGGCTGTCGTCATTGAACGCTCAACTCTTCAGCGGCCCGCGCCGCGCGAATGAAATCCCGGATCATGTCGCAATCCTTCACGCCCGGCGCCCGCTCGACGCCCGATGACACGTCGACGCCGCCCGCGCAGGTGATCCGCACGGCCTCGGCGACGTTGTCGACGCTCAGGCCGCCAGAGACCATGAACGGGCGATCGAGCTTCAGGCCCTGTAGCAGACGCCAATCGAAGGTGGCACCGAGGCCGCCGGGGCGGGTCGCATCCTTGGGCGCCCGCGCATCGAACAGGATGCGATCGCACACATCGGCATAGCCCGCCAGCGGCACGAGATCGGCGGCGGTCGCGACCGGGATGGCCTTCATGACGGGCAGGCCGAAGCGCTGCTTGAGGTCACGGATGCGCGCGACGCTTTCACGTCCGTGCAGCTGCAAGAGATCGGGGTGCAGGGTCTCGACGATGTTCTCGACAGTCGTGTCGTCGGCATCGACGGTCAGCGCCACCTTGAGCGCGCGGCCCCTGACGTCACGACCCAGCTCACGCGCGGCCGTCAGACCGACATGGCGTGGGGACGGCGGAAAGAACACGAAGCCCACCATGTCGGCGCCCGCGTCGAGCGCCGCAGCGAGGGTGTCGGGCGTAGTCAGGCCGCAGATTTTGACGATCAGGGACATCGATGAACAACGCACGTCCGGGCGGAAGGGATCACCAGAAGCCCGCGGCTTCGAAGGCCGCCGAGCTTTGGCGCCTTCTACAACGCGGCGCCCTGCTTGTCTCGCCCATAAGGGGCGAAAAGCCGCGCCGGCGCAGCCGGAACCAGAGATTGCGCAGAGCCCTGTTTTGCACGCGCCGCGGCGCTCAACTGCGCCACCTGCGCGCGGGCCGCTTCGGCATCGGCCTGATGGCGGCGCGCGGCCCGCCGCCAGCGGCGCTGGCCGATCCAGGTGGCACAGCCACCCGCGATCACGCCCAGGATCGCGACGGCGATGATCAAGGCGAACAGCGGGACCGACGCCGCAAGCGCCGGATCAGTCGCGTTGAAGGGATCAAACGATACGGTAACGAAATGCCGATTGGCGACCGCGAAGATGACGAACAGCACCAGCAGCGGAAGGACGACCACGACAGTGAAGAATTTTCGCATGCGCTCGCTCGTGTCAGTCAGGCGGGATTCGCCTCGAAATCAGCCGCAGACGATTAGCACGGCCGGCGCGAGATGCTTCAATCGTCGGCGTCGTCAGCCGCGGCGCCGGCGGGATTGTCCCGGTTCAGCCGCTCGCGCATTTCCTTGCCCGTCTTGAAGAACGGGACGCTCTTCTGGTCCACCGGGACATGAGCTCCGGTCCGTGGGTTGCGCCCGGCGCGGGCCGGCCGATGCTTGACCGAGAAGGCGCCGAAGCCGCGCAGCTCGACGCGGTCACCGCGGGCGAGCGCCGCGACGATCTCATCGAGGATCGCATTAACGATGTTCTCGACATCCCGCTGGTAGAGATGCGGGTTGTGCTCGGCGATACGCTGAACAAGCTCGGATTTGATCATCGAGAAAATGTACCCGGGGAGACAAGTCCCATTTCCGTGAAAATATGCTGGACTGTCAAGACGCTAAATCATTCATCGCGGCCATGAATCGGGTTGCGAGGCCCGGTACGGGGCCTCGCCATGGCACACGCAAAACGGGAAGATCGCCCTGAGGATGGTCTTGGCGGGTTCAATTGCCCGGCGCGGGCGTCCAGAGCGCGAGCATGCCGTCGAGACCAATCCGATCGACCGCCTGGACCACGCCGGTGCGCTCGATCTGGCGGGCGATCCCGGAGAGGCCGACGGCATCGAGCGCGATCGAGGTCGCCGTTCGCAGGAAGGTCAGATCGCCGAACCGCGGCGTGAGCTTGTAGTCGCGCACCGGAAGGTCCTTCTTGACGTTCTTGTTGGCGACGAGCCACGCGACGGCGGCCTTCTCGTCGCCGAGCTCGTCGATGAGCTTCAGCTCGATCGCCTGCCTGCCGGTGAAGACGCGGCCGTCGGCCACCTTCTCCAACTGCTCATCGTTCATGGCGCGGCGGTCCTTCACCAGTCCGCGGAACCAGGCGTAGGAATCCTTGACCAGGGCGTCGAGCGCCGCGCGCGCTTCCGGGCTGGTCGGCTCGTAGCCGTTGGGGGCGGCCTTCAGCGGCGAGGATTTGACCTCCTCGATCTTCACGCCGACCGTCTTCAACAGCTCGCCGACATTCGGATACTGGAACAGCACGCCGATCGAGCCGACCAGCGAGCTCTGCTGCGCGACGATGTGATCGGCAGCGATCGCGCCGATATAGCCGCCGGAAGCCGCCAGGCCTTCCACGACGACGACCAGCGGCTTCTTCGCCTTCAATCGCACCAGCGAGTCGTAGAGCTGCTCGGAGCCGGCGGTGGTGCCGCCCGGCGAATTGATGTGAACGATGACGGCTTCCGCCGAGGAGTTCTCCAGCCGCTCCAGCGCCGCGACGCGCTCATGGTCGCTGCGGATCAGGCCCTCGATATTGACGCGGGCGATCGAGCCAGAGGTCGAGAGCGCGGTGCGGCCGCGCGGCGACATCGCCAGACCGATGGCGGAAAGAGCCGCAATCGCAATCAGCACCGCGACGACACGCCAGAACGTCAGCTTGCGGCGCAGCCTGCGGCGATCGACGATCACATCCGAATCAAGCGACATGGACAGCTCCTGGAAGTCTCGGCGCGTTTTGCATCCGCAGCCTGAATATCTCGTTATCCGATTACATCAATCGCGGCGCAATTTGAAGAAAGGAAGGCTTGCGGCGAAGCGGCCGGATGCCCGATCCGCCCGGAACAGAGCGCGCATCTCTGCCTCGCTGGAACAAAAAAAAGCCCCGGCTTTCGCCGGGGCTTTGATCTGATCACGCGAACCGAAGGCTTACTTCGAGTCGCGGTTCTTGAGCGCGGTGCCCAGGATGTCGCCCAGCGTGGCGCCCGAATCGGACGAGCCGTACTGCGCGATGGCTTCCTTCTCTTCCGCGACTTCCAACGCCTTGATCGACACCTGCACCTTGCGGGCCTTCTTGTCGAACTGGATCACGCGGGCATCGACCTTCTCACCGACGGCGAACCGCTCGGTGCGCTGGTCGTTGCGATCGCGCGCCAGCTCGGAGCGCTTGATGAAGGTGGTGAAGTCGGTGCCGGTGATCTTGACGTCGATGCCGCCGTCCTTGACGTCGAGCACTTCGCAGGTGACGACCGCGCCCTTCTTGACATCGCCCGGCTCGGCGAAGGGATCGCCTTCGAGCTGCTTGATGCCGAGCGAGATGCGCTCCTTCTCCACGTCGACGTCGAGCACCACGGCCTTGACCATGTCGCCCTTCTTGTAGTTGTCGATGACCTGCTCGCCGGGTTGCTTCCAGTCGAGATCCGACAGATGGACCATGCCGTCGACGTCGCCTTCGAGACCCAGGAACAGGCCGAACTCGGTCTTGTTCTTGACCTCGCCCTCGACCACCGAACCGGTCGGATGCTTCTCGACGAAGACCTCCCACGGATTGCGCATCGTCTGCTTGAGACCGAGCGAGATGCGGCGCTTGACGCTGTCGACCTCGAGCACCTGCACTTCGACCTCCTGCGAGGTCGACACGATCTTGCCGGGGTGCATGTTCTTCTTGGTCCACGACATCTCGGAGACGTGGATCAGGCCTTCGATGCCCGGCTCGAGCTCGACGAACGCGCCGTAGTCGGTGATGTTGGTGACGCGGCCATGGAAGCGGGCCTGCAGCGGATACTTCGCCTCGATGCCCTGCCACGGATCGTCGAGCAGCTGCTTCATGCCCAGCGAGATGCGGTGCGTCTCGTGGTTGATCTTGATGATCTTGACCTTCACCGTCTGACCGATGCTGAGCACCTCGGTCGGATGGTTGACGCGGCGCCACGCGATGTCGGTGACGTGCAGCAGGCCGTCGATGCCGCCGAGGTCAACGAACGCACCGTAATCGGTGATGTTCTTGACGACGCCGTCGATGACCTGACCCTCTTCGAGGTTCTGCACCAGCTCCTGGCGCTGCTCGGCGCGGGTCTCTTCCAGCACGGTGCGGCGCGACACGACGATGTTGCCGCGGCGGCGGTCCATCTTGAGGATCTGGAACGGCTGCGAGTTGTTCATCAGCGGCGCGACGTCGCGGATCGGACGGATGTCGACCTGCGAGCGCGGCAGGAAGGCCACGGCGCCGTCCAGGTCGACGGTGAAGCCGCCCTTGACCTGGTTGAAGATGACGCCGTTGACCTTCTCGTTGTTCTGGAACGCCTTCTCGAGCTTGCCCCAGCTCTCTTCGCGGCGCGCCTTGTCGCGCGACAGCACGGCTTCGCCGAGTGCGTTCTCGATGCGATCGAGGAACACCTCGACCTCGTCGCCGACCTTCAATTCACTGTCACGGCCGGGCCCGGCGAATTCGCGCAGCGCCACGCGGCCTTCGGTCTTCAGGCCGACGTCGATGACGGCCATGTCCTTCTCGATCGCAACAACCTTGCCCTTGACGACGGAGCTTTCCTGCAGGTTGCCCTTGGTGAAGGACTCGTCCAGCATCGCGGCGAAATCATCGCGGCTGGGATTGTAGGAAGAAGCAGAGGTACTCGAAGCCATTTGTTCTCCAGATGCGGACATTCTCGCCAGCTTGGGTTGATCGGCGCATCGAATGGACAGTGCCTGGAGGTCCACAAATCCCCAGACGTCCGCGTGATGCGCGATAAGCGCAAACGACGCGGGCCGGCAGTGCCTGCACATGCGATACGTATGAAGTGCGTCCGGATGATCGGACTCGATTGAACCGCAATCGAGCTATCGACGGTCAAGGGCGGGAGCGGGCATTCCTCCAATGACGCCGGCGGAAATCAAACCCGCTGACGGCCCGCTCGAACGGCCTCGACGATATCGATGGCGGCCCGGACGCCGCCTTCTATATCCAAATGGGAGTTGTCAAGCAAGACAGCATCCGGGGCTTGTTTCAAGGGGGCGACGGCGCGGTTCTGGTCGCGCTCGTCACGCGCCAGGATGTCGGCCAGAACGGCCGCCTCGTCAGCCGGTTCCCCACGCGAAAGCGCCTCGAGGGTGCGACGATGCGCCCGGATGCGGGGATCGGCGACGACGTAGATCTTCACCTCGGCATCCGGGCAGATCACGGTTCCGATGTCGCGGCCGTCGAGCACGGCGCCGGGCGGCTGGCTCGCGAACTGACGCTGGAAAGCCACCAGCGCCTCGCGCACTTTCGGCAACGCCGAGACCACGGAGGCCGCGGACCCGACCTGGTGCGACCTGAGCGCCGGGTTGTCGAAGGTCGAGGGATCCAGGGCCATGGCGACGTCCGCCGCCCGCGTCTCGTCCTTGAGATCGATGCCGGCGGTCAGTAGCGCATGCGCGACGGCCCGGTAGATCACGCCCGTATCCAGGTGCCTGAGGCCGTAATGCGCCGCAAGACGCTTGGCCATGGTGCCCTTGCCCGAGGCAGCCGGGCCGTCGATGGCGATGATCATGCGAAATCCGCGCCCGCCTTGCACATCAGCGGGATGAAATCAGGGAAGCTGGTGGCGATGAAGGCGGTGTCGTCGACGGTGACCGGCTTGTCGGAGGCCAGCCCCATGACCAGCGCGGACATCGCGATGCGGTGGTCCATGTGGGTCGCAACCAGCCCGCCGCCCGGCACATGGCCCCTGCCCTCGACGATCAGATCGTCGCCGGTGATCTCGACCTTGACGCCGTTGACACGCAGCATGGCCGCGGTGGCCTCAAGCCGGTCGGATTCCTTGACGCGCAGCTCATGCAGGCCGCGCATCACGGTCGTGCCCTCGGCATAGGCGGCGGCGACCGCCAGCACGAGATATTCGTCGATCATCGACGGCGCACGCTCCGGCGGCACCACGACGCCGCGCAGCTTCGAAGCGCGCACCCGCAGGCGGGCCATCGGCTCGCCGGCATCGCCGCGGACGTCGTCCTCCTCGATCGAGGCGCCCATCTCGCGCAAGGTCGTGAACAGGCCGGTGCGCAGCGGGTTGGTCATCACGTCCGACAGCACGAGATCCGAGCCGTCGACGATCAGCGCGGCGACCAGCGGGAACGCAGCCGACGACGGATCAGCCGGCACGATTACCGGCGCGCCTGTTAGCTCCGGCTGGCCGGTCAGCGCGATGCGGCGGCCGTGGCTGCCTTCCGGCGTGGTCACGATCTCGGCACCGAAATGCTTCAGCATCAGCTCGGTATGGTCGCGGCTCGCCTCCTGCTCGATCACCGTGGTGACGCCGGGCGCGGCGAGGCCGGCCAGCAGCACGGCCGACTTGATCTGGGCCGAGGCGACGGGAGTGTGGTATTCGATCGGGACCGGGTTGCTGGCCCCCTGCAGGGTCAACGGCAGCCTGCCGCCCTCGGCCATGGCGGTCACCTTGGCGCCCATCAGCACCAGCGGGTCGAGGATGCGCCGCATCGGGCGGCTGCGCAGCGAGGCATCGCCGTCGAAAACGGCCGAGATCGGGCAGCCGGCGACGGCGCCCATCACCAGCCGGCAGCCGGTGCCGGAGTTGCCGAAATCGAGCGGCGCGCTCGGCTGGGCGAAGCCGCCGACCCCCACGCCACGGACGGTCCACGCGAAGTCGCCGGTGCGTTCGACCTTCGCACCCAGGCCCCGCATCGATTGGGCGGTGTTGAGGACGTCTTCGCCCTCGAGCAGGCCGGAAATTCGGGTCTCGCCGACCGACAATGCTCCCAGGATCAGCGCCCGGTGCGAGATCGACTTGTCGCCGGGCACGCGAATCGTGCCCGAGAGGGGCCCGGAGGCGCGTGATTCCAGGGGAGTCGGGGCGATTGACGTGCTCACGGCAGGATCCTCGTGTTTCGGACGCGGCAGGTATCACAGCCCCCGCCCTCCGTCACGAGCGGTGATTTTCCCGTTGACAGCGCTATTGACAGCGGCGCGGCAACTAGCCAAGTGAGACACCGCTTTTCAGACATTGCCAGGACGCCTGCACGTGGCCAAATCCGAGCTCGGAACCAAACGCATTTGCCCGACGACGGGCAAAAAGTTCTATGACCTCAACAAGAACCCGGTGATCTCGCCCTACACCGGCGAGGTCGTGCCGATCGCGCCGGTGGCTCCGACCCGCGCGATGCGCGGCGAGGCTGCGCGTGCCGCGGCGGCGGCCGACGTGGTCGAGCCCGCCGAGGCCGAGGAGTTGGTGTCGCTCGAGGAGGCCGATGCCGAGGAGAACACCGGCAAGGTCAAGGCCGTCGTGCCTGAGACCGAGGACGACATCGAGATCGACGAGACCCTCGACGACGACGAGGATGATGATTCCACCTTCATCGCCGACGAGGAAGAAGGCGACGAGGACGTGACCGACATCATCGGCGATGTCGGCGGCGACGAAGAATAATCGTCGAAGACACTTGAGATCAGCCGCGAACTGTGGTTCACGGTGCTCCCCGGCGGTCACCCAGACCGCCGGCTCGGTTCAGGGGCCATAGCTCAGCTGGGAGAGCGCTTGCATGGCATGCAAGAGGTCGGCGGTTCGATCCCGCCTGGCTCCACCAGCCTTCGCTCGCTTCGCGAGCTTCGGCTCGGCAAGCCACCCCAATCTGCCAATTGCGCGAAGCGAGTGAAGGCTGTCGCGCCGTAGCCTGGACGCCGCAGCCCTCTTGGGCGGAGGCGGGAAGGCGAAGGCGGACCTTCAACGTTCGCGAGCTTCGGCTCGCCAAGCCACCCCAATCTGCCAATTGCGCGAAGCGAGTGAAGGCTGTCGCGCCGTAGCCTGGACGCCGCAGCCCTCTTGGGCGGAGGCGGGAAGGCGAAGGCGGACCTGATTGATCCACCGCGTCTCGTTAGCGGGCAATTCCAAGAAGTAGCTAGACTCCACGTGTAAGCTCACCAAAATGCCGGCCTGAACCGCACTATGGACGCGCGCGGGCATGAAGTTCGTCTATATTCTCGAAAGTTTGGATGGTGAGCACTTCTACGCTGGAATCACCGACGACGTTCCGGCCCGAGTCACGAAGCACAATGCCGGTGAAGTTCCGCATACGTCAAAATTTCGGCCATGGAGGCTCAAGACCTACGTCGCCTTCAACGACGTAAAGCAGGCAGTTGCTTTTGAGAAATATCTCAAGTCCGGTTCAGGCCGCGCTTTCGCTAAGAAGCGCCTTTAGGGCCCTCACCCCTCCACCGCCGCATTGAGATGCTCCCGCAGGCGCACCAGCTTGCCGTGCAGGTCGGCCAGCTCAGCGATCGAGCAGCCCGTCGCATCCAGGATCGCGGGCGGCACGATCGACCTTGCCTTGTCGCGCAGGCCCGCGCCCTGGGCGGTGAGGGTGACGATCACCTGACGCTCGTCCTCGGCCGATCGTGTCCGCCTGATGAAATGCAGCGCCTCCATCCGCTTCAGCAGCGGCGTCAGCGTGCCGGAATCCAGGAATAGCCGCTCGCCGATCTCCTTCACCGACAGGCCGTCGCGCTCCCACAGCACCAGCATCACCAGATATTGCGGATAGGTGAGGCCGAGACGGTCGAGCAAAGGCTTGTAGACCCGGTTGAAGGCATGGGCGGTCGAATAGACGGCGAAGCAGAGCTGGTTGCCGAGCTGGAGCGGCAGGTCTGCCGCGGACTTCTTTCGCATCGAGGTCACCACAGGTCGATCCTATCGGCATCTTGAGCCCGCACGCCTCGGGTCGACAACGGGCCCGGCGCCCCGATCACGAATTTTCTACCGAACAATTATATTGTTCACAATTCAATTGTGTGCAACATGGTGCCACTGAATTCGTCCATCCAACCCGGGAGACACCCCATGTCCGTGAACGTGCTCTACAAGACCAGCGCCAAGGCGACCGGCGGCCGCGACGGCGAAGCCGCGACCCTCGACGGCTCGCTCAAGGTCAAGCTCTCCACCCCGAAGGAGCTCGGCGGCGGCGGTGGCGCCGGCAACAATCCGGAGCAGTTGTTCGCGGCCGGCTATGCGGCCTGCTTCATCGGCGCGATGAAGTTTGTCGGCTCGCAGGGCGGCCCGAAGGTTCCCGCCGACACGTCGGTGACCTCGACCGTCGGCATCGGCCCGCGTTCAGAAGGCGGCTTCGGCATCACCGTCGAGCTCGCGGTGTCGCTGCCCGGCCTCGCCAAGGCCGACGCCGAGGCTCTGGTCGCCGAGGCGCACGAGGTGTGCCCCTATTCCAACGCCACGCGCGGAAATGTCGATGTCAAGCTGACCGTCGTCTGAGGCTGAATTCCGCCCTGCGGCAGCGTTTTCCCGCGTCCGCCGCAGGGCAGGCCTCGCGTTTTCGCGACGGCGCCATTCGGCGAGCCGCGTTTGCACCAGCGCCGCAGCAATGCTTAATGGCCGCGAGCTGAAACCAACCTCGCGACATCCGATGACACCCCAATTTGCTCCCGGCGCCATGGCCGGACTGCGCGTGATCGATCTGACGCGCGTGCTCGGCGGGCCCTACTGCACACAGATCCTGGCCGATCACGGCGCCGACGTGATCAAGGTCGAACCGCCGGCCGGCGACGAGGTCCGCGACTGGGGCCCTCCCTTCCACGACGAGGACGCTGCCTATTTCGTCGGGATCAACCGCAACAAGCGTTCGATCGGCCTCGATCTCGCTTCCGAGGGTGGCCGCGTCGTGCTGATGCGGATGCTCGAGACCGCCGACGTGCTGATCGAGAACTTCAAGCCCGGCACCTTGGAGAAGTGGGGCATCGGCAGCGACACGCTGCGCGAGACATTCCCGAAGCTGGTGCACTGCCGCATCTGCGGCTTCGGCGCAGACGGTCCGCGCGGCGGCAATCCCGGCTATGACGCGATCATCCAGGCGATGACCGGCATGATCGCCGCGACCGGCTCGTCGCAGAGCGGACCGATGCGGATCGGCGTGCCGCTGGTCGACATCACCACCGGACTCTATGCCGCGATCGGCATCCTGATGGCGCTGTCGGAACGGCAGCGCTCTGGGCTCGGCCAGTTCCTCGAGGTCACGCTGTATGAGACCGGCCTCGCGATCATGCATCCGCATACCGCAAACTACTTCATGCACGGCAAGCCGCCGTCGCTGACCGGCAACGAGCATCCGAACCTCGTTCCCTACGCAATCTTCCCGACCAAGACGGACGATATCTTCATCGGCGTCGGCAATGACGGCACCTTCCGCAAGCTCGCCAAGGAAATCGGCCGGCCGGAGCTCGGCACCGATCCGCGCTTCGCCCGCAACAAGGATCGCGTCGCCAATCGCGAGGCGCTGCGCGGCGAGCTCGCCGCCGTCTTCAGCCAATTCGAGGCGGAGCCGCTGTGCGACCGGCTGCTCGCGGCCGGCCTGCCGGCGGGACCCGTGCAGAAGATCGACCAGGCGCTGACCAATCCGCACACGATCTACCGCGGCGATGTCATCGAAAAGGACTGGTATAAGGGCGTCGCGTCGCCGATCCGGCTCGAACGCAGCAAGCCGACCCTGCGCTCCACCCCGCCGAAATTCAGCCAGCATGCGCAGGAGGTGCTCAGCGAGTTCGGCTACTCGGAGCACGAGATCCAGGCCCTGCTGTCCCAGGGCACGGTGTGCGCCGAGCGCAAGCGCTGAAGCGCCATCAGCCTGTCGTCTCCCCACGCTAGCGTCGCCTGGGGCATCGCCCCGGCGCCGCGCCGTCTCGCGCAAGTCGCGGCATTCCGCCGCGAAGCCGCGACGAACGCGCTTTCCGCTGACGATCCAACCGGTTATACATTCACAAAACTGTCATCTCGCGCTGCTACGGCCGCGACGCCGATGACGTTCCATGGGAGGTATTTTTTAATGTCACTTCGACAATTCTGGACCGCCGCCGCTGCGGCAGCCACGCTGGTCCTTGGCGCCGCCGCACCCGCGCATGCGGTGACGGAGATTCAGTGGTGGCACGCGATGACCGGCGCCAACAACGACGTCATCGTCAAGCTCGCCAACGATTTCAACACCTCGCAGACCGACTATAAGGTCGTTCCGACCTACAAGGGCAACTACGCCGATACGATGAATGCCGGCATTGCCGCCTTCCGCGCCGGCAATGCGCCGCATATCATGCAGGTGTTCGAGGTCGGCACCGCCACGATGATGGCCGCCACCGGCGCCGTGAAGCCGGTCTACAAGCTGATGCAGGACGCCAGCGAGAAGTTCGATCCCAAGAGCTACCTGCCGGCCATCACCGGCTACTATTCGACCTCGAAGGGCGAGATGCTGTCGTTCCCCTTCAACTCGTCCTCCACGGTCATGTGGGTCAATCTCGACGAGCTGAAGAAGGTCAACGCCGAGATCCCGAAGACCTGGCCCGAGCTGTTCGAGACCGCCAAGAAGCTGAAGGCGGCCGGCCATCCGACCTGCGGCTTCTCCGGCTCGTGGGTCACCTGGGTCAATCTCGAGCAGCTCTCCGCCTGGCACAACGTGCCGCTCGCCAGCAAGGCGAACGGTCTCGACGGCTTCGATACCGTGCTGGAGTTCAACGGTCCGCTGCAGGTGAAGCATCTCGAAAACCTGGTCGAGCTGCAGAAGGACAAGACCTACGACTATGCCGGCCGCACCAACACCGGCGAGGGCCGCTTCACCTCGGGCGAATGCCCGATCTACCTGACCTCGTCGGCGTTCTTCGGCAACGTCAAGGCGCAGGCCAAGTTCGCCTTCACCGCTGCGCCGATGCCCTATTATCCCGACGCCAAGGGCGCACCGCAGAACTCGATCATCGGCGGCGCCTCGCTCTGGGTGATGGGCGGCAAGAGCGCGGACGAATACAAGGGCGTGGCGAAGTTCCTGACCTTCCTCTCGGACACCGATCGTCAGGTCTATATCCACAAGGCCTCGGGCTATCTGCCGATCACCAAGGCTGCCTACGCGAAGGCCAAGGCCGAGGGCTTCTACAAGGATCAGCCCTACCTGGAGACGCCGCTGCTCGAATTGACCAACAAGGAGCCGACGGAGAATTCCCGCGGCCTGCGTCTTGGCAACATGGTGCAACTGCGTGACGTCTGGTCGGAGGAGATCGAGCAGGCTCTGGCCGGCAAGAAGACCGCCAAGCAGGCGCTGGACGCCGCGGTCGAGCGCGGCAACCAAATGCTGCGCCAGTTCGAAAAGACGGCCGTGAAGTGAGGCCAAGAGCCGGCAGGCCACCCGCGGCCTGCCGGCTCGCCGACCGACCATGCAGAAGAACGCCATCTTCCAATCAAAACTGCTGCCGTTCGTGCTGGTCGCTCCCCAGCTCGCGATCGTGCTGATTTTCTTCTATTGGCCCGCGATCCAGGCCGTTATCCAGTCGTTCCTGCTGCAGGACGCGTTCGGCCTGTCCACGAGCTTCGTCTGGTTCGAGAACTACGCCGACCTGCTCAGTCAGCCGGACTATTTTCAAGCCATTCTCCGCACATTCGGCTTCTCCTTCGCCATCGCGCTCTCGTCGCTCTCGGTCGCGCTGCTGCTCGCGGTCATGGCGGACAAGCCGCTGCGCGGCGTCACGCTGTACCGGACGCTGCTGATCTGGCCCTACGCGGTCGCGCCGCCGGTGGTGGGCGTGCTCTGGATCTTCATGCTGCATCCGTCGCTCGGCGTGATCTCGCGCTATCTGCGCGCGATGGGCATCGACTGGAATCCGCTGCTCGACGGCGACCAGGCGGCGCTGCAGATCATCCTCGCTGCCGCCTGGAAGCAGATCTCCTACAACTTCCTGTTCTTCCTCGCCGGGCTGCAGAGCATCCCCCGCAGCGTGCTCGAGGCCGCCGCGATCGACGGCGCGCGGCCGATGCGGCGGTTCTGGACCGTGACCTTCCCGCTGCTGTCGCCGACCATCTTTTTCCTGCTGGTCATCAACATCGTCTACGCCTTCTTCGAGACGTTCGGCATCATCGACACGATGACCCGTGGCGGCCCGGGCAAGTCCACCGAGACGCTGGTCTACAAGGTCTACACGGACGGCCTGCTCGGCGGCAATCTCGGCTCGTCGGCCGCACAATCCGTCGTTCTGATGGTCATCGTCATCGTGCTGACGGCGATCCAGTTCCGCTTCGTCGAGCGCAAGGTGACCTACTGATGGTCGAGCAAGAAGGCATTCGACGCTACGTCGCGCACGCCATCCTGTGGATCGGAATCGCGATCGTGGCGTTCCCGGTGTATCTCGCGTTCGTCGCCTCGACGCAGGACAATGCGGTCATCGCCAACGGGCAGATGTCGCTGCTGCCGGGCGGGCACTTCCTGTCGACCTACTATCAGACCATCTTCGTCGGCACGAGCGGCTCGACCCGCGAGCCGGTGGCGACCATGCTGCTGAACTCGCTGGTCATGGCGCTGCTGATCGCCGTCGGCAAGATCGCGATCTCGATCATCTCGGCCTATGCGGTCGTCTACTTCCGCTTCCCGTTCCGCATGGCGATCTTCTGGCTGATCTTTATCACCCTCATGCTGCCGGTCGAGGTTCGCATCTATCCGACCTACAAGATCGTCGCCGACCTGCACATGCTCGACAGCTATGCGGGGCTGGCGCTGCCCCTGATCGCCTCGGCCACCGCCACGCTGCTGTTCCGCCAGTTCTTCATGACCGTGCCGGATGAGCTCCTGGAGGCATCCCGCATCGACGGCGCCGGGCCGCTCCGCTTCTTCTGGGACACCCTGCTGCCGCTGTCGCGCACCAACATGGCGGCGCTGTTCGTGATCCTGTTCATCCTCGGCTGGAATCAATATCTCTGGCCGCTGCTGATCACCACGCGCGACGACATGCAGACCATCCAGATCGGCATCCGCAAGATGATCACGACGACCGACGCGCTGACGGAGTGGCCGGTCGTCATGGCGACCGCCGTGCTCGCGATGCTGCCGCCGGTGTTCGTCGTCGTCGTCATGCAGCGCCTGTTCGTCAAGGGGCTGGTGGAGACGGAAAAGTGACGAGGGGGCGAATAGCGAATGGCGAGTGGCGAACAGGGATGTTCGCGCAACGGCTCGCTTCGTCCCCTTCCCTGTTCGCCACTCCCCATTCGCTATTCGCTAGGTAACCCATGGCCAACGTCACACTCCGCAACGTCCGCAAGGTCTATCCCGGCGGCTTCGAAGCCATCAAAGGCGTCGATGTCGATGTCGGCGATGGTCAGTTCTGCGTGCTGGTCGGGCCGTCGGGCTGCGGCAAATCCACCTTGCTGCGGATGGTCGCGGGGCTCGAGACGATCACGTCGGGCGAGATCGACATCGGCGGCCGCATCGTCAATGCCATCGAGCCTGCCGATCGCGACATCGCGATGGTGTTCCAGAACTATGCGCTCTATCCGCACATGACCGTCTATAACAACATGGCCTACGGCCTGCGCAATCGCGGCATGGCGGAGAAGGAGATCAGGACGCGCGTCGAGGACGCCGCGCGCATTCTCGAGCTCGGCTCCATGCTCGAGCGGAAGCCGCGGCAGCTGTCCGGGGGCCAGCGTCAGCGCGTGGCGATGGGCCGCGCCATCGTGCGCCAACCCAAGGTGTTCCTGTTCGACGAGCCGCTGTCCAACCTCGACGCCAAGCTGCGCATCGCGATGCGGGTCGAGATCCGCAAATTGCAGCGCCGGCTCAACACCACCGCGATCTACGTCACCCACGACCAGCTCGAGGCCATGACGCTCGCCGACATCCTGGTGGTGATGAACGGCGGCAAGGTCGAGCAGATCGGCAATCCGCTCGACATCTATCAGAAGCCCGCGACCACCTTCGTCGCGTCCTTCATCGGCGCACCGCCGATGAACCTGATGCCGACCGATGGCGTGCGCGCCCAGTTGCACGGCGCCGACGCGGTTCCCGCAGAGGCGGGCCAGCTCGGCATCCGGCCTGAGGATTTCCAGCTCGGCGACACCGTTCCGGCGGGCGGGGTCGGGCTCGACCTCCGCGTCGAGGCGATCGAGCATGTCGGCGCCGAGACCTATGTCTATGGCGCGCGCCAGGATATGGGCAGCGATGACCGGCTCACCGCGACCGCCAACGACATCATCGTGCGGCTGCCGGGCACCGCCGCACCGGAGATCGGCGCGCGGATCCGCGCCGTGGCGCCGCGGGCCAAGCTGCATCTGTTCTCGGCCGACGGCCGGCAGCGGCTGTCCGTTTAAACCCTTCCACAGGCTGGCCGTTCCGGCGCATTCGGGGTGCTTGAACGCGCCCCGGATCGTGCCCATATTGCTGCTCAAGGGGTGCCGTCAGGGCCCTGATACATCAAAGTCGCTTCGAGAGGACTTTGTAAACCATGTCTCGTGTTCCTTCGCTCTCCAGTCCGTTCCTGCTGGGCTTCGACGAGATCGAGCGCGTGCTCGACCGCGTCGTCAAAGGTGCCGACGGTTATCCGCCCTACAATATCGAGCGGTTCGAGCGCACCAATGGCCAGCCCGAGCGTCTGCGGATCACGCTGGCGGTGGCGGGTTTTACCCGCGACCAACTCGATGTCACCATTGAGGAAAACCAGCTCGTCATCCGCGGCCGGCAGCAGGACGACAAGACCAGGCAATACATTCATCGCGGCATCGCCGCGCGCCACTTCCAGCGCACCTTCGTGCTGGCGGAGGGAATGCATGTGCTCGGTGCGGACCTGAAGAACGGGTTGTTGTCGGTCGATCTGGCCAGGCCGGAGCCTGAGCGGATCGTTAAGACAATCGCTATCAATGAACACGAATAATGGTTTGATGGAACGAGTAGCGGACTCGACCGCTTGAGTCTCAGAAGGAGTCGAGACCATGACTGAAGGTAATGTCGCGTCGGAATCCCCCGTCTCCCTGGAGTCACTGGCAACCCTGGGCGAGGGCCACATCGCTTATGTGAAGCAGATCCGCTCTGAAGACGTACCGGGACTGTTTCCGCAGGCGCCGCACATCGCGCCGGGACTGAAGCTGTTCGCCTTGCATGCCGCCGACGGCACGCCGATCATGCTTACCGACAGCCGCGAAGCAGCGATTGCGAATGCGTGGAGCCACGAACTTCAGGCCGTGAGCGTCCACTGACGCAAAGGCCGAGCCGCAGCGCTTGCAGCGACCGCTTCTCGTGAGACTCAATGCTCATTGAGACGCGATGCTCATGAGGAGCATGCAGCTCACGGACTGACACGAGGGCGGTCCCCGGAAACGGGGACGGCCCTTTTTTCTGCTGGGCTGCCCGGAACGATCGCCGCACATGACCTTGCTGACAACACCCATGAGCGCGGCCGGGTTGCGTGCAGATCCTGCGCTCGCGGACGCACTGCTCGCGCTCAACAACGCGCATGCCTCCGAGCTGTCGTGGCTCACGCCCGAAACGCTCATGCAGCTGCTCGATCAGGCATGGCGGGCCTGGCGGATTGGCGAGGCCGATGCGCTGATGATCGCGCTCGACCACTCCGCCGTCTACGATAATCCCAATCACCGCTGGTTTCGCGCGCGCTACGATCGGTTCGTCTATGTCGACCGCATCGTGGTGGCGCCGGCCGCCCGCGGCCGGGGCCTGGCGCGGCAGCTCTATGAGGAGCTGATTCGGGAAGCGACCGCGGCGGGCCACGACCGCATCGTCTGCGAGGTCAATCTGGATCCGCCCAATCCGCAGTCGGACGCGTTCCATGCTGCGCTCGGCTTCGCGCCGCTGGCGGCGGCCAGCATCCATGGCGGCGCCAAGACGGTGCGCTACATGGCGAGATCATTGCGATAGCCGGGGAAGGACGAAGCGGCTGCCGAAGTGCTTTTGAGAAATTTGTTTCCGTCGATGTCCGGAACGGTCGATTTGACAACCAGATACAATCCGACCCGGTTTAAGGCGAAGGTGTCCAATCCTTAAGTTGTCCCTGTTGCGGCACGCGCTAGTCCGCTGTGTGACGAGCATGTGTAGGGATGGCAAATGCATGGATCACGGCTTGATGCAGGCGTCTTTCGAGAACTTGCACTCGGGACCCTACCCAACCGGCACGTCTTTCTTGACAGTCCTCCGCCGGGGCCGAGCCCTTACTACGTCATCTGCAACAGCGTGCCGAAAGCGGGGACGTACCTGCTGGTCGAACTCGTGAGAGCGCTGGGCGGTCATGTCGATGTCGGCTATCACACCTACACGTCATCGATCAGCAAGCTGAATCCCGACGGTTCGCTCGACTACGGACGCGCGCTTCCGGCCCCGCTCTGGGCGTCGGCCCTGCGCGCCGGCTACTCCTGCGCCTCGCACACCGAGTATTGTCCGTATCTTGAGCAATACCTCCTGGGCAGACCAGAACACAAGATGCTGTTCATCGTCCGCGACCCCCGCGACATCGTCGTGAGCTGGGTCGACTTCGTCTACCACTCGGCGGCCTATCCGAAGATGCGGAAGTGGAACGCCTATCTGCGGTCGGCCGGATCGGCCGCTCACCCCGATGACGCCTCCCGAATCACATCGACCCTCCTCTCTTTGCCCCGATCGGGCATCAAGAAGTTCATGAGCTGGCTGGACTCGCCAGCCTGCCTGACCGTGAAGTTCGAAGAGCTCTATTCAGAGCTCGCGATCGACGATGTGGCGCGGTCGTCGTTTCCTGTCCTTAACCGCATCTGCGACTACCTGGGACTTCCGCGCAAGACGGCCGCGGAGCTCGATGTGCTCGGCCGCGGCCTGACGTCGTCGGGACGCGGCCGGAAGGTCGGCATCTACAAGGAGCGAATGATGCCGCATCATTTCGACCTGCTCCGCAGCGAGGCATTCCAGGAGCTCATCGTCGAGTTCGGCTACGAGCCGACGCCGTTGCACACGCCCGCGCGGACGAACGGGTTCGGGGCCGCGCGGAGGCTCGTCAGCAGGCTTTCTCGGTCGTTGCAGGGCGGCGCGATACGACGTCAGGCCGCGGAAGCGGGCGGCAGCGCCAGCACCGAATAGATCGCCTGGGCGTCGCGCGAGGCACGGAGCTTCTTGGCGACATCCTGGTCGCGGAGCAGGCGGGCGATCCGCGCCAGGGCCTTCAGATGGTCAGCACCGGCGCCTTCCGGCGCCAGCAGCAGGAACACGAGATCGACCGGCTGGCCGTCCATGGCTTCGAAATCGATCGGCCGCTCCAGCCGGGCGAACAGGCCGAACAGCTTCTCCAGCTTCGGCAGCTTGCCGTGGGGAATCGCGACGCCGTAGCCGACGGCCGTGGTTCCGAGCTTCTCCCGCTGCAGCAGGACTTCGAACACGTTGCGCTCGTTCTGCCCGGTCAGCGCAGCCGCGCGCGCTGCCAGCTCCTGCAGCGCCTGCTTCTTACTGATGACCTTCAAAGCCGGCACGATCGCCTCGGGTGCGACCAGATCGGTAATCGGCATAGGGCGTTCCGAGGTGATTGAACCGTCAGGGTGCGAAATAGGTCGGGACAGACCAGCGTCAAGAAGCTGAGGCGGCAGGCGGGCTTAACCCGTGTCCGATGGGTGGGGCTTCTACCCCAACGCAACGGCCGTGCCAACACCCGCAAGCGTGTTCCCGCAGCCTATCCTTAAAGATCGCCGGAGCGTGGCGGCCTGAAGGCGCCAGCGCCCCAACCGCTTGATCGCATCTATTCATTGCCGTGGCGTGACGTCGCAACCGGTCGGCCAACCGCCTGATCGGGAACCGGTTTTCGCGCCGCCGGAAGATCCCTGGAACGCATCCGCGGGACTACGGCTTCACCGCCGGCGGATCGACCCAGCCGATATTGCCGTCGGCGCGGCGGTAGATGATGTTCACCCGGCCGCTGGAGCCGTGCTGAAACACCATGCAGGGTGCCCCCGAAAGATCGAGCTCCATCACGGCTTCGGACACCGACAGGCGCTTCAACGCCGTGGTGTTCTCGGCGATGATCACCGGGCTGTAGCCGGTGATCTCCTCGTCGCCCTCGGCCGGCGCCTCGATCACGTAGCTCGGCGCATCCAGCACCGCGCCGTCGAGATTGGCGAGCGCTGCATTGGCGGCATGGGATTTGCGCCCCGAGCGGTCCTTCAGCCGGCTCTTGTAGCGGCGTAGGCGCTTCTCGATCATCAGGAGCGCCTGGTCGGCGCTGGCATAGGCGTCCGGCGCGTTCGATTCGGCCTCGAGCGTGATGCCCGAATCGAGGTGCAGCGCGCAATCGGTCTTGAACCCGAAACCGTCCTTGGAGAGCGTGACATGGCCGGAATAGTTGCCGTCGAAGTATTTTCGCAAGACCTCGTCGGTGCGCTCGCTAACGCGCCCACGCAGCGCTTCGCTGACGCTGATGCTCTTTCCGGAAATCCGCAGGGTCATGTGCCGCCTCGATTCATGTGAACCAAGTATGACACTAAGCCTATTTGGTGAAGGCGCAATCTTGCGCAGCGGTCAAACTGACGCGGTATCCCGGGTGCGGTCGGCGCTGGCGGGGGCCGAGAGGGCATGCGCCAGCATGCTCTGCTTATCGCGGCGGCGCTGCACCGAGGACGGGATCCGCATCGCCTCCCGGTATTTCGCGACCGTGCGGCGGGCGATGTCGATGCCCGCGGCGCGCAGCTTCTCGACGATCGTATCATCGGAGAGAATTGCGGAGGGATCTTCCGCATCGATCAGTTGCTTGATGTGGTGACGTACGGCCTCTGCCGAATGCGCCTCGCCGCCATCGGCCGATGCGATCGAGGCGGTGAAGAAATATTTCAGCTCGAACGTGCCGCGATTGGTCGCCATGTATTTGTTGGCGGTAACGCGCGACACGGTCGATTCGTGCATCTGGATCGCATCCGCAACGGCCTTCAAGTTGAGCGGACGCAGATGCGCGACACCATGGGTGAAGAAGCCGTCCTGCTGGCGCACGATCTCGGTCGCCACTTTCAGGATCGTGCGGGCGCGCTGATCGAGCGCGCGCACCAGCCACGTCGCGTTCTGCAGGCAGTCGGTGAAGTAGGACTTGTCGCCGTCCTTGCGGATCGTCTTCGACAGCTCGGAGTAATAGACCTGATTCACGAGGACGCGCGGCAGCGTGTCGCTGTTGAGCTCGACCAGCCAGCCGCCGTCGGGACCGGGACGGACGTAGACGTCGGGCACCATGGTCTGCGTGCGCGTGGTGCCGAACTTCAGCCCCGGCTTCGGATCGAGCCTGCGGATCTCGCCGATCATGTCGACGAGGTCCTCGTCGTCGACGGCGCACAGCTTGCGAAGGGCAACGAAGTCGCGCTTGGCGAGGAGATCGAGATGCTCGACCAGCGCCTGCATCGCCGGATCGTAGCGGTCGAGCTCGCGCAGCTGGATCGCGAGACATTCGCTCAAGTTGCGCGCGCAGATGCCGGGCGGATCGAAGGTCTGCAGCACGCCGAGCACGGCATCGACGTCGGCCTGCTCGGCGCCGAGGCGGTCGGCGGCCTGGCCGAGATCGGCCGGCAGATAGCCGGCCTCGTCGACCAGATCGATCAGGTACTGGCCGATCATGCGGTCCGCCGGCGCGGTGAAGGCCACCGCCGCCTGCTCGGCGAGATGATCCGACAGCGTGGTCTCGGCCGCGACAAAGGCTTCGAGATTGTAGTCCTCGTCACCGGAGGCGCCGCCACCCCATTCGGTGTAAGTGGTCGGCGCTGCGTCCTGTGCGGTGCGCGCGGCGGCCTCAGCCGGCTCCTCGGAGAACACGTTGTCGAGCCCGGTGTCGAGCGTCTGTTCGATCTCCGTACGGGTGCCGAGATCGCGGCTCATCCAGTCTTCCTGGGCGCCCTCGAAGCTCTCGCCGCCGCCGCTCGCACCCTCGCCGAAATCGTCGCCGTTGGCTTCGCTGCCTTCCGAGAACTCGGCGCGCTCGGACATCTGCTGCTCGCCGGCGACCGGCGCTTCCGGACCGTCGCTCGCGCGCTCCAGCAGCGGATTGCGCTCCAGCTCCTCTTCGACGAACGTGGAGAGGTCGAGATTGGACAGTTGCAGCAGCTTGATCGCCTGCATCAGCTGCGGCGTCATCACCAGCGACTGCGACTGGCGGAATTCTAATCTCTGCGTCAACGCCATGGGAGCAAGAACATTCCCTTACTGGTCCAATTCTTGCTTATCCTAATCCGCGCGCGATGTACACGGCTTGACGAATAAGAAAAACGGAGTATGGCGCGCGGAGAAGACGAGGTTACCGGTCCACGCGAACCTGCTGGAAACAGCGTTGATCGTAGCGTTTCCGCCTGATGTCGCGCAGACGACAAAAGCCGACAAACACCGCGTCCGTAATCCTACAGCCGGAATTCCTCACCGAGATACAGCCGGCGCACGTCGGGATCGGCGACGATCTCCTCCGGGCTGCCTTCGGTAAGAATCTGCCCGGCATAGACGATGTAGGCGCGGTCGGTGAGGCCGAGCGTCTCGCGGACGTTGTGGTCGGTGATCAGAACACCGATGCCGCGATTGGTGAGATGGCGCACCAGCTGCTGAATGTCGCCGACCGCGATCGGATCGATGCCGGCGAACGGCTCGTCGAGCAGCATGTAGTTCGGGCGCGTCGCCAGCGCGCGCGCGATCTCGACGCGGCGGCGCTCGCCGCCGGACAGCGCGATCGACGGCGACTTGCGCAGCCGCGTGATGGTGAATTCTTCCAGCAGCGCGTCGAGCTCGCGCTCGCGCTTCTTGCGCGAGGGCTCGACGACCTCGAGCACGGCGCGGATGTTCTGCTCGACGGTGAGGCCGCGGAAGATCGAGGCTTCCTGCGGCAGATAGCCGATGCCGAGCCGGGCGCGCTGATACATCGGCAGCCGCGTGACGTCATGGCCGTCGAGCTCGATGGCGCCGCGATCGGCCTTGATCAGTCCGGTGATCATGTAGAACACGGTGGTCTTGCCGGCGCCGTTCGGCCCGAGCAGGCCGACGGCCTCGCCGCGGCGGACGTAGATCGACACGCCGCGCACGACCTGGCGGCTGCCAAAGCTCTTCTCGATCGAGTGCACGGCGAGGAAGCCTGGCCGGCGCAGCAGCTGCGGGCCGCCGCTGCCATTGTTGCGCGGCTTGGCTGGCATCGGCTGCGAGGCCGGCCGCTTGCGCTGGATCTGCTCGGTGTTCTGCGGCGAGCGCGGATTGATGCGTGGCACCGTTTCGTCGCGCACGGAGTCGGCGAGCGCGGCGAGCGGATCATCGCTGTAGGAACCGCCGAACGGATCGTCCATGGCCGTGATGTCGTCGCGCCGGCGCGAGGAGCCTCGCTGGCCGCGCTTGGCGGGACGCCCACGAAACATGCCGAGTAGATCCACCATCCCCGCTTCGCTTACGCCCTTCGAGGCTGCCCGTCACCGACCGCAGCGCTGGCTCGCCCGCTCACCGCGAGCGAACGCATGTCACCTCTCTCGCGGATCACAGGGAGCGCGAGGCCGGCCAAAGCGCGGGAGGCCGCGCTCCGGAGTTCGTCGTCTGACGGCGAAGTCGCGGTCGCCACGCAAGCGACCGATCGCAATCGTGTCCGGCATCACTCTTTCGCAGCGATGCAACGGGGTCCACGGCATCCCGCTGCGCCGGTCCTGCGACAGAACCGCCCGCCCGCTAGATAGAGGCAGCAGCGGCGCGGTTCAACTGGCCCGCCGGCGTTTTGCTAAATAATTGAAGTCACTTCGATTTGCCTGGACCGAGCTGCAGCGGCCCGGCGCCGCCCGGAGCCGAGGCCGTCGACGGGCCGCAGCCGCCGCTCGCGCCCGCGCCCGCCTGCGGCAGCAGCACCTGCACCCCGCGCCCGCTGTCCGATTCGACCCGCGACACGCCGGTCGTCATGTCGACCGTCAGCCGGTCGCCGCGCATCACGTTCTTGCACTGGGTCAGCACCACGCCGCCCTGCATCGAGATCATGTTGGTCTTGGTGTCGTAGACCGCGGTCTCGCCGGTCACGACCTGGTCCTTCTGCGTCACCTTGACGTCGCCGCGCGCCTCGAGACGGCGAATCGCCGAGCTGCCATCCGGCCCGGGCGTCGCAGCCGGCGTCGCCTTGGTCGCCTTGGCGCCGCCCTGCTGGGCGCCGCCGTCGTAGAACACCACCAGCGACTTCGAGGTCATGGTGGTATCGCCCTGCACGACCTTGACGTTGCCGGTGAAGGTCGCCTCCTTCTTCTTGTCGCGCATCTCGAGCGCAGCGGCCTCGATCTGGATCGGCTGGTCGCGGTTCTGCGAAAATCCCTGCAGCGCGTTCGGAACACCGGTGGTCGCGCTCTGCGCCTGCGATGAGTCGGCAAGCGCGAGCAACGCCAGCGCGGCGAGGCCGGCGCCGCGAATCGCTACGGGAATGAAACGGCACGTGGTCATGAGGTCACTTCACGTTGCGGGCCGGACGGCCGGGATCGGCGCTCGCCGTCGTGGCCGGAGCGGCATTCATATTGTCGAGGTTCATCATCACATTACCCTCGAAGCGGATGACCTCGCCATTGTCGGTGATGCGCAGGCGGTCGGCGGAAAGCGTACCGTTGGTGAGCTTGACGTCGACGCGCTCGTCCGAGCTCACGGTGCCCTTGGCCATGTCGACCGAGGCCCGGCTCAGCCGCGCCTCGTAGCCGGTCGACGTCGTCAGCAGGATGTCCTTCGTCAGCTCGAGCTGCTGCTGCTTGGTGTCGAACACGCCGGTATTCGCCTTCAACGTCACCGTCGACTGATCCTCCATCAGCACCTTGGCGCGGAGGATGTTGAGCTCGACGTGATCGGGATCAGTCAGGTCCTGCACCGCGCTCCGGGCGACGAGATCATACGGCCGCTGGTCCGGCGTGAAGCCGGTGAGATGCGGCGTCTCCATCGTGATCTTGCGGCCGGAGATGACGAGGTTGCCGGTGAGATTCGGGGTGTTGATCTCCATGTGGAACGGATTGAACAGCGCGATGCCGATCACGACCGCCATCGCCAGTCCCACCGCCGCCGGCACCGCGACCCGCAGCACGCGCACGAAGCGGCTGTGGCGCGCCGCGACCGCGAAGCGCGCCTGCAGGGTGGGATCATAGGCGGGGTTGTGGACCGAGTTCACCAGGGCTCCGACGGACACGGGATGCGCGCGAAACAGCACCCATCCTACCATGGGGGGCCCCACCATTGCAGCCTGGAACTGGCGCGAAATCGCGACGCGGGGCGGCTTGCGATCATTACGAGACATTAATGATCGTGAACGCGCCCGCGATTCGCCGGCTTCAGGAATGCGCGAAGATGTCCTCAGCCTCGAATCCGCCCAGATCGAGCGTCGCCCGGTGCGGCAGGAACGCGAAGCAGGCCTGCGCCAGCGCCAGCCGCCCTTCGCGCGCCAGCATCACGTCGAGCTTTTCGCGCAGCGCATGCAGATGCAGCACGTCGGAGGCGGCGTACGCGAGCTGCGGCTCGCTGAGCTGCTCGGCGCCCCAGTCGCTCGACTGCTGCTGCTTGGAGAGATCGACGTTGAGCAGCTCGCGCACGAGGTCCTTGAGACCATGGCGGTCGGTATAGGTGCGCGCCAGCCGCGAGGCGATCTTGGTGCAATAGACCGGCTGCGGCATCACCCCGAACGCGTGAAACAGCGCCGCGACGTCGAAGCGCGCGAAGTGGAAGATTTTGGTGATGTCCGGGTTGCCGAGCAGCGCCTTCAGATTCGGCGCATCGGTGTGCCCCTTGGGAATCTGCACCACGTCGGCCGAGCCGTCGCCGGGCGACAGCTGCACCACGCACAGCCGGTCGCGGTGCGGATTGAGCCCCATCGTCTCGGTGTCGATCGCGACCGACGAGGTATAGCGGGAAAGATCAGGCAGGTCGCCGCGGTGCAGGCGTACGGTCATGGCTCAAAACCTCGTCGAATCGAAATCGGATGCGACGGCCGGAGCAACGCCGCGGGAAGCGCTCGGGAACCGGCTGTAGCCCGGCGCTGGTAACCAACCGGCAAACGCGCCGGGCCGGTCCGGAGATCAGTCGTGGGAATGCCAGCCCCGCCGCCCGGGCGCAAGTGCCGGACGGGGGCCAGGTGATCGCATCTGAAGTGGCGCCGGCAATGTCTCCGCGGCCGTTCGAGGCGGCGCCTTCGTCATTGAGGCGGTCGATCCGCTGGTTGCATCGCGCCAGATCGCACCCAATCGATCGATGCAACTCTTGCATTGATCGATGCCGCCTTTGGCTTGGACAGAAAATGCCACTGGCCGTACGCGTGATATTGTCGCATGACTTCGCATCTGGAGTGCAGCGACCCAAGGCGGCCTGCAGCATCTGCCCAACAACAACGACATAATCAATTGAGGAGGAAGCCAAGATGAAGGCACTTACAGGTATCATTGCGGCCGCTGTGCTGGCGGTCTCGTCGCCTTTGGCGACCGCGCGCGATTTCCGCTCCGCCGATGTGCACCCCGCCGATTATCCGACCGTCGAAGCCGTCAAGTTCATGGGCAAGCAGCTCGCAGCCGCGAGCGGCGGCAAGCTTGGCGTGAAGGTGTTTCCGAACGGCGCCCTCGGCTCCGAGAAGGACACGATCGAGCAGCTCAAGATCGGCGCGCTCGACATGATGCGGATCAACTCGTCGCCGCTCAACAATTTCGTGCCGGAGACCGTCGCGCTGTGCCTGCCCTTCGTCTTCCGCGACACGCAGCATATGCGCAATGTCCTGGACGGGCCGATCGGCGATGAGATCCTGGCCGCCATGGAGCCCGCCGGCCTGGTCGGCCTGGCCTATTACGACAGCGGCGCGCGCTCGATCTACACGGTCAAGGCGCCGGTGAAGTCGCTCGCCGATCTCAAGGGCCTGAAGATTCGCGTCCAGCAGTCCGACCTCTGGGTCGGCATGATCCAGAGCCTCGGCGCCAACCCGACGCCGATGCCCTATGGCGAGGTCTACACCGCGCTCAAGACCGGCCTCGTCGACGCCGCCGAGAACAACTGGCCGTCCTACGAATCCTCGCGTCACTTCGAGGCCGCCAAGTTCTACAACGTCACCGAGCACTCGCTGGCGCCCGAAGTCCTCGTGATGTCCAAGAAGGTCTGGGACACCTTGAGCAAGGAAGATCAGACGATGATCCGCAAGGCGGCCAAGGACTCCGTGCCGGTCATGCGCAAGCTCTGGGACGAGCGCGAGCAGACCTCCCGCAAGGCCGTCGAAGCCGCTGGCGTGCAGGTCGTGACGATCGCCAACAAGCAGGAATTCGTCGACGCGATGAAGCCGGTGTACCAGAAGTTCGCCGGCGACGAGAAGCTCTCCAGCCTCGTCAAGCGCATCCAGGACACCAAGTAAGAACCACATAAAAATAGGGACCGGGTCCGGCGTCGCCGTGCGGCGGCACCGGACTCAGGCCAGGGAGGGCCGGGAATGACAGATCCTCATGTTGGAGACCACGAGCAGCAGGAGGGACGTCCGTCGACCGGCCTGCTCTCGCGGATCAACGCCGTCATCGCGCGCGTCGGCATGTATCTGTCCGTCGCCGGCCTGCTCGTCATCGTCACCATCGTGTTCTACCAGGTGTTCGGACGCTACGTTCTCAACTCCAGCCCGACCTGGACCGAGAATCTGGCGCTGGTCCTGATCCTCTATGTCACGCTGATCGGCGCCGCCGTCGGCGTTCGCGACGCCGGCCATATCGGCATGGACAGCCTCCTCGTGATGCTGCCGGATCATATGCGGGAAAAGATCGAGCTCGTCATCCACGTGCTGGTCGCGATGTTCGGCGTCGCGATGGCCTACAACGGCTGGATCCTCGGCGCCTCCGTGGGCACCGTGAAGATCGCCAATCTCGGCCTGCCCGAAGTCGTCCGCTACGTGCCGCTGATCGCTTCGGGAATCCTGATCGTCATGTTTTCCATCGAGCACATCATGGCTCTCTTGCGCGGTGAAGAGGTCGTCCCGTCATGGAACTGATCATTCTCGGCGTCACCTTCTTCGGCTTCCTGGTCCTCGGCGTTCCCGTTGCGTTTGCGATCGGCCTTTCGGCGATCTGCACCATCCTCTATGAAGGCCTGCCGGTTGCCGTCATCTTCCAGCAGATGATGTCGGGGATGAACATCTTCTCGTTCCTCGCCATCCCGTTCTTCGTCTTCAGCGGCGAGCTGATGCTGCATGGCGGCGTCGCCGACAAGATCGTGCAGCTCGCCAAGAATCTCGTCGGTCACATCCGCGGCGGGCTCGGCATGTCGAACGTCGTCGCCTGCACGCTGTTCGGCGGCGTCTCCGGCTCGCCCGTGGCCGACGTGTCGGCGATGGGCGCGGTGATGATCCCGATGATGAAGAAGGAAGGGTTCGACACCGACTACGCCGTCAACGTCACCACCCACGCCTCGCTGGTCGGCGCCCTGATGCCGACCAGCCACAACATGATCATCTATGCGCTCGCCGCCGGCGGCAAGGTGTCGATCGGCGCGCTGATCGCCGCGGGCCTCCTGCCGGCGCTGGTGCTGATGATCTGCATGCTGGTGGCCGCCTACGCGGTCGCCGTGAAGCGCGGCTATCCCGCGGGCAAGTTTCCAGGCTGGGCGGAGGTGGCCCGCTCGTTCGCGGCGGCGCTGCCCGGGCTTCTGATCGTCGGCATCATCCTGGCGGGCATCCTGTCCGGCGTGTTCACCGCCACCGAGTCCGCGGCCGTCGCCGTCACCTACACGATCCTGCTGACGTTCTTCATCTACCGCACCATGACCCTGCAGAACTTCCTGCGGGCTGCCGCCAAGGCCGTCAAGACCACCGGCGTGGTGCTGCTGCTGATCGGCGTCTCCACCATGTTCCAGTACCTGATGGGACTGTACGAGGTCGCCGATTTCGCCGGCGATCTGATGAGCAAGGTCTCGACGCAGCCCTGGATGATCTTCCTGCTGATCAACATCATCCTGTTCCTGCTCGGCACGTTCATGGACATGGCGGCGACGATCCTGATCTGCACCCCGATCTTCCTGCCGATCGCGATGAAGGCCGGCATGGATCCGGTGCAGTTCGGCATGCTGATGCTGATCAACTGCGCGCTCGGCCTCAACACCCCGCCGGTCGGAACCACCCAGTTCGTCGGCTGCGCCATCGGCGGCATCTCGGTCGGCGCCGTCATGCGCACCATCCTGCCGTTCTACGCCGCGCTGATCGCCGCCCTGATGTTCGTGACCTACGTCCCCGCCTTCTCACTGTGGCTGCCGCGCCTGTTGATGGGCTACAAGGGATAGCTGGACTGGGCGGTCGCCGGCCTCGGCCGCGAGCCTCGGCCGGCGAACCGCCGCCTGCGATCGTTGGCGTGACAGCCACATGCTCCGCTGTCGTCCCGGACAAGCCTGCCGACGCAACGCGTCGGCGGGCGCAGATCCGGGACCCATAACCACCGAACGGAGTGGGGCACGCGGAACGTGCCGACTGCCCATTTCAGACATCACGCGGTATGGGTCCCCGCGTTCGCGGGGACGACACCGGTTATGAGTGGAAGGGTCGCGTAAGAAATTCACTACGGGATTAAGTCGATCAAGGGCGCCGGCTTCTTGCTCCAGACATTTCGTCACCTTTAGCCTATGGCTGCTCTGGAAGGTCGACCCGGCAAACACCGACTCATCATCATAGATATTCGTGCCTTTGCTGGATCAAATTCGCGATATCTAGAGCATCACCACCAGCCTATGGTGTGGCCGACGCTGGCGGCGCCAGTGATAGCAGTGATCAGGGTGGCAACGGCCACAACAACCTTATTGAAGCTGTCGAACCTGTCGCGCGAGCTCATTTCCGATCTCTCCCGTATTGGGGCCAGTAGCGCTAACCGATGCAGGCGAGCGTCAACCGCTACGGTCGGCGCTGCAACGCACCAGTAATGTGCTGATCATCATGCGGAAGTTCGGGCCTAACGTCGGGCAGGTAAGAGTAGAAAGGGCCAGAAACCTAGTTTTTGCCTTTTATGGCTGCCCACAACTTGCGGGCACGCGGCCGCACGGTACTTTCATTGGCATTGTGGCCCTTGGCCGTGAGCCACGTAAGCATGGCCTGTTCGATGTCAGCTTGCTTCTCTGGTTTCAGGTCGCCCTCGTATAGCTGTCGGCATATCTCGACCCATAGGTCATCCCACCACTCAGCCGGTGGACGACCGCCAGCTACGAGCGGAACAACTTCAGGCTTCACGGCTTCCACCGGCAAAATCTTCTCGATCGCGGCACGATCAAACTTCACGCCGTACGCAAAGATCTGAATCTTGCTATCCAGCCAAGTGGAAAAGTCGCCGGAATCCCATTGTTGTTTTAGCGCGATCTCTCCGTGAGCCCACCAAAACGCACGGGGAATGTCCCTATCCTCGAACTGCTTCTCATTTATTTGAAGGCGTTCAGCACAAGCACGGATAAGTCCATGGTTAGCTCGCTCACAGATCCGCCGCGTTGCGATCGAAAGTTGGAGGCTCTTTAACATCTGCAAGGCGCGACTTGCGCTGATCCATTCAATTTCATCGCTCTTTGGATTCTTATGTAATTCGTCCCACTCGTCGCTGAATCTCTTTAGATTACCGTATCCGTACGCTGATGCCATTGTTATCGCTCCCTGTGCGGCAGCAAAGCCTGGACCGTCACCTGCACCAGATGTGATCTACTTCAGAACTCCAACAACATTTCAATGATATCTGCGCAGCATGATCCCCGCCAGGTGCGGCGATTGATAAACACTTCGGCTACGGCTTCATCCCGCCAGGATTGTTGTGCAATCAACCCAGATTTCTGTCACGGCAGCCCCCCGAGGGACCGACGTTTGACGGCTGCGATAATGGTTTCGAGGACTACCTGTTTGAGGCAGCCCGTCGAGTTATTATGTCGCATGCTGAAACGTTGCGCCGTCGAGGCTGGGCAAGAATCCGAATTAGGGGGGTGAGAGGGCTCGGCGCGGTGCAATTTCGAGCCATGACTGCAT
>NZ_JAUHJM010000021.1:0-44874 GCF_032381235.1 Bradyrhizobium sp. SZCCHNR1053
CGCGCACCGTGTCATTCCACTCCGCCAGCACCCGACGCCGCTCCGCCGCGTCGAGAATGTCGATTGCGCCAATCGGCCGACTGGGATCGTGTGCGATTGCCTCGACCAACCTCACGAGACGTTGCTGGTGCCAGGCGAGATCGTTCGAGGTGTAAAGGGCGGGATTGGCGTCGAAATCAATTCGAAGCCCTTTTCCATCTCCACGGTCGTAGACGAAAATTGCGAGGTCGTCGGCCGAGCCATTGGAGAGGTTGTGAGTCGTTGCGGAATGGCCGCCGAACCGGAGGTCGTAGTCGAATGGCTCGATATTGATGACAGTGGTAAAAAGGTGCCCGTTGGTGGAAAGCAGGCTAAGGTCCCGCCTGAGGTCCTCGTATCTGTAGGACTGGTGTCGAATCGCTTCGCGGACCTGCCTTCCCACATCGCGAATGAGTGCCGTCGCGCTCATGCTCGAACTCATCGCCAAACGTAGCGGCACGGCGTTGGCAACCATGCCGGGAACACGCCGCAGCCGTCCCTTGGGCCGGGCGGCAACCGGCAGGCCAACGACCAAATCGTCAATACCTGTCACGCGATAGAGATAGGCTGCGATCGCGGCGATCATGATCTGTGGGAGACTTGCGCCGCTGGCCTGCGCCGTTGCGCGCATCGCCTTCACGCTTCCAGCACCGAGATGGGTCGTCTGGCGGAGAAGGCCACCGACATTTTGCCTTCGCTGATCGGCAAGACTAAACGCAACCGGGCGATCGGCGAAGTGCTTCAGCCAATACTCGCGGTCGCGTGCAAATCGTTCGGAGCTCCGATACGCGGTCTCTTCTTCGAGGAGAAGCGCCAAAGGACCGAAAGTACCTTGTTCGGGAGCGCGTCCCTCGGTGAGAGCCGTGTAGATCTCGGCGACGCGCCGGGCGAAGAGCCCGCCGGTGAAACCGTCCATGACGATGTGATGGCTGCGATGATACCAGAAATAGTGATCCGCCGCGGCCTTGAACAATGCGCAGGTCCAAAGCGGCCCTGTCAGCAGATCGACCGGTTGGGTCAACTCTGCCATCATCCAGCTTTCTGCTGCCGCCCGCGGGTCAGGTTCGGAGCTAACGTCGATGAATGGAAAGGTCGTATCCAATCTGCGGGGAATCATCTGGCGAATTCCATCACTTCGCTCGATGAACCGCACTCGCACGGTTTCCGCTTCCATCCCGGCTTGCCGCAAGGCCGCCTCGAACAGCGGGGGATCAATCGGACCGTGTATCTCTATGGACTCCGCAAGATTGAATATCGAGTCCGGCGAACTGAACTTCTGCGCAAACCACATGCCCGTCTGAGCCGCGGAGAGTGGCAATACCTGTGAAGGTTCGTTAATCGCGTTCACGGCTTCCCCAACCATGTATTATGCCTTAGACGGATGATCGAGTCTGCGGCTATGCCGGATGGCTATCAGCGCGGGCTCTCGGAAGCATGTCCGTCCAGTTTGTGTCGATGTAGTCGATGCAGGCCCGGCGGCTGTTCTGTGCGTAGACCACGGACCAGCCGGCCGGAATCTCCGCAGCTGCGAGCCAGAGCGAATGTTGACCTTGGTCATTGAGCAGGACGACGAAGGTGCCGCCCTGATCATCGAAAGGGTTACTCACGTCTCGTGCTCCGATCTCGACTAGGGGATGACTTCAGTCGTGCGCCCACGATCAGGCCGCGGCTGCGTGCGCGAGGCCCACACGCGCTTCAAGCTGTCGAAGGATTTGTGTAGACACGTCAAGCTGTCCGGCCATGGCGATGGTGTTGCCGACTCGGCGCGCGGGGCCGAGGCGCTCGAGTCGCCAGCCAGCCCGCCGCAGGACTCGCTCCATACGCACGTCGACGACACAAGCGATCGTGTTTATGCCGTTCGACAAACTGAATTTCAGAACTCCGATCAGCAGATCGTAGGTCGCTTGTGATATGCCCGATTGAGTGCCGCCGGTGTTCCCGCTCACTGCAAATCGGCTGGCTTCCCACACGCGTTCTCCGCGAGGCACGGCTGCCTTGGTCACAAGGGACGCAAAGATATCGCGAAGCATATTCGGACCGGTCGTCGGCAGGAGGCGGACGCAACCGTTCAGGATGCCGTGTCTGTCCATCGAGAGCAGATAGCGAGGCCGCAAGGCGTCGTATTCGTCAACCTCAAGTTCGCCGCTTACGATGACGTCCCAACCGAGCCGGTCCTTGAAGACCGCCTTCCGAAGACGATGCATTTGATACAAACCGCTACCGCTGATGTGGCGTTCTGCATTGTCCTTCGTGACAATTCGTATCATTGGCGTCCTCGTGCCGTCCTCGTGCCGTCCGTCAGGCTGGAGTATGACCCGGCGCCAACATCAGCTCGAGCTGTCTACCTTTGCAGGTATCCCGTGTTTGGGGACTGCCCTAGAGTCGGCGTCGGTAGCTCGCGAACATGCTGCGCTATGCACCGACGCGGCCACAACGGGTGGTGCCGACACGATAGACGGATGCGACACCAAGTGACCTCGAAGAGCGACGCTACGGAGAGCGACGCTATCAAGACGCGCATCTGCAAGCCCAGGCGCGGCCACTCCAAGGTCGCGGCACTTCGGACCGCTCGACGAACGGCTACATGCTGATGATGTCGTACGCCAGTCCCTTGGCGACCGCCTGTTGCACGGTCGCAACTCCGAGCTTGCGCTTGGCATTCTGGGTGTGAAAGACAACCGTTCGTCGGCTGACGTTTATGATTTCCGCTGTGTCCAAAGCGCTCTTTCCGCGAGCTGCCCATTGCAGGCAGACCCTCTCGCGCTGTGTCAGGTATGGGCGAGGCGATGACGTGGGCGATGGCGTTACGTCACGCAATTGCGCATACAGGTAGATCGCAATGAGATGCAGCTGATGGCGGTATTTCTCGACTTGGGATTCGAACGCCGGACGGGAATTGCCAGCCGAGAGCGTGAGTGTGGCAACTTTACCCTGGCGATCATGGATCGGAATCGTGACACCACGTCGAATGTTGAACTCGCTGGCCTCTTTTAGAAGCCCCTTCTGCCTGTTGGTCAGCCCTGCATCAAATCGATCAGCCGACCAAGCGAAGGGAAGCGTCGTTGTAACCGAGCGGGCGATCACCGGATCGATCCTGTCGTACCGATTTGCACAGTACCGCTCCACCCAGGAACTCGGATACGTCGTCATTGCCAGTGTATCGTCTTCGTCACCTCGCGGCGTGAAGCTTAGATAAGCGAAACATGGAAAGCCGTACTGATCCAAGGTCTGTCGCAATAGACGCTCGATTTCATGCGCGTTGTCGCATGTCGTCAGATTTTGAACGAATTGTTCAAATACCCTCATGTCGCACCCCCTTGCCTACGACAGCCGCGCCTTTCTTCGAGCTGATCCATAACCGATTTGGGGGATACGGCGACACTTCTGGTCCCTGTTGGTGATGTTGCCGTCGGACCATTGCGTTGGCGGTGAAGATCATCGTGACTATTGACCGTTGGTTACTTACTTGAATTCGTGCCTTCCTGAGCTGCCACCACAGCATTCATAATGGTTTATGAACGAGGATAGGCTGCATAACGACTCTCCAAGCTTCACATCCCCACCATCAGACGAATCCGAAGCTAAGGATTCCGCCGAGCTCACGAACGATGCCCTGAAGTTGATAGTACCTCGACGCATTCAGAGGTTGCAAATGAAAATTGCACGACAATCAGATTTGGAACAGCATTGCTGCGAGTTCTCGTAGCTGCGTCGCAAAGCCGCGGCCTAATCGAGCTGATGAATCCAATTTTCATTTTCATGAGCAGATCAGGCATCAGTTTGGTGGTGCTGCTGTTGGTGCTAACGAGATGCCGCGGGGGGGGGCTCGGTCTTGAGCGCGCTGGGTCACTCGCGACTGGACGCGCCTTGCAAAGATGCGGCTTCCCGCTATTGTCGCGCGATCGGACGGAAGCTTCCTGGTGCTGGCACCTAATGAGCTTGGTGTGAAATGGATTTTCAGCATTTCGAAATCGATGGTCTTGTTCTCATCGTCCCCTCAAGGCGTGGTGACCATCGGGGGTTTTTTTCGGAGACCTTCCGCAAGGATGATCTGAGGGCACACGGCGTGATGGACGATCTGGTCCAGGAGAACCATGTCTTCTCCGCCGAACGCGGGGTGCTGCGCGGACTTCATTTTCAACTGCCTCCCAAAGCCCAGGGCAAGCTCGTTCGTTGCGTCGGAGGATCGATCCTGGATGTGACCGTGGACATCCGGCGAGGATCACCGACCTACGGACGTCATGTAGCGATCGAGTTGTCAGCGGCGAACTGGAAGCAATTGTGGGTACCCCCAGGTTTCGCTCATGGCTATGTGACCTTGGAAGCACCAGTCGAGGTTATTTATAAGGTGACCGACTATTGGGCCCCGGATCTTGAGCGAGGGATCGCCTGGGATGATCCGGATCTTGCAATCGATTGGCGATTAGCAGGCGAGCCCATTTTGTCTGAAAAGGATCAGCGGAATCCTCGACTCAGTTCCGTTGTCTCTCCCTTCTCCGTTTTCTCTTCCTTCAAGAATGCGCAGGGGAGCCACTGAACATGCACGTTCTTGTCACGGGCGGAGCAGGATTTATCGGCTCGGCGGTTTGTCGGCATTTTGTTTTTGACCTTGGCCTCAAGGTCGTTGTCGTCGACAAATTGACCTATGCCGGCAATTTGGCCTCGCTTGCGCTGGTTGCCGAGCATCCCAACTATGCGTTCGAGAGGGCCGACATCTGCGATGCAGATGCCCTGCAGAAGATTTTCATCAAGCATAGACCGACTGCCGTCGTTCATCTTGCAGCAGAAAGCCACGTTGACAGGTCGATCACCAGCGCAAATGCATTTGTCCAAACAAACGTTGTAGGCACCTTCACCCTGCTGGAGGCCACGCGCCGCCATCTCGACCATAATCCCCTGCTCGCCGATCGATTTCGGTTCGTCCACGTTTCTACCGATGAAGTTTATGGCTCGTTGGGAGAGACCGGACTTTTCACCGAACTTACGCGATATGATCCGAGTTCCCCCTACTCAGCGACGAAGGCCGCGTCTGATCATCTTGCAAAGGCCTGGCACAGAACCTATGAGGTGCCCGTCATTGTATCCAATTGCTCAAACAATTATGGGCCCTATCAATTTCCTGAAAAGCTCATTCCGTTGATGGTCCTCAACGCTCTGCACGGGGAGCCGTTGCCGGTTTATGGAAATGGTCTCAATGTCCGGGATTGGCTGTTTGTTGAGGATCATGCGCGCGCACTGGGCTTGATCCTCGAGAAGGGAGTTCCAGGCGAGACCTATAATGTCGGCGGTCGCAACGAACGCTCCAACATCGAGGTGGTAAGACAAGTCTGCGCATGCCTTGACGAACTGCGTGGGCCCGCACATTCGCACGACGGCTTGATCACCTATACCGAGGATCGTCCGGGTCACGATTTGCGCTACGCCATCGACGCAACAAAGCTCGAAACGGCTCTGGGTTGGCGCGCTGAGGAGACTCTGGAAAGCGGCATCAAAAAGACGGTCAGATGGTATCTTGAGCATCCCGCGTGGTGGAGGCCGCTGCGCGAAAACGTATACCGTGGCGAGCGACTAGGTCTTGGTCGACATTGAGCAGAACGATGCGTCTATATGTTATTGGGAGCGAAGGTCAGGTCGCTCGATCATTGCGGGAAGCTGCCGCAGCGAACCCCGACATCACGATCAGATGCTCCACGCGCTCCGACCTCGACCTGTTGCGCATCGAACAGATTGAAAGGGCTTTGGCGGAGTTCTCGCCAGACATCGTTGTAAATCCTGCCGCCTATACCGCTGTCGATCGTGCGGAGACGGAACCGGATCTGGCCTACTCGATCAATTCCAAGGCAGCTGGTGCGGTCGCATCAGCAGCAAGTCGATTGGATGTTCCCGTCATCCATCTGTCGACGGATTACGTTTTCGACGGCAAGAATCCGGCTCCTTACGTCGAAACCGACGCGACTTCGCCGCAGAGCGTATATGGTCGATCGAAGCTCGCCGGCGAAGTCGCGGTGGCGTCTGCCACCGATCGTTACCTGATCTTGCGAACTTCATGGGTCTACGCGCCCTATGGCAACAATTTCGTAAAGACGGTCATGCGGCTCGCCCGGCAACGGGATCGATTGGGTATCGTCAACGACCAGATCGGCTGCCCCACTTACGCGCCCGACATCGCCGATGCCATCATTGCCGTCGCTCGGCAGATCGCGGGTTCGGGCTGGCAGTCTGGTCATGGCGGCGTCACGCATCTGGCGGGTCCTGACGAAATGAGCTGGTTCGAGTTCGCCAGACGCATCGTCCTCGACCTCGCAACGAGACGAGATTGTCCAGCCCGTGTTGAGGCGATCTCGACGAAGGACTATCCGACGGCCGCTGTTAGGCCGGCGAATTCCCGTCTGAACTGCGACAGATTGAACTCCGTCTTCGGGCTGCGCCTGCCTCACTCATCGCAATCCTTGCGAATCTGCCTCGATCGCCTGTGCGATCCCGCTCACGCCAATTTGGAGTAGATCTTGAAAGGCATCATTCTGGCTGGCGGAACCGGCACCCGCCTCTATCCCATGACGTTGGTGGTGTCCAAACAGCTCCTGCCGATTTACGACAAGCCAATGATCTACTACCCGCTAACGACATTGATGCTGGCGGGTATCAGGGACATACTGATTATATCGACACCGGGCGATCTTCCGCTATTTCAGTCCCTGCTGGGCGACGGCGGGCAATGGGGACTGACGCTATCCTATGCCGTGCAACCCAAACCTGAAGGCCTGGCTCAAGCCTTCATTATCGGGGCAGATTTTGTGCGCGGCGAATCGTCAGCCTTGATCTTGGGCGACAACATCTATTTTGGCCATGGTCTGCCGGACATGCTTGTCAGGGCCGCTGGCCGCCGGTTCGGTGCGACGGTCTTTGCCTATCATGTCGCCGACCCCGAACGGTACGGCGTGGTTGGCTTCGACAGCACAGGACAAGCAACTTCGATAGAAGAGAAACCCGCAACTCCAAAATCGAACTTTGCCGTGACGGGGCTATATTTTTATGATCCCCAGGTGGTCGAAATTGCCGCCAGCATTGTTCCCTCCGCGCGAGGGGAGCTTGAGATTACCGACGTCAACAGGGTCTATTTGGAACGAGGGCTGCTCGCTGTTGAGCAAATGGGCCGCGGCTTCGCTTGGTTGGATACTGGAACACCCGACAGTCTCATGGCCGCCGCGGACTTCGTCGCGACCCTGGAGAAACGGCAAGGCTTTCGCATCGCCTGTCCGGAGGAGATCGCGTTCAAACAGGGTTTCATCGAGCAGAAGCAGCTGGAGCGGCTGGGGGCAGCGCTCGGCAAGAGCGACTACGCCAGATACGTGCAGGCTCTCGCCAAGGCAGCTGCTCTCTGATACGCGCGCGTTCCGAGATTGACGTTCGACGATTCGCGTTGATTGATGGCGCGCGCCGTGTGTTCGACAGGCCTCGGCGAGCTAGAAACGTGCTTCGCCGCAAACGTCTTGTGTCAACTTGTCCCGGAAGAGCCGTTTTGCAATCACTAGACCAGGTGTGGTGCCCTGCTGTGCTCGTCCCTTCTCATCCATGCTCTCGACGGCCCGACCCGCGGCTCGCTTAAATTGCGCAAATGCCCAGTTGTCGAAGCTACGGTCGCTCGCGTGCACCGTAGCTAGGACCGTAGCTTTATAAGCCAAGGTTCGAAAACCGCTTACTATTCAATGCTCTTGACTGACACCCCTTCCTCCAACGACCCGACGAGCCTCGCCGAGAAGGTCCGCCGATCCGCCCACCATCTTCCGGGGTTTCTGCTTTTGGTCGTTGGCCGGAGACCTTCTTCGGAGGGACTATGGGTGTATTTCCATCTCATCGATGGCACCTGGCTCGAGGCTAAGAACGCCCACTTCTAGGCCAATATCAGATCATGATGGATGGCTCATCATGGCACGACAATCTTCGGATCGAGCGCTACGACCGCACCTTGAGTTTAGCCGGGTCGACGCTCTTCTCTTTCGCCCACGCGGCCACGGTTGATCAAGAAATGTTCGAATAACCGAGTCGTGGTTGACGCAAGTTGACTCGCAATCGGAAGGACGCTTGATGCGGGTGCGCGGGCTATACGTCGCAATCAGCTCGTCGCAGTTCGGTTCTCGGTCAGAGAGCGAGCGGCGCTTCCGGGGCCGCACTTGCGGCTCTATCGAGGGCCGACAAGGGTCCTCGGAGGAGGCGCAGCCCAGGGAATTGTTTGTTTCGTCGTCCAAAATGGGATATATGGACCCTAGCTGTTCAGGTCTCGCGCCGAGGCCGCTTAAAGCTGCTGAATTGGTCTGCGCGCCGCAGATCGCCTGATCGACGGGACCCCAGCGCGCCGCTTGGGAAGTTCGAACATCCGAAACCCAATCAGACGAGGCCACTATGTGCGGCTTCTGCGACAATTGGCGTGCGCGAATTTCCGATAGACGACGCCGGCTCGAAAGCCTGAAATCGGCGCCCTCCCTGTACCCGATGGGCGCCTCCATTGACGCAGTCGGGGAGCTGCGACGGAAAATCGGCGTGTACGAAACATTGCTCGATCGGCCGCCTTGCGGGCCAGCCAGGACGTGAAAAACACGGCCTCCGTCCCTTTGGGCGGTGGCCGTTGCGCCGAGAACCTCCCAAAAACGATGAATCCAAGTCTGGGACTTATTCTGGGACTTTTGGACCGGAAATCCCGGATTGTTCGGGTTTTTGTTCCATTTTTGCGCTCGGTCGAGAAGCCGGAGATGGACTAAAATTCCTTTAGCTTCAATTGAGTTACGGGACCAATTTCGCTCTCAAGCCGAAGCCGAGCCCGATATCTGGAATACTAGACGCAGCTGATGCCCCAGGCCCGATGAAGACGCAAACCTCGACCCGCCTGCTATTGGGTTGCGGGTTTTTGAGATTTCGGCGCCATGCGACTCTAGGCCTTACTACTCTGGTGTGTCTATCTTCGCCCTTTGCGCGGCGGGTTTTGGCGATAGCGCTCGTCTTGTCGGAGCCGACTGGAATATCGGAGGCGAGATGGTGGCGTGATCGTCGTCTCGGCCTTTGAACCGCCAACCGTCGTTGCCGGTCTCGACGATGTCGCAGTGATGGGTCAGCCGGCCAAGCAGCGCGGTTATCATCTTGGCGTCGCCGAACACGCTGAGCCATTCGCCGAAAGCAAGATTGGTGGTGATAATTACGGAGGCGTGCTCGTAGAGCGTCCGAGAAAGGGAGCAGCGTCAAGCCGAGACCTACTTACTGCTAATTGGCTCGTCGACCGACGTTGTGCGCCGCCCCTCAGAATTCGACCACCGATTGACCACCGCTACAGGGTGAACGAACGTGGAAGCTCGTGAGGCGACGCCACGAAAAACGTCAATGTTCTCCGAGACCTTCGAGCAAGCAGGCCCGCTCATAACGGTCTGGTTGCAGGTTCGAGTCCTGCCGGGCCCACCAGCGATCTCAATGAACGGCTTGTGTGATTTTGCCATTGCGGGCTCGGCGCACCAGATACGTCCACGTTTCGTTCGTGCGGAAACACTGCCAAGTTCGGCGTCCGATGGCTCACAACGGCGACGTGCTGCCGTGGAGCTGGAAGCCGGCCGATCATGTCAAGATCTGAGGCCATGTGCAGCAGCCGGACGCCTACATCGGGCGTCTCTCCGCCTTCTTATTCGACATGATCGTCTTCTCTGTTCGATACTACACGGCTGCACATGAGCGGTCGACAACATAGCATTGGTCCGGCTTCCGTCGTGATCTCGCGGTGATGACATCTGGTGGTCCATCCGGGAGTCCGTGCTCAGCCCCGCCTGCCAAGCGGGCGCACATGTCCTCGTCAGGATCGCGGGGCAACACAGACACAATAGCGCGCTCGACGTCTCAATCGAGTTGTCATCGCCGGCAAGATAGCGTGCTCTCCGCATCCGCTTCGATCCACCAAACGTCTCTCCGCCGATCAGCGGAAACTCAGCCAATCTTCTGTCGCCGCACTGTCTGCGAGACGGCGCTCGCCAGAGCCGCGAGCGCCGTCGGGTTGTTCATATTCTGCTCAGCCGCGGGCTCGTCGCTCCGTGCGTCGCAGAAACATCGCGCGGCGAATCCACCCCGCATCGCCACGCCCTTGGGAATCGGGGAGGTCTTCACTACAACCATTCTCGCCCGAAATCGAACACCCCACCCTTTGCAGATCAATTACTTAGCTCGCCAAAAAATCGCAAAATCCCTATTTTCAAGCGCGAATCCGCGAACTCGGGCTAGTAGTTCGCAGCGCAAGTTGCTCGCGATGAATCGCATAGCGAAGCTGGACGACGCTGCGAGCGCGCGCCTCTCGCCCGCTCTGCCAAATCTTCGTTGTTCATCGCCGGCCGCGGCCGCCGCCCAGGCCGGGAGGACTGCCGCCGCCAAGGCCGGGAGGACCCCCGCCGCCAAGACCGGGAGGACCGCCGCCTCCAAGGCCGGGAGGACCGCCACCGCCAAGGCCGGGAGGACCGCCGCCGCCAAGGCCGGGAGGACCGCCGCCGCCAAGGCCGGGAGGACCGCCACCGCCCAGCCCGGGAGGACCGCCGCCTGGCACAGTAGCGCCGCCCGGGACGTCCGAGCCGCCGGGCGTCGCGCCCGGAGTTTGCTCGGATCTCGTACCTTGGATCGAGTCACCCGGAAATTTGTTGACGGACTGGATGGATTCAACCCGCAAGCCACGGGAACTGTCAAAGGTGGCGTTCACGACCACGCGGGCATTGCCTGAGGATGCGAAGCGACTATTGTCATGCGCGACATAGCCCGAGCCGAATTGCAGATAGCTGCCGACGCGGCGGACATAGCCTTCGATCGACAGACGGTTCGCGCCGAAGAAATCAGAGAGGTCGTCAGCCCTTATGCGCGAGATCTGCATCACGCCTTGCGTAACGCGGCCCTCAGCCTGAACACGTTGTCCGACGAGTGCGGCATCGGCGCCGTTGAGTCGCAACCCGCCTATTCGCAGGCCGCCGCGATCGCGTTCGAGTGGTCCGGAAACCCGCGTTGTCGCGTTAAGGCGTTGCTCGACCAGGCTTGAGACGATCACGCCGTCGATGCGGCGCACCCCGAAGACCGCGACATTGGCGCCCGGACGGCGCCAGCTTTCGTGGCCGGCCGCTATGATCCGCTGGCCCAGCACGGTCATCTCGCCGTCCCTGACGCTTTCGATAGGCCCCATCACCTCGCTGACCACGTTGACGCCGCGGGTGATCAGCGAACCGTTCGCCTGCGGCAGCGCCAGCACACGGGCCAGATGTCCGATCTTGAGCGCCTTCGCCGATACCGGTTCGCCATCGATCCGCACCGGGACGTTCGGCGCATAGCTGATGCGTTGGCCGTTGACGAAAATGCTGCCGAAACGCTGAATGACGCCAACAATGCCGGTGCCGCCGATGCCCTGATCGTGGCCACGCGTGATACCGGTGCCGCCGATACCCTGATCGCTGCCGCGGCGCACCTGCGCCCAGGCGGAGGACGATCCGGCAAGCCAGAGTCCCATAAGCAACGAGCGGCGCGAGATGACGGGCTGCTTGGTCATGACGAGCCGCCTTCGTCAGCATCACCATTCGCCGCGTCGTCCGGACCTTCGCTGTAAATGTAGATGCCGAAATTCCAGCGGTGGTCGCCGCCCTTGTCCCTGGCGAGCGCGCGGTTTGCTTCCCGGTTGGCGATCTTCAGGGCGTCCATGGCCAGTTCGCGCGAACGCCCTTCGAGACGTCTTGCGAGCTTGGCTGAAAGGCCGTCATAGTGCACCGCGCGTTCGAGGAAACGGGGTGCTGGCCCGGATACGTTTTCGGCGGCTGCCGCGATATGATCATGCAGGTTACGGCCGAGATAGTGCCATTTGCGCTCGTCGTCGCCGCGCGGAACGAAGCCGGTATCCACCAACACGATCTCTTCATCGCCGTTGATGGTCACGAGTTCGCGGTCCAGCCATTCATCCAGCACTGCGCGCGGGCGGACATCCTTCGTGATCGAACTGACGAGTTGCTCGAACGAGGGCGCATCGCCACTGGCCATGCGCGGCAAGGGCAGCGGATCGCCGTTCGCGTCCGTGAACTCCGGAGCGGCGAGCCAGCGTGCCATGATCGCGCTGGTCAGCGACAGAGTGGCAGGCGTTTCATTGACCGGCGCACCGGCGCCGCGCAGCCGCGCAACCTCCTTGCGGTGAATTCCGGTGAGCAGACTCACGCGGCTGTCGGTCTGCTCCTTTCCCTCCAGGGCAAAGTCGTGCTCGGCAACATTGACGAAGAGTTCTCGCAACAGCTGAGCCAGCTCAGGAAATGTCATTCCGCCGCGGATGCATAGCCGCACCAGCGGGCGCAGCAGGCGCGCCAAGGGCGCGCGCAGGCTCGCCGCCGCAATCGGCTGATGCGAAGCCGACTTCGATCTCCGGGATTTGGCGTTCATGGCGAAATTGTAGCGGCGAGTCCCGTGGGATACAATCCCACTTTTCCGTCGAGATCAATTGACGTGTGAAATTTTCCCACATATAAGGGAGGCGCTCAGTCATGGAGAGTTCGGCCATGCTCGCTCCCTCTCGGCGCCTCTCGGTGCTTCACATCTTCAATGACTGCTATCCTGACCTGTTCGGCGGAGCCCCGTCGGTGATCCGCGACATATGCGCAGGACTGAAAGACGCGTTCACCGCCTGCGTGCTGGTCTGCTCCAAGTCGAACGGGCAACGGCGCATCGTCGTGAACGGCGTAACGATCGAGCGCGTGCGCTCGTTCGGCGATGTAGGTTCGCTTCCGGCCGCGCCGACTTATCCGCTGCGGTTGTGGCGCCAGGTCGCCGATCACGATCTGCTCGCGCTTCATGCACCGTTTTCGCTCGCCGATCTCATGCTCGCCCTGGGGTTGGGCCGCGATCGACCTTTGGTCGTGCACTACCATGCGGACATCGTTTCGCATGCCGGACTGAGGTGGTTTATGAAGCCGCTGTTGCGCCGGACGCTGCGGCAGGCGGACGCAATCATCGTGTCCAATGCCATTCTGCTGTACAGCAGCCCGCTGCTGCAGGAATTCGCTGAGAAATGTCACGTCGTTCCGTTCGGCGTCGATGCCTCGAAGTACGATTGGCCGGAGCCGCGCGACAATGACGCTGCCGAACGCGATCGTGGACGGCTCGTGCTGGCTTGCGGGCAACTCGTCCCCTACAAGGGCTTCGATGTGCTGGTGCGAGCGGCGGTCGGCCACCGCTTTGAGGTCTGGATCATCGGCGAGGGTCCAGAACGGGCACGGCTTGAACGAATGATTCATAGCCTCGGCGTCGCGGATCGCGTCCGCCTGCTCGGCTCCGCTCCGAAGGCCAAACTCGCCAGTCTCATGTGTACAGCGGACGTCTTTGTCCTGCCGTCCGTGACCAATGCGGAAACGTTTGGCATCGCTCAACTGGAAGCGATGGCGGCGGGACGGCCGATCATCAATACATGGCTTGACACGGCCGTTCCACGCGTTGCGCGCCACGGCATCGAGGCCATCACCGTTCCACCCGGCAATCATGTTCGGTTGGCGGAAGCGATCGAAACATTGCTCCGCGATCCGGAGCGGCGCTGGCGCATGGGCCATGCCGCCCGGCTTCGCGCAACGACGCAATATTCCGTCGACGCCTTCGGGAAGGGAATCGAAACTGTCTATCGCCATGCCGTGATGACCAAGGCATCAAGCCGGTCGACCCTGGCTTCACGCCCCGGAACAATCGGAACGGGTCCGGAAAATCGACATTGCTGAGACTGATTGTGCTGAAACTCGTCGCGCAGGCTCAGCTCGCGATCACGATCCGTGAATAGTCAGGAAGGAGCTACTTATGTACTCGCAAAGCATACCTCTCGTAGAGAATGCGTGGGACGGGCCTGCGCGCGATCCAAACGGCCGATTCGATCCGCGGATTGGAAAGCCCATGAAACCGCCTGGCCGTTCTCCTCGCCCCTCCGGCCTCAAGGACGACGATATCGCGAGCGACCGGCCGTCGATTGGCAGGCGAACACTCCACACCCTTGCCCGGCTCGTTATTGCAGTTCTCATCGGTATCGGCGCCACCCTTGCCTGGCAGTCCTACGGTAACGCAGCAAGGGACACGGTGGTGGCCCGGGCTCCATCGCTGGGCTGGTTGTTATCCGTCTCGACGACGAAGTCGCCAGCCATTGCTGCAACTGTCCCGGACCCGATGCAGCAGCTTGAGCCCCTGGCGTTCAATCTCGATGTCGTGCGGCGCAGCGTCGAGCAACTCACCGCCAAGCAAGAACAGATGACCCAGAGCATTGCGACGCTGCAAGCTGTCGCAGACGACATCAGACAGAGAATGTCAACAACCCCGCCTTCGTCGCTGTCCCAGCAGCAGGCGGCCCCGATCCCGCAGCATAAACCCTCGCAACCCAGGGCACAGTCAGCGGCTGTGCAGTCGTCAGTGCCTCGTCCGCTGCCCTCTGCCGGACCACCCCTGCTCTCGCGCTGATGGCCCAGATTGCCGGCGGGCTTTTTTATTGATGGGACGTAGACGCGCGCGGCATGACGGTGCGTAAGCTGCGCCTCAAGTCACGTATCGTGAATTTGTCGATACCCGCTTCCTTAATCACGCGATTGACCATCGTTTTGAAGTCGGACATTTGGCGTCCGGACTTCATAAGCCTGCGAAACTGCTGGAGAATCGACGTTCAATGGCGGCCCCACGGCCTACTACCTTCCGCCTATGAGAGCCTGGCAGAGCTGATGCTGTAATCGCTCCCGATGCTTGCAGCGCGACTGCACATCTGGGGCTTGGCGCGCACGTGCCACAACAAAGAAATATGCGGAGGGAACTGATGAATTTCACGAGCAGGAGATTCTTGGCTGGCATCTCGACGGTTGCCTTCCTCGTCGCCGGCACGCTTGGCGTCCGCGCCAACGACTCGGCGCTGAAGGCCGCCGGCGAGCCCGGGGCCTGGGCGATGGCGGGCCATGATTACGGCAACACCCGGTTCAGCCCGCTCAAGGAGATCAACACCGAGAACGCCGGCAAGCTGTCGCTGGTCTATTCGTTCTCGCTGGCCTCGCTACGCTCGAACGAGGCCTCGCCGATCGTGATCGGCAACACGCTCTACGTCTCGACGTCGTGGGGGCCGAAATACGTCTATGCGCTTGATGCCGCGACCGGCGCGCGCAAATGGACCTATGAGCCGGACATTCCGGACGATACGCTGCAATATGCCTGCTGCGACGTGAACAGCCGCGGCATCTCCTATGCCGACGGCAAGCTGTTCGTCGGCCGGCTCGACGGCAAGCTGACCGCGCTCGATGCCGCCACCGGCAGGGAGCTCTGGACGTCCAAGGTGGTCGACTACAAGCAGGGCTCGGTGATCACCTCGCCGCCGCTGGTCGTGCGCGACAAGGTCATCACCGGCTTCGGCGGCGGCGAGTACGGCGTGCGCGGCTCGCTGCAGGCCTACGACATCAACTCCGGCAAATTGGTCTGGCAGACCTATACCGTGCCTGCGCCCGGCGAGCCCGGCAGCGAGACCTGGAAGGGCGACACCGGCCTGCATGGCGGCGGCGCGGCCTGGCTGGTCGGCTCCTACGATCCGAAGAGCGACACGGTCTATTGGGGCACCAGCAACCCCGGTCCTTGGAACACCGCTGTGCGCTCGACCGGCAATGGCGATTTCGGCAAGCTGACCAATCTGTATACGGCGTCCACGCTGGCGCTCGATCCGAACACCGGCAAGATCAAGTGGCACATCCAGACGACGCCTGCCGATGCCTGGGACTATGACGGCGTCAACGAGGCTATTCTCGCCGATCTCAAGGTTGGCGGTGCGGCTGTCCCGACGCTGATGAAGGCCGATCGCAACGGCTTCTTCTTCGTGGCCAACCGCGAGACCGGCAAGGTGATCTCGGCCGAGAAGTACGTCTTCGCCAACTGGGCGCAGAAATGGGACATCTCGACGTTGCGCGCGGTCGAGGATCCGGACAAACGGCCGGGCCCTGGACATCCCGTCAAGGACGTCTGCCCGAACCTGATCGGCGGCAAGAACTGGCAGCCGATGTCGTACAATCCGGACACCGGGCTGGTCTACATCCCGGCGAACAATGTCTGCATGGACTGGTCGGTCAGCGACGTCTCGTACAAGCGCGGTGTGTTCTATCTCGGTGCGGAATTCCCGACCAAGGAAGGCCCCGGCGGCTTCCTCGGTGAGCTCATTGCCTGGGATCCCGTGAACAACAAGAAGGTGTGGTCGATCCAGGAAGACCTTCCGTTCAACGGAGGCACGCTCAGCACCGCCGGCGGCCTGGTGTTCTCCGGCAATCTGCACGGCGATTTCCGCGCCATCGACGCCAAGACCGGCAATATCCTGTGGAAGCGCAATCTCGGCTCCGGCATCGGCGCCGGTCCAGTGACCTACTCCGTCGACGGCAAGCAGTACGTAGCTGTCGTCGTCGGCCGCACCGCCTCGATCCCGGCGTTCCTGGGCGAGATCGGCAAGAAGATGACGAACGCGGCTCCCGAGGGCGGCGCCCTGTTCGTGTTCGCGATCCAATAGCCGCAACGCTCGCGACGGCTGCGCGTGCCCCCGGCCGCGGGGACACGCGCAGCGTTTAGCCAATCCGCATCAAGCGGACGAAGACGGCCCGGCCGCGAGACCGAACCGTACAAACAGATAAACAAGACCCGAGGGATCGAGGATGCGCCTGAATCGCCGTCAGACTGGCTCGAAGTGGCGGGCCGCCGCCGAACTGGCAGCAAGCGCGACGGCACTCGTCGCCTTGGTGGCCTCCACCGTGCTGGCCGCATCGTCGGCGGGCCTGGCCAACGAGGCGGACCCGCTGCGGCTCTGTGCGGATCCGACCAATCTTCCATTCTCGAGCGACAATCCAACGCAGCCGGGATTCTACCTCGAGGTCGGCCAGGCGCTGTCACAGCAGCTCGGACGGCCCGTGACGTATGACTGGTACAAATCCTATTTCGGCAAGCGAACCGTGCGCGTGACGCTGCTCGGCAAGCAGTGCGACGCGATGATCGGCCTGCCGCTGTCCTCGGATTTCATGGGACCGACGGTGATCTTCTCGAAGAAGATCGCGACCGAGACCTACGCGCTTGTCAGCCGCGGAACGCTCGTCGTCCACAGCATCGACGACCTCCGAGGCAAGCGCGTCGCCGTGCAATACCAGACCACGCCGCAAAATCTGCTGGCCCAGCGCGACGACATCGAGAAGGTGACGGTGCTGACGCCGAACGAAGGCTTGGCGGCGCTGGCACAGGGCAAGGCCGACGTCGCCTTCGTCTGGGGACCGGTTGCAGGCTGGCTGAACAAGACGACCTACGAGAGCAGCTTCAGGATCCAGCCGGTCGAAGGCGACGGTCTGTCCTGGGATGCCGCGATCGGCTTTGCCAAGAGCTCCACGCAGCTGCGCGATCAGATCGACGCCGCCTTGCCGCAACTCGCACCGCTGATAGCCAAGCTGGCTGGCAAATACGGGCTGCCGAACGAACCACCGATCAGGCTCGGCGCGCTGCCTGGCCCAATCAAGCTGGCCTCGCTGGCCGGCCCTGCTCAGCTTCTCCGCCAGCCGGTCGCCGAGGCGGCCGTGATCAGGGTTTCGGACGCGGCTGCTGCGAGCGATTCCAAGACCGAGGCGGTCAGCGCCGGCAAGGAGATCTTCAACGGCACCTGCGCGCATTGTCATGGACCGGACGCCGTGCAGGCGGAACGAAAGATCGACCTGCGGCGGCTGCAGACCCGTTATGGCGAGGATATGCGCGACAAGTTTTGGACCACCGTGCATGAAGGCCGTCCGTCCAAGGGCATGCCGGCCTGGAAGGAGGTCTTTACCGACGAGCAGTTCGAGAGCATCTATGCGTTCCTGCGGACCGTGCAGTCGTCCGAAACGGCCAATTGAAGGAGGCGGACACCGGCCGCTCGATCTGCCGGATCACCCGGCGCGTGCAGGGGGCAAGTGAGGGGGCGGACATGACGCGCTTTCTGATCATCGACGATCATCCGCTGTTTCGCGAAGCCCTCGGCAATGCGGTGCGTCTGGCGCATCCTGACGCCGAGATCTTCGAGGCGCTGTCGATTGCCGATGCGCTCAACACCCTCGCGCTAGAACCCGACATCGACCTGGCGCTGCTCGACCTGACGCTGCCCGATGCCGTGGGCTTCTCGGGCTTCCTGCGGCTTCGTGCCACGCATCCCCGGCTTCCGGTCGCGATCGTCTCCAGTGATGAAGACCTCAACGTCGTGCGCGAGGCGCTTTCGCTCGGCGCCGCCGGCTATCTGCCGAAGTCGACCTCGAAGCGTGAGCTGACGTCCGCGATTGAGCGCGTGCTCAGCGGCTCGATCTCGGTCCCGAAGGACTTCGTGCCCGTGGCCGAGCGCCACGGCAACGGCTCCGCCCGCGCGCTGCAGGCGCGCCTCGAGGAGCTGACCCCGCAACAGCTTCGCGTCCTCGACCTGATCAGGCGTGGCTATCAGAACCGGGAAATCGCGGGCGAGCTTCAGCTCGCGGAGTCGACCGTCAAGGCGCACATCACGGAGATCCTGAGAAAACTCCGCCTGTTCAGCCGCAACAAGGCCGTTATCGAGATCGGCAAGATCGCGCTGCCCGTTCCGGCCGACCGCCAGGGATCGCGCAACGCCTCGCGCAGAAAGCACCCGTAGCGCTATTGCTGCGCTGCAGGAGGTCACGGCCGCCGCAGGCGTCGCACCGTTGATGGCGTCTTGGTCGTTGATTGAGGCCGACCGACGCGCTATCGGTGATGCTCCGGCCCTGACGTTCTTCCGAAGACGCAGCGCGCGCACTGGTTTGAATGTCAGATCCGCGACAATGAACAAACCGGATCTCCGATCCGGCCGGGGGGTGACAGGCACGTGGCTCGATTGCTCATCGTCGAGGACCATCCGCTGTTTCGCGAGGCGCTGGAGAGCGCGATCCGCGCCGCTCTGGCTGATGCCGAGATGCGCGAGGCAACATCCATCGACATGGCCGTCGATCTTCTGTCATCGTCTCCGAGATTCGACCTGATCCTGCTCGACCTCTCAACACCCGGAACGACCGGGCTCTCCGGCGTGATCCGCATCCGCAAGACCGCGCCGCGCACACCGATCCTGGTGGTTTCCGCGCATCAGGACCCGCGCCTCGTCGCCCATGTTCTCGCGCTGGGTGTTTCCGGCTACATCTCGAAATCAACCTCGAAGCAGCAACTGGCCGACGCGATCAAGGCGGTGCTGCGCGGCGAGGTCCACGTTGAAGGTGGCTCCCTCTGCGCCGGCGTGCGCCGTGGCCGACTTCCCGCTCAAGATCTCCTGAAGCGTCTTCACGAGCTGACGCCGCAGCAGCTGCGCGTGCTCGACCTGATCCGCCGCGGACTGCAGAACAAGCAGATCGCCTTCGAGCTCGGGATCTGCGAGACGACGGTGAAGGTCCACGTCTCTGAGATCCTGCGAAAGCTCCGCGTGATGAGCCGGACCAAGGCCATCATCGAGATGGAAAAGATCGACTTCGTGAACCTCATCAGCGGGCCACGCATGCCGGCGCGGGCGAGCGGCGTTGACGCGCTCATGACAGCAGGAACGACAACAGCGCGCGAAGCTCCGCAGGCCTGACCGGCTTGGTCAGGATCTCGAGCCCGTATTGGCTCGCTTCCCTGGCTGCATCTTCGGAATAGTCAGCGGTGACGATCATGGCCGCAACATCTCGGCTGAGGAATTGCCGGATGTCCCGGATGGCGGCAAGCCCGCTCTCGTCGCCATCCAGGTGAAGATCGGCAATGATCGCCTCGGGGGCGGCCCCGAGCGCACTCAGGCGCCGCAGCGCGTCCTTCGACGAGACCGTGGCCACGACGTCGCAGCCCCATTTTTCCAGCAGACCGACCATGGCATCGGCGGTGGCCAGGTCGTTTTCGATCAACAGGATCTTGGCGCCTTCGAGCCCGCCATAATCGTGCTCGACGTGCTCAGCAGGATGCGGATCCGGCGGTACGGCTGCCGGGTCTGCCCGGTCGAGCGCGAGCTTGAATGTGGATCCATGGCCAACCCGCGAAGCCAGCCTGACCTCATGGTCCAATGCATTGGCGAAGCGACGGACGATCGACAGGCCGAGCCCAAAGCCGGCCTGGTCCTCGGCGCTCGAATGACCGCGCTGGAATTCGAGGAAGATCGCCTCCTGCTGCGGCTTGGGAATGCCAGGGCCGGTATCGTAGACCTCGATGCGAACCCGGCTTGCCCCCGGTCCGCGCCGGCATCCCATGACGACGCCGCCTCGCCGCGTGTAGCGCAGAGCGTTCGCGAGGAGATTCTGCAAGATGCGCCGCAGCATCATAGCATCCGAGACCACCGCGACCGAGCAGGGACAAATGCGCAAGGACAACCCGCGTTTGGCCGCGATCGGGGCGAATTCGCGTTCGAGCGGCTCGAACAGGCTCGAGATCAGAACGGGCCTCACATCGGGCCGCAGGGCTCCGGCATCGAGCTTGGCAATCTCCAGCAGGGATCGCAGCAGATCTTCCAGCATGGCCAGCGAATGGTCGACCTGGCCGACCATGGCTGTGCCACGATCGGACGAGACTTCGTCCGCCAAGGTCGACAGCGTCAGCCGCGCCGCGTTGAGTGGCTGAAGCAGATCATGCGTGACGGAGATGAGAACCGAGGATTTCAGGGAGCTGGCCGCTTCGGCCTGCTGCTTGGCCCGAAACAGGTCCTTGTTGGCCGTTTCGATCGAACGCAGCGCATCGCGCAGCTGCCGCGTCCGCTCGCGTACCTGCTGATCGAGTGCGATCGCCGTTTCGAACAGTGAGAACGCATTGAACTGCTGGTCCATCGAGCGCTCGACCCGGGACATCAGTGCGGCATTGATCTTCCTGAGCTTGGCCGCCTCGCGCTGCAGGTCTTCCGGAGACCCGGCAACAGTCATTGCTGCGCCCCTGGACGCTTGCCGATCGCGACGCCGGTCAGCGTCTGATTGACGTGCATTGAACCGTACTGCTCGCCATAGGTATGGAACCCGACGATCCGGTTATCGCGATAGAGCTCGGACATTTCCCGCGCGAACTGATGCTGCTCAGCGTCGAGACGACGGAGGATGCACTCGAAACCGATGAAGATCGAGACCTCGCCGATGTCGTCTCGAACCTCGGCCAGCATCTCGCGGGCGGCGGCCACGGAGTTGCGCGACCTTGCCGCCGTCAGCACCATTCCTTCGTCGATCGCGCAGAAGAACCGCAGCGAGCCGTCAGGGCTGACGCGCTGAATCGAGCGCGCGAAATAGGAGCCGCCGACGCGCACCAGCACCGGATGGGCAGCAAACAGGAACGGGTCGAGCTCGGAATCCGCGATGCCCACCGCGCGGCAATATTCTTCCGCCGCCGGCTCGGCATTGAGCTGCTTGACGATACGCTGTTCGAGATCGGCCTCCGTCACCACCATCTTGGTCGAGGTGGGCTCGAAATTGTCACATTTGAACAGCCGGAACGGCAATGACGTCCTGATCAGGATCAGCACCGCCATGTCCGTATGCGCTTTGCCGTCGTGAAAGACCCAGGTGCGCTCGAAGCGCAGACCATCGCCGGCCGACCCGCCGACCAGGGGGATATTGTCGAGCGACGCATAGATCGCCGACATGATCGCCTCTTCGCGCTGGCACATGCCGTCGATCAGGACGAGCCCGAACACGCCGTCATCGTCGCGACCGCCGTGCCGCGACAGATCCTGCCTCAACTGGATGCCAAGGCGGCGGCCCTCGTCGACGCGGAAGCCCGACAGCCCGAAGATGGGCTGTGCGAATACCGTGAAATCATCGGCGGCAAAGCCGAGAGCGACGACGCTGTTGTCGTCCCAGCCATCGGGCGACAGCTCTCCAGCCGTCGTACAACCATACACGGGGATGTCTGCGAGACGGGTCGTCACTTCCGCCATGAACGCGTTTGGGTCGTAGTGGGGCGACAGGAAGATCAGCACCATGGCCAAGCCGTCAGCCGGCAACTGGCCGCAGATGTCGGCCGCCGCGGCGGCCTCCGTCGCAGCCTTCGACTTCGCCGCAATCACGCCAGACGGACGCGCGGGCCGAGGATCGGCGTCTCCCACCGGGCACCTCCCAGAACGACACTTGGGTTTCGTGTTGGTGATCGTTCGTTTTTTTAGAAGATTAAGCCAATTGAGCAGCAACGGCAACTGCGCGGCTTGATCCAGAACAAGGACTTGGGCCGGGCTGTCGTCAGATCATCTGCACCGATCTGCTCACCGGCCTGGCCGCGGGGCTGGCCCGCGCCCGCTCCGGATCAAAAGGGAAGGATTCGCATGCTCCGCCGCATCGCTCTTGTCGTTGTTCTCGCAAGTCTGGCGTCGAGCGCCCAGGCGCTGGATGGAGATCCCGTCGCTGGGAAGGACATCTTCCAGCGCATCTGCCAGAATTGCCACTCTGCCGAGATAGGCATCAACAAGGTCGGCCCGAGCCTCTGGAACATCGTCGGACGGCAACCGGCGGCTGTACCGGACTACGCCTATTCCGAGGGCATGAAAAAAAACAGCGCGCCTTGGACCACGACCGCGCTGGATGCCTATATCGCCGATCCGCGCGGGGACGTTCACGGCGTCAAGATGTATTTCAAGGGATTGGCGGACGCGAAGGAGCGGGCCGACGTCGTCGCCTATCTGTCGACGCTGAAATAGCGCAGCCGGGGATGCCTACGCTACCGCAAGGCCTCCTTACGCGTTAACTGCACTCGTTACAGAATCTGTACTCTGCTCTCCACGTTGACCCGCAAAGGGCGGCTGTTGCGGGGCAACACTCTCGCGTTTTCCTGCTTCCCGCGTCAGAACGCGGTTCGCCAGACTGCGGCCACTGGTATGCGATCGATTCCTGTCCGCCGACTGCTTCCGGGATGAATATCTCAGGCCGGCACAAACGCGTCGCCGCCGATGGCACAGTCATTGTCGGCACCGGCATCAATCCATCCGGCAACACCGAGACGATCATGCGCTGCAAGTGGCGGAAGGTCGTTATCTGACGGGGGAGTTTGACCGACACTCCCTCAGTTAGACGGGGCGGGACTTCCCAATCGCGAAGCTCAGCCGCTTGTGTGCAGGAAGGCTCTATGGCCCAGACAAGCCTCCAGCCGGTCTTTTCTTGAGGACTCAGCGTTTGCCAGCTCTCGGAAAATGCATTGTGTACCAATGATGGCTTCCGGACAACACGAGGTGGCCCCCCTGATTGCCAAGTGATCTTAAGGTTCTCTAGGGAATCGAACCCCTGTTTCAGCCTAGAGAGGATGTTGCCCCCGACGGGCCGCACCAGTCTCGCACCAGAAACGATCCGAACAAACCGCAACGAACTCAATCGAAATCGAACGAGAACGCAGCAAAATCGACGAATCCGATCGATACCTTGCCGCTCATCCCGCGCGGCGCACTGCGCCCAGGTCGTGCATCGATCATGTCCCTCTGAATGAGGAGAGCGCGCGAGGAAGGCCGGACCTCGGCTGAGGCCCGGATCGCGATCTGCGATGGCGCAGGGGAACGCAGGGACACTCAACAATGAGCCGGGCCAGCTTTGTCCTTCAGGATCTCGCGGGCCGCGATCGCGATACGCCGGCACAGAGCCAACGCGGTCTCCCTGTCCTTCACATGGAAGATCTCGTCGCTGATCAGGCGGTCGGCGAGCCAGGCGCGGAAGGCCTGCTCGCTGTCCGCCGTGAACGTGCCGTCCTCATAGACGAATCCACTGAGGGGCCCCTCGATCACGTAATCCGTCTCATCGGCATGTTGCGAGGACCGCGCGCATTGCGCCCAGACGCGGCCTTCCTCGTCGACGACGGCCAACACGCCGTCATCGCGCTGTTCGACTTTCATTCCTACCTCCGCAGCGCGTGAACAAAGGCGAGCCTTCTCCACGCCATTGCGAGCGCAGCGACGCAATCCAGAGTCTTTCCGTAGAGGCAGTCTGGATTGCTTCGTCGCTGACACTCCTCGCAATGACGGAGGAGAGGTGATGCGCTCTCTGTTCGCCCCGAGCCTGCCGCCTGCCCCCGGTCCGCACGATACGGCCGCCGCCGGATCGCTAGCCCTGCCGCGGACAGTTGATCTCCTTGTAGACGGCGTCGGCAAACGCCTTGATGCCGGTGTTGATGCGCAAGGGCGAGGTCAGCGTCTGATAGGTGACGATGCCGCGCGTGATCGACAGCACCTTGTAGCTCTCGGCGATCTTCGTCTTGTAGCACTTGCCGACCTGGATGGCGTCCTCTGTCAATGGCATACTGTCTCCCGTCGCATTGGCGTCCCGGACCTCACATCAAGAATCACGCCAGCGGCACGGCAGCTCGCGCCGCGGCCGGGACCGGCGGCCCGCGATCGACGGCCTTGAGCGCGTCGAGACATGCCAACAGCGCCTGCTGACCGTCGGCAACCGCCTCCTCGGCGTTGGCGCCGATGCCGATGACCCCGGGAATGTCGGGGAAGGTGACGAGAAAGCCGCCGCCATCCTCGGCGCCGAGCGCCGTGACCTCATGGGCATAGACGCGGGAATCGCTCATCGCGTCGCCTCGTCCATTCCGTCGATCATCGCCACGAAGGCCCGGACATGCGGCGGCCTGATCCTCGCCTTCAGCGGGATCGTCACGCAATTCGGGACCGCGGGATGCAGGAACACCTCGTGGGTGCCGGTGATCTTGCGAAACTTGATCGCGTATTGCGAGGCGATGATCTCGAAATCGACCGGCTTCCAGTCGCCGCCCGGACTAGCCCGCAGCGCATCGATGCGGCGCGACTGCGTCCGGCCCTGTCGGCTTTCCGACGCGTCGCCGGACGTCGCTACGCCGTTGTCCCTCGCGGCGTCGTCCGTTGTCGCGCCGCGCCCCTCGGGAAGTACCAGTTGCAGGAAAGCCGCGATGAAGTCACCGACCGTGTCGCTGCGATGCGCCAGGCGCCAGTTCTGCGACAGCACGAGCCTGGCGCCGCTCGCTGCATTGTGGCGCGCAACGAGTTCGTCCATCATGGTCAGGACCCTGACGACGCTTAGATTGTAGGGCTCCTGGGTGAACTTCCGCGCGAGGTCGACGCGCTCCCGCCTGAGGCTCGCGTTCTCGATGAGCCAATCGATAATCGTAGCGGCCCAGAGCTCCCGGGCATTGCGCGGCTCAGACATGGACCGTTCTCCAGGCACGCGATCTCGACCAGCAAGCCGCGCGAGCGGCGAACCGACCGACCGAGATCACAATCCGACGGCATCGCCACACCGCATGCGCGTCGGACGTTCAACCGCTCGCGGAGATCGATACAAGACTTATGCCATGGGAAAGCAGGACATCAGGGGCCATCACGACGGCGCGTTCCGACCCAGCGGGGCGCAGCAGAGGTCTCGTCAGCCGGCTAGCCGTCACGCCAGATCGCCAGCGCGATCTGGCGCGCAGACGACCTCGTGTCAGAGGATCAATCGGCCGATCTCACCACCACGGGCCGCGCCAATGGCCACCCAACCATCATAGCGGTGCCGCCAATATGGACGGGCCTCGTATGGACGACCGTAGTACGGCCCGTAGCCGACGCCGACATAGCCGTAGAGAGCTGCTGCCGCCCGTTCTCCTTCTCCGGCAGGAGACGGACAAATCTCCGCATCGCGAAACGTTCCGGGAGAAACGCACGACGTCTGCGCTCACCCTCGCCGCTTGCGGCCCTGCCCGGCCGCGGCCTGCTTGCGCAGACCCTGGGCCGCGCTGCCGACGATCTCGGAAATCTGCATCAGTTGCTTGGCGAGCGGGCTGGTCTTGCGCCAGACCATGCCGACCGTGCGCTGCGGCTGCGGATCGGCGAAGCGCGCCAGCGACACCGACGCCGAGCGCGTCTCGACGCCGACCGCCATCTCCGGAATCAACGTCACGCCCATGCCGGCGCCGACCATCTGCACCAGGGTCGACAGCGAGGAGGCATCGAGCATCTCGCGCGGCGCCTGCATGTTGCAGAACGACAGCGCCTGGTCGCGAAAGCAGTGCCCCTCCTCCAGCAACAGCAGCCGCATCTCGCGCAGCATCTCGCTGCTTGGCACCGCCGCGCCTTCATATTCCGGCGGCCGCACCAGCAGGAAGTTCTCCGCGAACAGCGCGACCTCAGTCAGCGACGGCTCCGAGACCGGCAGCGCGACGATGGCGGCATCGAGGCGGCCCTCGACCAGCTCCTCGATCAAGGTCGGCGTCTTGGACTCGCGGACGTGGATGTCGATCTCGGGATGTTTGCGCGTCAGGCTCCCGATCACCTTGGGCAGCAGATAAGGCGCAATCGTCGGGATCATGCCGAGCCGGAGCCGGCCGGTGAGCTTGTCGCGCGAGGCGCGGGCGAAGTCGCCGAGCTCATCGACCGAGCGCAGGATCTCGCGCACGCGCTCGGCGAGCTGCTCGCCGAACCGGGTCAGCACGACCTGGCGGGCGTTGCGCTCCAGCAGCACGCCGCCGAGCGCCTCCTCCATCTCCTTGATCTGCATCGACAGCGCCGGCTGCGAGATCGCGCAGGCCTCGGCGGCGCGGCCGAAATGCCCCAGACGCGCCAGCGCGTCGAAATAGCGAAGCTGCCGCATCGTCAAATGTATCATCAGATTATCTTATCGATCAGCGCCGCGAAGTCAATTTTCCTGACCGCAATCTTGAGATGCGGAGGTAACGCACCGCGTCCATATGCGTTTGGACAGCGTCACACCACATTCATCAGATAATCTTATCGCTATGATCATCAATCTCAATTTCCCCTGATCGAAGTAGCCGCGTAGGGTCCCGGCTCCCACCCCAGGGGGGAACCATGACGATCACGTCAGGAGGCAAACATGGATGACGTCAGCAAGTGCCCGTTCTCGGGCGGCTTGAAGGGATTTTCGAACAAGGATTGGTGGCCGAACCAGCTCAATCTGTCGGTCCTGCATCAGCACTCGAACCTCTCCGATCCGCTCGGCGAGGCGTTCGATTACTCCAAGGAATTCAAGAGCCTCGATCTCGACGCGCTGGTCAAGGATCTGCACGCGCTGATGACGGATTCGCAGGAATGGTGGCCGGCCGATTTCGGCCATTACGGTCCGCTGTTCATCCGCATGGCCTGGCACGCCGCCGGCACCTATCGCATCGGCGATGGCCGTGGCGGCGCCGGCACTGGTCAGCAGCGTTTTGCGCCGCTGAACAGCTGGCCTGACAACGCCAACCTCGACAAGGCGCGCCGCCTGCTGTGGCCGATCAAGCAGAAGTACGGCCAGAAGATCTCCTGGGCCGACCTGTTCGTGCTGACCGGCAACGTTGCGCTGGAATCGATGGGCTTCAAGACCTTCGGCTTCGGCGGTGGTCGCGCCGATACCTGGGAGCCCGAGCAGGACATCTATTGGGGCCCCGAGGGCAAGTGGCTCGCCGACGAGCGCTACAGCGGCGACCGCGAGCTCGCAGGCTCGCTCGCCGCCGTGCAGATGGGCCTCATCTACGTCAACCCGGAAGGCCCGAACGGCAATCCCGATCCGCTGGCTGCCGCGCGCGACATCCGCGAGACCTTCGCCCGCATGGCGATGAACGACGAAGAGACGGTGGCGCTGATCGCCGGCGGTCACACCTTCGGCAAGACCCACGGCGCGGGTGATGCGTCGCTGGTCGGGGCCGAGCCGGAAGGCGCCGACATCGCGCAGCAGGGTCTCGGCTGGGCCAGCAAGTACGGCTCCGGCAAGGGCGGCGATACCATCACCTCCGGCATCGAAGTGATCTGGACGACGACGCCGACCAAGTGGAGCAACAACTTCTTCTGGAATCTGTTCGGCTATGAATGGGAGCTGACCAAGAGCCCGGCCGGCGCGCACCAGTGGAAGCCGAAGCATGGCGCCGGCGCCAACACCGTGCCGGATGCGCATGACAAGTCCAAGCGCCACGCGCCGTCGATGCTGACCACCGACCTCGCGCTGCGCTTCGATCCGGCCTACGAGAAGATCTCGCGCCGGTTCATGGAGAACCCGGATCAGTTCGCCGATGCCTTCGCCCGCGCCTGGTTCAAGCTGACCCATCGCGACATGGGCCCGAAGGTGCGCTACCTCGGCCCGCTGGTGCCGAAGGAGGATCTGATCTGGCAGGATCCGGTGCCGCCGGTCGATCATCCCGTTGTCGACGACAAGGACGTCGCCGCGCTCAAGGCGAAGATCCTCGCCTCGGGTCTGTCGGTGTCGCAATTGGTGTCGACGGCCTGGGCCTCGGCCTCGACCTTCCGCGGCTCGGACAAGCGCGGCGGCGCCAATGGCGCGCGCATTCGTCTCGCTCCGCAGAAGGACTGGGCGGTCAACAACCCGGCCGAGCTCGCCAAGGTGCTCTCGACGCTCGAAGGCATCCAAAAGGAGTTCAACGCGCAGGCCTCCGGCGGCAAGAAGATCTCGCTCGCCGACCTGATCGTGCTGGCCGGCAATGCCGGGGTCGAAGCGGCGGCCAAGAAGGCCGGCGTCGAGGTGACCGTGCCGTTCGTGCCCGGCCGCACCGATGCCTCGCAGGAGCAGACCGACGTCGAGTCGTTCGCGGTGCTCGAGCCGAAATACGACGGCTTCCGCAACTATCTCAGCGGCCAGCAGTGGCTGTCGGGCGAGGAGCTGCTGGTCGACAAGGCGCAACTGCTCACCTTGACCGCGCCGGAGATGACCGTGCTGGTCGGCGGCCTGCGCGTGCTCGGCGCCAACGCCAACGGCTCCAAGCATGGCGTGTTCACGGCGCAGACCGAGACGCTCACGAACGACTTCTTCGCCAACCTGCTCGACATGGGCGTGGTGTGGCGGCCGGTCGATCAGGGCGAGCACACCTTCGAGGGCCGCGACCGCAAGTCCGGCGCGATCAAGTGGACGGCCACCCGCGCCGACCTGATCTTCGGCTCACACTCGCAGTTGCGGGCGCTCGCCGAGGTCTATGCGAGCTCGGATGCCAAGCAGAAATTCGTCAAGGACTTCGTCGCCGCCTGGACCAAGGTGATGAACCTGGATCGGTTCGAGCTGAAGTCCTAAGTCGAGAAGCTGACTGACCGAGAATAATGCGAGGCGGCGCTTCAGTGATGAAGCGCCGCTTCTTTCATTTCGACATGCTTGCCAGTCGCAAGCCTGTCAGCGCGCCGCGGCCGAGCTGCCGCCATCGATCTGGCGGCCCATCAGCGCGATCGCCTTCTGATAGACGCCGGCGGCGTTCCAGGCCTCGATGGCGGCGAAGTTCGGCTCGCCCGGCTGATAGCCGGCGCCCGCCTTCCAGCCATTGGCGCGCAGGAAGTTCGCGGTCGAGGCCAGCGCGTTGGCGGCGACGTCGAGATTGCCCGTGCCATAGGCCAGGATGTTCTTCGGCATGAACTGGGTCTGCCCGACCTCGCCATGCATCGAGCCGCGGGTGTTGCCCGAGAGCACGCCGCGGTCGATCAGCTTGAGCGCGGCATAGAGCTGGTCGGTGAAGAACTCCGGACGGCGGCAATCATAGGCGAGCGTCGCGATCGACGACAGCATGTGCTGATTGCCGCGCTGGCTGCCGAACGCGCTTTCCATGCCCCAGATCGCGATCAGCGGTCCGGGCGGCACGCCGTAGCGCTGCTCGATCGAGGCGAACATCGCCGCCTGCGACTGCTTGAGCTGGCGGCCGCGCGCGACGATCGCCGCAGCCCCGCGCTTGGCGAGGAACTGATCGAGCGAGAGCTGGAAGCTGCGCTGGCCCCGATCGGCGGCGACCGTCGCCGAGGCGTAGTTGGTCTGCATCAACGCGGCGATCGCGGTGCCGCCGACGCCCTTCGCCCTCGCCTCCTCGCTGAATTCGCGCTTCCACACCTCGAACCCCGCCGGCGACGAGCCGCACTGCGCCGCCTGCGCAACGCCGCCGCAGGCTGCGAGCAGCGTCGCGGCGGTGAACGTGAAGGTGATCATGGCCCGCCGGTTGATCATTCAGACTCCTCTGGTCGCGTCCGCCGATGCGGCCTGCATCGTGACCCTGTCGGAACATCGGACGCCGCTGCGCGGCAATATCGGCCGCCCCTGGTTGAAACGGCGACAACCTATCGGAAATGGAAGAAAATCATAGCCGGCGGCGCGTGAGCCGCAGATGAACGCGCCGAGCGCCGCCTGTGACGAGCAGCAGGACGATCGGCCCAGGCTGCCGTGCAGGTTCCAAGATCCAGCTCCCGCAATCGTGATCCGCGGATACGCGTCGATCGCCTTCGGGCTTGATCAAATCGCAATAACAATACTATACGGTTTCGTTTAGTGAACGGATGGGTGGGACGTGCGATCGCGTTGGATCCGAGCGGCAGGGAGTCTGGCCGCGTTCTGCAGCCTGGCTCTCCTGCTCGGCGGCTGTGCCGCCGTTCAGCGCGCGGCCTATTCGGCCAACGACGCCAAACGCGCCACGATCGACGGCTTTCGCGCGATCCGGATGTGGGCCGATGCGCCGGCCGCGAGCTTCGACAACGCCGCGTTCAAGCCGCAGCCGCAACCTGGCAAGCCCTTCGCCTATCTTGCGCTGTCCGGCGGCGGCGGCGACGGCGCATTCGGCGCCGGCGTTCTCAACGGCTGGAGCGAAAGCGGGGCTCGTCCCGAATTCACGATCGTCTCGGGCGTCAGCACCGGTGCCCTGATCGCGCCGTTCGCCTTCCTCGGGCCAGCCTACGATGCGACGCTGAAGGAGATGTATACGAGCGGGCTCGCCAGCTCGTTCGCGGCCTCCCCCAACGCGCTCAACGCCGTGTTCGGCTCATCCCTGTTCGATGGGCAGCCGCTCCGCGACGCGATCAGCCACTACACGACGCCGGACCTGCTCGCGGCGATCGCCAGAGAACACGCCAAGGGCCGGAGACTGTTCGTCGTGACCACCGACCTGGACGCGGGGCGCCCGGTGTTGTGGAACATGGGTGAGATCGCCTCGGCGCGGACGCCGCGCGCGCTCGATCTGTTCCGGCAGGTCCTGACCGCGTCCGCCAGCGTTCCCGTGGCGTTTCCGCCGTCGCTGATCGCGGCCTCCTCCGACGGCAAGCTGATCGAGGAGATGCATGTCGACGGCGGCGTCTCGACCCAGGTGTTCACCTTTCCGGACCGCCTGCTGATGCAGCCCGGATCATCGCGGCGCATGGCCTCAGCGAGGCCCGCCATCTACATCATCATGAACGGCCGGACGTCCACCGATTTCCAGCCGGTCGAAAACAGCGCCAAGGCGATCGCGATCCGCTCGCTGGCCATGAAGAGCAAACGCGAGATCCGGAGCTACCTCTCGGCCACCTATCAGTTCGCCCGGCACAATGGCCTAGCCTTCAACATGACGGCGATCGACCCGTCCGTCCCCGAGGGCCAAGGCGTCGGCTTCGACACCGACTACATGCGCTCGCTCTACACCCTTGGCTATGACGGCGCGCGCTCGGGTCGCTTCTGGACCCAGACGCCGCCGGCGCCGTTACCTTGACAACCGCGCCATCGACAATTATAAAACGATACAGTTTCGTTTTATCGCAACCGTTTCCCAAGGGAATGCTCTACAAGCACCGACCGAGATCGGAGACAGCAGGCCGTCATGAAACGAATCATTCTGTTGACCTTGATCCTGCTGTCATGGACTCCCCTGGCGCACGCCGTCGCCGGAACCGGCACCGGCATGCAGACGGAGGGGGATCCGCAAGCCTCCACCGATCCGGCGCTGAGCCAGGAGACGATTGATCGCGAGCTCGACAAGTTCAGGCGGACGGAGGTGTCACTGCACCAGGCGCTGCGAATCGCCGAAAGGATTCATCCTGGCTCCAAGACCGCGGACATCAGCTTCGAGGGTGGGCTCGACGCCCCCATCTACAAGGTCCGAACCCTGCAGCGCGGACGGATCTGGGAATCCGACATCGACGGCACCACGGCAAAGGTGCGCAATAGCGTGCTGTTCTCGACCGTGGACGGACTGAGCGAAAGCGACCGTAACAGCCTGGCCGCCCTCACCACGGTCCGGCTCAAGATGTCGGATGCGATTCGGATCGCCGAGCGCTCGGCGGCCGGCCGGGCGATCAGTGGCGGCCTGATGAACAAGGACGGCAAGCTCGCCTTCATCGTGGTCGTCGTCAGCGGCAACGATCTCAAGCAGGTGACGCTCGAACCGTCATTGCTGCGGCGGCGCTGATCGCGCTGCTCAGGCCTTCGGCTGCAGCGCCAGGAAAATCTTGACCCGGTCACGGACGAAGCCGGGCAGCTCCCTGCGGATCGTCCGTTCGCTCTCGCCCATCAGCGAGCGCATGATCACCGGCATGACGATCAGGTCGATAAATATCTCGGCGGAGGCCGCCGACGCCTTCGACGGCGTCCGGCGGGCGGTCATGGCCGAGATGCCGATCGTCTCGGCGAGCAGCGCCGCCACGGCATGGGTGGCGCGCTTACGCGAGACGTCATGAAACTGACAACTGAGATCGGGAAACCGGTAGGCCTCCCCGATCGTGACCCGTAACAATCCGAGCGATTCCTTCAGCGCGCGATCGACGATGGCGATGGCAAGTCCAACCAGCTTTTCCTGTGCAGTGCCGGCGACCGGCGTGTAGGCCCCGAGATTCATCACGTCGTTGATGGAGCGCTCGACGACGGCGGCAAACAAGGCGGCCTTGCCGGTGTATCGGGCATAAATCGTCGGCTTGCTGGCGGGGGCGCGTTCGGCGATCTCGTCGATGCTGGCGCCGTCAAAGCCGCGCTCGAGAAACACCGCGCGCGCAGCGTCCAGAATACGTTCCTCGATGTTTCCAGCCAACGCCTTCGGGGGCCGTCCCACCCGCCCGCGAAACGCTTCCGTGCGTGCAACGTCCGTACGTTTCAATTTGGCCTGCGTGCGGGCCATACTCAACGACCTCGACTCGACATGAAGACATATCGTTAAGGGATTACACGTTCTTGTCGAGACGGCAATAGAACAACTACGCCACGCGGCTATGCGCATGGTGGCGTACATAATCGGCAATGCATCAACACAGGCACCTCAAAATACCTCAGGCAACAAACTCCACGAGGTCGTCGAGCACAGCGAGCGCACCGTCGAACGTGTCGTCATGAAAGTAGAGGCTGCGCGTGATCAGCACGGGAAGGCCGGCGCGGGTCGCAGCCATCAACCCGTTACCGGAGTCCTCGATCGCGATGCAACTGGCCGCGGGCAGATCGAGCTGCGACAAGACCTCCAGGTAGACATCGGGCGCAGGCTTCTTGCGCGCGACATCGTCGGCCGCCACGACGGCGGCAAATCCTGCCTCCCAATCCACGCCCAACACGGGCGCCAGCAGGGCATCGATATTGGCGCGCGTGGTCGTCGTCGCGATCGCGAGCCGCTGCCCGCGTGCCGAGGCAGCCCCCAGCAATGCTTGAACGCCCGGGCGCAATGGGCATCCCTTGTCGGCCATCAGCGCGGCAAACCGCTCCGTCTTGATGCGATGAAGCCGGGCAATGACGGCGTCGCTCAGCGGCGGCCCCGTGCGCCGCATCTGGTCGAAGGCGCGAATGCGCTCCTTGCCGCCGGCGACGCGCAGCAGCTCCTTGTAGATGCGGCGGCCCCAGTGCCAGTCGATGCCGACCGCGACGAACGCCTCGTTGAAGGCCTCGCGATGGATCTCCTCGGTCTCGGCCATGGTGCCGTCGACATCGAAGATCAGCGCGCCGGCGTCGGCGATGCGGCGCCTGAGATCGTCGAGCGGCGCGTTCATCACCAAAGCGAGACTCATGATTGCGCCTCCGCCCTGCCGTCGCCTGCGTCGGCGCCCTTGGCGAACACGCGACTCGCCAGCACGTCGCTGGCTTCGATCGACATCACGTCATCGGACGTCAGTACGCGGTCGAGCCGCGACACCAGCCGGTTGGCCTGGCGCAGGCGGATCCGATCCAGCGCGTTGCGGATCGAGCGCGCGTTCGAGAACAACGGTTGGGTGCGCCGGACGGCGATGTACTTTTCGAAAGCGGCGCGGGCCTCCGGGGTGAAGCGATAATTCTGCCCCTCCAGCATCATCTCGGAGATCGTCAGTAGCTCGGCTTCCGAATAGTCGGGGAAGTCGATGTGGTGGGCGATGCGCGAGCGGAAGCCGGGATTGCTCTGGAAGAACTTCTCCATCCGGTCGGCATAGCCGGCAAGAATGACCACGAGGTCCTCGCGCTGCGATTCCATGATCTGCAGCAGGATCTCGATCGACTCCTGGCCGTAGTCGCGCTCGTTCTCGGGACGGTAGAGATAATAGGCCTCGTCAATGAACAGGACGCCCCCCATCGCCTTCTTCAGCACTTCCTTGGTCTTTGGCGCGGTGTGGCCGATATATTGGCCGACGAGATCGTCGCGGGTGACACTGATGACGTGGCCGCGACGGACGAAGCCGAGCCGGTGCAGGATGCCCGCCATGCGCAGCGCGACCGTGGTCTTGCCGGTGCCGGGATTGCCGGTGAACGACATGTGCAGGGTCGGAAACGTCGTCGCCAGCCCCATCTTGCGGCGGATCCGCTCCATCATCAGCAGCGAGGCGATCTCGCGGATCCGCGTCTTGACCGGCGCGAGCCCGACCAGCTCACGGTCGAGCTGCTCCAGCACGGGCGCAATATCGACGCTCTCGAACTCGCGGCGCAGGTCGACGGTATCGACCGGCGTCGCCTGGGTGGTGTCCGCCTGCGTGGCCTGCATCATCCGCTCGTGCTCCGTTCGGGACGCTCGCATCAGATCGCCGTGCCTTCGAACCTGGCAGCAACGAAGCAACGGCAAATAGAAGGTGATATGGCCGCTCCGGGCGGAGATCCCTGCCACGCCGCAGACCTGCAAGCGCAGCAGCGACCTCCGCCCGCCAGGGATCAGTAACGCTGGCCTTCGGGGCGCTCGGCCGCGTAGGACCGCGTCGAATAACGCTGATTGCGCCCGACGGTTTCCTGCCGGTCGAGCCGGAAGCCCGGCTCGTTCTGCGGCCGGTTGACGATGAAGGACAGCCGGGTCGACTCCCAGCCGTGGGTGGAGTCGAAGGCCGAGATGCGGATGTAGCGGTCGCCATAGATCTTCCGGCATTCGGCCAGCTCGCGCATGATGCCGGCGGCGTCACGCAGGTCGAACATCGGCAGGCCCCACATCTCCCAATAGGTGTTGCGGGGATGCGGATCGTCGGTGAACTCGATGTTCACGGCCCAATTCTTCTCGAGGCAATACTGGATCTGGGCCGTGATCTGCTCGTCGGTCAGATCGGGTAGGAAAGAAAAGCAGCCTTGGGTCACGCGCATGTTGATGTCTCCTGATGTGGCTGATGCGGGCGAGCGGGCTCCGGCCCGCGTCGCGGCGGCGCATCGAATAATGACTAGGCGGCGGGAGTGACGGTCGGCACGAAGTCCGGCGAGTCGGTCGATTCATAGTTGAAGGTGACGTCCTTCCAGATCTCCAGCGCCTCGCGCAGCGGCGTGCAGGTCTGCGCCGCCTTGGCCAGGATCTCCGGGCCCTCATGCACGTAGTCGCGGCCCTCGTTGCGGGCGAGGATCATCGCCTCCAGCGCGACGCGGTTGGCGGTCGCACCGGCGGCGATGCCGCGCGGATGTCCGATGGTGCCGCCGCCGAACTGCAGCACGACGTCCTCGCCGAGCAGGTCGAGCAGCTGGTGCATCTGGCCGGCATGGATGCCGCCCGAGGCCACCGGCATCAGCTTGTTCAGGCTCGCCCAGTTCTGGTCGAAGAACACGCCGTGCTCGAGCCGCATCGGATTAAAGTCCTCGCGGCAGATGTCGTAGTAGCCGCGTGTGGTGTTCGGGTCGCCCTCGAGCTTGCCGACCACGGTGCCGGCATGGATGTGGTCGACGCCGGCAAGCCTCATCCATTTGGCGATGACGCGGAACGACACGCCGTGCGCGCGCTGCCGCGTATAGGTCGAGTGTCCTGCACGATGCAGATGCAGGATCATGTCGTTCTTGCGAGCCCACTTCGCCATCGACTGGATCGCGGTGTAGCCGATCACGAGGTCGATCATGACAACGCATGACCCGAGCTCCTTGGCGAACTCGGCGCGCTCATACATGTCTTCCATGGTCGCTGCGGTAATGTTGAGATAAGTCCCCTTCATCTCACCGGTGGCCGCCTGCGCCTTGTTGACCGCCTCCATGCAGTACAGGAAGCGCTCGCGCCAATGCATGAACGGCTGCGAGTTGATGTTCTCGTCGTCCTTGGTGAAGTCGAGCCCGCCCTTCAGCGCCTCGTAGACGACGCGGCCGTAGTTGCGGCCGGACAGGCCGAGCTTCGGCTTGACGGTGGCGCCCAGCAGCGGCCGGCCGAACTTGTCGAGCCGCTCGCGCTCGACGACGATGCCGGTCGCCGGCCCCTGGAACGTCTTAACATAGGCAACCGGCAGCCGCATGTCCTCCAGCCGCAGCGCCTTCAGCGGCTTGAAGCCGAACACGTTGCCGATGATCGAGGCCGTCAGGTTGGAGATCGAGCCCGGCTCGAACAGGTCGAGGTCATAGGCGATGTAGGCGAAGTAGCTGCCCGGCGAGCCCGGCACCGGCTCGACCCGGTAGCACTTGGCGCGGTACTTCTCGGCCGCCGTCAGGCGGTCGGTCCACACCACGGTCCAGGTCGCGGTCGAGGATTCGCCGGCGACCGCGGCGCAAGCCTCGGTCGGGTCGACACCGTCCTGCGGCGTGACGCGGAACAGCGCGATCACGTCGGTGTCCTTTGGCTGATAGGACGGCTCCCAGTAGCCCATGCGCTTGTATTCCATGACGCCGGACTTGTAGCGATCCTTGCCGCGCACCGTGATCGATGGGTCGTTCATGTGTTCCTCCTGAATGTTCGTTATGGCCGTGGATGTCAGGCAGCTTCAGTCATTCCCCCAACTCGCGGATCGAGTGCGCCGGAGCGGTAGCGCTTGGCCATTTCGGCGAGCGGAATGACCTTGATCCTGGATGCATTGCCGGCAGCGCCGAACTGCTCGAACCGCTCGCGGCACAACTCGCGCATCGAATCCATCGCCGGCTTCAGGAACTTGCGCGGATCGAACTCGACCTTCGACGACGCGCCGACCTTGCGGAAGATCGCGGTCATCGCCAGCCGGCAGTCGGTGTCGATATTGACCTTGCGGACGCCATGGCGGATGCCGCGCACGATCTCCTCGACCGGGACGCCCCAGGTCTGCGGCATCTCGCCGCCGAACTGATTGAACATGTCCTGCAGCGCCTGGGGCACCGAGGACGAGCCGTGCATCACCAGATGCGTGTTCGGCAGCCGGCGATGGATCTCCTCGATCACGTTCATGGCGAGGATCTCGCCGTCCGGCTTGCGCGAGAACTTGTAGGCGCCGTGCGAGGTGCCCATCGCGATCGCCAGCGCATCGACCTTGGTGGCGCGGACGAAATCCACGGCCTGGTCCGGATCGGTCAGCAGCTGCTCGCGGCTGACTTTGCCCTCGAGGCCATGACCATCCTCCTGCTCGCCGCCGCCATGCTCGAGCGAGCCGAGCACGCCGAGTTCGCCCTCGACCGAGGCGCCGACCCAATGCGCCATGTCAGTGACACGGCGGGTAATGTCGACATTGTAGTCATAATCCGCCGCGGTCTTGGCGTCGGCCTTGAGCGACCCGTCCATCATGACAGAGGTGAAGCCGTACTTGATCGCGGTGGCGCAGGTCGCCTCGTCGTTGCCGTGGTCCTGGTGCAGGCAGAGCGGAATCTGCGGATACATCTCCTCCAGCGCGTCGATCATCTTCGACAGCATGATGTCGCCGGCATAGGAGCGCGCGCCGCGCGAGGCCTGGATGATAACGGGGGCGTCGACCGCCGCCGCCGCCTCCATGATCGCGAGCCCCTGCTCCATGTTGTTGATGTTGAAAGCCGGCACGCCATAGCTGCGCTCGGCAGCATGGTCCAGCAATTGTCTGAGCGTGATCCGCGCCATGTTGATCTCCGTCCCTGTTTCGATGTTCTATTCTGCGACGCGGCTCAGGAAGCCCGCGCCCGGATGATGTTGCGCATGGCCGCATCGGCGACCGCCGCAGGCGTGATGCCGAATTCGCGGTACAGCACCTCGGCCGGCGCCGAGGCGCCAAAGCCCTGCATGCCGACGAACTCGCCGGCATCACCGAGCCAGCGCGCCCAGTCGCCCTCGATCGCAGCTTCGACCCCGACGCGTGGCGCATGGCCGAGCACCTCGGCGCGATACTCTGCCGACTGCTTGCGGAACAATTCGAAGCACGGCGCCGACACCACCGCCGCCTGGACGCCTTCGGCCGCCAGCAGCTTGGCCGCCTCCAGCGCGATGGCCACCTCCGATCCGGTCGCAATCAAAGTCACGTCGCGACCGGCCTCGGGCTCGATGACCACGTAGGCGCCGAGCGCTACCTTGTTGTGATCCGATGCCTCGGTGCGGAACGCCGGCAGCGCCTGCCGCGACAGGCACAGCACTGACGGCGAGGTCTCCGCACGCAGCGCGCAATCCCAGGCTTCCGCCGTCTCGACCGCGTCGGCCGGGCGGAATACCAGGAGGTTCGGAATGGCCCGCAAGCTCGCGACATGCTCGACCGGCTGATGCGTCGGGCCGTCCTCGCCGAGGCCGATGGAATCGTGGGTCATGACGTGGATGACGCGGATGCCCATCAGCGCGGCCAGGCGAATCGCCGGCCGGCTGTAGTCGGCGAACGCGAGGAAGGTGCCGCCATAGGGAATGAAGCCGCCATGCAGCGCGATGCCGTTCATGGCCGCGGCCATCGCATGCTCGCGCACGCCATAGTGGATGTAGTTGCCGTCCATGGTCGCGGGCGTGACGGACTTGTGCGTCTTTGCCTTCGTGAGGTTGGAGTGAGTGAGATCCGCCGAGCCACCGAGCAGATTGGGCAGCACCGTCGCAATGACATCGATGACGTTCTGCGAGGCCTGGCGGGTGGCGATCTTCGGCCGCTCGGCCGTGAGCTGCGCGATGAACTGCGCCATGCGCTCGGTATAGGCGGCTGGAAGCTTCTTGTTCAGCGCGTCGTGGCAGGGCGACCGGTCCGCGGTGCACAGCTTGCGCGCGCGCTCCTTCCAGGCATGGCGCACGCTGCGGCCGCGCGCGCCGATCTCGCGCCAGCTCACCAGCACGTCGGCCGGCACCTCGAACGGACGGTGGGGCCAGTGCAGTGCCGCGCGGGTCTTCTCGACCTCCTCCGGCCCGAGCGGCGCGCCATGCGCCTTCTCCGAGCCCTGCCGTCCGGGTGAACCGAAGCCGATCGTCGTCCGGCACGCGATCATGCTGGGACGATCGCTCTGCCGCGCCGCTGCGATCGCCGCAGCAATCGCTTCCGGATCATGGCCGTCGATGCGGCAGGTCGTCCAGCCAGAGGCGGCAAAGCGCGCGAGCTGATCGTCGGAGCATGCCAGCCCGGTCGAGCCGTCAATCGAGATGCCGTTGTCGTCGAACAGCACGATCAAACGATTCAGCTTGAGATGCCCCGCGAGCGAGATCGCCTCGTGACTGATGCCCTCCATCAGGCAGCCGTCGCCGGCGATCACATAGGTGTAGTGATCGACCAGATCGTTGCCATAGCGCGCGTTCATCAGGCGCTCGGCGAGCGCCATGCCGACCGCCGTCGCGATGCCCTGCCCCAGCGGACCGGTCGTGGTCTCGACGCCCGGCGTGTGGCCATATTCCGGATGCCCGGGCGTCTTGGCGCCCCATTGCCGGAACTTCTTCAGCTCATCGATCGTGACCGCCTCGTAGCCGGTCAGATGCAGCAGCGCATAGAGCAGCATAGAGCCGTGTCCGGCCGACAGCACGAACCGGTCGCGATCGGGCCAGGCCGGATCGGCGGGATCGAACTTCAGGAAGCGCTGATACAGCACAGTGGCGACATCGGCCATGCCCATCGGCATGCCGGGGTGGCCCGACTTCGCCTTTTCGACGGCGTCGATCGCGAGGAAGCGGATGGCATTCGCCATCTCCGCATGGCTGGGATCGGCCTTGATATCGGTCTTGCTATCAGTCTTGGGGGCCAGCGTCTGCACGGCGGTGGCGGTCATAGCGTGCGCCTCTTTCGGTCCATCAGTTGCATGATCATGGGGGTGAGAATGAGCTGCATGGCGAGATCGAGCCTGGAACCATGGATCACGATCGAATTCGCGCGCGACATGAAGCTGCCCTGGATCATCGAGAGCAGATAGGGAAAGTCGATGCCGCGCGGATTCTTCAGGCGGATGACGACCATCGACTCGTCGGGCGTGGGAATCCAGCGCGCGATGAAGGGATTCGACGTGTCGACCGTCGGTACACGCTGGAAGTTGATGTCGGTCTCGGAAAACTGCGGAATGATGTAGTTCACATAGTCCGGCATGCGCCGCAGGATTGTGTCGGTGACCGCCTCGGTGGTATAGCCGCGCGAGGCACGGTCGCGGTGCAGCTTCTGGATCCATTCGAGATTGATGACCGGAACGACACCGATCTTGAGGTCCGCATGCTGGGCAATGTTGACCGTCTCGGTGACGACAGCGCCATGCAGGCCTTCGTAGAACAGAAGATCGGACTCTTCCGGCAGCCGCGTCCAGTCGGTGAAGTTGCCGGGCCTTGTGTCGTAGAGCCGCGCCTCCTCCTCGTCATGGACGTAGTGGCGCGTCATGCCCGTGCCGGTCTCGGAGTAATCGCGGAAGGTCTTCTCGAGCTCCTCGAACAGGTTGGTGTCGGGGCTGAAATGGCTGAAGTGCTTGTTGCCGAGTTCGGCCTCCTCGACCATCTTGCGGCGCATCTCCTCGCGATTGTAGCGATGGAAGGCATCGCCCTCGATGTAGGCCGCCTTGACGTTCTCGCGGCGGAAGATGTTCTCGAAGGTCTTCTTGACGGACGTGGTGCCGGCGCCCGACGAGCCCGTGATCGAGATGATGGGATGACGACGTGACATGACTTTTCTCCGGAAGGCGCGTTCGGCAGGCAGGCTCAGCGGAACAGGCCGCGCCGCGCGAACAGGGGCGCATCGCTGGTTTCGAACAGCGGCTCGACACCCTCGTGCAGCTGGTCGACGTCGCGAACAAGGCGAACGTCGCCCATGATCAGCGGCGCGCGCTGATGCGGCGAGCGCGCCGACAGTTCGAGAATGCGCGAACGGCCGCTCGAGGCCGAGCCGCCGGCCCATTCCATGATCAGCGCCATCGGATGCGCCTCGTAGACCAGCCGCAGCCGGCCCTCACGATAGCCGGGGCGGGAGTCGGCCGGATAGAGGAACACGCCGCCGCGCATCAGGATGCGATAGGCCTCGGCGACCAGCGAGGCGATCCAACGCATGTTGAAGTCGCGGCCGCGCGGGCCCGCGGCGCCCGCCAGGCATTCGTCGACATAGTTGCGCACCGTCCCGCTCCAGTGCCGGCGGTTCGAGGCGTTGATGGCGAACTCCGGCGTATCCTGCGGGATGCGGATTCCGGACTTGGCGAGCATGAACTCGTGCAAGGTCGGATGCAGGACGTAGAGATCGACGCGGCGGTCGATCGCGAGCACCAGGCAGGTCTGCGGTCCGTAGACGAAAAAGCCGGCGGCACGCTGCGCGGTGCCGGGCTCGAAGAAGCTGGAGAGCACGTCGCGGCCGCGCGGCCGGATCGAGAAGATGGTGCCGACCGAGATGTTGTTCTGCAGGTTCGAGGAGCCGTCGAGCGGGTCGATCGCCACGCAAAGTGGGGCAGCAGCGTTGACCGTTTCCGGCCGATCGACCTCTTCGGACAGGATGCCGGCGACAGGAGCCCGGCGCAGCGCATCCCGCATCAGATTGTCGGCGACGATGTCGAGCGCCTTCTGGACGTCGCCGTCGGCGTTCACGGTGGCGGCGCCTTCGTCGACGCCGGACAGCGGCGCGATAGCGATCTGCCGCGCGAGCTCGCGCGCCGCCTCGGCCAGAGCCTCGATGACCGCGGCACAATCGGCGTCGGCACCCTGCGCCGCCAGATGTGCCTGCAATGTCTGATGATGATCCATGGGCCACTCCCTTGCCATCAGCCCATTCTTTGGAGAGCTTGATGCGTGCGGCACGAAGGGGTCGTGCCGCACCCCCATCAAGGCCCGGTTTGCGTGATTAGGGAAATTTCTTTATCTTTGGATCGACAAAAGTTTTCCTTATATCGAGGGTTCCATGAGCCGGCGCTTCTCACGCGACCTCACCATTCGCCAGCTGCGCGCGCTCGCAGCCGTGCAGGAGTCCGGATCGGTCACCTCCGCGGCCGGCCGTCTTCACCTGACGCAGCCTGCGGTCACGCTGCAAATTCGCAACCTTCAGGAGCTCGCCGGCCTGCCGCTGATCCAGCGCACCACCGACGGCATGATCCTCACCGAAGCCGGACGCAGCGTGCTGGCGCTGGCCGAACGCGTCGAGGCGGCGCTGCAGGATTGCGAGCAGGCGCTCGACATTTTGGCGGGGCGCAGCGGCGGCAGGGTCGCGATCGGCGCGGTCAGCACGGCGAAATATTTCGTTCCCTTCGCCATCGCGGAATTCTCGCGACGGTTCCCCAAGATCGACGTCACCCTGCGGATCGGCAATCGCGACACCATCCGCGAAGCGCTCAGAGGATACGATCTCGACATCGCCATCATGGGACGGCCGCCGGCGGACATTCCCGTCGACATGCGGCCGATGGGCAAGCATCCGCATGTCATCGTCGCGCCGGCGGGGCACCGGCTCGCGCGCCGAAAACGGATCGCGGCCGCAGAGCTCGCGGGCGAGGTGTTCATCACGCGCGAGAGCGGCTCGGGAACCCGCATGCTGATGGAGACCTTCCTGGAGAAGCACGGTCTGCATCTCAAGACCAGCATGGAGATGGACAGCAACGAGACCATCAAGCAGGCCGTCATCGCCGGCCTCGGCATCGCCTTCATCTCGCAGCACACGGTGTCGCACGAGCTCTCCGAGGGCCGCCTGGTCACCTTGAAGGTGCCCGGACTGCCCGTGATCCGGCAATGGCATGCGGTACGGCGCGCCGACAAGCTGCTGCTGCCGCCGGCGCAGGCCATGCTGGATTTCCTCGGCAAGGAGGGCGCACGGTTCCTGCCCCGTTGACGGCACGGCGAGGGACCGGCGTGGTGGCACCGTGCGCGCGCACTTCGATGTGCGCGCGCACCAGACCTCACGCGGCCTGCGCCAGCCCCATCTCGGCCCAGATCGCCGAGAGTGCCGTCGGCCGAAATTGCCAACACGACCGTCGCAACCCCACCCGCTCTCAGCATCCTGCGTTGTCCCGATTTTCCGAATCCTCGCGCAGCTATCCCTTACAGTGATTAGTGCAATGAATACTTGTCATGCCATGTGTCGGTGAAATGATTGCTGAAAATGAGCGGTCAAGCCGCAGTTTGAACATGCGGCAGGCGCAGGGATACAGTTGGGAGTATGTGCTTGTAAATAAGCCTTGACACTGAGGGCGCAGCATGGAGTGTCGAGTCTCTCAAGACGTTAGCGGGATGCGACCAAGCGCCTTCAAGATGCGCGCCGACGGCGTCGGCCGTGGTCCTTGAGCGTCTCCAACGGGTGCCTAGACCATGGCCGAATTTCACGGTCCGCGCGCCGACGTGACATTGCTGCTCGACATGGACGGCGTGATCCGTGAGGCGACGCTGTCTCCCAACATGTCATCCGAAAATGTCGACGTGTGGCTTGGCCGTCCCTGGTCCGAGATCGTCGACGGTGCGAGCGAGAAGATCGAACGCATCATGCAGGACACCAAGCGGACCGGCATTTCCGCATTCCGCCAGATCACGCAGCGCTTCCCCAGCGGCCTCGAACTTCCGATGGAATTCACGACTGTACTGCTCGGCGGTCGGGCTGGCATGCTCGCGATCGGCAAGAACCTGCAGGCCGTGGCCGAGCTGCAGGCCCGGCTGATCTCGGCCCAGCAGACCATCGAGCGCGACTATTGGAAGCTGCGCGAGATCGAAACGCGCTACCGGCTCGTGATCGAGGATTCCAACGAGGCCGTACTGCTGACGAAGGTCCGGGATCTGCGCATCGTCGAAGCCAACCGGACCGCGGCCTCCGCGCTGGGGGCATCCGGCCGCCGCAGGGACAATCTGGTCGGCCGCGAGTTTCTGCAGGAGATTCCAGCCACGGACCGCGAGCTGGTTGAACAGATGCTGAGACGCGTGCGCGACCAGGGCAAGGCGCCCGGCATCGTGGTCCATCTCGGCGAAGAGGCCGTCCCCTGGATGCTCAGGGGATCCCTGATGACCAGCAATGCCGGGCCGATGTTCCTGCTGCAGATGGCACCGATCGGCAAGGCTGCGCAGCCCGGCCTCGTGCCGGACAATCCCGAAGCGCTGATCGACAACCTCCCCGACGCCGTCATCAGCATCGACGGCGGCGGTGCTATCAAGCGCGCGAATCGCGCGTTTCTGGAACTGGTCGAGATCGGGTCGACGGAGGCGGTCATCGGCGAGAAGCTAAGCCGCTGGTTGACGCGCCCCGGCGCCGACCTTTCGGTCCTGATCTCCAACGTCGAGCGCCACGGCACCGTTCGGCTGCTATCCACGACCATCCAAGGCGAGCTCGGCACCGAAACGGAGGTCGAGATCTCGGCTGCGGCCTATGGTCTGGACGGCCATCCCCGGATTGCGCTGGTGCTGCGCAACGTCGCCAGGCGGCTGTCGCCGACTGCGGAGCATGACAACCTCAGGGTCGCGCTGGCCGCCCTGAACGAATCCGTCGGCAAGACTCCGCTGCGCAAGCTGGTGAAGAGCACGGTCGAGGTCGTTGAACAGCATTACGTCCGTGCGGCGCTCGAGCTCGCCAATGGGAATCGGACGTCGGCCGCCGAAATTCTTGGTCTCAGCCGCCAAAGCCTTTACGCCAAGCTCGATCGGTATGACCTCAGCCAACCAGAAGAAAGCGACGACGAGGAAACCGAAAAGGGGAGCTAGAGCGTGATGTTTTTTGCCGGAATCAGGATTCCCGAGTCGGTGAACTTCTGATTCAAATTCCATGCTGGAGCC
>NZ_JAUHJM010000022.1:0-41449 GCF_032381235.1 Bradyrhizobium sp. SZCCHNR1053
TCTCGGGCAGCACCGGCACCTTGGGCAAGCTCGGGCTGACTGCTGTCGGCGACGGCTTGTCAGGTCAGACCTTGACGATCGGCGCGACAGGGGGAGGCACGGCGACGAGTGTCACGTTCGGTCTAGGGACAGGGCAGGTCAAGTCGCTGAACGATCTCAACACCAAGCTCGCAGCCAACAACCTGCAAGCCTCGATCGATACCACCGGCAAGATCTCGATCACCACGACCAACGACGCGGCTTCGGCCACGATCGGTGCGATCGGCGGTACGTCGGCTGCATCCAGCCAGGCCTTCAACGGTCTGACGGCGGCGGCTCCGGTGGCGGATGCGACCGCGCAGACGCAGCGCGCGAGCCTAGTCTCCCAGTACAACAACGTGCTGGCGCAGATCAACACCACCGCGGCCGACGCTTCGTTCAACGGTGTCAACCTGCTGAACGGCGACACGCTGAAGCTGACCTTCAACGAGAACGGCAAGTCGACGCTCTCGATCACCGGCGTGACCTTCAATACCGGCGGTCTTGGTCTGTCGACCCTCACCTCGGGCACCGACTTCCTCGACAACAACTCGGCGAACAAGGTGATCACCCTGTTGAACTCGGCGAGCTCGACGCTGCGGTCGGAAGCCTCCACGCTGGGTTCGAACTTGTCGGTGGTGCAGATCCGTCAGGACTTCAACAAGAACCTGATCAACGTGCTGCAGACCGGCTCGTCGAACCTGACGCTGGCCGACACCAACGAGGAAGCGGCCAACAGCCAGGCGCTGTCGACCCGCCAGTCGATCGCGGTGTCCGCGCTGTCGCTCGCCAACCAGTCGCAGGCGAGCGTGCTGCAGCTGCTGCGCTGATCCGCAAGTATCGCATCTCGACGACCAAGGCGGCGGGGGAAACCCCGCCGCTTTTTTCGCCTGGTTTGGCCGTCCGGCCCGTATCAATACTGGCACGGAACCGGACGCGAGTGGAGCCAAGGATCGCAACCAGTCGTTAAGCAAGAAATTTAAAGCGCCATTAACCATGTTTTAAAAGTGGCTGGACTAGAACCTCCTGGTGAATAACTAGGAAGGTTTCACACATATGTCCGGTATCGTTCTCTCGGCTTCGGTTCGCCAAAACCTGCTGGCGCTGCAAAACACCGCATCGCTGCTGGCCACGACTCAAAACAACCTGGCCACCGGCAACAAGGTCAACACGGCGCTCGATAACCCCACCGAATTCTTCACCTCGCAATCGCTCAACAACCGCGCGAGCGACATTGCGAATCTGCTCGACAGCATCGGCAACGGTGTCCAGGTTCTCCAGGCTGCGAATACCGGTCTCACCTCGCTTCAGAAGCTCGTCGATAGCGCCAAGTCGATCGCAAGCCAGGTCCTCCAGGCCCCGACGGGGTACACCACCAAGTCGAGCGTGACCTCCGCGGTCATCTCAGGGGCGACGGCGAACAACCTGCTCGGCAGCTCCTCAAACAATTTCGTGACCGGCAGCGCGGTCAACAACGACAACCTCAGCTCGGCCGTTGCGATCACCGGATCCACCAGGCTGTCGGGTACGGCGAGCTCGACCTCGAACGACCTGGCGAGCAGCGTCACCACCGGCGATACGCTCGTGGTCAACGGTGTCGTGTTCACCTTCGTGGCCGGCTCGGTCTCGGCCGGTACCAACATCGGCGTCGGCGACACCGTCAGCAACCTCCTGGCTGCCATCGATTCGGTGACCGGAGCCACCGCAACGCCGTCCACGGTGGCAGCCGGCAAGATCCAGCTGGCGACAGGCACGGCGCAGGATCTGACAGTATCGGGCACGGCCCTGGCCAAGCTCGGATTGACCGCCGGCACGACCACACGAAATCCGCCAGCCTTGACAGGACAGACGCTGACAATTGCCTCGACAGGGGGCGGCGTCGCAACGAACATAACGTTCGGCACAGGTGCTTCGCAGATCTCGACGCTGGCACAGCTCAATACGGCTCTCGCGACCAACAACCTGCAGGCCAGCCTGAGCACGACGGGTCAGCTTACGATCCTCACCACCAACGAAGCGGCATCGTCGACGATCGGCGCGGTCGCCGGCTCTTCGACCGCGGCCAGCATGGCCTTTAACGGCGTGACGGCATCGACCCCGGTGGCCGACACCAACTCCCAGACGACGCGTGCCGGCCTGATCGCGCAGTACAACAACGTCCTGGCGCAGATCAACACCACGGCGCAGGACGCCTCGTTCAACGGCATCAACCTGCTCAACGGCGACACGCTCAAATTGGTGTTCAACGAGACCGGACGGTCCACGCTGAACATCACCGGCGTGACCTTCAACAGCACCGGTCTCGGCCTGTCGGCGCTGGTGGTCGGAAGCGACTTCCTCGACAGCAACTCGGCCAACAAGGTGCTCACGACCTTGAACAGTGCATCGACTGCGATCCGCTCTGAAGCGTCGTCGCTCGGTTCGAACCTCTCGATCGTGCAGATCCGTCAGGACTTCAACAAGAACCTGATCAACGTGCTGCAGACCGGTTCGTCGAACCTGACCTTGGCCGACACCAACGAGGAGGCGGCCAACAGCCAGGCGCTGTCGACCCGCCAGTCGATCGCGGTCTCCGCGCTAGCGCTGGCCAATCAGTCGCAGGCGAGCGTGCTGCAGCTCCTGCGCTGAGCGCGAACGCGCTGGAATGATATCTCATCGAAGCGGCGGGCCATGCCCGCCGCTTCTGCTTTTGGCTATGCCGTGCGTGGCAGCGCGGGTCTCCGTTCGATGTCGGTGGGTGAGCTGCGTGAAGGCGCCGTTGTTCGTGTAGTTCGCGCCGCCGAGGCGTGATGAACAACGTACGATCCTCGTCCGGACATTTTGAATCATCGCGTTCGCAAGAAATTAAGAGGTGCACCAAACAAGGCGATTTGCGGTGCTCCGTGGCGCTACGAAACGAATTCCGCTAACGGCCGCTAACCATATTTTAAAGGCACGCAAAGTACAAAACCTGAGCAGTTTGGTCGTGTCCCTGCGTCAGTCCGGAGTAGTTGATGTCATATGCCGCTCAAGCCTATGCCCGCACGTCGCAGACGACGGCATCACCACGGGAGATCGAAGCTCAGGCTCTGTTGAAAGCGGCGCGGCAGCTGCAGGAAGTCCAGGCCAATTGGAGCGGCCCTGATCGCAACATGTACAAGGCTCTGCTCTTCAATCGTCGCTTGTGGACGATCTTCATGAGCGCGATGGAGGCGGACGACAATCCGAATCCGCTCGACATCCGCCAGAACATCGCCAACATCGGCGTGTTCGTGATGAAGCAGACGATCGAGATGCAGATGGATCCGGATCCGGCGAAGCTCAAGTCGCTGATCGACATCAACTGCCACATCGCCGCGGGATTGTCCGGGCGGAGCTGACCGTCGGGGACAGGGGCGGGTGGCGCGTCGTCATGACCGATATCACCAGCATCCTGTCAGCGTCCTACAAGTCGAACCTGCTCAGTACGGCGCGAAGCAACAGCAAATACGTGGCCGTCGATCCGACGCTCTATCAGGGCGGCTGGAGCGGAAAATATGCCAACGGGAAGTCGTTCACGGTCTCGGTCTCCAACGTCAAGGGCTTTCACGCCAAGGTTCGCTACCAGGGCGAGGGCGTGAACAAGTATCAGGACGTGCTGATCAGGGATAATGCGTTGGGGATCGGCGATACGAAGTTCACGCTGACCGGCAACGGCAAGGCCCAGATCAAGAACGTGGTCACCGACGCCGCCTCGGGCCAGACCTATCTCGACACCGCCTACGCGACCCGGAGCAGTTGATCCGCCAAAGCTGCGCCGCTCGATACGGCAACGCCGCCCGGTGGGGCGGCGTGCAGGCGGCGGCGGAATGAAGCGGTCGGCCCCGTGGGGGCTCAGCTCAGGCGGTGCGATCGGTCGCCACGACGCGCGGCACGTCCGCCTTCTGCATATCCTTCTGAAGGTCGAGCGTGTTGAAGTAGGCCCGGCGGCGCAGCACGGCCTCATCCGGATATTGGGTCACGACCTGATCGGTCTTGCGGTTGACCACCTGGAACACCAGGGCGGCAGCGGCGCGATCGTAATAGGCCTGCCGCGACACCGACAGATCGTTCGCGACGTTGACCGGGACGTCGTTGCGCACGGAGGCGCCAGGCTCGGCCGCGGTCACGGTCTGGCTGGGAGGAAGGTCCGTTGGAACAGCGCTCACCACCGCCTGGCTCGACGGCGGAATTATCGGAACGGACGCTGGCGTCCCTACCGCTCTTACGCTGAAATCGGAACTCATGGCAGCCTCCTCATGGCCATCGAGTCAATTCCCAACCCATCCCGCTTGCAACTATGCCGATGACCAATCAACGTTATGTTAGGAAATAGGATGAACGGCGCGTTGTGATTCGCCAGGGCCTTTTAAGCTTATCCGAGCGTTAAACGGCGACGGCCGCGCGGCCCTCGAGGCGGCGCGGCGCTGCAATGCAGTGGGGGGTGCCGGTGGTGAGGCTCAGAGCGTCCGGCTGACGGCGAGCGGGGTGAGGTGCCGTGCGCCCGGGGCGGCGCGGCGGCCGCCGGCGGTATACGTGCTGGGGATGTTCTTGCGCTGAACCTCGGCATTGACGCCGCGCACGATCTTTTCCGAGATCGCGTGCGCAGTCGCCAGCACGGTCAGGTTCACCTGCAACAAGGCGCGGAAGGTGTCGTGGTGGCGGTGCAGGGTGGCGAGCAGCTCCGGCGCGGTCTGCTTCATGAAATCCTGACTCGCCTTGAGGCGGCCCACGGTCGTGACGTAGTGGCGGGACAGCTCGGTCTTCTTCGGGCCGAACGCCATGCCTTCGCGCAGCTTGCCGGCGCGGACCAGCTCGGTCTCCTGCTCGATGACCGCGATCAGCTCGCTCATGACGCTCACCATCTCGTCGGCGAGCGCGCGTGCCTCTGCGGCGCTGGTGGCGGCGGCGTAGGTCGTCTTCTTCGCTTGGCCCTGTGCGGTCATTTCATAACTCCCTTCGGCGTGAGCGTTTGCCGCCCACGCGCTTGTCACGCGAACATTTACGCTTTGCCGTTGGCGCCGGAGCTGCTGCCGGCCTGTTGCAGGATGAGTGTGCGGAAGACGTCGTTGGAGATGCCGACGCCGCCGGCCTTGGCGAAGTTCTTGGAATATTGCTCCGTCAGCATCGAGCGCCAGACGCCGGTGCCCGGCGTGTCGCCGAACGGCCCTTCGCCCTTCACTCCGCTGGTCATCTGCGAAAACATGCTGTTGAGGAACATTGCTTCGAAGTCGGTCGCCGTCGCCTTGGCCCTGGCCTGCGCCTTGGGCGAGACCTTGGTCAGGGCCTCGGCGAGATCGAGATCGGTGCGCGGCGCGGTGACGGCCGCGGCCGTCGGCATGTTGAGAGCGACGCGGCCATGATAGGAGTCGATGAAGGACGTCGCCATCACATCACCTCGATGTCGGCTTCGATCGCACCCGCCGCCTTGATGGCCTGCAGGATGCTGATCAGGTCGCGGGGACCGATGCCGAGGCCGTTGAGGCCGTCGACCAGCTGCTGCAAGGACACACCGTCCTTGACGACCGCGAACTTCTTGCCTTCCTCGGTGACACCGACGCTGGTGCGCGGTGTGACCACGGTGCGGCCGCGCGACAGTGGATTGGGCTGGCTGACCTGCGGACTTTCGGAGATCGTGACGGTGAGGTTGCCTTGCGCCACGGCGACGGTCGCCACGCGCACGTCGCGGCCCATCACGATGATGCCGGAGCGCTCGTCGATGACGATCTTGGCGGCGAGATCAGGATCGACCTGCAACTGCTCGATCTCGGTCAGGAAGGCGACGACATTGCCCTTGAACTCGGCGGGAACGCTGAGCTGCACCGTCGAAGGGTCGATCGGCTCGGCGGTCTTGACGCCGAGGAAATCGTTGATGGCGGCGGCGATGCGCTTTGCGGTGGTGAAGTCGGCGTTGCGCAGGGCGAGCCGCACGTTCGGCAGCCGGTTCAGCGCGAACTCGATCTCGCGCTCGATGATGGCGCCATTGGCGATGCGGCCGACGGTCGGCACGCCGCGCACGATCTTGGCGGCCTCGCCCTCGGCCTGGAAGCCGGAGATCGCGAGCGAGCCCTGCGCCACCGCATAGACGTTGCCGTCGGCGCCGAGCAGGGGGGTGACGAGCAGGGTGCCGCCCTGCAGGTTCTTGGCGTCGCCGAGCGCGGACACCGTGACGTCCATGCGCGTGCCTTGCGTCGCGAATGGCGGCAGGTTGCCGGTGACCATGACAGCGGCGACGTTGCCGGTGCGGATGGTGGCGCCGCGGATGTTGACGCCCATGCGCTCGAGCATCGCCTGCAGCGACTGCTTGGTGAACGGGATGTTGTTCAGCGTGTCGCCGGTGCCGTTGAGGCCGACCACGAGGCCATAGCCGATCAACTGGTTCTGGCGCACGCCCTCGATATTGGCGAGATCCTTGATCCGCGAGGTCGCATTCGCAGACATGACGGTAGATGCCAGCGCCAGCACGGCGGCGCAGGCGACCTGAAACAGGCGCGTGGTTCGGACGCGTCGCATCTTATGCTCCCCTCGAACTCTTCAAGTGATCACTCGGCCACTCCCATGACCGCATGATCGACGTTAACTATGCGAGCGCCGTGCCACGGCGATGCTCCGGGCTAACTCATTGAAAGAGTGTGAAATCGACTCGAAGCTTTGTCGCGGTCCAGGGGTGCTCGGGGGGAACGAAGCTGCCGCCCCGGCAGAATTTGCCGGGCCGTTTACGCACCGTTAACCACGGCGGAGCCAATCTCCCGCTCGACACGCGAAGCTTGCGGGAGCCATCGATGCGCATCTACGGACCGAACGGCACGACCCTGGGCTCGTCGACCAGCAGCACGCGGAAGGCCTCGTCCAGCGGCTTCAAGCTGCCTGACGTCGGCACCACGCAGGACACGCGCGCGACGCTCGCGCCCAAGCAGACCGCGAACATCGATGCGCTGCTGGCGCTGCAGGGTATCGAGGAGGAGCCGGCGGAGCGCCGCAAGCGCTCGGTCCAGCGCGGCAAGCGCGCGCTCGACGTGCTCGATGATCTCAAGCTGACGCTGCTGTCCGGCAAGCTCGACACCGCGATGGCGCTGCGGCTGCGCGATGCCGCGGCCGACCTGAAGCAGACCTCGGGCGACCCGGGACTGGATGCGATCCTCTCCGAGATCGAGCTGCGCGTCGAGGTCGAGCTCGCCAAGGCCGGGCGGAGCTGAGACGCTTCGCGCGTTCAAGCCGCCTTCGACGGCTGTTGCGCGTCGTAGCGCCGCTGCGCGGCGGTGACCTCCTTGAGATGGCGCTCGGCCCAGTCGCGCAGCGGATCGACCGCGGCGGCGAGCGTCAGCCCGAGCGGCGTGATCGAATATTCGACGGTGACCGGAACGGTCGCGATCGCGCGCCGCCGCACCAGGCCATCGCGCTCCAGGCTCTTCAGCACCTGGGACAGCATCTTCTGCGAAATCCCTTCGATCGACCGCCGCAACTGATTGAAGCGCAACGGTTCGTTGCGCAGCAGGATCAGGATCAGCACGGCCCATTTGTCGCCGACGCGATCGAGGATCTGTCGCGTTGGGCAGTCGGCCGAATAGACGTTCGCGGCTCTCATCGGTTACTCCGGCGTGACCAGGTGATCTTAAAGTGCGCTCTTAACACCAGCATTCGTTCCGCTATCTAGTCACTATCGGATACCGAGGCGGCTTCGTCCAGATCTCGGATCCGACCTCGTGATCTCGAACATAGGAGCTTCCCATGAAGATCGCCGTCGCCGGCGCGTCCGGCCGTGCCGGGTCCCGCATTACCGCCGAGCTGGCCAGCCGCGGCCACCAGGTCACCGGCATCGCCCGCAACCCGGAGAAGATCGCCGGTCACGCCAACGTCAAGGCGGTGCGGGGCGATGCCAACGACCGCGCCGCGCTGGCAAAGCTCTGGGCCGGCCATGACGTCGCGATCAGCGCGATCCATTTCTCGGCCAGCGATGTCGAGACCCTGATCGGGGCGGCCAAGGACTCCGGCGTATCGCGTTACCTCGTGGTCGGCGGCGCCGGCTCGCTCGAGGTCGCGCCGGGTGTGCGGCTGGTGACGACGCCCGGCTTTCCGGCCGCCTACAAGGCCGAAGCGGAGAAGGGCGCCGCGTTCCTCGATCGTCTGCGCCAGGAGAAGGAGCTCGACTGGACCTTCCTGTCGCCCTCGGCGATGATCGATTTCGGCGCCCGCACGGGCAAGTTCCGGCTCGGAACGGACCAGTTGCTGGTCGATGCCGACGGCAAGAGTTTCATCACCTTCGAGGACTTCGCGGTCGCGATGGCCGACGAAATCGAGCGTCCGGCGCACCGGCGGGCCCGTTTCACGGTCGGTTACTGAGGCCGTCCACGGCGTCCCGCCGGCTGCGGCCAAATTTGCCTGTGCAACGGCCCGAACGGCGGGGCGCCCGTGCCGATCGAAATATTGTCTGTCACATGAGGCCGCTATATAACGCGGCCGCGAACGGGCGTATTCCGTCCGCCGGTGCCGAAACCGGCGCCAGCACGTACAGATGGGCTGACCTTGGAAAAGTTGAAGAACTACAAACCTTCCGAAAAAGAGCCTTTCATGAACGAACGCCAGCGCGACTATTTCCGCGCCAAGCTGCTGGCATGGAAGGAGGAGATCCTGCGCGAATCGAAGCTCACCCTGCAGGCTCTGCAGGAGGAGAACGTGAACCATCCGGACCTCGCCGACCGTGCGTCGTCCGAGACCGACCGGGCGATCGAGCTTCGCGCCCGTGACCGCCAGCGCAAGCTGATCTCCAAGATCGACGCGGCGCTCCAGCGCATCGAGGACAACACCTACGGTTATTGCGAGGAGACCGGCGAGCCGATTTCGCTGAAGCGGCTCGAGGCCCGGCCCATTGCGACGCTGTCGGTGGAGGCGCAGGAACGCCACGAGAAGCGTGAAAAGGTCTATCGCGACGAGTAGGTCGCGACACTGACCTGAACGAGCGGGGATTGCGGCCGCCTGCCGGGTGCGGCCGCAGTATCTGTTGACGGCTGAGACGGTGCTTGTGCGATCCGCACAGGCTGTGCGGGAGCGAGCGCAAGCGCCTTTGGTTTTCCGAACGTCAGGAACTTTTTCGCGCCTGCTGAATTAACTGCGGTTCCATCTCGGAACGCCGCGGGGAATCATGGGCGAGCCGGACATAGCCAGAGGCGCGCTGGCGACGATGCAGCGCTCCTACGGCGCCCTGAGCATCAAGGGACGCCTCCTTCTGCTGGCCGGCATTCTGTTCCTGCCCTGCGTCGGGCTGATTGCCTATGTCATCGTGTCGATGGCGCAATCCGCCGACGCCTCAATTCGGCACGGCCTGTCCTATGCCGCGCAGACGATCTCCGGAGCTGTCGACGCCGAATTGCGGCGCTATATCGCGCTCGCCGAGGTGCTGGCGAAGTCTCCTGATCTCAGCGCGGCCGATCTCAGCGACTTCGAGGCGGAGGCGCGCCGCGTCGGTGCGGTCAGCGGCGAAGGCTGGATCATCGTGTCGGACGCGAGCGGCCGCATCCTGCTCAACACCGGGGCGACGCCGGGCAAGCCGCTCGGCGAGCGCACGCCCGAAGGCCGGCACTCGCAGGAGCGCGCTTTTCAGTCAGGAAGGCCATCGATCTCCGACATCTTCACCGGTCCCAATTCCGGCGCGTGGGTGGCGACCGTCGATGTCCCCGTCTTCAAGGATGGCAAGCCGTTCCGTTGCCTGTCGATCGCCATGCCGGCCGCGAACTACACCCGGCTGCTGGCCCAGCAGCAGCTGCCGGCCGACTGGCTCGTCGGCATCATGGACGGCCAGGGCCGCTACATCTCGCGCATTCCGAAGAACGCCACCACGATCGGGCAGCCGGCGTCGGCCGGCTGGCGGGCGACTGCCAAGGCCGAGGGGATCGCGGAGTTTCCGTCGATCGAGGGCGATCGTGTCATCAACGCCAATGCGCGTCCCCAGCTGAGCGAGTGGACGGTCGGCGTCGGCATCAAGCAGGCGGCTTTCGCCCAGGCGATCTCCTCGACGGTCCAGACCGCAACCATCGCCGCGACCACGATCTGCGCCCTGGCGCTGCTGCTGGCGGCCGGCATCGGCCGAAGCATCGCCCGGCCGCTCGAAAGCATCGCCGTCAAGAGCGCCATTCCAGGCGAGGCCGCGCCCTCCGATCCTCCGGAGGTCCGGGCGCTCAACGCCCGACTGGCTGCGGCCGAAAAGGCGCAGGCGGAGAGTGCGCGCGTCATCCAGGAGAATTTCGGGATGCTCGCCCAAGCCAGGGACGATGCGTCGCGCACGGCCGGGCAGCTCAAACTCGCCGCGAAATACGGACGGCTTGGCACCTTTACCTGGGACGGCAGATCCGGCGCCAGCCACTGGTCCGACGAGATCGAAGAACTCTATGGGCTCGCGCCGGGCACGTTCCCAGGGACCTATGACGCTTGGCTGGCGCTGGTGCATTCCGAGGACCAGGCGCGTGCCGATCGGGACAACAAGCAGGCGCTGATCACCGGCGAGCTCGATTCGGAGTGGCGGGTGGCGCTGCCCGACGGCTCGATCCGGTGGATCGAGGCGCGCGCCCGCATGTTGGGCGGCGAGGGCGGCGGCGATCCGTACATGATCGGCGTCAACATCGACGTCACGGCCGCGAAGGAAGCCGACCGCAAGCGCGAGCTGCTCGTGCATGAGCTCGCCCATCGCGTCAAGAACAGCCTCGCCGTGGTGCAATCGCTGGCGCATCAGCTGCTGCCGCGGCACGACGCCAAGGTCCGCGATTTCACGTCACGCCTGCATGCGCTGGCGACGGCGCACACGAGCCTTGCCGAGAACGACTGGCAGGGCGCCGATCTCGCCGCCCTCATCAGGAGTCAGGTCGCGCCGTTCGCCAGCACACCGGATCAACTCGCCACCAGCGGCCCCGCCATCCTGGTCCCGGTCGAGCTGACGACGCAGCTGGCTCTCGTCATCCACGAGATGGCCTGCAACGCCAGCAAATATGGAGCGCTCACCACGCCCAACGGTCACGTCGATGTCAGCTGGTCGCTGGCCCAGGACGCGCTGCATGTCCGTTGGCAGGAGAGCGGCGGTCCGCCGGCGCGTGAGCCTCCGGTGGTCGGCTTCGGCAGCCGGCTGCTGACCCGCACGGTCAGGCATCTGCAGCGCACATTTGCCGAGAGCGGGCTGACCTGCCAGTTCGAGCTGCCCTGGCTCACGACACGTGACGAGAGCTCGATGGCCGCAACGGGCGAGGCGAGTTGAGCGTCAGCGCGCGAAGCGCCGCTCGGCTGGTCCTGACATGGCCTCACATGGCCTCGCCATCGCGCTCTGCCATACCCGCGTCCGGGGTATCGGCGCAGAGACGGCAATTCCGATGAGCGAGGTACTGGTTACGGGCGGCTGGTCGGTTGAAAGTGCTGCTTGCGCCCGCGGCCGCGCCGTCTCAAATTGTTGATGAAGCTGAGATGGGAGCCAAAATCTCGTTAATAAACAATCCGTTCACCATAAATCCTGCGATGCCGGTTCGGGCCGCGGGCCAGGGGAGTTGAAGGGCCATGGGAGCAGACGAGATCCTTGCCGCTGCGCAACTGATTGTAGATGCCCGCAAGCGGCGGGCGCCCTTGGGCGCTCTGCCGCCGCAGCTTCAGCCGAAGGATGAAGCTGCCGGTTACGAGATCCAGCGTGAAGTCCATTGGCTGCTCGCCGAACAGGCCGGTGACTTCGCCGGCTACAAGATCGGCTGCACCAGCAAGGTGATGCAGGACTATCTTGGCATTCCGCATCCCTGCTCCGGCGGGGTGTTCGCGCGCGGCGTTCACCAGACGGGGGTCGGATTGCGCACGGCCGACTTCGTCCGCGTGGGCGTCGAATGCGAGATCGCCGTGCGGATCAAGCACGACCTGCTGCCGTTGGACGCGCCGTTCACCATGGATCGTGTCGTCGAGGCGATCGGCGACTGTCATGCGGCGATCGAGATCGTCGACGACCGTTATGTGCAATGGCAGACGCTGGGGGCGCCGACGCTCGTCGCCGACGATTTCTTTGCTGCCGGCTGCGTCCTCGGCCCGGCGCTCCCGCGCGCTGCCGTAGCGGACTTGGCCGCGGTGCAGGGCCGTGCCATCGTCAACGGCACCCTGGTCGGCGAGGGCACCGGTGCGGATGTGCTGGGACATCCGGTCCACGCGCTGGCCTGGCTTGCCAATCATCTCGCCGCCGGTGGTGACGGGCTCGAGGCCGGACAGCTCGTCCTGACCGGCAGCCTGGTCAAGACGATATGGCTGAGCGCGGGCGACCGGGTGCGGATGGAGCTGGACGGCCTCGGTGTGGTCGAGGCGACGTTCATGTGATCCCGCGTCGAGGAAGACCTGCCGATCTCTGAGCGGGGCGTTGCTCCGCTCCAGCTAGACGAGCTCCATGCGCAGATGACGGCCTACGGCTCTGGCGGCGCGCGCCAGCGTGCCGAGCGTGACGGATTCATTGTCGGGATCGAGCAGCCGGTCGAGCTGGGCGCGGCTGGTCTCCATGCGGGCCGCCAGCTCGGTCTTGGAGATCGCCTCGCGCTTCATTAGCTCCTCGAGCTGCCGTACCAGCACGCGCTTGATCGCGCGCGCCGTCACGGTCTCGTAGAGACCGTCCTCCTTCAGAAAGTCGTCGAAGGCAGAGCCGACCTTGCCGGCAGTCTTAGGTGCGCGCATCACGAAATGTCTCTCATGCGTTTGACGGCCAATTCGATATCGGATGCCGGAGTCTTCTGACTCTTCTTGATGAAGGCATGGAGCAGGATCATCCGGCCGTCTCGCAAGCAAAAGATCACACGGGCGATCCGGCCCTGCGTGAGGCTGCTGCGAACCTCCCACAGTCCATGACTCAATGGCCGACACAGAGGAAGCCCGATCGGCCAAGCAAACTCGACGTCCTTGATATCCTCGCCGAGGATCCGACGATCCTCGGCAGGCAATTCCTTGAGCCAGTCCCGGACGGGTTCGCGGCCGGATGGCAGCGCGTAGAAGAACGCCGGTAGCCGTTTCATTGAAATGTACCATTTTTGGTACGTTCTGCAACAGGGAAAATGCTGAGCAGGCTCTCAGTTGATCGCCAAGTGAACGACACTTGTCTAGGCAAGTAAACGAACACGGCCTCCGGCAGGGGAGCTACCGGAGGCCGCGTATACATCGCCCGCTGCGCCTAGGTTCGCATTGGGCAATGTGGGAGCTCGCTTTCAGAGAAGGGCGGCGGCTGCGGATCATCTCATGACCAGTGTCGCGCTCGGCCAAGTCCTTGTCTGACCCTCCGGGGAGGGATTTTCATCGTGTCTCTTCATCCTTGTCCGATTGCCGACCCAAGACATTCAGGTCGGAGCTTTCGCGGCGACCGGGCGTGGTTGGATCCGCCCGGCCTTTCCATGTGATCTTCGCCTCAGAACGGCAGCAGGATGTCCATCACCTGCTGGCCGTAGCGTGGCTGCTGGACGTCGGAGATCTGGCCGCGGCCGCCGTAGGAGATACGGGCCTGGGCGATCTTGGTGGAGTCGATGGTGTTGTCGCTCTGGATGTCCTCGGGCCGCACGATGCCGGCCACGATCAGCTCGCGGATCTCGTAGTTGACCCGGATCTCCTGCTTGCCTTCGACGACGAGGTTGCCGTTCGGCAGCACCTGCGTCACCACCGCGGCGACGCTGGTGGTCAGGGATTCCGAGCGCTGGATGGTGCCCTTGCCGTCGGACGACGAGGTGCCGTCGGCGGTCAGGATGCGGCCGGGCAGCACCTTCTGCGCCTGCACGCCGAGCGTCTTCGCGCCGATGAAGTCGGTGATGCCCGAATCCTCCTTGTTGGTGCGGCTGCGCTGGGTCTCGTTGGCGAAATTGGCCTTGTCGGAGATGCTGACCGTGACGGTCAGGAGGTCGCCGACCTGACGGGCGCGCTGGTCCTTGAAGAAGGCGCGCGAGCCGTTACGCCACAGCGAGTTCGGCGCGTAGGACACCGTCTCGGGCTTGGGCATCGGCATCTGCACCGGCTTGTAGCCCGGCTGCGTGGTCGGGTTGTCGATCTCCGTCAGCTTCGGCCGCTCGCCGATCTGCGACAGCCGGTCGATCGAGGAGCATCCGCCGGCGATCGACAGCACTGCGAAGGAGACCGAGACCAGCGCAACCCGGCGCAGGCTCGAGGCGCCCCGATCATCAAACTTGAACTTCGACATGAAACTTACTCGGCTTTCGGGGTGGCGGAGGTGGGAAGGCGGCTGGCGACGGCGACGGGCGCGGCGATGTCGGCTTCGGAGGTCTGCGCCGGCTTGGCGACGGCGATGTCGACAGAGACCTGGCCGCGACCCGAGACGCGGCCGGTCACGGTGCGCTTGGACTGCAGATTGAGCACGCTGACGACGTCGCCTTCGGTGCCCGACTCCAGCGCCTTGCCGCGCGTGGTGAGATAGATGCCGGCGGTCTGGTAGATCAGCGTGACCGCCTGGTCGCGCTGCACGAGGTCGGGCTTGGCGAGGTCGGTGGTCTTCAGCGCCTGGCCCGCGCGCACCGCGCGGCGCATCTGCATGCCCACTGCGAGCTCGCGCGAGGCAGGCTCGCCGCCGCCGAGCTCGGCGCGCGGCCGCCGCTCGGTCTGCAGGTCGCCTGAGCGGATCGTCTCGTTGCGATCGATGTTGCGGGTCAGCACCACGGCCTCGACGGTCTCGATCGCCGTGCCGGTGTAGCGCAGCTTGGTCGGGCTCGCGCCATTGGCATGGCCGAGCTCGAAGGTGATGTCGAAGCGGCCGCTGCGGGGGTCGAAGCGGGCGCTGGTCGGCGCCAGCGTGCCTGACGTCGAGGCCTCGAATTTGAGATCCTGCACCGGCTGGTCGAAGCTGATGCTGAGGTTCGCGGCATCGCCAAGTCCGTTGCGGTGATCGAGCGCCTGGGCCACTGCCGTGCTGATCTCCTTGGCGTCGATGGCGCGGGCCAGCCGCGTGACCGCAACCTCCTTGATGTCGCGGACCTCGACGCCGATGACCTGGTGGGTGCGCAGGGTCGCGATCACCTGCGCGGCCGGCAGCACGCCGGTCGTGCCGAGATCGGGCGCGCGGTAGACGGCGATATTGGCCGCGACGCCCGCATTGTCGATCAGGTCGCCGACGCGCACGATGTCGCCGGTGACGTTGACGGTGGAGCGCAGCACGGGCGCCTTGATCTGGTCGTCGGCCTCGCCGGCCAGCGCCGACAGCGCGGTCGAGGCGAGCAGGGCGGCTGCGAGCAGGAAGGGACGGACGGTGCGGGTCATGATGGCGATCTCCCTTCGAACCTCAGCGGAACAGCGCAGTGGTCGATTGCAGCATCTGGTCGGCGGCCGAAATGACCTTGGCGTTCATCTCATAGGCGCGCTGGGCGGCGATCAGCTCGCTCATCTCGCTGACGACATCGACGTTGGCCTGCTCCAGGCTGCCCTGGGTGATGCTGCCGAGGCCATCCTGGTTGGCGACGCCGTCCTGCGGTGCGCCTGACGACGGCGTGTCGGTGAACTGGTTGTTGCCGACCGGCTGCAGGCCGGCCTTGTTGATGAAACGCGTGACCTGGAGCTGGCCGATGATGTTCGAGGTGGTCGAGCCCGGCAGCGTCACCGAGACCTGGCCCTGCGCGTTGACGGTGATGCCCGAGGCGTTCTGCGGGATCGTGATCGTCGGCTGCACCGGGTTGCCCTGCGCGGTGACGATGCGGCCCTGATTGTCCATCTGGAAGGTGCCGTCGCGGGTGTATTGGAAGGTGCCGTCGGGCATCAGGATCTTGAAGAAGCCCTCGCCCGAGATCGCGAGGTCGAGATCGTTGCCGGTCTGCGACAGCGTGCCTTGCGTCATCGAGCGCGGCGTGCCGACGGTCTTGACGCCGCCGCCGATGTCGATGCCGACGGGGAGGATCGTGCCCTGGTCCGACGACTGCGCGCCGACGCGGCGCATGTGCTCGTAGATCAGGTCCTGGAACGCCACCGTCTGCTTCTTGAAGCCGGTGGTGCGGAGGTTGGCGATGTTGTTGGAGATCACCTGAACGTTGAGTTCCTGTGCCGCCATTCCGGTCGCAGCGGTGTGAAGCGCCTGCATGTCACGTCTCCTTCAAGATCTGTCAGGCCGGAACGTCGGCGAGTTTCTCGATCGCGTTCTTGCGCAGGTCGCTCTGGACCTGCAGCATGTTGGCGACCTGGGTGTAGGCGCGCATCACTTCGACCATCTTGCTCATCTCGCCGACCGCGCTGACGTTCGACTTCTCGATGTAGCCCTGCTGGATGGTCGACTTGGTGTCCTGCTGCGGGATGGCGCCGGCGGCGGCGGCGTAGAGGTTGTTGCCTTGCTTCTGCGCGGCCTGCGGATCGGCGAAGTTGACGATGCGCAGCTTGCCGCGGATCGAGTCGGTGCGGTTGACGCCCTCGACCACCGTCACGGTGCCGTCGGGCGAGATGTTGATGTCGTGGTCGGTCGGCTGAAACACGATCGGACCGCCGGTGCCGAGCACCAGGTCACCGGCGGAGGTGACGAGCTGGCCGAGATTGTTCATGTGCAGGTTGCCGTCGCGGGTGTAGCGCTCGCCGGCCGCGGTCTGCACCGTCAGGAAGCCGTCGCCCGTGACGGCGACGTCGAGCGCGTTGCCGGTGCGCTGCATCGAGCCCTGCGAGAAGTCGCGATAGGTGCCGCGGTCCTGGACATAGGACACCCTGCGGGCGGCGCCCGGAAAATTGTCTTCATGCGCGCCGGAGGAGAGATACTCCTCGAACAGCTGCTGATCGGCCTTGAAGCCGTTGGTGTTGACGTTGGCGACGTTGTTGGCAACGACGTCGAGCTGCCGCTCCAGCACCATCTGCCGCGACAATCCGATGAGAAGCGCATTCTCCACCGGTCGATCTCCCCTTTTAACGAATCCCGTTCGCGGCACCTCTCCCAAGGCGGTCTCGATCGGGTCTTCAACGAACCGTTCGGCTCTCCCAAGCCGGCGGGTTCGCAAGGGGTACAGCGAAAGCCGTGCCAACTCCGAATCTATCGATAAATCAACGATTTGGATTTAAGCCCGGGTTCAGAACGCCCGGCAATAACGTCTCGCTAACCATAATTGCCCGGCAAGATTTTCCCACCGCCTCGGCAAAAGAAAGCTTCCGTTAACCATTGTTACCGTAGCGTTCCCTCAACAAAGCGCAGATGCGCTGGGAGCGTTGGTTTCGCGTCATTAAGCTTTCTGGCGGCATCGGCTCGATTTTCCGGAAGGATCCGAAAGCCATGGCCGAGAACGACGCCGGAGCAGGCGAAGGCGAGGAGCAAGCAGGCTCGCCGAAGAGCAAGCTCAAGCTGATCATCATGGTCGTCGGCGCGCTGGCGCTGCTCGGCGTCGGTGGTGCGGCCTATTTCTTCTTCTTCAGCCACAAGAACGACGAGCATCACGCCGAGGCGGCGCCGCCGCCGAAGCCGCCGGCCTTCGTCGAGGTGCCGGACCTTCTCGTCAACCTGGTCGGCAATCCCGGTGACCGCGTCCAATATCTGAAAGTGAAGATCGTGCTGGAGGTGAAGGAGGAAAAGCAGGTCGAGACGATCAAGCCGACGCTGCCGCGCGTCACCGACATCTTCCAGACCTATCTGCGCGAGCTCCGGCCGAGCGACCTCAACGGCTCGGCGGGCCTGTTCAGGCTCAAGGAGGAGCTCACCAAGCGGGTCAACGTCGCGCTGGCGCCGAACCAGGTCAACGCGGTGTTGTTCAAGGAAATCGTGGTCCAGTAAGGCAAAGAAGCTCAACGATCATGGCGGGCAACGATCAAGTCGACCAAGATGCGATAGCCGCGCAATGGGAAGCCTCGCTCGACTCGGAGGATCCCACAGAGGCCGCGGAAGCCGCAGCAGCCAATGAACTCACCGAATCGATGGCCCTGCAATGGGCCGCGATGGTCGAGGACGGCAGCCGCGATTTCGGCGCCACCAAGAACGGCGGCGAGCGGGTGCTGTCGCAGGAGGAGATCGACAATCTCCTCGGCTTCACCGCCGGCGAGGTCAGCCTGGACGACCATTCCGGCATTCGCGCCATCATCGATTCGGCGATGGTTTCCTACGAGCGTCTGCCGATGCTCGAAATCGTCTTCGACCGCCTGGTGCGGCTGATGACGACGTCCTTGCGCAACTTCACCTCCGACAACGTCGAAGTTTCGCTCGACCGCATCACCTCGGTGCGCTTCGGCGACTACATGAACTCGATCCCGCTGCCGGCCGTGCTCAGCGTGTTCAAGGCGGAGGAGTGGGAGAATTTCGGGCTCGCCACCGTCGACTCGACCCTGATCTATTCGATCATCGACGTGCTGCTCGGCGGCCGCCGCGGCAACACCCAGCTCCGCGTCGAGGGCCGCCCCTACACGACGATCGAGACCAACCTGGTCAAGCGCCTGATCGAGGTGGTGCTGAGCGATGCCGAGCAGGCGTTCCGGCCGTTGTCGCCGGTGCGCTTCACCATCGACCGGCTCGAGACCAATCCGCGTTTCGCCGCGATCAGCCGGCCCGCCAACGCCGCGATTCTGGTGAAGCTGCGGATCGACATGGAAGATCGCGGCGGCAACATCGAGCTGCTGCTGCCCTATGCGACGATCGAGCCGATCCGGCCGGTGCTGTTGCAGATGTTCATGGGTGAGAAGTTCGGCCGCGATCCCGTTTGGGAAGGCCACTTCGCCACCGAGATCACCAAGGCCGAGATCGCCGTCGACGCCGTGCTCTACGAGGCCGACGTGCCGCTGAAGCAGCTCATGAAGCTGAAGGTCGGCGACACCCTGCCGCTCGACATCCGTCCCGATGCGCTGGTCGCGGTCCGCTGCGGCAGCACCATGCTGACGGAGGGGCGGATGGGCCGGGTCGGCGACCGCGTCGCGATCCGTGTCACCAAGAATTTGCGCAAGCCGAATACGACCCTTGCGATGTTCGAAGGCTCCGAAGGCCAGAACAAGTTGATGGAGGCCCAATGAACCACTCCCTCGGATTGATCATCGAAAGCCTGGTGGCGGTCCTATTGGTGCTGACCATCGGCTATTGCATGCTGCTGAATTCCAGGCTGAAGCGGTTGAAGGCGGATGAGCATTCGCTCAAAGCCGTGATCGCGGAGCTGATCACCGCGACCGAGATCGCCGAGCGGGCGATCGGCGGCCTCAAGCTCGCCGTGCGCGACGTCAACGACAATCTCGGCAATCAGCTCGCCGCCGCGACGCAGATGTCCGACCAGTTGCGCAAGCAGCTCGCCGAGAGCGACGGCGTGGTGCGCCGGCTGTCGCGCATCGCCAGTGCCGCGCGACCCATCACCTCGCCTGAAGCCGCGCCCGAGCCGGCGCCTGCGCCGGTGCCGGCGATCACGACCGAGCCGGTGCGCGTCTCCGGTGCCAAGGCGGTTGCCGCCGCGGCCCAGGCATTCTCCGAACGTCGAAGGACTGGTGGCCTTGCCGCATGAATGCGTTTCGTAACATCCGCGTCATTCCCGTCGTCCTGATCGCGGTGGTCTGCCTTGCGGTCCTGAAGGTGGCCGGCCTCGTGATCGATGGCGGCTACGTTTTCGACTATGACCCTCACCCGACCAAGCGGTCCTGGGCCCAGGAGAACCTGGGCTATCCGGGCCGCGAGGACAATGACATCGTCACCGGCTCCACGCACGGCGCACCGAAGGAGAAGAAGGAGGAGGCGCCCAAGCCCGCCGCTCCGGACACCAAGCCCGAGGGCGTCGTGATCAAGCCGGAGGAGAACCAGCAGCAGGTGTCGCCAGCGGAGAAGGCGATCCTCGAGCGGCTGCAGTCGCGTCGCCAGGAGCTCGACGCGCGCGCGCGAGAGATCGACATCCGCGAGAGCCTGTTGCGCGCCGCCGAGCAGCGCATCCAATCCAAGACTGAGGAGATGAAGGCGATCGAGGGCCGCATTTCCGGCGCGCAGGCCGCCAAGACCGAGGCCGACAACGCCCGCTTCAAGAGCATCGTCACGATGTACGAGGGCATGAAGCCGAAGGATGCCGCCAAGGTGTTCGACCGGCTCGACATGTCGGTGCTGATCGAGATCGCCTCGCAGATCGCGCCACGCAAGATGTCCGACATTCTCGGACTGATGACGCCGGAGGCGGCCGAACGGCTCACCGTCGAGCTGGCGCGCCGGGCCGGCGCCGACAGGCCCGAGACCAGCGCCGAGCTGCCGAAGATCGAAGGCAAGATCGTGCCCGTGAAGAGCAATTGAGCCGCATGTTTAATGCGCCCTTAAACGCCGACACCTAGATTTCCGGCGTGGCGGGGCAGGCGTATCCGTCAAGTTGCGGATGTCGAACCGGAAGCTTGTGACCATGGCGCGCACGACTCCCATTGGATTGCGGTCGAAGGCCCGCGCACGGGCGCGCGCTGGCCTTGCGCTGCTGTCGGCCATCGTCATCGGCCTGGTGCTGTCCACGGTCGCGGCAGGCGCTGCGCCGGTGCCGGGCGAGGCGAGCCTGTCGGCTCAGGACGGCTATGCGCGGCTGGTGCTGAAATTCTCCGAGGACATCAACGCCGACGTCACCACCGCCGGCTCGATTCTGCTGATCAGGTTCGATCGCGCCGCCGCCGTTCCGATCGACCGCTGGGTGGACGCGGCGCCCGACTACATCTCGTCGGCCCGCGGCGACCCCGACGGCTCGGCGCTGCGGTTGTCGCTGTCGCGCAAGGTCCGCGTCAACACCATGACCGCGGGCGAACGCGTCTTCATCGATCTGTTGCCCGACAGCTGGACCGGCCCGCCGCCGCCGCTGCCGGCCGAGGTCGTGCGCGAGCTCGCCGAGCGAGCGCGCGCCGCCGAACGGGCGCTGCGGCTGCAGCGCGCCGAGGCGGAATCGAAGAAGCGGCCGCCGATCCGCGTGCGCGCGCTGGTGCAGCCGACCTTCGTGCGCTTCGTATTCGAGATCCCCGACGGTGTCGGCATCTCCTCGGTGCTCAACGACCAGAAGCTGTCGCTGTTCTTCACCGCGCCGCTGTCCTTCGATCTCGCCGACGCCAAGCTCGTCGCGCCGCCGAACGTCGCCGCGATCAACCAGCGCATCGACGGCAGCAGGACCGTCGTCGAGCTCGGCCTGGTCGGCGAGGTCGACGTTCGCGCCTTCCGCGAGGAGAAGAACTACAACATCGACGTCGCCTATCAGCAGCCGGACAAGAAGGTCTCCGCAGTCTCCTCGGACACGCTGCCGGGCGCCAAGGCGGCCGCGGCCGAGAAGCCCAGCGGCAGCAAACCCAATGGCGACAAGCCGAAGCAGGCTGCGCAGCCCGAGATCGTGCCGCCGACCTCCGACACCATCGCCAAGGAGATGAAGACGGAGACCAAGCCTGCGGTCGCGGCGCCAGCCACCGAGCTCGCAGCCGAGCCTGCGCCGTCGGCAGCGGCTGCTGCCGCGCCGGCCGCCGCGAAGGCCGAAGCCGCGCCCGAGGCCCCCAAGCCTGAAGCTGCTGCGCCTGAAGCTGTCAAATCCGAAGCAGCCAAATCCGAGCCAGCGAAGTCCGAGGCGATGAAGTCGGAGGCGGGCAAAGCCGAAGCCGCCAAGCCTATCGAGACCAAGTCTGCCGAGATCAAGTCTGCCGAAACCAAGGCCGCCGAAACCAAGCCGGCCGAGAAGGCAGCTAATGGAGCCGCCACCCTGGAGGCCCTGCGCGACAGTGAGGGCCTGCGGCTCACCTTCGGCTTCGGCCAGGTCACACCGGCGGCGCTGTTCCGCCGCGGCGACACGGTATGGATGGTGTTCGATTCGACCAAGCCCGTCGACGTCGAGCCCATCCGCGCCAAGGGCGGCGCCATCATCGGCGAGGTCAACAGGATGCCGCTCGACAAGGGGCAGGCGATCCGGATCCGTCTCAACCGCCCGCAGATGCATTCGCTCGGCAGCGACGATGGCGGGCGCAGCTGGACCCTGTCATTCGCCGACAAGGGCCTGACCAATCAGCAGCCGCTGATGGTGATGCGCAACGTCACCGATCCCGCGCTCGCCAATGTCATGGTGCCGCTCGCCAATCCCGGAGCTGGCATGCTGCACCGGCTGACCGACCCGGATGCCGGCGACACGCTGCTGGTCGTGACGGCGCCGCCGCCGATCCGCGGCTTCATCAAGCGCCAGGATTTCGTCGACCTGTCGCTGCTCGATTCGATCCACGGCATCGCGGTGCGTCCGAATTCGGATGACGTCGCCGTCGAGATCGCGCCCGACAAGGTGATCCTGGGCCGGCCGGGCGGGCTGACCCTGTCGTCGATCGGCTTCTCGCCGGAGCGGGCGCCGACCGCCGTACGGCCGATGTTCGACATCGACGAATGGCAGCAGAACCAGACCCTGCCGTTCGTGCCGCGCGAGGATCTGCTGATCAAGGCCGCGGCGAACGCCGAGCCGGAGCGGCGGGCGCAGACGCGGCTGGCGCTGGCGCGCTTCTACATGGCGCGAGCGATGTATCCGGAAGCGCGCGGCGTCACCAATCTGATGATCTCCGACGCCGACCCGCGCACCGACGAGACCGCCATGCTGATGATCCACGCGGTGGCGAGCATCCTGATGGGCCGGCCGGACCAGGGACTCAAGGATCTCGCCACTCCGTCGATCGGCAATAATTTCGATTCGCAGATGTGGAAGGGCCTCGCCTTCGCCCGCCAGGGCAAGTTTGCCGACGCGCGCGAGAAGCTGAAGAACGTCGAGTTCGCCATCGCCTCGCTGCCGCTCGACCTGCAGCGCGTCGTGATCGCGGATGCGATGAAGTCGGCGCTCGAGATCAAGGATTTCGCCGGCGCCGCCAAGCGGCGCGCCGAGCTCGACGTGATCGGCGTGCCCGCGGACATGAAGCCCGACATCGCCGTGCTGCGCGGTCGGCTCGCCGAGGCGATGGCGCAGGAGAAGGATGCGCTCGACGACTATCGCTTCGCCGTCAATTCCGACGACCGCCTTGCGGCCGCGGAGGCCAAGCTGCTGGAGATCAAGCTTCTGCAGAAGCGCGGCGAGATCAAGCCGCCGGACGCGCTGAAGGAGCTGGAGACCTTGCAGGCGATCTGGCGCGGCGACGCCATCGAGGTGCAGACGTTGCAGATGATGGCGCAGCTCTACGAGGAGGCGGGGCGCTATGCGGACTCGCTCGAGGCCGCGCGTCAGGCCACCCGCCTGATGCCCAACTCCGATTTGGCGCGGCAGGCCCAGGATGCAGCCTCCCGCCTGTTCTCGCAGTTGTTCTTGAACGGCAAGGCCGACGAGCTGCCGCCGGTCGATGCGCTCAGCATCTTCTACGGGTTTCGCGAGCTGACGCCGATCGGCCGCCGCGGCGACGAGATGATCCGCAAGCTCGCCGACCGCTTGGTCGGCATCGATCTGCTCGATCAGGCCGCCGAGCTTCTGCAATACCAGGTCGACCACCGCCTCGAAGGCGCGGCGCGCGCCCAGGTCGCCGCGCGTCTCGCCATGGTCTATCTCACCAACCGCAAGCCTGAACGCGCCATTGAGGCGCTGCGCACCACGCGCATCGCCGATCTCGCGGGCGAGCTGCGCCAGCAGCGGCTGCTGCTGGAAGCCCGCGCCAACAGCGACATCGGGCGTTACGACCTCGGACTGGACATCATCAGCAACATCGGCGGCCGCGAGGCGATCCGGCTGCGCTCCGACATCTACTGGGCGTCGCGGCGCTGGCGCGAGGCGTCCGAGCAGATCGAGCTCTATTACGGCGATCGCTGGCGCGATTTCCGCCCGCTCAATCCGGCGGAGCGCGGCGACATCCTGCGCGCCGTGGTCGGCTATGCGCTCGCCGACGACGCCATCGGCCTCGCCCGCTTCCGCGAGAAATATGCGCCGCTGATGACCGGCGAAGCCGACAAGATCGCATTCGACGTCGCCAGCAAGCCGGCGAGCGGCTCCAGCGCCGAATTCGCGCAGATCGCGAAGATGGCGTCGAGCGTCGATACGCTCGACGGCTTCCTGCGCGACATGCGGGCGCGCTTCCCGGATGCCACCGGCAAAGGACCGGACGGCGGCAAGGATGCTGCGAAGGCCCCGTCGGAGGCGACCGGCGCCTTGCCGCGCATCCAGGGCGTCAAGCAGGCGATCGCGGGTCGATGACGTCGTGCGTCAAGGCGTGTAGCCAGGAGGACCTGGCGACATGACGAAGCCGACCAAGACCGAAGCCGAGCTCATCGCGATGGCCAAGGCGGAGCTGAAGGCGCGGGTCGGTTGTCCCGACGGCATGGCGATCTCGGTGCTCCGCTGGGGCACCAAATGGAGCTCTGCGCCAAGGCCGATCCCGGCACGGCGACGCGCACCGGCTATCCGGAGAGCGTGTCGATGCTGGTGAAGATCGGCGACGAGCTGAGCAAGCAGTACGACGTCGCGGGGTGAGCGATTCTGAATCCGTCCGAAGCGCGCCAAGACGAAAGTTCGAGACTGCTTTGCGAAGCCAGTGGATCGGTAATTGTCTTGTTCGTTCAGTCAGAGCGATGCGGCGCAAGCGCTTCGATGATGCGGCAGTCGGCAACGGTGCCGTGCTTGCAGCGCCCTATGACATCGGCAAGTTCGTCACGCAGCGCCACGAGGTCTGCGATCTTGCGCTCGATCTCTGCCAAGTGTTGGCCGGCGATGACGTCAACCGCTTCGCACGAGCGGTCTCGCTGATCGGCGAGATCCAGCAGGTCACGGACTTGGTCGATGGAGAAGCCCAAGTCGCGGGCACGCCGAATGAAGCTCAGTCGTCCGAGTTGGTCGTTGTCATAGGTTCGGTAGTTGCCCTCGGTTCTCGCCGGAACCGGTAGCAGGCCGATCCGCTCATAATACCGGATCGTTTCGACCTTGGTACCGGTCCGCTTCGCGAGGTCTCCGATGGTCAGTCGTGACATGGCTTGACCCTGTAGTGGCTACAGGGTCCATATAGGACGTCGCATCATCTTGTAAGAGGCGACGATATGGCTGGTTGTCATGATGACTGCTGTTCGTCTTCCCCTCCGAGGGAACTGGACAGCCCCCGCTGGCGTCGTGCGCTCTGGGTTGCGTTGGCCATCAACGGAGCCATGTTTTTGGCCGAGATCGCAGCAGGCGTGGCGGCCGGGTCGGCCTCGCTGCAGGCGGACGCAATCGACTTCCTCGGTGATACGGCCAACTATGCGATCAGCCTCGGAGTGGCGGGACTCGCGTTGACCTGGCGAGCACGCGCCGCCCTTCTGAAGGGCTGGTCGCTCGTCCTGCTTGGCGTCCTTGTCCTTGCCTCCACTGTCTGGCACGCAATTGCAGGCACCCTCCCGGAGGCGAGGACGATGGGGGTCGTCGGCATGCTCGCTCTTGTCGCCAATGCAGGCGTGGCCGTCATGCTCTACCGTTTCCGCGTCGGCGACGCGAATATGAGGTCAGTCTGGATCTGCTCCCGGAACGATGCGCTCGGCAACCTCGCCGTGCTCGCGGCCGCAGCCGGTGTGTTCGGCACCGGCACGGCGTGGCCGGATCTCATTGTGGCGGCGATCATGGCCGCGCTTGGTTTGAGCGGTGGCTGGCACATCATACAGCGAGCTCGCGTCGAGTTGCGCGGCTCCTCCACATCGCGCCCCGTCGCAAGCCCAATCCGGGCGAACTGATCGAGGGTACGCGTCAATGGGAGACACGAACCTACTGCCTCTCGCTCATCATGACAGGTGAAACCTACCCGCCGTAGCTCTGCACCAGGCTGCCGGCGACCAGCGACCAGCCGTCGACCAGCACGAAGAAGATCAGCTTGAACGGCAGCGACACCACGACCGGCGGCAGCATCATCATGCCCATCGACATCAAGACCGAGGCGACCACGAGGTCGATGATCAGGAACGGCAGGAACAGCAGGAAACCGATCTCGAAGGCGCGCTTGAGCTCGGAGATCATGAAGGCCGGCACCAGGATGCGCAGCGACAGGTCGTCGGGCGTCGCCGGCGGCGGCTCGCCGGAGAGGTCCATGAACAGCTTCAGGTCCTTCTCACGCACGTTCTTCTGCATGAAGCCGCGCAGCGGCACCGAGGCGCGCTGCAGCGCGTCCTCGACGCCGATCTGGTTCTCGACCAGCGGCCGGATGCCGTCCTCATAGGATTTCTGCAACACCGGCCCCATCACGAACGCGGTCAGGAACATCGCGAGCGCGATGATGACCGAGTTGGGCGGGGCGGTCGCAGTGCCCATCGCCGTGCGTAGCAGCGACAGCACGACCACGATGCGCGTGAACGACGTCATCATGATCAGGATCGACGGCGCGATCGACAGCACCGTGAGCAGCGCGATCAGTTGGACCGCGCGTTCGGTGACGCCGCCACCGCCAGCGCCGAGATTGATGCTGATGTCCTGTGCAGCAGCACGTCCCGCCAGTAAACCGGCGGCAGTCAGAACAGCGATGAAGACAACTCTACGCGGGGGAAGCAGCGATCTCACTGAGACGACTTCGGACGTCCGAGCAGCGAGGCCATCTCGTCCTCCAGATTCTCGAAGCTGGTCTTGACCGGCGCGGCTTGCGCCGGAGCCGGCTCGCTGCGTGCGGCCGCCCGGGGACCCGAGGCTGGAGCAGCCGACGGATCGGCCGATGGACGCCGCAGCGCGGCCTCGAGCCGTTGCGCCATCTCGGCCAGATTGGCTTCGGCGCTCTGATCGGCCGCTGCGGGCGGCGGCGCAACCGGCGGCGGGGGCGGTGGCGGTGGCATCTGCGCAATCGGCGGCAGCGGCGGCGCCGCCACGCGTTCGACGCGCTCGGCTGCGCGTTCAGCGCTCCGCACCGGCGGCAGCCGGGGCCCCTCGGAGGGGCGCGGCGCCTCTGCCGGCCGTTGCGGCTCGGCGGGGCGCAGCGGGCGCGGCATCACCGGTTCACCGCGGGGCGCCCGCTCGGGGCGCGGCTCCAGGCGGGCTTCGTCGCCGCCGCGCGTCTCTCCACGGACGTCTGCCCGGAGGTCCTGGCGGGGATCGGGACGGCGCGGAGGGAGCGGTGATTCCGGCGGGAATGCCGGTGCCGGCTCACGCCGCTCAGCAGCAGCCGGCCCCGTGCGGCGAACCTCATCGATGAACGACGGCCGCATCGGGCGCTGCGGCGGCTCCGGCATCTGCGGCTCGGCATGCTCGGCGGCCTCGGTCTTCGGCTCGTTGTCGGCCCAGGACGGCGCATCCGGCAGCGGCGCGATGCGCGCCGCCGGCCGCTCTTCATTGATGCCCGGCCGCTGCGGCAATTGCTCGCGCGCCGGCATGGCGCGCACGATGTTGGATTCGACCACGATGTCGGTCGGCCCGCCGATCATCAAAAGATGCTCTATGTTGTCACGGCGCACGAGCACGAGACGGCGGCGGCCATCGACGGCGGCGGCATCGATTACGGCAAGCCGGGGCATGCGGCCGCGATTCGGGTTGGTGCCGAGACGATTGCCCGCGAATCGACGGACCAGCCACGCGGCGAGGCCGATCAGAGCCAGCACCGCCACGAATGCAAAAAAGAACGTCAGTGCCTGCATCTCTGTCCCCGGCAAATACCGCGTCCTTTCGAAGTCTCTCGTCTGTCCAACGCATCGCCGGCAGCGAACGGAGCTTCAGAACCGGAACCAACCTGTTAACGCATGACGGCAGGAACTGCCGCTCGGCCTCTTAATAACCCATGAATCGGCCGGGCCAAAACGACTTCTTGGCGAGCCGCGCCGTCCCGTAATGATGCATCGGTCGGCTGGGACCCCGGCACTTTCCTAAGAAATCGTCAAAACCCCGGGAATGTCCCGGTGGGCATCGCACCGTTTCTTAACTCCTTGTTAACCATATGCACGGCAATTTCTACCTACCCAAACCGTCCGGTAGCCGGACATAACCGAGCAGCGCCATGTCCATCAACGATCTCCCCGTGTTGTCGGCGTTGCGGACCAAGATGCAATGGCACCAGGAGCGCCAGCGCGTGCTGTCGGAGAACGTGTCCAATTCGGATACGCCCAACTTCAAGCCGAAGGATCTGGTTGAGCCGAAGTTCGATTCAACCGGCCAGGCGGTCGGCGGCTTTGCGCCGCTGTCGCTGACCCGGACCAGCACCGCGCACATCGCACCGTCGTCGGGCGAGAGCGCGAGCTTCGACCAGAACCGCAAGGCCGGATTTCAGACGAGGCCCGCCGGCAACGCGGTGAGCCTCGAAGAGGAGATGCTGAAGGTCTCCGCCAACCAGATGGACTATGCCGCGGCAACCTCGTTGTACGGCAAGAGCCTGCATCTGTTGAAGACGGCGATCGGCAAGGCCTGAGCCGGAGTTGAGGACGGAGACCGACAAGCATGGCAAACGACTCCAGCGATTTCCTGCGCTCGATGAGCATTGCGACCTCCGGCCTGCGTGCGCAGGCGGGGCGTATGCGCGTCATTTCCGAGAACATCGCCAATGCCGATTCGACCGCCGCCAAAGCGGGTGGCGATCCGTATCGCCGCAAGGTCCCGACATTCACCTCGGCGCTCGACCGTGCGCTTGACGCCAAGGTGGTGGCACTCGGCAAGGTGGTGCCCGATCAATCGTCGTTCCGCGTCAAATACGACCCCAGTAACCCGGCCGCGGACGCGTCCGGCAATGTCAAGTACCCCAACGTCAATCCGCTCATCGAGATGACCGACATGCGCGATGCACAGCGGTCCTACGAGGCGAATTTGAACATCATCGGCGCCACGCGCCGCATGATCCAACGCACACTCGACATTCTGAAGACCTAGGACAGGAACGAAAGTCATGGCCTCCCCAATCTCCGCAGCTAATGCCTATGCGAATTCCGCCCGCGTGCTCGACGCCGGCGGCTCGAGTGGTGCCTTCGGCAGCCTCGGGCGCGTGCGCGACGTGCTAGGCAGCGGCAACGGCGCCGACAAGGGTGGTCCGTCATTCAGCGCGGTGCTGAAGGATGCGATCGGCAGCGTGATGGAGGCCGGACGCAAGTCGGACAGTCAGGCGGTCGCGATGGCCGCGGGCAAGGCGAACGTCATGGATGTCGTCACGGCGGTCGCCGAAACCGATGTCGCGGTATCGACGCTGGTGTCGGTGCGCGACCGCGTGATCCAGGCCTATGAAGACGTGATGAAGATGACGATCTAGGCGCAGCTCGTAACGAATCAGGGATTTGCCGTCTGCCGCGACTGCGCGCGATGCGCGATGAGGCGGGTGCCGGACCGGAACCGATCGACAGTGAGGAACGACAGGACATGACGGGAGCTGAAACGCTCGATGTGGCGCGCGATGCGATCTGGACCATCGTGCTGGTCTCCTCGCCGCTGATGGTGGTCGGCCTCGTCGTCGGCGTGGTCGTCTCCCTGTTTCAGGCGCTGACGCAGATCCAGGAGCAGACTCTGGTGTTCGTGCCGAAGATCATTGCGATCTTCGTGACGCTGCTGCTGGCGCTGCCGTTCATGGCCGATGCCCTGCATTCGCACATGATGCGGATCTCGTCGCGAATCATCGGCGGATGAGGCAATGTCCGGGGCAGCAGGGCTAGCCTGCGTGAGGGCGCTGCGAGCGGTCGCGAGGAGCAGTGCGGGGGGCGCTGCTGCTTTCGGCCGTGAGCTGGCGGCCTTTCGGGCCAACTCTTCGCAAGCTGTCTCGTCGCAGGCTGTCTCTTCAAAGACCGTCGTGCCGCACCAGCATGCGGTCGAAAGGGCCGTGACGGCGGACGATGCGCATCGATATTTCCTTCCTTCCGGCGCTGGCCGCCGTGTTCATGCTGGCCTTCGCGCGCGTCGGTGCGATGGTGATGCTGCTGCCGGGCCTCGGCGAGGTCAACATCCCCGTCCGCATCAAGCTCGCGACCGCGCTGCTGCTCACGATGATCGTGCTGCCGCTGCACCGTCAGGCCTATCAGGTCGACCTGCAGGCGTTGTCGCCGCTCCTGGTGATGATGGTGCACGAGATCGTGATCGGCATCGTGCTCGGCGCAACGGCGCGGGTGACGCTGTCGGCGCTGCAGGTCGCGGGCTCCGTGATCGCGCAGCAGATGGGGCTCGGTTTCGTCACCGCGGTCGATCCGACGCAGGGCCAGCAGGGCGTCCTGATCGGCAACTTCCTCACCATGCTCGGCGTGACCCTGCTGTTCTCGACCGACAGCCATCACCTGGTGATCGCGGCGCTCAGCGACAGCTACAAGATCTTCGCGCCGGGCGAATTGATCCCGAGCGGCGACGTCGCCTCGCTGGCGACCAAGGCCTTTGCCACGGCGTTCAAGATCGGCCTGCAATTATCGGCGCCGTTCCTGGTGTTCGGACTGGTCTTCAACATCGGGCTCGGCGTGCTGGCGCGGCTGATGCCGCAGATGCAGGTCTATTTCGTCGGTGCGCCGCTCTCGATCCTGATCGGCTTCCTGATCTTCGCGCTGGTCCTGACCGCGATGATGGGAACGTTTCTCGGCTATTTCGAAGGCGTCATGCACGAGATGATGCCGCGGTGAGGGGGCCGATCGATGTCCGATGAGGCCGATTCCGAAGACAAAACAGAAGACCCGACGCAAAAGCGGCTGGACCAGGCGCTCGAGCGCGGCGACGTCGTCAAGAGTCAGGAGCTCAACACCTGGTTCGTAATCGCCTCCGCGACCTTGGTGATGTCGACCTTCTCGGGCTCGATCGGCACCGCGGTGCTGGTGCCGATGCGCAACCTGATCGCCAATTCCTGGATGATCCACACCGACGGCGCCGGCCTGCTGGCGCTGGCGCGCAGCCTGTCGTTCGCCGTGATCGCGGCGATCGGCGTGCCGATCCTGATGGTGATGCTGGCGGCGATCGCCGGCAACATGATGCAGCATCGCCTGGTCTGGTCGGGCGAGCCGATGAAGCCGAGCCTGAGCAAGATCTCGCCCTTGGCCGGCGCCAAACGCCTGTTCGGCAAGCAGGCCGCGGCCAACTTCGCCAAGGGTCTCTTCAAGCTCGTGCTGCTCGGCACGGTCATGGTCATGATCCTGTGGCCGGAGCGGCTGCGCCTCGAATCGCTGCTGCACATGGACGTCAGCGAGCTGCTCGGCGTCACGATGTCGCTGACCACGCATCTGATGGGCTCGGTGGTCGCGCTGCTCGCCCTGGTCGCGATCGGCGACTACCTGTTCCAGTATCGGCAATGGTACGAGCGGCAGAAGATGTCGGTGCAGGAGATGAAGGAGGAGTTCAAGCAGTCGGAAGGCGACCCGCACGTCAAGGGACGCATCCGGCAGATCCGGCAGCAGCGCATGAAGAAGCGCATGATGGCTGCGGTTCCAAAGGCCTCCGTGATCATCACCAACCCGACCCACTACTCGGTCGCGCTGTCCTACGAGCGCGGCATGTCGGCCCCGGTCTGCGTCGCCAAGGGCGTCGACAACATCGCCTTCAAGATCCGGGAGGTCGCCAAGGCGCACGACATCCCGATCGTCGAGAACGTGCCGCTGGCGCGCGCGCTCTACGCCACGGTCGAGATCGACGAGGAGATCCCGGTGGAACATTATCACGCCGTCGCTGAGATCATCGGCTACGTGATGGGGCTGCGGCGCAACCTCTCGGGGCGCCCGCGATGACAACCGATTCGGTCCCCGGACGGACCGCAAAATACGGATAAATCATGGAATATCGGCTTGACGGGCTTGCGCTTGACCCGTCGATTCAGGCAGGTGGAAGGGGGAGCCGCGCGAACGGGCTGGGGCTCCCAGCCGACAGGTCGCGTCCCCGAGCCATGAGCGCCGATTCCGACAACGATGGGTTACAGGATCAGGTGGGCCTGCCGGAGCGGCCGCGCCGCAGCGGCAGCATTCTGCTGATCCTGCTGGTGGCGTTCGGTCTCGTCGCGGTCGCGATCGCGTTGATGACGATCGGCCGCGCCCAGGCGCAGCCCTACATTCTCGGGCTGCTGTCGCTGCTTGCCACCGTCGGCCTGTTCAATCTGTTCGCGTTCGCCGCCGGCATCGTCCGCTTCGCCGACAAGGCGACCGACGATCCGGTGATGGGCGCGATCGCCGATCACGCCTTCGATGGCCTCGCGGTGACCGATCCGCGCGGCCATGTCGTCTACGCCAACGCTGCCTATCTCAACATGACGGGAGCGGCGACCGCGCAGGAAGCGCGTCCCGTCGAGCGTGTCTTCATCGGCAATCCCGATGTCTCCGAAGCGGTGTTCCGCCTGCTCAAGGCGGCGCGCGAGGGCAAGCGGCAGCAGGAGGAGGTACGCATCACTGCGGCCGAAGGCGCGCAGGGGCGCTGGCTGCGGATGCGCGTGCGCCCGCTCGGCCAGACCAAGCGCCATGCCCGCTACGCGGTGTGGTCGATCGCCGACATCACCAGGGATCGCGAGCGCCAGGAGGACGTGTTCCAGGAGCTGCAGCATGCGATCGAATATCTCGACCACGCGCCGTGCGGCTTCTTCTCGGTCAATCCGGAAGGCAGCCTCGTCTACGTCAATGCCACGCTCGCCAACTGGCTCGACTACGATCTCGCCGAGATCGGCTCGGGCGGGCTGAAGCTCGCCGACGTCGTCTCCGGCGACGGCGCGTCCTTGCTGAGTTCGATCGTGGCGGTGCCCGGCGAGGTCCGCACCGAGGTGTTCGACATCGACCTGAAGATGCGCGGCGGCAAGACCATGCCGGCGCGGCTCTATCACAAGCTCGCCTTCGGCGCCGACGGCAAGCCCGGGTCGTCGCGCACCCTGGTCATCAGCCGCGCCCGCGACGAGCGCTCCGATCCGGAGCGCGCCGCCGAGGTGCGCTTCATGCGCTTCTTCGACCACACGCCGATGGCGATCGCGACCGTCGACCGCGGCGGCGCCGTCGTCAGGGCCAATGCGCGCTATGCCAAGCTGGCGCAGAGCGTCAGCGGCGACGTGGCCGCGGCGAAATCGATCTTCCGCACCGTCAGCCAGCGCGACCGGCATCTCCTGATCGCGGCGATCAACCAGGCCTCGGAAGGGCAGGCGGACATTCCGCCGGTCGAGGTGATGCTGGAGGGCGCGAAGGAGCGCTTCGGCCAGTTCTTCGTCACCGCCGTCGACGAGGACGAGCGCGAGACCGAAGCCGCGATCGTCTATCTGCTCGAGACCACCGAGCGCCGCGCGCTGGAGAACCAGATCAACCAGTCGCAGAAGATGGAGATGGTCGGCCAGCTCGCCGGCGGCATCGCCCACGACTTCAACAACGTGCTCTCGGCCATCATGATGGCCAACGACTTCCTGCTGAACGCGCACAAGCCGACCGATCCGTCGTTCCAGGACATCATGCAGATCAAGCAGAACGCCACCCGCGCCGCGACGCTGGTGCGGCAGCTGCTGGCGTTCTCGCGCCGCCAGACCTTGCGGCCGCAGGTGCTCGATCTCGGCGATGCGCTGTCGGACCTCACCATGCTGCTGCGCCGGCTGATCGGCGAGAAGGTCAAGCTCGACCTCGTGCACGGCCGCGACCTGTGGCCGGTCAAGGTCGACGTCTCGCAGTTCGAGCAGGTGGTCGTCAACCTCGCGGTCAACGCCCGCGATGCGATGCCCGACGGCGGCAAGCTCTCGGTCCGCACCGCCAACGTCTCGGCCGACGAGGTCGCGCAGGCGGCCTACAAGGGCATGCCGGTCGCCGACTACGTCCGCATCGACATCAGCGACACCGGCACCGGCATTCCGGCCGAGATCCGCGAAAAGATCTTCGAGCCGTTCTTCTCGACCAAGGAGGTTGGCAAGGGCACCGGCCTCGGCCTGTCGACCGTTTACGGCATCATCAAGCAGACCGGCGGCTTCATCTATGTCGACAGCGAGGTCGGCAAGGGGACCTCGTTCCAGATCTTCCTGCCGCGGCACATCGTCGTTCCGGAGGTCCAGACCGAGCCGCACGCGGTCAACGGCGCCGCCAAGGAGCCGGCCGCAGCGGAAGCGTCGAAGCCGCGCGCCGACCTGACCGGGCAGGGCACCATCCTGCTGGTCGAGGACGAGGAGGGCCTGCGGGCGCTGAACGCGCGCGGCCTGCGCTCGCGCGGCTATAGCGTCATCGAGGCGTCGAATGGCGTCGAGGCGATGGAGGCGCTGGAGGAGTGCGATGGCGCGCTCGATCTCGTGGTGTCCGACGTGGTGATGCCGGAGATGGACGGGCCGACGCTGCTTAAAGCGATGCGCGAGCGCAATCCGGAGATCAAGATCATCTTCGTCTCGGGCTATGCCGAGGATGCGTTCGAGAAGAGCCTGCCGGAGAACCAGCAGTTCGCGTTCCTGCCGAAGCCCTTCACGCTCAGCCAGCTCGTGGCGGCGGTCAAGGAAACCATGGCGCCGCAATAGGTTACCGCAGTTCCTTGGGAAGTTCCTTGGCAAGGCGGCCGAGCGCCTTCATCCCGCGACCCAGCGCCGCAGCCGCGCGGCCTCGTGCCGCCTTCCCTTTTCGCCGGTTGTGCCCATCTTACAGGCATCCCCATTCCGGGGAGTTATGGGAAACACAGATGAGCTTCATGCAGCGCAAAAGCGGCCTCCTCAAGGCGATGGCCGTGGCCCTTTCACTGGCGCTGCCGACGGTGCTCGCCGTCTCGGCGGCCGACGCCCGGATCGGCGGCGGCTCCAGCTCGGGCTCCCGCGGCACGCGCACCTTCTCCGCGCCACCTCCCACCTCGACCGCGCCAGGATCGGCGTCGCAGTTCAACCGCACCATCACCCAGCCGGGCCAGCCCGGCGGCTTCAACACGGCCGCGCCCGCGCGTGGCGGGCTGTTCGGTGGCCGCGCGGGTGGCCTGCTCGGCGGCCTCGCTGCCGGCTTCCTCGGTGCCGGCCTGTTCGGCATGCTGTTCGGCGGCGGGCTCTTCTCCGGCCTCGGCGGCTTCGCCTCGATCATCGGCCTGATCCTCCAGGTCCTGCTGGTGGTGTTCCTGGTGCGCATGGCGATGGCCTGGTGGCAGCGCCGCAACCAGCCGGCCTATGCCGCCGGCCCGGCGCCGTCGCCCACCGACGGCCAGCCGAGCCTCCGCTCGGGCCTGAGCGGCCTTGGTGGTTTCGGTGGCTTCGGCGGTGGCAGCAACACGCCGCCGCTGCAGATCCTGCCGGCCGACTACGAGGCGTTCGAGCGGCTGCTCGGCGAGATCCAGTCCGCCTGGTCGAACGAGGATGTCGGCCGCCTGCGGCTGCTGTCGACGCCGGAGATGGCCTCGTATTTCGAGCGCGATCTCGAGCAGAACCAGGCCCGCGGCGTGGTCAACAAGGTCAGCGCCGTGAAGCTGCTGCAGGGTGACCTCGCCGAAGCCTGGCGCGAGAATGGCGCGGACTACGCCACGGTCGCGATGCGCTTCACTTTGGCCGACAAGACCATCGAGCGCGCCTCGGGCCGGGTGGTCGACGGCTCCGACCAACCGCAGGAGGTCACCGAGATCTGGACCTTCCTGCGCCACGCCGGCGCCGATTGGCAGCTATCGGGAATCCAGCAGGTCAGCTGAGCCTGACTTGAGACCCTCATCAGGCGCCGCGGAGCAATCCGCGGCGCCTTTGCTTGTGGAACAATTCCCATCTCTCGCGGGCCCGATGGCGGCTGTTCCCAGGCCGATCTGAAGCGCACGGGCGGCGACGGGCTGCTATACTGCTTCGCGGCGAACTAACACCGCGTCCGTTGCGTCGTCCGAGCCGAACGTGTGGGCGCATCACTGCGAGGATGGCCCATGCGTTACGAGCTCTACTACTGGCCCATGATCCAGGGCCGCGGCGAATATGTGCGTCTCGCGCTGGAGGAGGCGGGCGCCGCCTATCGCGACGTCGCGCGCGAGGACGGCATCGGTGCGATGACGGCGATGATGGAGGCGGACAGCGACACGCCGCCCTTCGCGCCACCGTTCCTGAGAGCGGGCCGCCGCGTCATCGGCCAGACCGCCAACATCCTGCTGTTTCTCGGCAGCCGCCATGGCCTTGCGCCCAAGGCCGAAGCCGGCCAGCTCTGGGTGCATCAATTGCAGCTCACCGTGACCGACTTCGTCGTCGAGATCCACGACACGCATCATCCGCTGGGGCCGACGCTGTACTACGAGGACCAGCGTGCGCCGGCCAGGAAGCGCACCGCCGAATTCTGGGGCGAGCGGGTGCCGAAATTCCTCGGCTATTTCGAGCAGCTCCTGTCGAAAAGCGGTGGCGCCTACGTCACCGGGCGCAGGCTCACTTATGTCGACCTGTCGCTGTTCCAGATCGTCGCCGGCCTGCGCTACGCGTTCCCGAAGCGCATGATGGCGTTCGAGCGCAACATCCCGAGCCTCGTCGCGCTGCATGACCGCGTCGCCAGCAGACCGAACATCTCAGCCTATCTCGCCAGCGAGCGCCGCATCGCCTTCAACGAGGACGGCATCTTCCGCCACTACAAGGCGCTGGATGCGTGAAGGCGAAGCCCTGCGGCGCCGCGCTTGACGATGTATAAGCATTTGCTTATACATCTGGCATGATCGTCGAAGCCCAGCTGACATCCGTCATGAAGACGCTTGCCGACCCGACGCGGCGGGCCGTGTTCGAGCGCATCGCGCGAGAGGGGGAGGTGGCGGCCACCGGCCTGGTGCAGGGCTCGCGCGTGTCGCAGCCGGCGATCTCACAGCATCTCAAGGCGCTGCGCGACGCCGGGCTGGTCAGCGAACGGCGCGACGGCCGCCACAACTATTATAGCGTCGCGCCAAAGGGGCTGGCGCCGCTGGTCGACTGGCTCGGTCATTACCGCGCATTCTGGCATGAGCGTATTGCCGGCCTCGAGGCACTGTTGAAGGAGACCGAGTGATGGGTGAGACGCATGCGATCGTGGTGGAGAAGCATCTGCCCCATTCGCCCGACAAGATCTGGCGCACGCTGACCACGAGCGACCTGATCGCGAAATGGTTGATGCCGAACGACTTCGTCGCGGCCACCGGGCATCGCTTCACCTTCCGCACCAAGCCGGTGGGCGACTGGGATGGCGTCGTTCACTGCGAGGTGCTCGCCTGTGAGCCGCCGCATCTGCTCAGCTATTCCTGGAAGGGCGGTTCGGACTCCAACCCGGCCTACGGCTTACGGCTCGACAGCGTCGTGACCTGGACGTTGACGCCGGTCGAGGGCGGCACGCATCTGCGGATGGTCCATGACGGCTTCGTCTTCCCGGGCAACAAGTTTCAGTTCGACATCATGGGACAGGGGTGGAGTCGGATCGGCGATGCCATCACACGTATAGCGGCGGATGCCTGAGGCGCCGCCGCTATACGAAGTTGGCCTGAGGGTGTGGGATCGTCAGGCGAGAATGTCGACGCGCGTGCCCTGGCCGGGCGGCAGCGGCGGACGGGAGGCCTGCTTTTCAGCGGCCGCTTCGTCGCCGGTCTTGTCGGGCTTGAAGGCCTGGCTCTGCTGCGTCTGATTCCGGGTCTGCGTGTCTTGGGTCTGCGGCTTGGTCGTCTCGGTCGAGACCGGCGGCGGTGAGGGCGGCGGCGATGACGACGAAACGCTCGAAACGGACATGGTCCAGCTCCTCGCTTGGTGTTGCGATGAGCGTGGCCATCCCTGACGAAAACTTCGTCAACCAGATCGCTCGAATTGTCTGCAACTGTCGGTGGCGCGGCGAATAGTGAACGGGTCGCTGCCGCCGGCGCAGAAACGACAGGACTATCGCGTCACCCCGGCCTATTGGTCCTTGCTGCGGCTGATCGTGATCGAGGACTCGGTCTTGGTCCGGGCGCAGCGCATGTCGAGCCGGCGGTAGCGGCTGGCGACGTCGTCGCCGCGGAAGATCCCGAGCCGGCGGTAACAGCGTGTGACGCGGCGCTGCATGTCGTCCTTCGGCAAGGTGAACACGATCGCCGCCGCGCTCGCCATCAGGTCGATGAAGGCCGGCGGCGGCTTGCGGTCGGTTTTTCCGAACAATTGATTGCTGAAGTTCTTAGACGAGCAGCCGAGCGTGAGCTCGCGCGCCTTGGGATGGGCGAGATAGACCGTGCCCGCCGCGGTCTGTCCGATCTTGATGCCGTCGATGCCGTTCTTCAATTCCTTGGCGAGGTCGTCACAGCGATCGGCGCGCGCGGGCTGCGGCAGCAGAGCCGCGCCCAGAGCAAACACGATGGCAAACAGGGCCGCCCGGCCGAATGAGCAATGATACGAACGCATTTCGAATTCTCCCCGCGCCATTGAACCCGGCGCGAGGAGATCACGCAAGCGCCGATGCTCCGCCTCCGCACAAGATCATCGTGCGTGTGACACGAGTCGGGAGACGCAGTCAGATGTCGGCGAAAGCGGCGCGATCGGTCTATTGGAATAAGCAGCGGCCCTGACGCATCAGCTCTACGCCGGCGGCCAGGCGTTGACAGTCGCTATTATAGGTTTGGTAATTGCAGCCGCAGACCGGCCTGTAGATGCGAGGGCAGGCCCGCGGCTTCACCCGGCAAACGCCCCTTAGGACGAACCCCTGGCCACAATGGTCGACCGGGAGGTCGCAGAACAGGCCGAAATTGCAGGTGTTGCCGTTAAGGCCGCCGCACAAATAACCTGGACCGACCGCACCGGCGCTGCCGGGGAGCATGGTCGCGAGGCTTAGGGCGAAAGTGATTGCAAAGAACAGACCCTTTTTCATGATACCTCAGGCGCAAATGGATGGATCAACAGCTTTAGGTTTAGCAGGGTGCTGCCCTGGTTCAATTCATTTCGCCGTTCGCTCGTGACGGCGTCGAACCGCGGCGGCTTCACGCCGAGGCGATCTGCCGGGCTGTCTCGATCAGCACCTCGAACGTTTCATCAGGCGCCAAGTTCACCACGTCGTGGGCGCAGGCGACGGTGCGCACGGTCCAGGCGGGATCACTGCGCAGACGCTCGTACTGCGCCGTAAACGGTGTCGCGCTCCATCCGGTCGCGTAGACGAAGACGCGCGGCAGCTCGGGATGAGGGCGCGTCAGACGAAGCCGCTGCACGAAAGTGCCGAGCGGATGCGGCCGGCACCGGGGATCGACACCGTCCCGCGGCAGCACCGTGAGCCCGTCATGTCCGGCCTGCGCGATCACCAGCCGTCGATAGTCGTCCCCGGCAAGGTCCCACCAGGCCTGACCATCGTCCGGCGCGAACGCATCCAGGTAGATCAGCGCGGCAAGCCGCTCCGGCGCGCGATCCGCGACTCCCGAGGCCACCATGCCGCCATAGCTGTGCGCGCAGAGGATGACACCTGAGAGATCTTTGACCGCCAACAACTCCAGCACGTCAGCGATATGCGTCTCGAGGTTGATGCGCGCGCCCGGGGCAGGCGTCTCCTCGAGCCCGCTCAGGGTGATCGCATGGGCTGCATGACCGGCCTGGCAGAGACGCGCCGCGAGCGGGGCATACCACCAGCCGCCGCGCCAGCCGCCGGGAATGAGGACAAAAGTCGCCATGGTGATCCTCCGCGATGTGATGTCGAAGCGTGTCTCGATCAGCTCTCGCCTTGCAGGCTATCAGCCTTGTCAAGCCCCCCGCCTGGGCTCGCTGGACCACCCCCCGCTGCGGACCAGCCGCATGGGCGCCATCCGCAGTCCGGCAGCTTTCTTTTCCCCAAAAAGGGCTTAGAACGGCTCTATCGCCGGGTGCCTCGGACAGGCGTTTTCCGGCCCTTCAACCCACGAGTCTTCCATGAACGCGCCCACCGCTTTCCCCGACCAGTCCAAGCCCGTCCCGCCCTACAAGCACACGCCGCTGTTTCCGCTCGGGCCGGACACCACGCCCTACAAGAAGATCACGGCCGAGGGCGTGCGGGTCGAGAAGGTCTTGGGCCGCGACATGCTGGTGGTGTCGCGCGACGCGTTGCGGACGCTGTCCGAGGCCGCGTTCGGCGAGATCAACCACTTCCTGCGCCCCGGCCATCTGAAGCAGCTGCGCAGCATCCTGGAGGATCCGGAGGCCAGCCCGAACGACAAGTTCGTCGCGCTCGACTTCCTGAAGAATGCCAACATCTCCGCCGGCGGCGTGCTGCCGATGTGCCAGGATACCGGCACCGCGATCATCATGGGCAAGAAGGGCTGCAACGTCATCACCGACGGTGACGACGAGGCCGCGCTGAGCCAAGGCGCGCGCGACGCATACTTGCGCCGGAACCTGCGCTACTCGCAGGTCGCGCCGCTGTCGATGTATGAAGAGAAGAACACCGCCAACAACATGCCGGCGCAGACTGAGATCTACGCCGAGGGCGAGGACGCCTACAAGTTCATGTTCATGGCCAAGGGCGGCGGCTCGGCCAACAAGAGCTTCCTGTTCCAGGCGACGCCGTCGGTGCTGACCAAGGACCGGCTGCTGGCGTTCCTGAAGGAGAAGATCCTGACGCTCGGCACCGCCGCGTGCCCGCCTTATCATTTAGCGATCGTGATCGGCGGCACCTCGGCTGAATTGTGCATGAAGACGGTGAAGCTCGCCTCCGCCCGTTATCTCGACGCGCTGCCGACGCAGGGCTCCCCGGACGGCAACGCCTTCCGCGATCTCGAGATGGAGCAGGAAATCCACAAGATGACGCAGTCGCTCGGCGTCGGCGCGCAGTTCGGCGGCAAGTATTTCTGCCACGACGTCCGCGTCATCCGCATGCCGCGTCACGGCGCGAGCTTGCCGATCGGTCTCGGCGTGTCCTGCTCGGCCGACCGCCAGGTGCTCGGCAAGATCACCAAGGACGGCGTCTATCTCGAGGAGCTCGAGCATCATCCGGCGCAGTATTTGCCGGAGGTCGAGCAGGCGCTCGGCGGCGAGGTCGTCAAGATCGACCTCAACCAGCCGATGAAGGACATCCTCGCCACTCTGTCGAAGAACCCGATCAAGACCCGGTTGTCGCTGACCGGCACCATGATCGTCGCGCGTGACGCGGCGCATGCCAAGCTGCGCGAGCGCCTCGACCGTGGCGAGCCGCTGCCGGACTACTTCAAGAACCATCCGGTGTATTACGCCGGTCCGGCCAAGACTCCGGACGGCTATGCCTCCGGCGCGTTCGGCCCGACCACCGCGGGCCGCATGGATTCCTTCGTTGACCAGTTCCAGGCGGCCGGCGGCTCGATGGTGATGGTCGCCAAGGGCAACCGCGCGCCGGCGGTGCGCGAGGCCTGCAAGAAGCACGGCGGCTTCTATCTCGGCTCGATCGGCGGCGCGGCGGCGAACCTCGCCGAGCACTGCATCAAGAAGGTCGAGGTCGTCGAATATCCCGAGCTGGGCATGGAAGCCATCTGGCGCATCGAGGTCGTCGACTTCCCCGCCTTCATCATCATCGACGACAAGGGCAACGACTTCTTCAAGGAGCTGAACCTCGGCTGAGGTGAGGCGGGCGTGATGTTTGTTGCGGCGGCCGGGAGCGATCCCGGCCGTTGGTGTATGGGGGAGGCCCATCTCGCCCGAGTGCGTAGCGTGGCAACCGAATTCGCACGCCGACGGTGCGCTCCCCTCCCCCTTGCGGGGAGGGGTGGGGGTCCACGAGTCGCGCTCTATCTGATGGGCGAGGAAACGCAGCGAGATGCGACCTCGCTCTCTCGATAGTTTGGTGGTTGATGTGTATGCGCGCCCATAGCGTTCAGCGCCCTGACCGACCGGGTTGATCCCTGACATTTTGGACCGGGCTGATCCCTGACACTATTCGATCACTGCT
>NZ_JAUHJM010000023.1:0-35257 GCF_032381235.1 Bradyrhizobium sp. SZCCHNR1053
ACCTGCCGCCTGCATTTTTTTCGCAGGCGGGCCATGGGTGAGGCCTTCACCCGGCATTCCCTGCGCCCTCTGCATTTGAGGAGGGACGAACTGATCGCAGACCTCGGGCATGATGTGCCGCGGGAATGCGTCGACATGTCCGTCGTCTGCTGTTCGATCCGTTCTGCTGTTTAGGCCTTCTGCTGTTTGAGCCGTGAATCCGCCCACCCACCGCTGTCGTCCCGGCGAACGCCGGGACCCATACTCCGCGGCGGTTGTGTTGGGCAAAATGCCAATGACCAGCCAGCCTCAAACCCCTCCCCTGGGGGTATGGGTCCCGGCGTTCGCCGGGACGACAGCGTATTTGTAGGAGCACCGCGTCTCCCACACGCACCGTCCTAGCGAACGCGGCGACGGAGTCAGCTGCCGTAGGGTGGGCAAAGCGGACGCCCGCAGGGCGGTTGCGTGCCCACCGTCCGTCGGCGCATTCGGAGCGAATGGTGGGCACGGCGCGCGGTGGAGCGCAGCATGCAACACGCACCGGGGCGCGCCTTTGCCCACCCTACACCTAACAACTCACGCCACGCCCTGCACGAACAGCGCGAACGGCTCCTCGACCGTCTTGCGCAGATGCTCGCGGTACACCCCATAGTGTCGATCATCCGTGCCGAGCCGGCCGAAGCTCGGCTCCACCACATTGCGCAGCGGAAGCAGCGCGATCGGCGCGGCAATCGGCGTCAGCAGCGAGCCGCGGCCCGCCAACAGCGTCGTGATGATGCCGTACATCTCGCCGGTGATGGTCGGCCGCGACACGGTGATCAGGCGGTGCTGACCGTGGCGGTTGGTGACGAGGTAGACGAAGCCGGACTGGTTGGGCACGGCGACCTCGCCGAATTGCGTGAACGCCGCATCGAGCCGCGCGCCCTCGCGAAACGCCAGCGACGACGCCGCATCGTCCCAGACGATGTCGGTGCGGTACGCATAGATGGCGTCCTTGTCGCCAAAGGACGGTCGCAGCGTGACGTAGGTGCCCTCGATCCATTCCACCGCCCGCCGCGAATAGGAGCCGAGACTGTCCGGCGCGATGCCGCCGCTCGTGGCTGGCGCGGCGAGAGGCGCGCTCGGCGCCTTGCGCAGGGACATCCCGAGCGCCTGCTCCAGCCGGACGATGGTGGCCAGCGTGAACGGGCGGCGGCCGCCGAGCGCCTTCTCCAGGGTCGACAGGCTCAGCCTGGCCTGCTCCGCCAGCGCCTGCCGCGACATCCGGCGCCGCGCGATCTCCTCGCGGATGGTCTCCGCGACCTGCCGGCTCTGCTCGTCGGAAAGCTCGCTGTTGTCCGGTATCGACATCCTGTCCCCTGCCGCGTGACGCCCACCTCTTCTAGCAGACGGACAAATCAGCACAAACCCGGACAGATCAGCCGCGCTCTCGACCACCACCGGACAGACGCGGGCGGGCCGCGGCCAAACAAGACCGACCATTCCGCTCGCGGCGCCGGCGCGCTGCGCTCAGTGTCGGCATGCCGAAATTGTTCGTTGCGGAGCCAATGATGAGCGAGACGATCGACCACGATATCAGAAGCAGCACCCATCCGGTCCGGTCGTGGATCGTGACCATGCTGCTATTCCTGCTGCTGCAGGCCGCCGCCGTGCTGCTGGTCGGCTTCACGGCGCTGTTTCTCAGCGTCACCCCTGGCTGGTCCGCCGAAGGGCCGCTGGCGCCGCTGACCAGGCCGGGCGATGCCCGCTCCGGCGCGCTGCTGTTCAAATCCGACGGCAGCTATGCCGAGGCGCCGCGGCTCGGCATCGACGTCGACATCGTCGTCTCCGGCCCGACCGCGCGGGCGCGCGTGACGCAGCTGTTCAAGAACACCAGCACGCAATGGATGGAGGCGATCTATGTCTATCCGCTGCCGCCCGACAGCGCGGTGGACACGCTGAAGATGATCGTCGGCGATCGCGTCGTGGTCGGCGATATCAAGCCGCGCCAACAGGCCAAGGTGATCTACGAGCAGGCCAAGCGCGACGGCAAGAGCGCCGCGCTGACCGAGCAGGAGCGGCCGAACATCTTCACCAACTCGCTCGCCAATATCGGCCCCGGCGAGACCGTGCTGGTGCAGATCGAGTATCAGCAGCCGGTGGCGCAGAGTGGCGGCGAATTCTCGCTGCGGGTGCCGCTGGTGGTCGCGCCGCGCTACAATCCGGCGCCGATCGTGCAGAGCGTCGATTTACGCCCTGATAGCAACGGCTGGGGCGCGGCGAGCAGCGATCCCGTGCCTGATCGCGACCGCATCTCGCCGGAGGTGCTCGACCCCGCCAAGAGTGATCCGGTCAACCCGACCAAGATCACGGTGCGGCTGCAGGCCGGCTTCGCACTCGGCGAGGTCAAGAGCCATCATCACCAGGTGACCATCGACAGCCCCGATGCGAACACGCGGGTCGTGACCCTGGCGAAGGGCGTGGTGCCGGCCGATCGCGATTTCGAGCTGACCTGGAAGCCGGCCACGACGGCGATGCCTACGGTCGGACTGTTCCACGAGCAGGTCGGCGATGCCGATTATCTGCTCGCCTTCGTCACGCCGCCTGCCGTGGCAGCGCCGGCGCAGCGGCCGCAGCCGCGCGACGTCATCTTCGTGATCGACAATTCCGGATCGATGGGCGGCACCTCGATCCGCCAGGCCAAGGCCAGCCTGCTCTATGCTCTGGGACGGCTGCAGCCGAACGATCGCTTCAACGTGATCCGCTTCGACGACACCATGACGGTGCTCTTCCCCGCCTCGGTGCCGGCCGATGCCGAGCATGTCGGCAGCGCCACCAGCTACGTGAGTTCGCTGGACGCGCGCGGCGGCACCGAGATGGTGCCGGCGATGCGCGCGGCGCTGACCGATGATGGCAGCGACAGCGACCGCGTGCGGCAGGTGGTATTCCTCACCGACGGCGCCATCGGCAACGAGCAGCAGCTATTCGAGACCATCACCGCAATGCGCGGCCGCTCGCGCATCTTCATGGTCGGCATCGGCTCGGCGCCGAACACCTATTTGATGACGCGCGCCTCAGAGCTTGGCCGCGGCGCCTTCACCCATATCGGCGCGGTCGAGCAGGTCGAGGAGCGCATGCGCGGCCTGTTCGCCAAGCTTGAGAACCCGGCCGTGACCGCTCTGGCCGCGACGTTTTCGGAAGCCTCAGCGGATCTCACGCCCGCGGTCCTGCCGGACGTCTATCGCGACGAGCCGCTGGTGCTCGCCGCGAAGATCGACCGTCTCGCTGGATCGCTGCAGCTCAAGGGCCGCATCGGCGACCAGCCCTGGACCATCACGCTGCCGCTGTCAGGCGCCGCCGAAGGCAAGGGTCTTTCCAAGCTGTGGGCCCGGCGCAAGATCGGCGATGCCGAGGTGGCACAGACGATGCGGCAGATGACATCAGAGGAAGCCGACGGCGCGATTCTGAAGCTCGCGCTGGAGCATCAGCTGGTGACGCGCCTGACCAGCCTCGTCGCCGTCGACAAGACGCCGCGGCGGACCGATGGCGAGCCGCTGAGGCTCGCCGAGCTGCCGATCAACCTGCCGGCGGGCTGGGACTATGAGAAGGTGTTCGGCGAGCGCGGTGGGATGCCGGCGATGCGGAAGGACCACCGCGCCGAAGCCGACGGCGACATCCAGCTCGCCGCGCTGAAGCGGCCGGTGGTGCCGGCGGCGCCCGCCACGATCACGCTGCCGAAGACGGCAACCGATGCCGAGCTCAGCATGCTGCTCGGGCTGGGGATCCTGATGCTCGAACTGATCTGGCTCGCTGCCCTTCGGCGGCGGGCTGCCAACTAACTAACGGCGTCATTGCGAGGAGCCGAAGGTGACGAAGCAATCCAGGGCCGGGTGCGCGACTCTGGATTGCTTCGTCGCTTCGCTCCTCGCAATGACGAAAGGAGAGTTCATGCCTCGTGTCCTCATCCCGCTCGCGATCGCCCTGGTCGGCCTCGCCCTGTTCGGTCACGGCGCTCTCATCCACGCCAAGGCGATCGTCGCACAAGTACTGCTCGACCGCGCCTTCACTAGGACCATCGCGACGGGACATCCGGTCAAGCCGTGGTCCTGGGCCGACACGGTCCCGGTGGCGCGGATCGAGGTGAAGCGCCTCGGCGTCTCCACCATCGCGCTGGCCGGCTCCAGCGGCCAGGCGCTCGCCTTCGGCGCCGGCCATGTCGAAGGCAGCGCCGAGCCGGGCCAGCCGGGCATCGCGGTGTACTCCGCGCACCGCGACACGCATTTCCGCTTCCTGCGCGACATCAGGATCGGCGACGAGATCGACATCGTCAGGCGCGACGGCAACACCTTCCGCTACCGCGCCGACGCCGCCCATGTCGTCCGCTTCGATGCCTCGGGCATCGATCCAGGGACCGACAGAGCCGAACTGGTGCTGTCGACCTGCTGGCCATTCGATGCCCTGACACAGGGGGCGGAGCGCTATGTGCTGCACGCCACGATGATCGCTGCGGGCAAATGAACGGGAGCATGGCCGCTCTTGGGAACCAGGCGACGAATGCCCATTTGTCACCCTGCCGTCCCCGTGGAATGATCCTACGGGGACGGCAAGGCCCACATCTCAAACGCTTTCGACATGCATTCCCAGGTCCAATATCTGCCGATCACGCCGGCCTTCTTCGCCATCCTGGTGCTGGCGTTCGGCGTCCTGATCGTCCTGATCCAGCTCGGCATCCTGCGCTACGCCTACATGAAGCTCGGCGTCAGCTCGGGCACCGCGATGCTGCTGCTGTTCGGATCGCTGATCGGCAGCTATTTCAACATTCCGATCACCATGCTGCCCGGACAGGTCGCGCGCTCCGGCGAGATCATCGACTTCTTCGGCATGCAGTATGTCGTGCCGCTGGTGCATCAATGGCCCGGCACCCTCCTCGCCGTAAATGTCGGCGGCGCCGTGATCCCGACGATCATGTCGACCTATCTCGTGTTGCGCTACCAGCTCTGGCTGCGCGCCGCGATCGCGGTGCTGGTGATCGCGGTGATCATCCACGCGATGGCGACGCCGGTGCAGGGCGTCGGCATCGCCGTGCCGGTGTTCGCGCCGGTCGTCGTGACCGCGATCCTGGCGTTCCTGCTGTCGCGCGAATATGCCGCGCCGCTGGCCTATATCGGCGGCTCGATGGGGACGCTGGTCGGCGCCGACCTGATGAACCTCGACAAGATCGGCAGCCTCGGCGCGCCCGTGGCCTCGATCGGCGGCGCCGGAACCTTCGATGGTATCTTCCTGACCGGGATTCTCGCGGTGCTGCTCGCGGGCCTCGCCGCCCCGTCCCGGCCCGGGCTCGCGCGCTGAGCTTCCAACCGGGAGACTTAACGGCTAAAATCGAGCAGAGGCAGCGACGGACACGGAATGCGCGCGATCAATCTCATCGTCGGAACCCTGACGATCGCGGCCGTTGCGGCCGGGATCAGCGGCGTCCTGATCAAGCAGAAGGCGCGGATCGCCCAACAGCGCAGCGTCATGCGCGTCGTGTTCGACGGCGGCTCGGCGGCGGGCCTGCGCAAGGGCGGCCCGGTGAATTTCGACGGCGTGCAGGCCGGGCAGATCCTCTCGATCAACCTCGAAAGCCCGCGCAAGATCGTTGCCATGATCACGCTCGACAATTCGGCGCCGATCCGCAAGGACACCACGGCCGGCATCGAATTTCAGGGCCTGACCGGCATCGCCGCGATCTCGCTGGTCGGCGGCGCGCCGACGGCGCCGCCGGTGCCGTTCGATCGCGACGGGGTGCCGGTGCTGACGGCCGACCTCAAGGACCAGGAGACGATGGTCGAGACGGTGCACAACGTCGACAAATTCATCGTCAGCAATGCACCGGCCATCAAGGAGGCGCTGCAGACCTTCGAGTCCGAGACGGCGTCGCTGCAGGAGAAGACCGCAGCGATCGACGCCGCGATCGACAAGGCCGAGGACGTGTTCAAGGGCTTCGACACGCTCGTGACCAGGATCGACGGCGCCATTCCCGGCTTCGCGGACGGCAATCCCGGACAGCTGTTCGATCAGATCAAGTCGATGCGCGAGCTCGTCGACAGCTTCAAGCGCAAATCGGCCAAGGTGATCGACGAGAGCCGCAAGACGCTGCTCGACATCAGCGACGGCGCCAATGCGATGACTGTCAAGTTCGGCGGCCAGCCGACGGGTCCGGGTCCGCGCCGCGTGCCGGCGTCACGCTGAGGGACGGCGGATCGCGCCGCCCCTCGCGTTCAGTGGCTGATCATCCACGGCCGCGCCGTCGGAAAGCCCTTGGCGCCGCTCCTGGTCTTGGTCATCAACCGCGGCGACTTCTTCGGCGAGCAGCAGCCGCAGCCCGGCCCGTGCTTCGCCTTGTATTCCGCGACCGTCTGCGGCGCGTGGCGGCTGCGCTCATTGGTGGCATGCGCCGTTCGCCGCTCCGCGGGCATGCAGGCGAAGGCGGGTGCGGTGAGGATCACGCGCGGCGCCATGTCCTGGCATTGCGGACAGACCTGCGGCTCATCACATTCAGCCATCGGGCGCATGTCGGTGAATGGTCCGCATGTATCACAGAGATATTCATAGACCGGCATCGTCTCGTCTCCTGCGCAACAATCATCTCCATCTCACGCGGCGGATGCGGGGCGGCGAAACCACTGCCGTCCCGCACCCATCGCGCAGGGAGACCGCTATTTGTCCGGCGAGATCGGCATCTGGATATCGCCCGTGATGTGCTTGATCGGCCCCGCCGACGACGGCATCACGTCGAAGTCGAAGATCTCGGTCGGCAGCCACAGAGTGGCGCAGGCGTTGGGCACGTCGACCACGCCGGAGATGTGGCCCTGCACCGGCGCGGTGCCGAGGATCGAATAGGCCTGGGCGCCGGAGTAGCCGAACTTCTTCAGATACTCGATGGCGTTGAGGCAGGCCTGGCGATAGGCGATGTGGACGTCGAGATAGTGCTGCTTGCCGGCCTCGTCGACCGAGATGCCCTCGAAGATCAGGTAGTCGCGATAGTTCGGCGTGATCGGCGACGGCTTGAAGATCGGATTCTTGATCCCGTACTTCGCCACGCCGTCCTTGATGATGTCGACCTTGATGTGCAGCCAGCCGGCCATCTCGATGGCGCCGCAGAAGGTGATCTCGCCGTCGCCCTGGCTGAAATGCAGATCGCCCATCGAGAGGCCGCCGCCGGGCACGTAGACCGGGAAGTAGATCTTCGAGCCGCGCGACAGGTCCTTGATGTCGCAATTGCCGCCATGCTCGCGCGGCGGCACGGTGCGGGCGCCCTCGGCACCGATCTTGGCCTTGGCGTCGCCCTTGGCCTGTCCGGCATGCGCGGTCGGCGCGAACGGCGGGTTGGCGAGACCGGGCACGCGGGTCGGGTTGGTGGCGATCAGCGCGGTCTCGCGCTCGTTCCAGGTCGCGAGCAGCTTCGGATCGGGCAGACAGCCGATCAGGCCGGGATGGATCAGGCCGGCGAAGTTCACGCCCGGCACGTGACGCGACGAGGTGTAGAGGCCCTTGATGTCCCAGATCGACTTCTGCGCCAGCGGGAAGTGATCGGTCAGGAAGCCGCCGCCGTTCTGCTTGGAGAAGAAGCCGTTGAAGCCCCACAGGCTCTCCTTCAACGGACCGACGTCGAGCAGGTCGACGACCAGGAGGTCGCCCGGCTCGGCGCCCTTGACGCCGATCGGGCCGGACAGGAAATGCACGATCGACAGGTCGATGTCGCGCACGTCATCGGCGGAGTCGTTGTTCTTGATGAAGCCGCCGGTCCAGTCATAGGTCTCGATGATGAAGTCGTCACCCGGGTTGACCCACTCCACCATCGGAATGTCCGGGTGCCAGCGGTTATGGACCTTGTCGTTCTCGTAGGCCGACTTGGTCAGATCGACCTTGATCAATGTGTCTGGCATCAGAAGCTCCCCATTTTCCTTGCTTGGACGGAGTGGTTAGACGGACAGATATTTCGAGACCTGTGCGGCATCGACCTGATCGCGCGGATCGTCGCGGACGATTTCGCCGTTCTCGATCACCAGCACGCGGTCGGCGATATCGAGCGCGAAGCTCAGCACCTGCTCGGAGACGACGATCGACAGCCCCTTCTCGTCGCGGATGCGCTTCAGGGTGCGCGCCATGTCCTTGATGATCGACGGCTGGATGCCCTCGGTCGGCTCGTCGAGCAGCAGCACCTTCGGCTTGGTCGCGAGCGCACGGGCAATCGCGAGCTGCTGCTGCTGGCCGCCGGAGAGATTGCCGCCGCGGCGGCCCTTCATCTCCAGCAGCACCGGAAACAGCTCGTAGATGTCGGCGGGCACCTCGGATTCACCCGAGACCACGAGGCCGGTCTCGATGTTCTCCTTCACCGTCATGGTGGAGAAGATCATGCGGCCCTGCGGCACGTAAGCGAGACCCTTGGCGACGCGCTCATAGCTCTTGAGGCCGGACAGCTCGGTGCCGTTCATATCGATGGAGCCGCTCTTGGACGGCAGGATGCCCATCAGCGACTTCATCAGCGTGGTCTTGCCCATGCCGTTGCGGCCCATGATCGCAACGATCTCGTTGGGCGCGACCTTGACGTTCAGGCCATGCAGCACCTCGCTCTGGCCGTAGGCGACATGGAGATCGGAGATTGCGAGCATCAATGGCTCCTGCAAAGTGATGAACTTGGATGAGGCTGCAGCAACATCGGCAGAGCGCTCCCTCCCCCCTTGTGGGGGAGGGTTGGGGAGGGGGGTGGCCCCAAGCGAGACTGCCGCCGTGGGCCCCCTCCCCTAACCCCTCCCCACAAGGGGGAGGGGAACGCGACGTCATTCGGAGCGAACAGGATCGCGATCATCGCTCAATGCCCGAGATAGACTTCGACAACCTTGGGATCGTTCTTGACCCGCTCCATCGTGCCTTCGGAGAGGATCTGCCCCTGGTGCAGCACGGTGACCTTGTGAGCGATGTCCTCGACGAACTTCATGTCGTGCTCGATGACGAGCACCGACCGATCCTTGATGATGCGGTTGAGCAGCTCGGCGGTCTTGGCGCGCTCGCTGACGCTCATGCCGGCCACGGGCTCGTCGAGCATCAAGAGGTCCGGGTTCTGGATCAGCAGCATGCCGATCTCGAGCCACTGCTTCTGGCCATGGCTGAGCTCGGCCGCCGAGGTCTTGAGACGATCCTTCAGGAAGATCATCTCAGCGACCTCCTCGACGCGGTCCTTGACGACCGCGTCGCGCTGGAAGGTCAGCGAGCCGAACACGGTGCGGCCGCGCGGAAACGATATCTCGAGATTCTCGAACACGCTGAGATCCTCGAACACCGACGGCGTCTGGAACTTGCGACCGACACCCGCCTTGACGATCTCGTTCTCGCGCAGCTTCGTCAGCTCCTTGCCGCGGAACTGGATCGAGCCCGAGGTCGCCTTGGTCTTTCCGCAGATCAGGTCGAGCACCGTGGTCTTGCCTGCGCCGTTCGGGCCGATGATGACGCGGATCTCGTTCTCCTCGACATAGAAAGAGAGATCGTTGACCGCCTTGAAGCCGTCGAAGGAGACCGTGAGCGCTTCGACCGCGAGCAGGAAGTCCTTGGGCTGGTGACCGATGAGCATCGCTGTCTCCTCACTCTGCGGGGGCGCCGTTGGCGACGAGCCCGCCATTGCCGGATTTCTTGGTGCGGGAGGCCAGCAAGCGGTCGATGCGCGACTGCACATGGTCGCCCCAGATGCCGGCGAGGCCGTTCGGGAAGGCGAGAACCACCGCAATGAAGAGCGCGCCGAGACCGAACAGCCAGAGCTGCGGGAAGGTTTCCGACAGACTGGTCTTGGCAAAGTTGACCAGGATCGTGCCGTAGACCGCGCCGAAGATCGACAGCCGGCCGCCGACCGCGGTGTAGATCACCATTTCGATCGACGGCACGATGCCGACGAAGGACGGCGACATGAATCCGACTTCCAAGGTGAACAGGGCACCGCCGACCGCGGCGAACACCGCGGCAGCGCAGAAGGCAAAGATCTTGAAGTTGGCGACGCTGTAGCCGGAGAAGCGGACCCTGTCCTCCTGCTCACGCATCGCCACCAGAATGCGGCCGAGCTTGGTCAGGCGGATGAACTGCGCCACCATGATGGCCACGAACAGCAGGAACACTTCGACGAAGTAGAGGATGAGTTTGGCGTGATCGGTGCGGATGTCCCAGCCGTGCAGGGTGCGCAGGTCGGTGATGCCGTTGATGCCGCCGGTATAACCCTGCTGTCCCACGATCAGGATGGTCAGGATGGCCGCGATCGCCTGGGTGATGATCGCGAAGTAGACACCGCCGACGCGCCGCTTGAACATCGCGGCGCCGATGATGAAGGCGAAGATCGCCGGCACCAGGATGATCGCCGCCAGCGCGAACGGGAAGCTCTGGAATGGCTTCCAGAAGAACGGCAGCTGCGTCAGCTGATTCCAGTCCATGAAGTCGGGGATGCCCGGCGTCGACTGGATCTTGGTGTTGGCGACGCTGGAGGCCTCCAGCTTCAGGAACATCGCCATGCAGTAGCCGCCGAGGCCGAAGAACACGCCCTGGCCGAGGCTCAGGATGCCGCCATAGCCCCAGCACAGCACCAGGCCGATCGCAACGAAGGCGTAGGTCAGATATTTCGCGACCAGGTTGAGGCGGAACACATCGAGCGCCAAGGGCAGGATGACGACGAGCAGGAGCAGCAGCGAGACGAAGCCGATGAGTTCTGATCGGTTGAAAAAGCGCGAGTTGATGATCATGACCGTGCTTTCTTGTTGGGCTGTCGGAGCTGGCTCACTTGCGGACCTTGAGGGCGAACAGGCCCTGCGGCCGCATCATCAGGATGGCGACGATCGCAAGCAGCGTGAGCACCTTGGCCATCGAGCCGGACATGAAGAACTCCATGGTCGACTGCGCCTGGGAGATGGTGAAGGCGGAGGCGATGGTGCCGATCAGGCTGGCGGCGCCGCCGAACACGACGACCAGGAAGGTGTCGACGATGTAGAGCTGTCCGGCCGTCGGACCCGTCGAGCCGATCATGGTGAAGGCCGAGCCCGCGACGCCGGCAATGCCGCAGCCGAGGCCGAAGGTGTAGCGGTCGACCTTCTCGGTGTTGATGCCGACGGCGCCGGCCATCACGCGGTTCTGCACCACGGCGCGAACCTGCTTGCCCCAGCGCGACAGGAACAGGACGTAGGCCACCACGAGCGTGATCAGGATGGTCAGGCACATCACGAACATGCCGTTGATCGGGATCTGGATGGCGTCGGTCGCCTGCCAGGAGCCCATCATCCACTCGGGGAGCTCGACGCCGACCTCGCGGGCGCCGAACACCGAGCGGTAGGCCTGCTGCAGGATGAGGCTGAGGCCCCAGGTCGCGAGCAGCGTATCGAGCGGCCGCTTGTAGAGGCGGCGTATCATCGCCCATTCGACCAGCATGCCGAGCGATCCGGAGGCGATGAAGGCGAATATCATCGCGACGAAGAAGTAGCCGGGAAACAGCGAGGGGAGGAAATGCTGGAAGGCGTTCGACGTCATCCAGGTGACGTAAGCGCCGAGGATCATGAACTCACCATGCGCCATGTTGATGACGCCCATCTGGCCGAAGATGATGGCGAGCCCCAGCGCCATCAGCACGTAGACCGAAAACAGGATGAGGCCCGCGAAGCCCTGCATCGCGAAGATGGCCCCGAGGTCGCCGATGGAATAGTTACCGAACATGATCCGTCCTCTCGTGATGCCCCTGCAGGAAATGGATCGGCGCGCGGCACAGCGTGTCCGCGGCCAAGATCGTTCCCTCCCCCCTTGTGGGGGAGGGAGCGCACCGTCAACGGCGCGCCAGAGACGCAGGCTTACTGATAGCCCTTCGGGAACGGATCTGGCTCGACCAGGTCGGCAGTCTCGTAGATCAGCTCGTACTGACCGTCCGCCTTGGCGCGGCCAACGCGGGTCTTGGACCAGAGATGGTGGTTCTCGTGGATCCGCACGTAGCCTTCCGGCGCGCCCTTGAACTCGATGCCGGGCGAGGCCGCCGCGACCTTATCGATGTCGAAGCTGCCGGCCTTCTCGACCGTCAGCTTCCACAGCCACGGGCCGAGATACGCCGCCTGCGTCACGTCGCCGATCACGGTCTTCTCGCCCCACATCTTCTTGAAGTCGGCGACGAAAGCCTTGTTGTTCGGATTGTCGAGCGACTGGAAATATTTCATGCAGGCATACGCGCCCGCGATGTTCTCACCGCCGATGCCGTCGATCTCGTCCTCGGTCACGGAGATGGTGAGCAGCGTCTGCTTCGACATGTCGATGCCGGCCGCCTTCAGCTGCTTGTAGAACGCGACGTTGGAACCGCCGACGATGATCGCGTAGATCACGTCCGGCTTGGTCAGCTTGATCTTGTTGATGACCGAGTTGAACTGGGTGTGGCCGAGCGGGAAATATTCCTCGCCGACGACCTTGGCGCCCTGCAGATGGCCCTCGATGTGCTTGCGCGCGATCTTGTTCGAGGTGCGCGGCCAGATGTAGTCGGAGCCGAGCAGGTAGAAGGTCTTCGCGCCCTTGGTCTTGTTGACCCAGTCGAGGCCGGCGATGATCTGCTGGGTCGCCTCCTGGCCGGTATAGATGACGTTCTTCGACTGTTCGAGGCCTTCGTAGAAGGTCGGGTAATACAGCATGCCGTTGTACTGCTCGAACACCGGCAGCACCGCTTTGCGCGAGGCCGAGGTCCAGCAGCCCATGACGGCGGCGCATTTGTCGTTGACCAGCAGCTTCTTGGCCTTCTCGGCGAAGGTCGGCCAGTCGGAAGCGCCGTCCTCCTGGATATACTTGATTTTGCGGCCGAGCACGCCGCCGGCGGCATTGATCTGCTCGATGGCGAGCTTCTCGGCCTGCACCGAGCCGGTCTCCGAGATCGCCATCGTGCCGGTGACCGAATGCAGAATACCGACGGTGACTTCGCTATCCGTGACTGCAAGGCCGGTGGTGTTGACTGCAGAGGTTGCAGGGCCGGCGCCGAAGGACGGCCGCGGCATCATGGCGAGCGCCGGGATTGCGGCCATTCCCATCAGCAATTGGCGCCGAAGTGGCGACTTCAGGCCCTTTTTGGTTTCGTCTGACATGAGCACCCCATTCATTGGTTCGAGGACACGCGTTGGGTCGGACGAAGGATGGCGCGCTTTGTGCAACGCACGGATACGCAAGATTGCGTATACTGCACCGCAAAAGCGCGACGTAGGCTCTGCGTAGGCTCTGCGTAGGTCTTGCGAGCGGCAGGACAAGGCGTGCGGGCGAACCGCTTCGCGTGAGGAGTTCGAGAGTGGCAGGGCGGCAGCGGATCGACCGCGTCAGGCGCCAATACAACCAGTGGGTCGCCAACCAGACGTTGGAGGACTATGCACTCCGCTTTACGGCCAAGAGCGCGCGGCGCTGGTCCGCCGCCCGCGTCGCCAACACGGCGCTGGGCGCGATCTCGTTCCTCGCACTTGAGGCGATCGGCGGCACCATCACCTTGAACTATGGCGTCACCAACGCGACCGCCGCGATCCTGGTCGCCAGCGTGATCATCTTCTGCTGCGGCCTGCCTATTGCCTATCATGCGGCCAAATGCGGCATCGACATCGACCTGCTGACCCGCGGCGCCGGCTTCGGTTATATCGGCTCGACCATCACCTCGCTGATCTACGCGTCGTTCACCTTCATCTTCTTCGCCATCGAGGCGGTCATCCTGGCTTCGGCGCTGGAGATGTGCTTCGGCATTCCCCGGCCGATCGGCTATCTCATCAGCGCCGTCGTCATCATCCCGCTCGTCACCTATGGCATCACCCTGATCAGTCGCTTCCAGCTATGGACGCAACCGCTATGGGTCGTGCTGCACATCCTCCCCTTTGCCGCGATCGCCTATGCCAGCCCGCACTCCTTCGTCGAATGGCAGCAGTTTCCCGGCGAGCACGGCGATCCCATGGGCCATCTCGATCTGGCGCTGTTCGGGACCGCCGCGGCGGTCGTGTTCTCGCTGGTCGCCCAAATCGGCGAGCAGGTCGACTTCCTGCGCTTCCTGCCGCGTGACCGCCGCACGTCCAAACGGTCGTGGTGGATCGCGTTGTTGTCGGCTGGCCCCGGCTGGATCGTGCTCGGGGCACTGAAGCTGCTGGCAGGCTCGTTCCTCGCCTTCTTCGCGCTGAGCCACGGCGTCTCCGCCGACCACGCCGCCGAACCGGCGCACATGTATCTGGAGGCGTTCCGCTACGTGTTGGCCCGGCCGGATTTGGCGCTTGCGTTGACCGGCACCTTCGTGATCGTCTCCCAGATCAAGATCAACGTCACCAACGCCTATGCCGGCTCGATCGCCTGGTCGAACTTCTTCTCGCGCCTGACGCACAGCCACCCCGGCCGCGTGGTTTGGCTCGTGTTCAACGTCGTCGTCGCGCTGCTGCTGATGGAGATCGGCGTCTACAAGGCGCTGGAGCAGACGCTGGCGCTGTACTCCAACATCGCGATCTCCTGGGTGGGCGCGCTGGTGGCCGACCTCGTGATCAACAAGCCGCTGGGCCTGCGCCCGCCGCAGATGGAGTTCAAGCGCGCCCATCTCTACGACATCAACCCGGTCGGGGTCGGCGCGATGACGATCGCGACGATCGTCTCGATCAGCGCCTTCTATGGCCTGTTCGGGCCGACCGGAAAGGCGCTGTCGACCTTCGTCGCGCTCGGCGTCGCGCTCGTCACCGCGCCTGCGATCGCCTATCTGACCGACGGCAAATACTATCTGGCGCGCAAGCCAAAGCGGAGCTGGCAGAACATCGAGCAGATCCAATGCTGCATCTGTGAGCATCACTTCGAACCGGAGGATACCGCCTCCTGCCCGGCCTATGCCGGTCCGATCTGCTCGCTGTGCTGCTCGCTCGATGCGCGCTGCCACGATCTGTGCAAGCCGCACGCGCGGGCCCATGCTCAGGTCGCAGCGGCGCTCAGCGGCATGCTGCCAGAGTCGTTGCTGGCCAAGTTCAACTCGCAGCTCGGTCATTATGTCGGTGTATTTCTGACATCGGCCGGGCTCGTCGCGCTGACGCTCGGCATGATCTATCTGGAGACGTCGGCGGCGCTGCCGGGCTTCAAGGGCATCATCTCCGATGTGCTGTGGAAGGTGTTCTTCGCCCTCTCCATCATCATCGGTGTCGTGACGTGGCTGTTCGTGCTGGCCCAGCAGAGCCGCCGTGCGGCCGAAGACGAGACGCGGCGGCAGACCCAGCTGTTGATTCAGGAGATCGAGGCGCACAAGCGCACCGATGCAGAGTTGCAGCGCGCCAAGGAAGTTGCGGAATCAGCCAATCTCGCCAAGAGCCGCTATGTGGTCGGCCTCAGCCATGAGCTGCGCTCGCCGCTGAACGCGATCTCCGGCTATGCGCAACTGCTCGAGCAGGACACGAGCCTCGCACCGAAGCCGCGGGACCAGGTTCGCGTCGTCCGCCGCAGCGCCGATCATCTGTCCGGCCTGATCGACGGAATTCTCGATATCTCCAAGATCGAAGCCGGGCGGCTGTATCTGTCGCGCGACGAGGTCCGTCTCAGCGAATTCCTGGATCAGCTCGTGGGCATGTTCCGATTGCAGGCCGCGGCGAAGGGCGTCGACTTCGTATTCAAGCGGCCGGCGGTCCTGCCGCTGGTCGTCTATGCCGACGAGAAGCGGCTGCGCCAGATCCTGATCAACCTGCTGTCGAATGCCATCAAATTCACCGGGGAAGGCAGCGTCCAGTTCGCCGTGCACTATCGGAGCCCGGTGGCCGAGTTCGAGGTGGTCGACACGGGTCCCGGCATCCAGCCTGACGATCTGGAGCGAATCTTCGCGCCGTTCGAGCGTGGCGCGCTCGGGGCCGCGCAGCCGCAGACCGGCACGGGACTGGGCCTGACGATCAGCCGTCTGCTCGCCGGTGTCATGGGCGGCGACATCAAGGTCGAGAGCAGCGTCGGCGCCGGCAGCACCTTCAAGGTCAAGATCCTGCTGTCCGAGGTGACAAACCCGACGCGGCATGCGCCGGTGAAGGCACCGGTGGCCGGCTATCTCGGGCCGCGCAGGACGATCCTCATCACTGACGATGATCCTGTGCATCGCGACCTCCTGCGCGAAGTACTGACGCCGCTCGGCTTCATCCTGCTGAGCGCGCCCGACGGTCCCGCCTGCCTCGCGCTCGCACAACACTGCCAGCCGGATCTGTTCATTCTGGACATCTCGATGCCCGGCATGGACGGCTGGACAGTGGCCGAGACCTTGCGCAACAGCGGTCATCACCAGGCCCGGATCCTGATGACATCTGCGAGCGCGCTCGAAGCTCATGGGCGGCCGTTGGCGCAACCCTTTCACGACAGCTACCTGATGAAGCCGATCGACATCCCAAGGCTGCTGGAGGCAATACGTCAGTTGCTGAAGCTCGAATGGAGCTACCAGACCGACACGCCCGTGGCCCCGCCACGCTGGCGGCCGGACACAGGATCCCGGCCGCCGCTCAAATATGTCGAAGAGCTGATGAGCCTCGGCCAGATCGGTTACATCAGGGCCATTCAGCTCAAGCTCGACGAGATCCGCAACGCGCATCCCGAGCATGCCGACTTCGTCGCCCAGATGCGCACGCTCATCGACCGCTTCGATCTCGATCAGTACATGGCAACTCTGAAGACCTTGCACGCCTATGAGCATTGACAGCAAGAAGCGCGACGTCGCGCTTGTCGTCGACGACTCGCCGGAGACGCTTCGGCTGCTCACTGACGCGCTGGATGGGGCCGGCATGACCGTCATGGTTGCGCTCGATGGCGCCGCGGCCATGCGCATTATCGACCAGATCACGCCGGACATCATCCTGCTCGATGCGGTCATGCCCGGCATGGACGGCTTCGAGACCTGCCGCAAGCTCAAGCGCGAGACAGGCCTCTCCAACGTCCCCGTGATCTTCATGACCGGGCTCGCCGACACCGAGCACATCGTGCAGGGACTGGAGGCCGGCGGAGTCGACTACGTCACCAAGCCGATCGCCGTCTCGGAGATGCTGGCGCGCATCCGCGTGCATCTCGCCAACGCCCGGATGACGCAGAGCGCGCGCGCCGCGCTCGACGTCTCCGGTCGCTTCCTGCTTGCCGTCAACCGTGAGGGACGGCTGATGTGGGCAACGCCGCAGGCGCAGAAGCTGCTGTCGGACAGTCTTGGCACCGCCGACGACCTCGTGCTGCCGGAGGCGCTGCGGCTGTGGCTGGATCAGGCGCAGAACGGCAAGGGCGGTGCGAAGGCCGCCGCTTCGATCCCGGATCATCCCGAACTGCGCCTCTACTACATGGGCGGAGCCGGATCCAACGAGTTCCTGCTGCGGCTCGCCAAGGAGTCCTCCGGTGAGCTGCCCAAGCAGTTCTCCAGCGCGTTTGGTCTCACCACGCGCGAGGGCGAGGTGCTGTCCTGGCTCTCCAAGGGCAAGACCAACCGCGACATCGCGCAGATCCTGGGACTGAGTCCGCGCACGGTCGACAAGCACCTCGAGCAGATCTACGCCAAGCTCGGCGTCGAGAACCGCACCGCCGCCGCGGCTGTCGCGACCGGTGTGGCGCGGCGGGAGGGTTGAGGCGAGCCGACCAGCGGGCCCCAACCATCACTGTCGTCCCGGGCAAGCCCTGCGGCGCGAAGCGCCGGCGGGCGCCGACCCGGGACCCATACCGCGTGATGTCGCTTGAGGCAGGGCGAAAGTTGACGTTGTGCCCAGCACACCTATGGATCCCCGCTTTCGCGGGGACGACGCCGTCTTTGGAGCGGCACACCGGCCGTTAACAGCTCACCCGTACACGAACGCCGGATCATCCAGATCGATCGCCGGGATCTGATCCTTCTCGCTCCAGTAGTCCTGGCTGTGCTGCCACTCCGGCTTGTCGCCGCGCTTAGGCAGCAGATGCATGTTGCGCATCATGTAGCCGGGGTTGAAGTTCTCCGGGTCGATCCATGGCAGCAGCGGCATGTTGTGATCCTCCGGGCGCAGCGCCGGCACGACCTTGCTCACACCTTTTTCTTTCATGTGCGCGAGCAGGCGGCACACGAAATCCGCGACAAGGTCCGTGCGCAACGTCCAACTGGCGCGGAAATAGCCGAACACCCAGGCCAGGTTCGGCACGCCGGTGAACATCATGCCGCGATAGGTCACGGTGTCAGCGAAGTCGAGCGGCTTGCCGTCGATCGTAAACGCGATGTCGCCAAGCACGCAGAGATCGAAGCCGGTCGCGGTGACGACGATGTCGGCGTGCAGCTCGTCGCCAGACTTGAGCTTGATGCCTGTCTCGGTGAACCGCTCGATCTCGTCGGTCACAACCGAGGCTTTGCCGCTCTTGATGCCCTCGAACAGGTCGGCATCCGGCACGAAGGCGATGCGCTGCCGCCACGGACGGTAGCTCGGCGTGAAGTGCTTGGCCGTGTAGTCGGGTCCGAGGATGGCGCTGATCTGGCCGATCAGCTCCTTCTTCACCTGGTCGGGCTCGGTCAGGCAGCGCTTGGTGAACCAATCCTGTTCGAACAGGATCTTGCGCCTGACGATCTCATGGATCCATTCCTCCTTCACCTGCAGTCTCCGCAGCTCCTCGGCCAGCTCGATCGCATTGCGGCCGACGCGGAAGTAGGTCGGCGACCGCTGCAGCATCGTCACATGCGCGCATTGGCCGGCGATCGACGGCAGGATGGTCGCGGCCGTCGCACCGGAGCCGATCACCACGACCTGCTTGCCCGTGAGATCGAGATCCTCGGGCCACAGCTGCGGATGGACGATGCGGCCCTTGAACTTCACCATGTCCGGCCACTCCGGCGTGTAGCCCTTGGAGTGTCGGTAGTAGCCCTGGCACATCCAGAGAAAATTCGTTGTAAAGGTGACGGGCTGCTGATCCCTGCCCTTCACCGCATGAACCGTCCAGAGATTGGTCGCGCTCGACCAGTTCGCGGACAGGATGCGGTGGCCATAGCGAATGTGGCGGCCGAGGTCGTTCTCCTCGATCACGTCGCCCATGTAGTTGAGGATTTCTTCCGCAGTCGCGATCGGCGGCCCGACCCATGGCTTGAAGCTGTAGCCGAACGTATGCAGGTCACTGTCGGATCGGATGCCGGGATAGCGGTGCGTCCGCCAGGTGCCGCCGAAGCTGTCCTGGCTCTCCAGGATCACGAAGCGCTTGTCAGGCATCTGCTTGGCCAACTGATAGGCGCTGCCGACACCGGAAATGCCGGCTCCGACGATGAGCACGTCGAAATGTTCGGTCGCGTGAGAGGACGCGGCCTCCCGGATGGGCGCGATGACGTTCATGGGAGTCCCTGGGCTTTGGTCTTGATGTTGTTTCCTCGCGCGACAGGCTGAACCCGATCACGACGATGGTCAACCCGCGACCGCGAGCCGCAACCCAGCCCTGAACGATCTCAATTTCCGCTGAGCGGCATGCCCCATTGCCGCGCGGTCTGTGCGACCCAATCGCGATATAGCGTGAGCGGCGTGACGCCGGTCATGCCGCCGCAGCCGTCGCCGAGATTCGGTCCGGTCGACCATGAGATGACGCCGATCAGCACCTGACCTTGCGGCTGCGTCTCGAAAGCAGGCCCGCCGGAGTCGCCGGTGCAGCCGCCCAATCCGGGCCGCACGCCTTGCGTCGCCGGATCGACGAGCCGGATCTGCAGCGTGCCCGGTTTGCCCGTCGCAACCAACGCCGCCCCGCGCACCATGCCGCCGCTCTTTCCGTCGCCTGGGACAGCGACACCGATCCCTGCGACCGTGAACGCATTGCCGGCGGCAAGCGGCGGCTGCGGCACGCCAAGCGCCGCTGGCACGCGCTCTTTCACGGGCACCTCCAATTCCAGCAGCGCGACATCGGCGGTGGCGCGATGCGCCACGATGGCCTGCACGCTGAAGCTCGGATGCACCGCCACCCGTCGGACCGTCTTGAGAACCGGCTTGCGGTCACGATCGTATTCCACGATGCGGTAATCGAGCCCCGGCTGCACGCAATGTCCGGCGGTCAGCACCAGCTTCGGGGCAATCAGTGCGCCGCTGCAAAAATTGCCGCGCGAGCCGACGATCGTGACCACGGAGCGGCCGATGCCGTCATTCAGCGCCGGCGCGTTGCCGACGATGGCAAGGATTGGCGATGGCGCCAGCAGGACGGCGGCTGCAATGATTGCGTGAGACGGCTTCATCGCGGCAGCAATAGCGGCTGCGGCCGATATCGCCAAGTGCGGCGTCCCGTGCTAGCGATCATCCGGGGATCGAGGGAGGACGGGACTGACATGGTCGAGGCGGTGATCTTTGATTTCGGTGGCGTGATGACGACATCGCCGTTCGACGCCTTCGCGCGGTTCGAGAAGGAGCGCGGCTATCCTGCCGACATCATCCGCAACACCAATGCTGCCAACCATCTCGAGAACGCCTGGGCGAAATTCGAGCGCGCCGAGATCGACCTCGACACTTTCGACCGGCTGTTTGCGGAGGAGTCGCTGGCGCTCGGTGGCGCAGCGGTCAGCGGGCGCGAGGTGCTGCCGCTGCTCGCCGGCGATCTCCGGCCCGGCATGGTCGAGGCGCTCCGCCGCATCAAGGCGGAGTGCAAGACCGGCTGCATCACCAACAATCTGCCGGCGAACGCAATCGGCAGCCAGGGCGGCCGCTCGTTGTACGTCGCGGAGGTGATGGTGCTGTTCGATCACGTGATCGAATCGGCCAAGATCGGGCTGCGCAAGCCCGATCCGCGGATCTACCGGATGATGACCGAGACGCTCGGCGTCAGCCCCGCGGACTGCGTCTACCTCGACGATCTCGGCGTCAACCTGAAGCCGGCGCGCGAGATGGGCATGACGACGATCAAGGTTGTCAGCGCATCGCAGGCGATTACGGAGCTGGAAGCCGCGACGGGACTGCGCTTGCGCTGATCGTCATTGCGCGGCGCTCTTGCGCTGAAGCGAGCCGGAGGCTTCGCGGGATTCTGGATTGCTTCCGCCTTCGCCCTTTGGGCTTCGGCGGACACGTCGCTGCGCTCGCAATGACGAGGATCTCAATAGTTCGTTTGTTTCGCCCGCTCGGGAAATGCGGCCGCCAGCGCCGCTCCGTCAGCCTGCAGCACGCCGCGCTCCGTGATCAACCCCGTCACCAGCCGTGCCGGGGTGACGTCGAAGCCGTAGTTCGCGACTGGCGAGCCCGGCGGAACGATGCGCACGGTCTCGATGCGACCGTCGGCGGTGCGGCCGGTCATCTCTGTCACTTCCTGGGCGCTGCGCTGCTCGATCGGGATCTGCCGTCCTTCGGCGACGGCGAAGTCGATCGTCGGCGACGGCAGCGCGACATAGAACGGCACGCCATTGTCGTGCGCGGCCAGTGCCTTGAGATAGGTGCCGATCTTGTTGCAGACGTCGCCATTGGCGGCGACGCGGTCGGTGCCGACGATGGCGAGATCGACCATCCCATGCTGCATGAGATGGCCGCCGGTGTTATCCGGGATGACGGTATGCGCCACGCCGTGATGCCCGAGTTCCCAAGCGGTCAGCGAGGCGCCTTGATTGCGCGGCCGTGTCTCGTCGACCCAGACATGGATCGGAATGCCGCGATCGTGCGCAAGATAGATCGGCGCGGTCGCCGTGCCCCAATCGACGGTCGCAAGCCAGCCGGCATTGCAGTGGGTCAGCACGTTCACGACTTCGCCCGGCTTCTTGCGCGCCGCGGCCGCCTCGATCAGCGCGAAACCGTGCGCGGCGATGCCCTGGTTGATCGTGACGTCCTCGCCGGCAATGTCGACGGCGCGCGAATAGGCCGCATCGCGCCGCTCCGACGGTGCCAGCCGGCGCAGCATCGTGCTCATCGTGTCGAGCGCCCATTTCAGGTTGATCGCCGTCGGCCGCGTCGCGATCAGCATCTCGTAGGCGCGGTCGATGCCAGGATCGGAGCGGTCGTCGCGCATCGCCAGCGCCATGCCGAACGCGGCGGTGGCGCCGATCAGCGGCGCACCGCGGACCAGCATGCCGCGGATCGCGTCCGCCGCCTCCTCGCATGTCGTGATCTTCGCCACCACGAACTCGTGCGGCAATCGGCGTTGATCGATCGCGCAGACCGACCAGCCGTCGGAGTCGAGCCAGATGCTGCGATAGTGCCTGCCGTCCACCTTCATGTTCGATCTCCCCTCAACCACGCAAGATACGGCCTGCGATCGCATCGAGCTTCTTCAGAAGCTCGGGATCGCGCGCCTCCGGCGCAGTGATCAAGGCGGTGTCGAGCGCTCGGTCGGAGCCGATCGGGCACGGTTCATGCTCGCGCGGAAACTCCTGGGCGAGCCGCGCCACCAGCGATTTCGCCTTGTCGGCGTTGGTGGTGAGCACGCGAATGATATCCTGCACGGTGACGGCGTCGTGATCCGGATGCCAGCAGTCGAAGTCGGTCACCATCGCGACCGTCGCGTAGCAGATCTCGGCCTCGCGGGCGAGCTTCGCCTCCGGCATGTTGGTCATGCCGATGACCGAATAGCCTGACGCCTTGTAGGTCATGCTTTCGGCATAGGTCGAGAATTGCGGCCCCTCCATGCAGACATAGGTGCCGCCGCGCGCGATCGCGATGCCCTCGGCCTCGGCCGCAGCCGCGAGATGAATCCGCAACCGCGGTGAAACCGGATGCGCCATCGAGACGTGGGCGACACACCCCCTGCCGAAGAACGAGCTCTCGCGCTTGTAGGTGCGATCGACGAACTGATCGACCAGCACGAAGGTGCCCGGCGGGAGCTCTTCCTTGAACGAGCCGCAGGCCGACAGCGACACCAGGTCGGTGACACCAGCACGCTTCAGCACGTCGATATTGGCGCGGTAATTGATGTCGGACGGGGACAGCCGGTGTCCCTTGTCATGGCGCGGCAGGAACACGATCGGCAGGCCCGCGATCGTCCCCCGGCGTACCGGCGCCGACGGCTCACCCCAGGGACTCGCGATCACCTCTTCGCGGGCATCTTCCAGTCCCGGCAGATCATAGATGCCCGAGCCGCCGATAATGCCAAGCACAGCCTTCGTCATGACGTCCCCATCTCCAGCGGAGACGAGAATGCCAGCTTTGCGGCGAATTGAAAACAGCGACGCAGTGATCCGCGGGGCATGGCAACTGGGTCAGGCGGCCTTCGCTGCCGCCAACTGACCGCTCACCAGGCGCTCCAGCGTTGCGATGGACTGGAAGTTCTCCGGCGTGATCAGCTCCTGCGGAATGGTGAAATCGAACCCCGCCTCGATCGCCAGCATCAGGTTGACCATGTCCATCGAGGTCAGCCCGACATCGACGAGCTTGGCATCCGCCGCCACGTCGGCGGCCGTAGAATTCTGCGCGAGGATATCACGCACGAGCGCCACGATCCTGCGACTGACATCGACATCGAAACTCGGCATGGGGTCCTCTTCACTCGCGACTTGTTCCGGCGCGTCGGATCTGATCGACGCACGCGCAGGGGAGATAACGCAATTCGGCGTCGAAAGAGTTACGCCGCATCCCCATTCCAGTCTGAACTCGTCTTAACGCTAACGGCTTGGTCCAAAATTCTCGGATCGAACCAACCGGAAATTAACCCCCACCCGTCGATTGCGCGGCGTTTACCCTGAATTTCGTCGACGCATTTGAATCAAATCCATACCCTGCGTTGCAGCCCAGAGAAGGCGCAGCGCATCGGCCTGCTACTGCGGATGGGCGTGCCGCTCTCTCAAAGAGACAAGATCCGGAGTATCGATCGACCATGACTCTCCAGGGAACCGCGCTTCGCAACCCGATCCCCGACGACGGCGACAGCCTCCTGCTCGATCGCAGCTCCTTATTCGTCCAGCGGACCGCCGCTGTTGCGACGCAGGCCGCGGCGGAAGCCGAAGAGGTCGACCGTGACGGCCGCTTCCCGAAGGCCGCGATCGATGCGGCACGCGAGCACAGGCTGCTCGGGATGCAGATTCCCGTCGAGTTCGGTGGCTTCGGCGCCTCGATCCACGACATTGCCGACGTCTGCTATGCGCTCGGGCGCGCCTGCGCCTCCAGCGCCATGATCTTCGCCATGCACCAGACCAAGGTCGCCTGCCTGGTTCGTCACGGCCGCGGCAATCCCTATATGGAATCGCTGATGCGCCGGATCGCCGCCGAGCAGCTGCTGATGGCCTCCTCCACCACCGAAGGCCAGAACGGCGGCAATATCCGCGCGAGCGCCGCGGCAGTCGGCCACGAGGGCGAGCGAATCACGCTCAACCGCGATGCCACGGTCATTTCCTATGGCGCTGAAGCCGATGGCCTCGTCACGATCGCCCGCCGGGCCGATGGCGCTGCCGCGTCCGATCAGGTGCTGCTGGCGCTGACGAGGGACGACTACACGATCGCGCGCACGCTCGGCTGGGAAACGCTGGGCATGCGCGGCACCTGCTCGACCGGATTCGCGCTCGAGGTGAGCTGTCCCTCCGACCGCATGTTCACCGAGTCCTATGATCGCATCCACGGCCAGACGATGACGCCGTTCGCACATCTGTGCTGGTCGTCGGCCTGGGCCGGCATCGCTGCGGCTGCCGTGGAGCGCGCCCAGCGCTTCCTGCGCAAGGCCGCACGCGGCGCCGGCGGACAGATGCCGCCGGCAGCTGCGCATTACACCGCGGCGAAGATGGCGCTGGCCCGGCTGCGCGCAATGATCGTCACCAACATGGATGCCTTCGTCGCCCACGAATATGACGAGCGGGCGCTGAGCTCGCTCGACTTCCAATCCTCGATCACGCTGTTGAAGGTGCAGGCCTCGGAACTTGCCGTCGAGACCGTGATGCACGCCATGCGCGCCTGCGGCCTCTCGGGTTATCGCAACGACGGCGAGTTCTCGATCGGCCGCCACCTCCGAGACGTTCTGTCGGCGCCGATCATGATCAACAACGACCGTATTCTCACAAGCATTGCCACGGCCAACTTGATGAGCACGGTACCGACCTCGCTCCATGAATGATCACGCCGATCGCAGCCATTGCCTCCACTCAGGATTTGCAGAATGACGATTCCCGTTCTCCCGCAGTCGCCCGAGATTGCGCCCCAGCCGGCCGATGCACTGGATCATTTGACCGGCGCCCTGTTCCATCGCATGGGGGCAGATGGCGTCTATGCGCGGACCGCGCTGTATGAAGGCGTGGTGGAGCGGCTCACGACGCTCATCACGCGACATCGCGAGCCCGGCACGGAGGTCATGCGCTTCCCACCGGTCATGAGTCGCGCCCAGCTCGAGAAGTCGGGCTATCTCAAGAGCTTTCCCAACCTGCTGGGCTGCGTCTGCGGCTTGCACGGCACCGAGCGGGACATCCACGAGGCCGTGGCACGTTTCGACAAGGGCGGCGACTGGACCACCTCGCTGTCGCCGGCCGACCTCGTGCTGTCCCCCGCGGCCTGCTATCCGGTCTATCCGATCGCGGCGAGCCGCGGCGCCCTGCCGGTCGGCGGCCTGCGCTTCGACGTCGCGGCCGATTGCTTCCGCCGCGAGCCGTCGCGTTATCTCGACCGCCTGCAGTCGTTCCGGATGCGCGAATATGTCTGCATCGGCACGCCCGACGACGTCTCGGCATTCCGTGACCGCTGGATGGTGAAGGCGCAGGCGATTGCCCGCGATCTCGGCCTGTCGTTCCGGGTCGATCACGCCAGCGACCCGTTCTTCGGCCGCGTCGGCCAGATGAAGGCGGTCAGCCAGAAGCAACAGGCGTTGAAATTCGAGCTGCTAGTGCCGCTGCGCTCGGAAGAGCAGCCGACCGCCTGCATGAGCTTCAACTATCACCGCGAGCATTTCGGCACCACCTGGGGCATCGTCGACGCCGATGGTGCACCGGCGCACACCGGTTGCGTGGCCTTCGGCATGGATCGCCTCGCGGTCGCGCTATTCCACACCCACGGCATCGATCCGACGCGCTGGCCGTCGCGCGTACGGGAAGCGCTGCAGTTCGAGCGCCAGGCAAGCACCGTCGGCTGACGCCACGAAGCCGCCGTCGAGGGATCGGCAGAACATCTCATGGGCGCGCCCAAGCCGCCGATCCGGTGCCGCGAGATCGGAGACTCCGATCTGGACGCGATCACCGATCTCTTGACACGCGGCTTCCCCCGGCGGCCCCGCGGCTATTGGTCGAGCGGCCTGCAGCGGCAAGCCGCGCGCTCGACGCCCGACGGCTATCCACGCTACGGCTATCTGCTCGAGCAAGACGGCAATGCGGTCGGCGTCCTGCTCGTTATCTACAGCGATCGCGGCACGCCTGCGGAGCCGCAGATCTGGTGCAATCTGTCGAGCTGGTATGTCGAACCTGCCTTTCGCAACTACGCGACGATGCTGACGAGAATCGCACAGCGTCGGCCGGAGGTCACTTACGTCAATATCAGCGCCGCAAGGCAGACCTGGCCGATCATTGAGGCGCAAGGATTTCGCGCCTATTGCAGCGGCCTGTTCTTTTCGATGCCGACGCTGTCGCTGGCTGGCCTCAGTTCGCCGGTTGAGAAGGTCAGGGCAGACGCCCGCACCGTGGATGGCGTTCCGTCGGATGAGGCCGAATTGCTGATACGCCACGCGCGCTATGGCTGCCTCAGCGTGGTGGTGCGATCGACGGCGGGCCCTGTTCCGCTGGTGCTGCAGAAGGTCCGCATCCGGCAGGGACGCTTCGCATTGCCTGCGATGCAGCTGATCTACTGCCGCAGCATCTCCGACTACGTTTCCTGCGCCGGTACCGTCGGCCGCCTGCTGCTGCGTCGCGCCGCCGTTTCTGTCATCATCGACGCTAACGGGCCGATTGACGGTCTCGTCGGCATCTACACCGAGCGGCGCGGCCGGAAGTACATCAAGGGACCGCAGCCGCCGCGCCTCGGCGATCTCAGCGACACCGAGCTGCCGCTGTACGGCCCCTAGCTCAGGCGGCTGCCCTGACCTCATGCGCATAGTCCCAATACAGCCGGCGCGCACGGCTGAACACCGGACCGATCGGCAGGGCCCGGTCATCGATGCGAATGACCGGTGCGACCTTGGCGAAATTGCCCGACGAGAAGATCTCGTCGGCGGCCAGGAAGTCCGCATAGCGCAGCGTGGTCTCGACCACGCTGACGCCGTCGGCTCGCAGCAGCTCGGCCACGCGCTGGCGGGTGATCCCGTTGAGAAACGTGCCGTTCGGCACCGGCGTGAACACCACGCCGTCCTTGACCATGAACACGTTGGCATTGCCGAACTCGGCGACGTTGCCGAGCAGATCGAGCATCAGGCAATTGTTGAAGCCGCGCGAGGCCGCCTCGATCAGCGCGCGCGAATTGTTCGGATAGAGGCAGGCCGCCTTGGCATCGACCGGCGCGCACTCGGCGGTCGGCCGCCGGAACGGCGACAGCGTGATGGCGTTGCCCGTCGGCTGCGGCATCGGCGCTTCATAGATGCAAAGGCACCAATTGGTGGTCTCGGGATCGAACAGGACACCGCCGCCGGCGCCATGCTGCGCCCAGTACATCGGGCGGATGTAGAGCTCGGCTCTCGCTCCGAACCGCGCGATCCCCTCCCGCGCCAACCCCATCCAGGTCTCGACGTCCACCACCGGCTTGAGCCGGAAATTGATCGCGGACTGATTCACGCGCGCGCAGTGGCGATCGAGATCTGGCGTCACGCCTTCGAATGCGCGTGCCCCGTCGAACACGGTCGACGCGAGCCATGTCGCGTGGGTCCGGACGCCCATGATCGGCGCATTGCCCTCGCGCCATTCGCCGTCGAAGAAGGTCCAGGTCTGCGAGTAGCTGACAGGCTTGACGATGTGGGTCATGGCGGAGCTCCCGTTCGGCATCGATCGTGTCTGCACTTCTGGCGTGAACATTTTAAGGATTTCCCCGTCGCGACCTGCTGCTCACGATCGATTCACTGCTGATGGGCACAATGCCCGATGCCTTGGTTAACTGGAGCTGTCATGCCGCTCGACCCTCGCGCCCAGCGCCTGCTTTCGATGGTGGCTGCCGCTGTGCCGGAAAGCCAGGAGCGTCCGGGCCCCGCGCAGCGGCGGCGGTCGCTCGCCAAGCTGATGCAATTCGCCCGCAACGACTGCGGTGCCGTCATCACGCGGGACGGCAATTTCTCCGGGCCCTCCGGGCTGCTTCGTTATCGCCTGTATACGCCTGCAGCAGGCCCGGATGATACTGGGGCGCCCCTCCCCGGCTTCGTCTACTTTCACGGCGGCGGTCTCGTGGCAGGCAGCATAGACACGCACGACAAGGTCGCCGCCGCGCTTGCCGCCGCCTCCGGCTGCCGGCTGCTCTCGATCGACTACCGCCTCGCGCCTGAGCACAAGTTCCCCGCAGCGATCGAGGATGCGATCGCGGCGGTTCACTTCGCCATCGATCGCGCGGCCGCGCTCGGCATCGACGGCAGTCGGATTGTGATCGGCGGCGATTCCGCAGGCGCCACGCTCGCCGCCGCCGTTTGTCAGCAGGCCGTCGGCAGCACCGATCTCAGGATCGCGCTGCAGTGCCTTATCTGCCCGGTGCTCGATTTCTCCAATTTCTGGCCGTCGCGCGAGCTGTTCGGGACCGGCCACCTGATCGACAGGGCGACCTGGCAGGCCGACCTCGCCGACTATCTGGTTGGCGAGGTCGATGTCGCCAATCCACTGATATCGCCGTTGTGCCGTGAGACGCTGGCTGGGCTTCCCCCCGCCGTGATCCACACCGCGGAATTCGACGCGATGCGTGACGAGGGCAATGCCTACGCGGAACGGCTCGCGGAAGCTGGTGTCACGGTCGCGCATGTCTGTCACAACGGCATGGTCCACAATTTTCATGCGCTTGGCGCGATCCTGCCGCAGGCCAAAGCAGCACTGGATCTGGTCGGACAGCAAATTCGGTCCCTCCTCCCGGTCCCAACCGCACGCTAATTCGAAGCTTATCGGCCACACATCGTTAGGGTTATTTCGTCGTTCTTGTCGCGAATTATTGCCCGCTTCACGCCTGCGCTCCTACAACGACACCCCTCGCGGAATACGTGCAACCTGCATTGTGGACGGATGCTGGAGTGGAGATCGCCGATGCGCAATGAGACGATTGCAATCCACGCCGGCTATGAACCGGAGGCGACCACCAAGGCCGTCGCGGTTCCGATCTATCAGACCGCCGCCTACGCCTTCGACAGCGCCGATCACGGCGCCGCGCTGTTCAATCTCGAAGCCGAGGGCTATCGCTACAGCCGGATCTCGAACCCAACCACGGCAGTGCTCGAAAAGCGCGTCACCGAGCTCGAGGGCGGCGTCGGCGCGCTCGCCGTCGGCACCGGGCAGGCTGCGCTTCACTTCGCATTCGTCAATCTGGCCGATGGCGGCGGCAACATCGTCTCGGTGCCGCAGCTCTATGGCACCACGTACACGCTGCTCGGGCACATCCTGCCGCGCCAGGGCATCACCGGGCGCTTTGCCGAAAGCGATGCGCCCGATGCCATCGAGCGTCTCATCGACGAAAACACCAAGGCCGTGTTCGCCGAGACGATCGGCAATCCTGCCGGCAATGTCTGCGACATCGAGGCGCTGGCGAAGGTTGCGCATCGCAACGGCGTGCCGCTGATCGTCGACAACACCGTCGCAACACCGATCCTGCTGCGGCCGTTCGATTACGGCGCCGACATCGCGGTGCATTCGCTGACCAAGTTTCTCGGCGGTCATGGCACGACGCTGGGCGGCATGCTGGTCGACAGCGGCAACTTCCCCTGGAAGGATCATGCCGACCGTTTTCCCGCCTTCACCCAGCCCGACGCGTCCTATCACGGGATGGTCTACACCGATCATTTCGGCCGCAGCGCCTACATCCAGCGTGCGCGCAGCGTCTATCAGAGGACCATGGGCGCGGTGCTGTCGCCGTTCAATGCCTTCCTGCTGCTGCAGGGCATCGAGACGGTCGCGCTGCGCATGGAGCGCCACGTCGAGAATGCGCAAAAGGTCGCCGAATTCCTGCGCAACGATCCGCGCGTGGCGTGGGTCAACTACGCCGGCTTCGCCGACAGCCGCTATTACCCCCTGGTCCAGAAATATCTCGACGGCCGGGCGTCGTCGCTGTTCACGTTCGGGATCAAGGGCGGCATGGAGGCGGGCAAGGCGTTCTACGACTCCCTGAAGCTCGTCACGCGGCTGGTCAATATCGGCGATGCGAAGTCGCTGGCCTGCCATCCCGCATCGACCACGCATCGGCAGATGCCGCCGGACGACCAGCGCAAGGCGGGCGTCCTCCCCGAGACGATCCGGCTGTCGATCGGCATCGAGCATGTCAGTGACATCATCGAGGATCTCGACCAGGCTCTCGCCCAGGCCTGCCCTCGTCCGCGTCAGTTGGATGCGGCGGAGTAGAGCGATCAGCCGATGACCCTGCTGTTCGACCGACATCGCAGGATCGCGAGCCCTGCCCTCGCGCCCGCCGAGTTCGACGACCGCAGAGGGCGCCCGATCGAGCTTTCGATCGGCCTCGTCAACAACATGCCGGACAGCGCCCTGAAGGCGACCGATCTCCAGATCGCCCGCCTGCTGCAGCAGTGCGCGCCGCAGCACGTCCGCATCCGCCTGCACTGCTTCTCGCTGCCCTCCATCTTGCGCTCGCAAGCGGCCAGGAGCCACGTCGCCCAGTCCTACGCGGACATCGGGTCGCTCGATCGGCTCGGCATCGACGGCCTGATCGTGACCGGCGCCGAGCCTGTCGCCGCGGCCTTGCGCGACGAGCCCTATTGGTCGGACCTCACCTCCGTGATCGACTGGGCCAGAACCAACACGCGCTCGACCATCTGGTCGTGTCTCGCGGCCCACGCGGCCGTGCTGCACCTGGACGACATCGAGCGGCAGCGGCTTGCGAGCAAATGCTCCGGCATCTTCGACTGCGTGAAGGTCCAGGACGACTGGCTCACGCACGGCATCCATTTGCCGCTCAAGGTGCCGCACTCCCGCCTCAACGCCGTCAACGAGCCGCTGCTGGCGGAGCGCGGGTACGACATCCTGACGCGGTCGGAGGAGGTCGGCGTCGACATTTTCGCGCGCTCGATGCCGAGCCGGTTCGTGTTCTTTCAGGGCCATCCCGAGTATGACGCGCTCTCCCTGCAGCGCGAATACATGCGTGACATCGCGCGGTTTCTCGCCGGGCAGCGCGACGACTACCCGCGGCTGCCGAAATCCTATTTCAGCGCCGAGAGCGAGGCGGTGCTCAACGCGTTCGAGTGGCGGGCCAAGGAAAGGCGCGACCCGACGCTGGCGGCCGAGCTCCCGGGATTGACGCTGCGGCCCGATCTCGCCGCCGAAAGCGCCGCGCAGACGCTGTTCAGGAACTGGATCGGCCATCTCGGGCAAACCGGATAGCGCCACAGCCCGCCTTTCATCGGGGGCGATCGCACAATCGCGCGCTATCTGTTAGATTGGCACGACACACTTCGCTTGCAAGGTTCCGATGGCCCGACGCACCGGCAGCGCCGATCTTCCGCTCCATTCCGGGCGCGTCCCGGCCTGGCTCGGCACGCGCATGGCCTCGCTCGGCGCCATCATCACCCAGGCGATCGTGCATCATTACGGCCGCGACGAATTCCTGGCGCGGATGTCGCATCCGTTCTGGTTCCAGTCGTTCGGCGCCGTCATGGGCATGGACTGGCATTCCTCCGGCATTACCACGAGCGTGATCGGCGCGCTGAAGCGCGGGCTGAAGCCGCTGTCCGGCGAGCTCGGCATCTACGTCTGCGGCGGCCGCGGTGAGCATTCGCGCAAGACGCCCGACGAGTTGCGCCTGCTCAGCGACCGGCTCGGCCTCGACGGCGAGGAGCTGGTCCGGACCAGCAAGCTCGTCGCCAAGGTCGACAGCGCCGCGGTGCAGGACGGCTTCGACCTCTATCTGCACGGCTTCTTCGTCACATCGGACGGCAAATGGTCCGTGGTGCAGCAGGGCATGAACGGCGACGCGCGCCAGGCCCGGCGCTACCATTGGCATTCGCAGCAGCTTGCGAGCTTCGTCGACGCGCCGCACAGCGCCATCGATGGTCCCGTCCAGGGCGAGATCGTCAACCTCACCGACAAGCGCGCCGCGCCGTCGCGCCACGCCCAGCTCGAGCTGCTCACCGATCTCGGCCCCGACCGCGTCGTCACGGAGTTCGAACGGCTGAGCACGCCGGAGCCCGCCCAGGGCCTGCTGCCGCATCTTGTCATGCCCGCGCATCACGACGTCAGGCCGAAGGACGTGTTCGCCCGCCGGCTGCACGGCACGCTCGCGGCGGCCGCCGAGCGCGGCCCGGTCGACTTCCCCGACCTGCTGCTGACGCCGGGCGTCGGCGCCCGCACCGTGCGCTCGCTCGCCATGGTCGCCGAGGTCGTGCATGGCGCGCCGTATCGATTCAGCGACCCGGCACGGTTCTCGCTGGCGCATGGCGGCAAGGACCGGCATCCCTATCCGGTGCCGATCAAGGTCTATGACGAGACCATCCGCGTGCTCAAATCGGCCGTCGGCAACGCCAAGCTCGGCCGCGACGAGGCACTGTCGGCGCTGAAGCGGCTCGACGAGCAGGCCCGCCGGCTGGAGCGCAGCGCGACCGGCCCCTCGCTCGATGCCTACATCGCGACCGAGCGCGCCGCCTCGCCAGAGCTCGACGGCCGTTCGGTGTTCGGCTGGGAGCGCGACCTCATCCAGCGCACCGGCGAGGCATGAGGCGATGCCGGCACGCAGCGCGGGCGTGCTCGCCTTTCGCAGGACCTCCAACGGATTGGAAGTGCTCCTGGTGCATCCCGGCGGCCCGTTCTGGCGCAACAAGGATCTCGGCGCCTGGTCGATCCCGAAGGGCGAGTTCGGCGCCGGCGAGCAGGCCGAGGCGGTGGCGCGGCGCGAATTTGCCGAGGAGCTCGGCACGACGCTGACGGCGTCGCTGCTGCCGCTCGGCGAGATCAAGCAGCGCGGCGGCAAGGTGGTCGAGGCATTCGCCGCCGAGACCGACCTCGATGCCGGCAGCATCACCAGCAACGCGTTCGAGCTCGAATGGCCGCCGCGCAGCGGCCGTATCCAGCGCTTTCCCGAGGTGGACCGCGCCGCCTGGTTCGACCTCGCCGAGGCGAGGGTCCGGATCAATCCGGCGCAGGCCGCGCTGCTCGACCGTCTCGTGGAGATCGGCGGAGGGTGAGCTGTCACCATCCGCCGCCGACGTCACGCCGCGCGGACGTTGCCGAGGAATCGCCCGGTCTGGGTCTTGAGCTGATCCGACTGGCTGCCGAGCTGCGAGGCCGCGCTCAACACCTGTGCCGCCGCGGCGCCGACCTGGCCGGACGCCTCGCGCACGCCGACAATGTGCTGCATGACCCCCTGCGTGCCCTGCGCCGCCTGCTGCACGCTGCGGGCGATTTCCTTGGTCGCAGCGCCCTGCTCCTCGACCGCGGCTGCGATCGCGTCGGTGATCTCGTTCATCTGCCCGATGGTCGCGCCGATCTCGCGGATTGCGTTGACCGTCGAGCCGGTGGCGTCGCGGATGGCTTCGATCTGGCTGGTGATCTCCTCGGTCGCCTTGGCGGTCTGCGCCGACAGCGCCTTGACCTCGTTGGCGACGACCGCGAAGCCCTTGCCGGCCTCGCCGGCACGCGCCGATTCGATGGTGGCGTTCAGCGCCAGCAGGTTTGTCTGGCCGGCGATGGTCTGGATCAGCGCCATCACCTCGCCGATCTTCTGCGACGCGTGGACCAGCCTGTCGACCATCGCCTCCGTCCGCGTCGCCTGCCCGACCGCGTTCTGGGCGATCGACGACGACTGCGTGACCTGCTTGGCGATCTCCTGGATCGATGACGACAACTGCTCGGCGGAGGCCGACACCGTCTGCACGTTCTTGGCGGTCTGCTCGGCGGCCGCGGCCACCTTCGCGCTCTGATCCGTCGTGCCGGCGACGATGCTCGACATCGATTGCGCGGAGGTCTGCAGCTCGCCGGCCGCGGTCGCGGTGGTCTGGATCACGCCGCCGATCGAGCGCTCGAACTCGTCGGCGATCCGCACCAGCACCGTGCGGCGCTCCTCAGCGGCCTGCTGCTTGGACTGCTCCTGCTCGGCCCGGAGGCGCTCGCTCTCGGCGAGATGGTCCTTGAAGATCTGCAGGCTGCGCGCCATGCGGCCGATCTCGTTCCTGCGATCGGTGAACGGCACCTCGAGGCCCAGATTGCCCTTGGTCAGCTCGTCCATCACGACGCAGGTGCGGTCGAGCGGAACGACGACGCTGCGTCCGAGCCAGAAGGCGACGACCGCGGCGACCAGCAGACCGGCAAGCGCGCCGAAGCCGGCCCACATCGCACGCTGATAGACGACTGCGTCGATGTCGTCGACATACACGCCGGCCTGGATCGCCAGCATCTTGTCGCCGCTGCCATAGGCGCCGACGTAGGACATCTTCGGCAGCTCGGTCGTCCCCCCGGCGCGCGGCACCTTGTACTCGACGAAGCCGCCGCCGGCGCGCGCCGTGCGCACGATGTCCTGGATCAGGAGCTTGCCGGTGGAATCCTTGAAGTCCCAGCGGTTGACGTTGATGTATTTCGGGTTGGCATGGACATAGGTCACGCCCGCATCCGACGATCCGGTTCCGTAGACGCCGAGATAGTCGTTGTACTGGCCCCAGCGCATTGCGCCGATCGCGGCGTAGGCCTGCTGCCGCGCCTGCTCCGGCGCGACCTTGCCGGCGGTCGCCGCGGCGTCATAATAGCTCAGCACCTTGACGGCGGACTCGACGAGGTTGCGGACCATGGTCTGCCGCTCCTCGAGAACGGTTCCGCGCAGCATCAGGATCTGCATGGCGGAGACGGCGAACAGTGCGATCGACATCACGGCGATGATCGCCGCGAGACGCTGATAGACAGTCAGGTGTCGCATTTTCTGGTTCTCGTTGCGTGGACTGTATGCACGATACCAACCCTACATTAATGGTTTGCTATCCGTGCCGTCCGAACGCCGGCGAACTAATTAGTCTTTGGGCTGAAAACGTCCGTTCACGCGAACTTATGCCAGAGAACAACCAGCACGACATTACGCGACGATCGCTCGAATTAACATGCGATAATTGAAAGGGCCGGTTCTCACCAGTTCCACCCGATTGGGTGTCGAGTCCCACGGAGTTGCGTTGTCGCGGCGCGTCAGGCGCCCGAGCTTTGTGCAGCGAAGCCCTCACGGCATCGAGGGCGCAGGGAAGACCAGGCATCGGCTGATTCCTGCGGCCCCCGTGCGGAAAGGAATGCACGGGGCAGGAACCACAGGTCCTATGGGGCGGCGGGTGGTCAAGAAGGGTTAGGATTGGATTTCCGAACCATCCGGCCCTCGGAGGATCAAGATGA
>NZ_JAUHJM010000024.1:0-2227 GCF_032381235.1 Bradyrhizobium sp. SZCCHNR1053
CCATCGCCTCCCACTGCCAACGGTCCGTGACGGTCGCGAAACGCCCCTCATGCGGCAACAGGATGCGCGGAAATGTGCCAGTGATTTGCCCGACGGCACAAGTTGTTTGTTGCTGCGACCAATCAACGCGACGGGCAAGGATGAGGCGTCTTTCAGCGAGAAAGCCGATTTTCAACAACGAACTAATGGAAATCGCCGGCGCACACGAACTCCCGACATTCTCTCCGACGCCGCGCGACGCCGCCGCCGCCTATCGAGCGTCATCGCGACGAGCGAAGCGACGACGCGCTCGCGATGACGTACGGAGGGCTGTCGCTCGACCACGATCGCTACGACGCGCGGAGCGAGCGCAACAGAGTCAATTCTCCGTCACGCCGGCTTCGTGCGGAGTGAAATGATAGACCGAGGAGCAGAACTCGCAGGTGACGACGACCTTGTCGTCCTGCACCATGTCGGCGCGGTCCTGGGGCGAGAAGCTCTTCAGCATGTTGGCGACCGCATCGCGCGAGCAGGAGCAGCGCGCCTGCAGCGGCACGGTGTCGAACACGCGGACGCCGCGCTCGTGAAACAGACGATACAGCAGCCGCTCGCCGGACAGCGCCGGGTCGATCAGCTCGATATCCTCGACCGTCGCGACAAGCGATTGGCCCTCGATCCAGGCCTCGTCTTCCTCGACCGCATGCAGCTCGGTGCCCTCGGGCGCATCGCCGGGATGCAGATCGGCCTGGCGCAGGCGGTCGGGCGCCTGGGGCAGGAACTGCGTCAGCAGGCCGCCGGCGCGCCAGCGGTGCTTGCCGCCGCTCCACTCCTCGCCGACGGCGAGGCGCACACGGGTCGGGATCTGCTCGGAGCGCAGGAAGTATTCATGCGCGGCCTCCTCCAGACTGCCGCCGGTAAGCGCGACGAGGCCCTGGTAGCGGCTCATGTCGGCGCCCTGATCGATGGTCATCGCCAGATGGCCCTTGCCGAGCAGGCCGCCGGAGTCCTTGGCCGAATCCTTCAGCTCTTGCAGTCGCGCCTCGTCATAGCGTGCGTAAGCGCGTAGCCGGTCGGGCGCCTGGAAGTCGACCACCAGGAACGACACCGGCCCGTCGGTCTGGGTCTGCAGGATGAAGCGGCCGTCGAATTTCAGCGAGGAGCCGAGCAAGGTCGTCAGCACGATGGCCTCGCCGAGCAGCTTGCCCACGGGCGCGGGATAGGCGTGCTTGGTGAGGATATCGTCGAGCGCGGGACCCATGCGGGTCAGTCGCCCGCGCAGATCGAGCGCCGCGACCTCGAACGGCAGCACGGCGTCGTCGACCGGCACCGCCGAGGGCGCGCGGCTGGTATCGAGGTTGATGTCGGTTTCGGGGGAATTGGTTGTCATGGGGCGTATTTGGGGATGAAGCGGGGAAAGTGAAGGGGGATGGAACTAGCGTATACTGCGGGCTCCGTATACCTTCTCGTGGGAGAGGATTAGGTCGCATCGCAGGGTGGGGGTGGTGACGCAAGCACCGCATCATCGACCAACGGCCAAGCGCATCCGCGGCTTCGCGAAAGCAATGCGTCGGGAGCCAACTGATGCCGAAGCTGCTATGTGGCGGCTGCTGCGCGACCGCCGCCTGTCGCAGTTCAAGTTTCGACGACAAGTGCCGTTCCGGGACTACATCCTCGATTTCGTCTGCTTCGAGCAGCGCCTGGTCATCGAGATCGATGGCAGTCAGCATGCCGACGCGGTGCGTGATCGGACGAGAGAGGAAGTGCTCGCAAGAGAGGGGTTTAGAGTTGCGAGGTACTGGAACAACGAGGTGCTCCTTCAACGCTCGGCCGTTCTCGAGGACATTCTCGTAAAGCTGAGCGAACCGAGAGAGACCCTTCACCCAGTATGACCGCGCCGCCGGTCGATCATGCCACCACAAGGGAGAAGGTGCACCGAGCTTGCCCCGCGGATTCAAACAAACCTTGAACTAATCAACCGGCGAACGCGATCGAAAGATCAGCCCCTCACGGGATTGATGAATGCGCCCTCTCCCCTTGTGGGAGAGGGCTACACCGACGGAAGCAGCGAACTCACTTGGGTGAGGGGTTGGTGCCACACACTCAAGCCTGAGCCCGGGGCAACCCCTCACCCGGTTTCCATGCTCCGCATGGAAACCACCCTCTCCCACAAGGGGCTACGGGATTCCCGGTTTTATGCTTTGGGTTGCAAGTAGATAGCCTTCAAGCATTGCAGCGAGACGATCCCAGC
>NZ_JAUHJM010000025.1:0-1646 GCF_032381235.1 Bradyrhizobium sp. SZCCHNR1053
AGTCGATCGCGGTGTCCGCGCTGTCGCTCGCCAACCAGTCGCAGGCGAGCGTGCTGCAGCTGCTGCGCTGATCCGCAGGCATCGCATCTCGACAACGAAGGCGGCGGGGGAAACCCCGCCGCTTTTCATTGGAGGGAACGAGGAGGGGGGCCGACGGTTCGGATGGCGTATAGCGACGAGCCCGTCAGGACAAAAAAGCCGGCCCGCCATGGGCGGGGCCGGGCCTTCGATCTACGATGTGTTCGGCGGAGGCTCAGGCCGCCGAGCTCACCGGCTTGTCCTGCTGTTCGGCTTCAGCCTGCTCGATCAGCTTCTTCTCATAGGCGACGAGCTTCTTGGCTTCCTTCAGCGCCTGGTAGAGATCGCCGTTGAGGATATGGCCGTTGATCGCCTCGATGATCGGCCAGGCGCTCGGCACCGTCGTGATGATGTCGCGCAGCAGGTTGAAATAGGTGCCGTGATCCGCGTCTGCCCCCGGCGAGATGTACATCAGCTGGACCGCAAGATAGACGAGCTTGGCCGGCGTGTCGGCCGTCTCCGGCGTCAGGATGTCCTTCTCGCGCAGGATCGGAATGTTCTCGCCGTCGATCAGGAGACGCGCGCGCTGGTCGGTGTTGGTGATCACGCAGGAGCCGATGATGATGCGCTCATGCGGCTTCAGTTCGACTTTCAGGGCCATTCTCATTCTCCGTTGCCGCATCGGCGTGGCGCCGAACCTGCTGCGTCGAGGCCGACGACCGGTCCAGCTGCCAGTCTAGATCGCGCGGGGAGTCTGCGCGCTCGATCGGTCGGCGCGCAGCAATCCTTTCCGATCATGGTTAACGGACGGTAAACGGCCGCGCACGCCCGGCGAATATGCGGTGTTTTCAAGGTGATCCGCGGCGAATCACCGCTGCGCGGCCGTGCCGATGCCGCGCATCGGGGACCGCGAGCGGCCGTGACTTCACTGTTTGTTAGCCGGTCGCATTTACCTTAACGCCCGTCGCCCGGTGGTGCAGTCACCGACGGGCTTCGCCTTGATCCTGAATGGATCGGGCAGTTTGTTTCACACCAGAAGGGTATGAAAATGTCAGGTATTGTTCTCTCGGCGTCGGTGCGTCAGAATCTGCTCTCGCTTCAGTCGACGGCTCAGCTCCTCGCCACCACCCAGAACAATCTCTCCACGGGCAAGAAGGTCAACTCGGCGCTCGACAATCCGACCAACTTCTTCACCGCCCAGGGTCTCGACAACCGCGCTTCCGACATCTCCAATCTGCTCGACGGCATCGGCAACGGCGTGCAGGTGCTGCAGGCCGCCAACACCGGCATCACCTCGCTGCAGAAGCTCGTCGACAGCGCCAAGTCGATCGCCAACCAGGTGCTGCAGAGCTCCGTGGGCTACTCGACCAAGTCCAGCGTGACCTCGGCGGCTCTGACCGGGGCGACCGCCACCGACCTGCTCGGCTCCAGCTCGACAGCTGTGACCGGCTCGGTCGTGAACAACGACAATACCTCGAGCGCGGTGGCGATCACCGGCTCGACCAAGCTGTCGGGCACGGCGGGCACCGCGTCGAACAACCTCGCCACCGGCATCACCTCCGGTGAGACGCTGGTCGTCAACGGCACCACCTTCACCTTCGTCACCGGCACGTCCTCGTCCGGCACCA
>NZ_JAUHJM010000026.1:0-1613 GCF_032381235.1 Bradyrhizobium sp. SZCCHNR1053
CGCGCACCGTGTCATTCCACTCCGCCAGCACCCGACGCCGCTCCGCCGCGTCGAGAATGTCGATTGCGCCAATCGGCTGATCCGGCGCGGCGGTTGCAGATTCGAGCAGGCGCACCAAACGCGTGGCGATGGCTTCGACGGCTTTCCGCTCGAACAGATCCGTACTGTATTCGATCGTGCCTTCGATCCCAGCTGACCCACCGTGCTGGCCACGACTCTCTGTCAAGATCAAGGCCAGATCGAATTTGGCAGCTCTGCTGCTCATCGGTTGCGGGACGATGGTGAGACCGGGCATATCAAGGCTGAGCGTACCAGCGTTCTGTAACGCGAGCATCACCTGGAAGAGCGGGTGGCGTCTCAGAGACCGTGTCGGATTGATCGCCTCGACGAGGCGCTCGAACGGCAAATCCTGATTCGCGTAGGCATCGAGATTGGCGGCGCGCACGCGATCCACCAGTTCGCGGAAGCTTGGATTTCCAGCGGTGTCGCTGCGCAGTACCACGGTGTTGACGAAAAATCCGATCAAGTCGTCGAGCGCGTGATCGCTGCGCCCCGCCACCGGACTGCCGATTGGGATGTCCGTACCTGCGCCCAGCCGCGTGAGCAGCGCAGCGAGGCCGGCTTGGAGCACCATGAAGAGACTGGCCTGCTGTTCGCGCGCCAGCATCAGCAGCCCCTGGTGCACTTCGGGGGTGATCTCGAACGCGACAGTATCACCATGATGGCTGGGAACAGGCGACCGGGAACGGTCAACCGGCAGCTCCAGTTGCTCCGGCAGGCCATGCAGCGCCCTCTTCCAATACTCCAACTGGCGCGCGACCGGGCTCTCGGGATCCTCCTCATTGCCGAGCAGCGCGTGCTGCCAAAGCGTGTAGTCGGCGTATTGCAGGGGCAGCGGCTCGAAGACAGGCGCGCGCTTCTCACTACGCGCAGCATAAGCGGTAGCGAGATCGCGAGCCAGCGGCCCGAGCGAAGCTCCGTCGCCGGCAATATGATGGATCAACAGCAGCAGAACCTGGTCGCGCGGCGCGAGGACGAAGAGATCGACGCGGAGCGGCGGTTCGACGGCGAGATCGAAGCCGCGGCTCGCGGCCATGTTGAGCGCCTGGGGAAGCTCGGCCTCAGTGGTTGCCGCCACCGCGAGGATCGGCCGAGCGATTTCAGCATCGAGGATCAGCTGGCGGGGTGTGCCCGCCGTCTCCGGGAAGACGGTTCGCAGACTCTCATGCCGCTCGACCAAATCGGCGAGGGCGGCTTCGAGGGCGTCGCGATCGAGGGCACCGCGAAGACGCAATGCGAGCGTGAGATTATAGTGTGGGCTTTGTCCTTCGAGATGGTTGAGGAACCACAGGCGACTTTGCGCGAACGAGAGCGGGATCACCTCCGGACGAGGGCCCGGCCGAAGAGTCGGTCGTGCTGCCGCCTCGGCCTGATCGAGCCGTTCAGCGAGCCCGGAGATGGTCGAAACTTCAAACAGCGTACCAAGCGGCAGCTCGACCCCGAAAGCAGCACGGATTTTCGAGACCAAATGCGTCACGAGCAGCGAATGGCCGCCGAGATCGAAGAAGTTGTCATGGATCCCGACGCGCTCGAGCCCGAGGGTCTCGGCAAAC
>NZ_JAUHJM010000027.1:0-1441 GCF_032381235.1 Bradyrhizobium sp. SZCCHNR1053
GGGCTACGGGATTCCCGGTTTTATGCTTTGGGTTGCAAGTAGATAGCCTTCAAGCATTGCAGCGAGACGATCCCAGCCGTCTCGCATTGTCTTTGGCCCTGGTGGTTTACCGTAGCAATTCCAGCCGCCGAGGCGTGCCGCGATCCATGCGACGAACGCGAGGGAATCGGGAGGATGTGGGTTCTGCTGCCGCGCGGTCTTGCCTTCGAGCGTTTTTGATAGGTGCCCCAGAGCTGGTCTGAAGGCCGGGTCGATCACGTCGCTCATGGGACGGGGACTGCCGTCTCTGGCGTCGACAAGCTGGATGGTCCGGATAGCGCCAGCAAGCCCGATCGCCGCGAGATTGAACATGCGATCGGCATCGATGACCTGACTGTCGTCGAGAGCCAAGCCATCGCTCTTGAGAGCACGGAAGACCTGTTCGATGCGCCAGCGCAATCGATAGAGTTGCATGATCTGTTCGGCATCTGCCGCGCTGGCAACGGAATGGGTCGTGAGCAGATGCCACAACAACGGTGTTTTGCCGGCGGGCGCATCGATCTCACGCGCCTGTATCAAAGTCATTTCGATGGCATCGCAGGCCTCTGATCGTTTCAGGCTCTGTGGCCGGGCAAGAGACACGCTTCCGGCGCGAAGCTCGACGGTCGCCCCGCGCCCTTTATCGCCGGGGCCGCGCGGCGCCACCTTGACGAGGCTTGTTTTCAGCACCTTCGTCTCGGCAAGCGCTGCAAACAGCATTCTGCCATCGGACAGGCAGCGATCCTGCGCAGCACGCACGATCAGATCGAGCCCTTCCGGCTTACGCGTAAACAACGGGTAGATGTCGCTTTCGCGATCGGCGACCATCGTGACGCTGGCCGCCTCCGATAAGACGCCGGCAGCCGCCTGACAGCCATACAGCCATACAGCCAGCGTATCGACTCCTTATCCTCGATCGCTCGCTTGCGGCGAGCCGGAACTCGTCCGGCTGAGCGCGTCCAGATTTCCGCGTCGACAAGTCCCAACACCGCCTCGCTCTCGACGTCGAGGGCAATCACGGGATGGATGAAGAAGCCGGGTGTTTTTCCGTCCCCGCCAGGACCGAAGCCGCGCCGCTTCTTGTCACGGCCGGAGAAATTGATCTCGCTCGTGTCCTGGATCGCCAGAATACGCCGTCCCACGCATTGAGCCGCAGTCCGAGCCGCCAGCGTCTCGACGATCCGATCGACCGAGACGTGGTGCGAGGACAGAAATCGGTGAATGGCCTTCTCGCCGGCTCGCGTCTCCCCCAACTTCCGCAAGACCAGCGTGCCTGCTGTCGCCACCCGTTCGATCAGCCAGTCAGCCCGCTCCGCAACTCGAATATCGCCAAATGACATTCAAAGCTCTCCACCGAACCGGTCGAAAACTTTGAATCACATCCAGAAATCGCTTGGAATCGCTTTCGGGCATCCCGTAGCCC
>NZ_JAUHJM010000028.1:0-1308 GCF_032381235.1 Bradyrhizobium sp. SZCCHNR1053
TTTATGCTTGAGTGTTGGAATCCGCCGTGATTCGAACAGGGGATGGCAGACGAATCGCTCCTGAACGAGGACTGGACGAGAGTGGTTGCGCAGCTGGGCGGGGCTGCGCAGCTCGAGAAAACTGCGCGCCAGACGAAGGCCTTCGCGCGTCGGCGGCAGATTCCAGATGCGGTGACGTTACTTCGGCTGATGCTGGCCTATTGTTTGGGTGAAAGAGGGCTGAGATCGACAGCCGCATGGGCGGCTTCTGTTGGCCTTGCCGACCTCACCAGCGTGGCGTTGTTCTATCGGCTGCGTCAATGTGGTGATTGGTTTGCGGTGCTGGTGGAGGGCTTGCTCGCTGCGGCAGCTCCGAAGGCGAGCCAAGGCCGCCTGATCCGCATCATCGATGCGACGACAGTGCCTCAGGCGGGACCGGCTGCGCGCAAGAACAGTGAGCTTTGGCGCGTTCATAGCGCATTTGATCTGCCCTATGAGCGCTTTGGTCACTTCGAGCTGACAGATCAGCAAGAGGGCGAAACGTTTGACCGGATACCAGTGGTCAAGAACGAGATCCGCATTGCTGACCGCGCTTATCTGCAACCTGACCGCATTGCGGCCGTCCGCGAAGCCGGGGCCGACGTTTTGATCCGAGCGGGCTGGAAGAACGCACGTTGGCTTGACGCCAAAGGCCTTCCGTTCGATCTGATGGCCCAATTGCGTGCCGCGAAGGCGCGCGGACTGGTCGATCGGGAGATTTGGATCAAGCGCAAGGGCGGCGCGCCTCTGGCTATGCGTCTGGTCGCAATCAAGAAGCCCACCGGTGCGGCTGCTGCTTCTCGGCGTAAAGCCCGGCAAGACGCAAAAGATGAAAACCGCATCATCTCCAAAGAAACTTTGGAGGCTGCGGATTGGGTCATTCTGATCACGTCGCTCGCGCGGGACGAGTTCTCCACCAAAGATGTGCTTGCGCTCTATCGATTGCGATGGCGGATCGAGCTTGGGTTCAAGCGACTGAAGAGTCTGATTGGCCTCAAGACGCCGCCAGGAACCGATCCGCGCTCTGCCAAGCCCTACCTGCTGGCCCACCTCCTGATCATCCTGTTGCTCGAGCCGCTTGCCAGCGACTTCGAGGACTCTCCCCACTGGACGCAGGCCGCTTAACGACGCCTGGCGCTTGGCGGGTCCTGCAGCAGCTCGTTGCATCCTTGCTGCAAGCAATCATTCCACAACCAACCATCCGTTGCTTGCGCCGCAGAAAACGCGCGTTGGGGCGCCACCTTCGCGAGCCTCCTCGAAAACGCAAGTATCAATCGATGCTCGCGCTAC